>JAXLUO010000036.1:0-3839 GCA_046329495.1 Chitinophagales bacterium | reverse complement strand
TTACAAGATATAGTTTTAAACCATTTAACAGGTTAAAAGACAGCCGTTGCGGTTTTTGTTCGTGGAAAAACGCCTTAAATGTATCTTAGCTACAAACCCCTAAGGAATGAACCGCCTACTACACCTGCTTTTTATGCTGTTGAGTGCAGCCCCCATACTATCGCAGGCACAGACCGCCAAGGGTGCAACGCTGGAAAATACAGCAGCCTCCTCCCCTTCCGGTATCAGCCGGGCCGTAGTGGTGGGCATTTCGAAATATGCCGAAGTGCGGCCTGAACTACAATATGCTGACCGTGATGCCCAGGAGTTTGCCGATTACCTGCAATCGAAAAGCGGCGGGCAGATACCGGCAGCTAACATTAAACTGCTAACCAACGAGAATGCCACCACGGCCAACATAATTGTGGCGCTGGAGTGGCTGAAACAACAAACCCAAAGCGGCGACCGGGCCATTATTTATTTCAGCGGCCACGGCGATGTAGAAACCCTTACTGAAAGCCAAAACGGTTACCTGCTTACCTATAATACACCCAAGCAGGTTTATATAGCCGGCGCCTTGCCTGTTAGCATTGTTAAGGATTACATTACCACGCTTAGTAATAAGAATGCAAACGTGTTACTGGTTTCAGATGCCTGCCACTCAGGTAAGCTTGCAGGCGGCGAACAGGGCGTACGAAGCGCTAATGCAGCCTTGCTGAATAAATGGAACAAAGAGATAAAAATACTTTCAGCGCAACCCGATCAACTTTCGCTTGAAAGCAAAGATTGGGGCAAGGGCAGGGGTGTATTCTCGTATTACCTGGTAAATGGTTTGTATGGTTTAGCAGATAACGACAACAACGGCAAAATTACCATAAGCGAACTGGAGGCGTATGTAAACAGCAACGTGGTGAAAGATTCGAAACAAACGCAGGAGCCTGTGTTTGAAGGACCGTCGAAATACACCACCGAGCTTGGCATAGCCGATCCCGGTGAAAAGGCAAAAACCTTAGCCGCCGTAAATTCAAATGCATTAACGGCCTATAACCCGCCCAGCGGAAAAGGCAGTATGGAAACCTTGGTAAACGCCTTAACCACCGAACAACAGGAAGCGTACCGGCAATTTGAAAAGGCCATGAAAGAAGATCGTTTGTTGCTGCCGCTAAAGAACAGTGCTGAGTTTTATCTGGAAACGTTAAAGCACGCTACCGATAACAACCAGGCCGTTTATATGGCAGAGCAGAATTTTACTGCATCGCTTTTAAACGAAGTGCAAGTACTGCTGAACAAATACCTGGAAGGCAAAAAGTTTGTACACCGTGCCGATTTTGCTTTGGGTTATCAAAAAATAAGTGCAGCCTTAAAACACGTAGAAAAGGACCATCCTTTATACCATTCGCTACAGGCGCAGAGCCTGTTCTTTCAAGCCGCATCGTTGGTGGATATGTGGAACGATACGGTTGTAAGCAAGAAGGAAATGCAAATCGCTATTAACCTGCTGGACAGTGCTAAGCACATACTGCCTGATGCCGCTTACATCTATCAAATACAGGGCGAGATGTATTACCTGAGCGGCAATCTGAAAAAAGCCACAGAGAATTGGGAGAAGGCAAGCCTGCTTTCGCCCAAGTGGATATACCCTTTGTATTCGTTAGGGGGCTTGTATTACCACAAAGGCAATAAGGACAAGGCCAAAGATTATCTGGAACGCTCCATTAGTATTGACAGCACCATGCATACACTGGAGTGTACCAAGTGCGCCTTCTCGCTATTGGGCGATATTTATGCCGACCAAAAGAAATACGACAAGGCCGTGCAGAAATACAATATGGCTATTTCGCTGGATTCTTCACAGACACAGTTCTTCTTTAATGCCTCGTGGGCCTTAACCAATATGAAGCGTTATGCGGATGCCGAGAAATATGCCGAGGCCTTGTTGCGTATTGATAGTGCCGAAGCCTATGCCGCCTATGGGGCCGTGGCATTAGCCCAAAAGAAATACGATAAGGCGCAGGAATATGCTGAACTGGCTATGGACCTATCGCCGGACTACGCTGCTGCTTATCAGCTAATGGGTGAAGCAATGGATAAAGATGGCGACCAGGATGGTGCGGCAGAATATTATAATAAGGCTGTGCAGGCCGACCCGGACGAGACAAGCAACTATCAATGGCTGATTGAATACTGGGCGGACAATGATATGGGCGACAGCATAGATATGATGCGCCGGGTTTTACTGCCACTTATAAAAGATAAGGACAGCAAGGCAGAAGTTTATCTAACATTAGGCTACTACTATTCGGAAGTAAATAAAAATAAAGCAGTTGCGCTGCAATGTGCAAGGGGTGCGCTGGAGTTAGGGTACGTAAACCGCACCGCCTATAACACCTGCTTTAAAAGCCTGAAGAATGATGCAGATTATAAAAAGCTGATGGATGAATTTCCGGAGGAATAAGTGCCGGGGTTGGTTATAAGGATAACAATTCTTCGTTATCTTTATACAACCATGAGAACCGTCCACCTCTTCCGCCTCTCCATTATTATAGCCGTTGCCTTGTTCAATCATTCCTGCGTAAAAACCAAGTTATCCGGATGCCATCCGGAATACTCGCCCGGTTCTCAGCAAGATTGGAGCCTGCCCTGGAATTTAGGGGTGGCTTTTAACCCGGCCAATGACAGCGATTTCGCTTGTTTAAGGAATGGTACTGTTTATGTATTCCATCTTGGTAGTGACACCATGCATGCTTATAGCAGTCAGCAGAATGGTGCTGCCGCTAATTTTCTCTTAGGCTGGTGTCCCGGCAATCAACTTGCACTAAATTATGGCGAAGCCATTTACACGTCAAACACCGATGGAAGCAATTTAAGCCTACTGGCAGATAAAGGTTCGTTACAACTTTCTCTACCCTATAGCTGTATTAAACCGGTTGATGTTACCACGCATTTTTTGGGTGGTCCTTTTTCTGAACTTGTAAAGACCGATCTGGTATATACCCATACCGATGGATCATTTACATTAATTGATACGCTTTACGGCATACGAACATTTTCGGTTAACACTGATGGCCGTATAGCGGTGCCTTACAATCGTAAGTTCGTGAACATCTATAATAACAATAATCTGCTAAGCGATAGCCACCGCTTAATTGCCGATGAAAGTGTAATGACAGGTATTCGCGTAATATGTTGGGCAGGTGCCGATAAAATTGCCTGGGCTGATGATACGGGCATTTTTTTAACGGATGTAAACACCTGGAGCACCACAGCCTTACAAACTGCAACGGAGCATACTGAGTATCTGAACTTGTCGGGTTCAGCCAATGGGCAGTTTATTGCAGCCACTTACCGCACCTATAATTGTGCTCATTACAGTGATTTAGTACCGAACACTACAAACCCCGAATTGCACCTGATAAATACCCAAACCGGTGAAGATCATTATGTGGGCGCATACTAACTAAATGAAGTATTTCCGCAACGTTAATTCCGCATCCCCTATGCTGGAAGGCTTTTTCAGCCGCATTTCATAATAACCGGAGTAATTAAAGTAAGGTGTGTTTACCCTGTGTATCGGTTCCAGTATTTTGAATTTCAACTTGCCCACATAAAAGAAAATCGGCCCCACTAATATGTTGCCGCAGGCATCATAATTACAAGTATAGGAATGAGAATAGTTCCCTTCATGGTAACAACCCTGTCCATCATCATAAATTATCATATGGGATATGTCGCAACTTCCTGTCACTTCCCAATAGCCAAAATAATCTTCTGATACAGCTCCTGGTTTACGGCAAGATGGAATTAGAAGCACGCTTGATAGCAGCAACAAATAGATAGTGTATTTCATACCTATAAATTTC
>JAXLUO010000035.1:0-8008 GCA_046329495.1 Chitinophagales bacterium | reverse complement strand
CGATATTTACTATAACCGCAAAGAATACCAAAAAGCTATTGAGGCTTACCTGGCCGGCGGTGTTAGTGAAGGTATACAGAAATATGCCGATTACCTGTATAATGAGAACCGCTACGAAGAAGCTGACAACCTGATCCTGAAATTAGCAGATGCCCTATCCGACAAAAAGGATGATGATGCTTTGGAGGCATTGGCTAAAAACGTAATGGACAAAGGCAGCTTTTTGCTGGCTTCTAAAATTTACGATAAGGCAGGTAATATGAACATGGGCGATAAATGCCGTGCATACGATGCATTAATCGGTTTCCGTTTAGAAGAAGCAAAAGGCCTGTTTAATAACATCGGCGATGCAGCTTCGGCTAAAATGATTACCGATAACGAAAAGGTGCTGAACCCGTTGAAAGATATCGCTGATAATATGGAAGATTTAATGAAGAATGCTCCTTTTGTTACACTGATAACCGATAGTATAACAGGAAAGAGCTATCCATCACCAAGCGATCAGAAAATGCAGGAGGATTACTACAAAAGCGTAAAGGATCCTATCATCAAAAACGTAAACGACATTGCTGCTAACTTTGCTAAACTTACCAATCCCGAACTGCGCCGTTATGTTAAGCAACGTTTCCTGAAATATGGTGCCGTGCGCAACATTCTGGATAAGGATACCCTGGCCGTTAAAAAGCAAAAGGCTGATATTAAAGTAAAAGACATTGTGCTGTAATCCTACGGGGTTGCCGTAACAAAAAAGGGCCTCCGTTGGGGGCCCTTTTTTGTTAGTGGTAGTTGGATTATTTCTCCAAGGCCTGCTTTAAATCTGCCAGCAGGTCTTCTATATCTTCCACACCTACGCTTAAACGGAGAAGGTTGTCGGTTACGCCTACCTTTTCGCGCTCGGCTTTGGGTACCGATGCATGGGTCATGGTAGCGGGGTGGTTGATCAGCGATTCTACGCCGCCTAATGATTCTGCCAGCGAGAACACCTCGAACGAAGAGGCCAGTTTGAACGTGTCGTTTACATCGGCATTCTTCAGCGTAAACGAAATCATACCGCCAAAATCGCGCATTTGCTTTTTAGCTACTTCGTGGTTGGGATGGTCGGTAAAACCCGGCCAGTATATTTTATCAATACGCGGGTGGCTCTTTAAATACTCCGCCACTTTGCGACCGTTAAAACAGTGACGCTCCATGCGCAGGTGCAGGGTTTTAATACCACGTAATACCAGAAAACTATCCATCGGACCCGGTGTGGCTCCGCAACTGTTATGGATAAAGGCCAGTTGTTCATATAGGCTGTCGTCATTAATCACCAGTGCACCCATTACCACATCGCTGTGGCCGCCCAGGTATTTGGTTACGCTGTGCATTACTATATCAGCGCCAAAGTCGAACGGATTTTGCAGGAAAGGTGAGGCAAAAGTATTGTCAACCGCAAACAGCACCTTATTCTTTTTAGCGATGGCGTTCATGGCTGCCAGGTCTACTATTTGCATAGTAGGGTTGGTTGGTGTTTCCACCCAAATAAGTTTGGTGTTGGCGTTCACCTTCTTTTCTACCTCGGCAGGGTCGTTCATGTTTACAAAGTGAAACTTGATGCCGTAGTTAGCGAATACCCGCACAAACATGCGGTACGTACCACCATACAAATCATCGCCTGTAATAACTTCATCGCCGGGGCGCAATAGTTTAATAACGGCGTCGGTAGCACCCATGCCGCTGCTAAAGCACAAACAATACTTGCCGTTTTCAAGCGCTGCTATATTTTTTTCGAGGGCAGCACGCGTAGGGTTCTTACCGCGGGCATAGGCATAACCTTTATGCTTGCCGGGCGATTCCTGCACATAGGTGCTGGTTTGGAAAATAGGGGTCATAATGGCCCCGGTGGACGGGTCGGGCTCTAAACCCGCATGTATAGCTTTGGTTCCGAACTTCATAACAATTATTTGAGGCAGCTAAACAACGAATTTTAAAAACAATCCGTAAATTGCTTACGCAGCCGGTTGATTTTTATGTGTTTAGGCAAAGTGCAGGCTGCGGTCAGCGAGAATACTTTACCTCTAAATCTACTTTATGCGTTTTGCTTTTACCCTGTTAACGGTATTTCTGTTTTTGTCATCCGGTAGCTCAGCCCAAGGGGTTACCGATGGTAGTCGTTCGCAGTTGAATCCTTATATGTATCCCTTTTATCATGGCGTAGCTTCGGGCGATCCGCTTACTGACCGGGTAATTATATGGACCCGCATTACATTGGACCCGCCGGTTGACCCCGTACAGGTGAACTGGCAAATGGCTACGGATACTTTGTTTAATACCATTGTAGCCAGCGGACAGGTAAGCACCGATAGTACGCTTGATTATACCGTTAAGGTAGATGTAACAGGGCTGCAACCGAATAGCTGGTATTACTACCGTTTTTTATACGATACTGTGCCTTCTATTGTAGGCCGTACCCGTACCTTGCCAACCGGAACTGTAAACAACCTTCGCTTTGCCGTAGCCAGTTGCCAGGATTACCAAAAAGGGTATTACAATGCACACAAAGACTTAAGCAAACGCAATGATATTGATGCGGTATTGTTTTTAGGCGATTACACGTACGAAGGAGGCCCTGATACTATCATACCCGACCGCACGCACGAGCCGGCTAAAAAAACAGTGCAACTATTTGAGTATCGCATGCGCCAATCGCAATATCATCTGGATCCCGATCTGCAGGAGGCTCATCGTCAATTCCCCTGGATATGTGTTTGGGATGATCACGAAACTGCCAACAACTCGTATACCGATGGCGCTAAGAACCACGGCGTAAACGATGGCCCCTGGTACGACCGCAAAGTTAATGGTGTGGAAACCTATGAAGAATGGATGCCCGTTCGCATGCCTGACCCCAATGATACGTTTCGCATTTTCCGCCGCTTTACGTTTGGTGACCTGCTGGACCTGAATATGCTGGATACACGCCTATACGACCGTAGTAAGCAAGCCGGTGGCAGTGTGTTGGCTATAACCGATAGCATACTGAACGATAGCACCCGCACCATGGTTGGCCCTGAGCAATTCAACTGGCTGGAGAATAATCTGGATAGTTCAACCGCTACCTGGCAAATAATCGGTCAGCAGGTAATGATGACACCCCTTGTCATTCCACCGGGTGTATTTGGCCCTGCCAGCATCGTTAACCCCGACCAATGGGATGGCTATCCTTTTGAGCGCGAAAAATTCTATGACTTTGTCACCGGTCATAATATCCAAAACGTAGTAGTGCTTACCGGCGATATACATACCAGCTGGGCGAATGATTTACCACTTACAGGTTACGATTCGCTAAACCGGGAAAACTCGGCAGGTGTTGAATTTGTGTGCACCAGTATTTCCAGCAGTAATGAGTTGCCGCCGCTTATTTCGGAAAGTGTAATTCTTTCGCTGGCGCAACATGTGCGGTTTGTTGACTTGCACCTGCATGGCTATTGCGTGCTGGATGTGCGCCCGGGCAAAGTGCAGAGCGATTATGTGTATGTATCGGATGTGTTAACCAAAAACTATACGGCCTATGTAGGCACCAGTTGGTGTGTAGATGCCGGCACACATCACTTGTATTCCTGCAACACGCCTTCTACTGCTTTAAATGCCTATCCTGCTCCTGCACCCGGCGTATTACCCGGAACGGGCATTAAGCAATTAAGCGATAACGTAACCACTATCTCTATACACCCCAACCCATTCATCAGTGAGGTGCTGATACAATACGATACATATAAGCCTGAGCCTATTACCTTACAGGTGCAGGATGCAAGCGGACGTGTAGTGCTTACCCGCAACCTCGGCCTCTCGATGCAGGGCACCAACTATGCCGAATTTGACGGCAGTGGCCTGGCAAAAGGGTTTTATGTGGTTACACTCAAGGGCCGTTCGGGCAGTGTAGGCAAATCGGTTATCAAAATCGATTAAGCAAAAAATTGCTTAGGTTTAGGGAACCAAACCCTAAACCCGTACCGGTATGCGAAAACTCGTACTGCTAAGCATCGGCCTGTTTGCTTTTACCCTAACCTGGACTTCGTGCAAAAAAGACAAAACACCCGATGGTAATCCCATCGACACATCGGGCCATGATACGACCTATATTCAAACAACGCCCTGGCCTAAATGGGTGTTTCAGCATTGGGTATGGGAAGATGAAGGCACCAGCGTAAGTGCAAGGCAATTGGTGGATGATTATATGGCGCATGGTATTCCGGTGGATGCTATAATTATCGATAGCCCCTGGGAAACGGAATACAACACCTTTATCTGCGACCCCAACAGCTACGGCGATGCGAAGGAAATGGTGGACTACTTCCACAGTAAAAACGTAAAAGTGTTGTTTTGGATAACCGGTGTAATTGATACCAACGTACACCCGCTGTATGATTATGCTGCTTCGCACGACTATTTTATGAAAGCCAATGCATCGGCAACAACACCTGCGGTTTTTCATTGGTGGAAGGGCAATGGCAGTTTAATAGACCTGTATAACCCCGATGCTGTAAACTGGTGGAAGGGTATGATGGATAGCACGCTGGCCCTGGGTATTGATGGCTGGAAATGCGATGGCAGCGATTACTATGCGCTCTCTGCCACCTACTCGCCGGGGTTAGCTGCAACGGTTACTCGCCTCGATTATTCGCATCATTACTATCAACTTTTTCATGATTATACACGTCAGAAACTGGGTAACGATCGTATTATCATGAGCCGCCCGATTGACAACTATAACCTTGGTGATTTTGGTGGCGACTTTGTTGCCTTTACACCGAAAGAGATAGGTTGGGCCTGCTGGGTAGGCGACCAGGATGCAACTTATGATGGTATGAAGGCCGCATTGAATAACATGTATTGGAGTTCGGTTTATCCCTACATGGCCTTCGGTTCGGATATCGGTGGTTATCGCGAAGACGGCTCTTCGCTTGGCCGTACCAAAGATGTATTCATTCGCTGGGCGCAGTTGGGCACCTTCTGTCCGCTTATGGAAAACGGTGGAGGAGGGGAGCATCGCCCCTGGATGTTCGACCAACAAACCACAGATATTTACAAGGGCTTAGCTATTATGCGCGATAAGTATATAACGGGCTACTTGATGGAAGCTGCAAAGAAAGCCTATGCTGAAAACAAGTCCATTATAACCTTCTTCAATAAAACCGATTACAGCTATATGCTGGGCGATGACATTTTTGTAACGCCTATGCTGGATAACGGCACCGATGTTACTATCAACTTCCCTGCCGGCAGCGATTGGGTTTACTTGTATAACAAAGAGCGGATTTATACCGGCGGCACCAGCGAGTACCTGAGTTTCCCATTAGAGGAATTTCCGGTATTCATTAAAAAAGGAACTTCAACGGCGCTGGTGTTGCGCCACACCCTGTAACTACATGCCGGGCAGGTTATCGGGCATCATCCCTTTGGTGGCGCCCATCATCTCGCTTTGCAGTACATTCTCGGCCTTTTCCATAGCCTCGTTTACCGCCGCCTTTATTTTGGCTTCCAGGTCAATGCGGTCGTCCATGCGCTTAATTTCTACATCTTTTATTTTGCGGTTGCCGGTAACCGTAACCTTCACAAATTCATTTTCAGAAATTACTTCGATGGTGTCAAGGCGTTTCTTTACCTCGTCCATACGTTGCTTAATTTCCATTATCTGTTTCATGTTGTCAAAGAACCCCATCGCGCTGATTTTAAATTTTTGAATGTAGTTTTTAGATTGAAAGTATTTAGCTTTTCATGTTTTCAAACTGTAAAGGAAAGCCGAAATCCTGCTTGCGTAAGGCCGCCATGGTCATCTGCAGGTCGTCGATTTTTTTGCTGCTAACGCGTACAATGTTATCCATCTTTTGCGGCTGCACTTTAAGGCCTGTATCTTTTATAGCTTTCAGTATCTTCTTTATCGCATCGGCATCCAGGCCGTTCTTTAATTTAATATCCTGTTTAACAGTAGCGCCGCTTGGGTAGTGCTCTTTACTGGTATCGTAACTGCGCGGATCGATGCCCTGCTTGGCACCACGGGTAATAATGATGTCAACTATAGTAGTTAAGCGCATCTCATTCTCCGTAGTAATCTGAATGGTCAATTCCTTTTTGTTGAAGTCAATTTCGGTATTGGAGCCGTGGAAGTCGTAGCGGTTAATGATCTCCTTGCGGGCTACGTTAATGGCGTTCTCCACTATTTGCGGATCAACTTTACTCAATACATCAAAACTTGGCATACGCGTACTTTTAGGACTGCCAAAGTTCCGAAAAAAAAGGATGCCACCAATACAGCCGTACGTGCTGTTAGTTCTTTACCTGCGATTTAAAAAAGGACGTGCCCGAAGGGGTAATAGCGTTTACATATTCTTTACCATCCCTGGTAAATATGATGTAGCCGGTGCTATCGCCTAAAAAGTAATTACCGGAAATAAACTCGCGGCCATTGATGAGCCACATTATGTTGCCGGCTTGCGGTGCTTTGAATTTATCGCTGGTTTTGTTTTCGAAAAAACCATTGAACAAACGCACATTGCGGCCCTCCAGCGATAAACTGCCGCCCTTTCCCTGCATCATTACCACATCCATGCTGGTAGTTGAATCGCGCAGGGTTACAAAGGTTTTAGCGGGTAGGGGTTTGTTTTGCGCAAAACCGGTTAGCGCTATAAACAGGCCTATAAGCAGGAGGTAGCTACGTTTCATATTAATACGGTAAAAATAGATTTTCTATTCATATCAATTACCATGCCGTTGCGGAGGGTAGGTTCCTTTTTTCTGCTTGTTTATGAATTTGCGTTCCCAGTGGTTGGCCTTGTCCTTTACTACAAAACCCTTCCCGAAGCTTTGCTTGTTTGTCCGTTTTTTAATAGGCACGTACCAAAACTCGGCTATACTTTTTTCGGGTGTTACATTAATGGTAAAGTAACCGTGTTTGCTAAACTGCACCCAC
Source organism: Chitinophagales bacterium (assembly GCA_046329495.1). GTDB lineage: Bacteria > Bacteroidota > Bacteroidia > Chitinophagales > LD1 > Bog-950. Next base: position 1,059 of record JAXLUO010000035.1, on the reverse strand, counting down.
AAATGGTGCGGGTTAATGCTTTTGCTGAAATTTTGAATGGCCGGAATTAAAAAGCCGGGCACACCTACCTCCTTCATGTTTACCCGCGAAATGCTGGGGCCGGTTATTTCTACGGCCACAGCGCCCTTGCCGGTTTTCTTATTGTATTTGGTTTTATCCTTAGGGTAGCCGGTAGCATCCATCACAAAGCTCATGTGGATGTCCCCTGTAAGCACTACAACATTATTAATATGATTGCTGTCAATAAAGTCGTATAAACGTTGACGGTCTTCGGGGAAACCATTCCAGTTGCCGGTATCAAACACATGTCCGTTACCGCGCTTTTTGCTAATGAACTTCGGAGCGCCTTCACTCAACCAGTCTACCATCATTTCCTGGTTGCCCAACAAGTGCCATTGTGTGGTACTGGCTTTCAGATTATTTTTTAACCAGGCATCCTGCTCGGCACCCAGTACCGATTTTTTACCCGGTGCAAATTCTTCTTTACCCCTGAACAACTGCATGTCAATCATGGTTAAATCAGCTAGCCGACCAAACTGAAAGCGGCGATAAATTTTCTCGGGATGTGCAGGGTCGGGCTGGCGGATGGGCAGGTAATCCCAAAAAGCCTGCACGGCTTCTTCCTGTTTACCGGGGGCCTCCACATCTGTATCGTGGTTGTCCCATTCAGCTATCCATGTCTTGTTTTGACGGGCTGCACGTAAATCAGGGTCCAGCAGATAGTAGGTGTGCCGTTCCTGCCAATCCACCAAACAGGCGCAGTCTACCACCTTGCCTTCGGGCATACGGCACAGTTGCCGGTCATCGGGGTAATCGTACACATAATCGCCCAGGTGCACTAAAAACTTAATGTCGCTGCGTTCTGCAATGCGTCGGTAAGCATTAAAGTATCCGGCCCAAATGCTGGAGCAACTTACTACGGCCAGTTTGAATTGTTTTACCGAATCGCCCGGCAGGGTATAGGCTATACCCGTTTGCGAATGGCGTTTATCAGTGGTTGTAAAGCGATAGTAATATTGATGGTCGGGCTGTAGGTTGTCTACATCCACCTTGGTGGTG
>JAXLUO010000034.1:0-21926 GCA_046329495.1 Chitinophagales bacterium | reverse complement strand
TATGCCGCGCACTTTTTGCTGGAAGCTAAAAAGGCAGGCTTTGAGGTAGAAAAGAGCCTGTTGCCAAACATCTTTGAATACCTGAATGCCAAGCTTAAGAACCGCGAAACCGTTGAGTATTACTACTACACCAGCATAGTAGGCGGCACCCTGCAGCACCGCCGCATTGCCCCTAAGGAAGTAGCCTACTCGCTGTATGTGTTGGCGCTTGCCGGTAAACCGCAGGTAAGCACCATGAACTACTACAAGCAAAACGCCGAACAGCTTTCGCTGGATGGCCGTTACCTGCTTTCTGCTGCCTTTGCCATTGCAGGCGATAAGGGCAAGTTCAAGGAACTGCTGCCTACCAGCTTTAGCGGCGAGTTTGCTAAGAAAGAAACCGGTGGCAGCTTTGCCAGCGACCTGCGCGACGAAGCCATTGCGCTGAACGCCATACTGGAAGTAGACCCGCAGAATCCGCAGATAGGCACCATGGCCCGCCATGTATCGCAACTGCTGAAAGAACGTACCTACTTAAGCACACAGGAGCGCGCCTTTGGCTTTTTGGCCCTGGGTAAAATTGCCCGCCAGGCTAACAACAGCAACATCAGTTGTACCGTTAAGGTTAACGGCAAACAGGTAGCTACTTGCGATGGCAGCACCTTAAAGCTTACGGCCAAACAATTAGGAGGTAGTAACGTGCAACTGGCTGCCACCGGTAATGGTAAAATGTATTACTTCTGGGAAGCAGAAGGCATTAGTAAAGACGGCAGCTTTAAAGAAGAAGACAGCTACATTAAAGTGCGTAAGCGCTTCTTCGATCGCTATGGACATGTGCTTTCGGGTAATACCTTCCAGCAAAACGATTTGGTAATTGTGCAGTTAACGCTGGAGAAGGCCTACGAAGGCAATATCGAGAACATTGTAATTACCGATATGCTGCCGGCCGGTTTCGAGATTGAAAACCCGCGCACCAAGGAGATACCGGGTATGGATTGGATAAAGAACGAGAACTCGCCTACCTACCTCGATATCCGCGATGACCGTATTAACCTGTTTGTGGATGCCTACAGCGCCACGCAAACGTATTACTATGCCGTGCGTGCCGTATCGCCGGGTAACTATATCATGGGTCCGGTAATGGCCGATGCCATGTATAACGGCGAATACCACAGCTACAACGGTGCCGGAATAATTACCGTAACCGAGAAATAAAGAACGTTGGTTTAGTTTTAAAAGCCCCGCTTCGGCGGGGCTTTTTTTGTATAACAACTAAATGCAGAATAAAGGCAATTCCTTCCCAACTTAAGAGCTGTAGCCAAAATTCCGTATTTCGATTCCGGCACTGCAATCATTTAGGGGAAAATAGTTTGGATGGCAACCTAAACCCATAACCTGGAGGAGTTATCTATTTTGTTAATTATTAGTATCTTTATTTGAAACTTTAAATCCTTATTATTACCTTTACAGCCACCGTTCTTTGACAGCCGTGTAAACACTAAAGCAACTCTCAGGTCGCCAACCATTCCCCGGGAGATAGGGAAAAGTGTATCCGGTCCGGAGCTGTAACCCATTAGTATTTTACAAAATGTGTATAACTCAATTCAGGCATTTTGCCGTACAGAAATAAAGACACCCATTTTCCCCAAAAATGCATTTTTGTTTCATTTTAACACACAAATTGGCTTACATAATTTTTTCCGTAATAGATGCACAAGCAAAAAACTGCACAAGCTTGCACAAGCAGTGTTGATAACCCTAAGCGAAAAAAGCCCCAAACGCACCCTATCAATCGTACACATTAAATAAACGCATTCGGCTGTTCAACTTTAAGCTTGAAATTTTAAACTCAAAATCGGTCAACCCTATTTAGGCTTACACAAACGGTAAACCGTAAACTGAAAACTGTAAACTATTTCATCGGTGGTATCCGTGGCAATGTATTTTAACATCAAATCCTTTTATCTTCACTCACCCGTTATGAAGAAGCTCCTACCCTTTTTGTTTTTGCTCATCGGCACGCAGGCTGTTTACAGTCAGTGCGCTATTGATAGCACCATTCAGTCCCCCGGCTTTTATCCGGATACCGGTAGCTTTCTTAAACCCGGCTGTGTGGGTTCTCAATACGAGGAAGTGATTCAGATTTATGTGCCCACCACCGTATCGGTTGCCATCGGCACGTATCCTGTGGAATATGTACAGTTGGATTCGGTGCCCGACTTCCCTGCCGATCTGCATTATAGCACCAACCCAACCAGCGGTAAACTTAACGGCGGTGAGCGCGGCTGTATCAGCATCTACGGACAACTAAACGCAGCCCCCGGCGATTATAAGTTCACCATCCATTATACGGCGGTGTTTCTGTTCAATGGCAGCCCTATTCCTTTAAATCTGTTAGCGCCTTATAAACTGCATGTAGATACAGGCACCAAAACCTACTTTGCCTACGCCGATAGCGCCTGCAGCAACCGCGGTTATTTTTTTGGCGGTAACTGGTTAAGCAGCACCGGTACCTATAACGATACCATTAGCAATTCAGCGGGCTGCGATTCGGTTATTACCCTCAGCTTGTTTATCCGCAACTTTGATACCACTGTAACGGTAAGCGGCGATACGCTTATAGCACCTGCGGGTTATACCAGTTATACCTTTTTTGCCTGCGGCACACAAACGGTATTGAAATCGGGAACAAGCAATTGGTTTATCTGCCAGCCCGGTAATGCCTATGCCGTTAGTATGGCAAATGCCTGGTGCAGCGATACGGCGAGCTGCACGGTTTTCTCGGGCATCCCCTCGCTTACTACCGAAAGCATCAGGGCCTGGCCTAATCCGGTTAGGGAGCAGTTAAACCTGCAATTTACCTCTACCGATAAGCGGGAAATTTATCTCTATAATGCCAACGGGCAGTTATTGCAAAGCAGCTTTAGCAATGCCTCAGCCATAAAACTGAACATGGGGCAATATCCTGCATGCATCTACCTGGTAACCATAAAATCGCCTGCCGGTAACAGCCGTATAAAGATTTTTAAAGAAAAATAACCGGCAGTTTTCATTGGTAAAACGCACCTGAAACTAACTGAAAGCTGATTTATTTTCTTCAAAACATTTGGAGAATTAAACCGATGCATTTTTATTTGCAGCACAAATGAAATCGAACACACACATAATCTCTCAAGCCCACGCCATGTGGTGTATGTGTATGTGCTGTTGTATGTGCTAATAGCAACAGATCCTATTCGTTAGTATTTCCTGTTTGTTTTATTCCCTGGTCTCTTTTAAGTCCTTAAAAAGTGAAAGTCCGTATACACATATATCTGTTTCCAAACAGCAACCGCCGATGTAAAGGCGCCTTGCCTGCCATACGAATGCCCCGCCGGGGGCCCGGCACAATCGTTTCCCTGTTAGAGGGAAACCTGAAACTATTTGGATTTAAGATTTTCCTTAATTAATACGCTTTAAACTTTAAATAAAATGAGCAACTATAAATTTGAAACACTGCAATTGCACGCCGGTCAGGTGGCCGATCCTGTAACCAAATCACGCGCTGTGCCTATCTATCAAACCTCTTCGTATGTATTCGATAATGCCGACCATGCCGCTAACCTGTTTGGTTTAAAAGAGTTCGGCAACATTTACACCCGCATCGGCAACCCTACTACCGATGTGTTCGAGAAACGCATAGCAGCGCTGGAAGGTGGTGTGGCAGCACTGGCCACCGCCAGCGGACAAGCCGCACAGTTCATTGCCTTAACCAACCTGCTGGAAGCCGGCGATAACTTTGTAAGCACCAGCTACCTGTACGGGGGCACCTTTAACCAATTTAAGGTGTCCTTTAAAAAGCTGGGTATTGAAGCCCGCTTTGCTGCCGGTGATAATGCGGAAAGCTTCGAGAAATTGATTGACAACCGTACCAAGGCTATTTACCTGGAAACCATAGGCAACCCGCAACTCAACATCCCCGACTTTGAAGCCATTGCGGCAGTAGCTAAAAAATACGATATACCATTGGTGGTAGATAATACCTTTGGTGCGGCGGGGTATCTGTTTCGTCCGCTGGAGCATGGGGCCAACGTGGTGGTACAATCGGCTACCAAATGGATTGGCGGCCACGGCACCAGTATTGGCGGTGTAATTGTTGACGGCGGAAACTACAATTGGGGCAATGGCAAGTTCCCTCAATTTACCGAGCCAAGCGAAGGTTACCATGGCCTGCGCTTTTGGGAGGTATTCGGCACCGATGGACCGTTTGGCAACATTGCCTTTATTATCCGCGCACGTGTAGAAGGCTTACGCGATCACGGTCCTGCATTGAGTCCCTTCAACGCCTTCCTGCTATTGCAGGGCTTAGAAACCTTATCGCTGCGCGTTCAACGCACTACTGATAATGCGCTTGCCCTGGCCAAATGGTTAGAGAAGAGCGAGTTTGTAGACAAAGTAATCTACCCCGGTTTGGAAAGCAACCCATACTATAAAAATGCGAAGAAATACCTGAGCAATGGTTTTGGTGGTGTGCTTAACTTTGAAATTAAAGGTGGTAAAGAAGCTGCAAAAGCCTTTATCAATAACCTGAAATTGATTAGCCATTTAGCCAATGTAGGCGATGCCAAAAGCCTGGCTATTCACCCGGCCAGCACTACGCACGAGCAATTAAGCGAAGCGGAACAACGCAACGCCGGTGTTACCCCGGGATTGATTCGCTTGAGCGTAGGTATTGAACATATAGAAGATATACTGGGCGACATCCGTCAATCGTTTGACGCAATTAAAACAAGCACAGGAACGCTGGCCGGCAGCACTACGCCACCGGTAGCGCGTTAGGATATTTTTTTTGGTAAAGCCTCCGTTGGTAGCGAAACGGTAACCTGAACAGATAGCAGAGCCTGTAAAATGGATTGGTTTAGGATAACAAATGGGTAAAGGGAAACTGTTGAAGAACCGGCATCAAAACCACGGAGGTATTTTTTAGCGAATGAGCATGCAAACAGAGATATACAAACACGATGGTGTTTTAGTGCTGGAGAACGGTGAAATACTGGAGCAGCCCGAGATTGCTTTTTGTGCCTGGGGCACATTAAACAAACAAGCAAACAATGTAATTTATATCTGCCATGCCCTTACTGCCAATGCCGATGTGGCTGATTGGTGGCCCGGCACTACCGGCAAAGGCTTAGTATTTGATACGGATAAATATTACGTGGTGTGTGCCAACATATTGGGTAGTTGCTATGGAACTACCGGTGCCGCCAGCATTAATCCCAAAACAAACCAACCTTACGGGAAAGGTTTCCCATTCATAAGTGTTCGCGATATGGTAAGTGCGCACCGGTTATTGGCGAAGCACCTAAATATACGCAGCATCCATTTGCTTTGCGGTGGTTCGCTGGGTGGGCAACAGGCGATGGAATGGGCCATTGCCGAACCTGATTTTGTGAAGCAGCTATTTCTGATTGCAACAAACGCACGGCATTCTGCCTGGGGTATTGCCTTTAACGAAGCACAACGCATGGCGCTTGAATTAGGCGAAAAGGGGCTGGAGGCGGCAAGAGCCATTGCTATGCTTAGCTACCGCAATTACCACATGTACGAGAAAACCCAAACCGACCCAGAGCATAAAACTGATGGATTTCTGGCTGCTGGTTACCAGCGTTACCAGGGGCAGAAACTCAGCAAGCGCTTTAATGCCGATAGCTATTACACGCTCAGCAAAGCAATGGACTCGCACAATGTAGGCTATGGCCGCGGTACGGTTGAACAGGCATTAAGCACCATACGCGCTAAAACGCTGGTGGTGGGTATTAGTTCCGATATTCTGTTTCCGGTGAGCGAGCAGCAGTTGCTGGCCGAATATATACCCGGTGCTAAGTTAAAGATCATCGGTTCGCAATACGGGCATGATGGCTTTTTAATTGAAACACCCACTATAACTCAATTACTTAAAGAAACACTGGACATTTAATTAAACTCAAAACGAAAAAGGCGGCAAGCCTTGTGAAAAGATATGAGCAGAAAATTACGAATAGGATTGTTTGGCTACGGTGTAGTTGGCCATGGTTTATACGATGTGCTGCATAAAACCAAAGGTATTAATGCCGAGGTGGTGCGCATTTGCGTAAAGCACCGCGATAAGAAACGCGATTTGCCGGCGGAGTATTTCACCTTTAGCAAGGAGGATATTTTGAACGATGATAGCTTAGATGTGGTGGTTGAACTTATTGACAATGCCGAGGAAGCCTACGAGATTGTAACTACCGCATTAAAAAAAGGCAAGGCGGTTGTATCAGCCAACAAGAAAATGATTGCTGAGCATTTGCAGGAGTTATACCAACTGCAACAGCAATACCATGCCCCTTTTTTATACGAAGCTTCGGTATGCGGTAGTATACCTGTAATCCGCAACCTGGAGGAATATTACGATAACGATTTACTGGATAGTCTGGAAGGCATCTGCAACGGAACCACCAACTACATACTAACTAAAACCTCAGAAGAAGGATTATCGTACGAAGCTGCGCTAAAGCAGGCACAGGAACTGGGATTTGCCGAAAGTAACCCCACACTGGATGTAAAGGCCTTTGACCCTAAGTTTAAACTGACCATTTTAACTACGCATACTTTCGGCCTGTTTGTGCAGCCCGAAAAGGTATTCAACTTTGGTATACAGAACCTTTCGGTGGCTGATTCAACCTATGCCCGCGAGAAGGGGTATAAAATCAAACTGATTGCCCATACCTATCGACCCGGCAACAAGGTAGTAGCCTACGTTATTCCCAAATTCATTAAGCCGCATGATTTGTTTTACGATGTGCGCAACGAGTTTAACGCCGTGCAGTTAGGGGCGGCATTTTCCGACAAGCAGTTCTTTTTAGGAAAGGGTGCTGGTAGCCACCCAACGGGTTCGGCGGTGCTGTCAGACATTGCAGCCCTTAGTTATAACTACCGATACGAATACAAAAAGGTGCAGCAAAATGGTGATGTGCCATTTAGTAACGACCACGACATTAATCTGTATATCCGCTACAGCGATGACAACCTGTTGGATGAGTTACAGGTGCATGACATCAGCCAGCGCTACTGGAGTCCTGAAACTAAGTACGTAATCGGCAAAGTGAACATACAACGCTTAATAGATGCCAAATTAAATGACCGGATCGATGTGTTTGTTGCCAAGGTAGACTAAGGTTGCCAAAGAGGAACAGAGTTCTATTTTAGCAACACAAAATTAAGTTATGCAACCGTTCGATAAACTTTGGGATTACAACAACCCGGCTGAAACCGAAGCAAGATTCAGAAGCCTGCTAAGCGAATATCCCGAGAGTAAAGATAAAGGGGCTTACCTGCAATTGCTTACGCAATTAGCACGCACCTACAGTCTGCGCCGCCTGTTTACCGAAGCGCACGATTTGCTGAATGAGGTAAAGGAGAAACTGGGGATAAACAGCGGGGTTGAACACATCCGTTATCATTTAGAACGGGGCAGAACATTCAATTCCTCAGGTAAAAAGGAAGAGGCTAAAGCTGAGTTTGAGATTGCTAAGCAACTGGCGGTGGAACTTAAAGAGGATTTCTACGCCATAGATGCCATCCATATGCTGGCAATAGTAGCACCGCCTTTGGAGTCTATTGAGCTGAATAAGGAGGGAGTATTGAAGGCCGAACAAAGCACGCAGGAAAGGGCCAAGGATTGGTTAGGCTCGTTATACAACAACCTTGGTTGGGGCTACTTTGATTTGGGACAATATGAATTAGCTCTGAGCATTTTTCTGCGTGCACTTAAGTGGCGGCAGGACATGGCAGCCAGGCAAGGCAAGGAAACCACTCCGGCTGTGTTTATTGCCAAGTGGACAGTAGCGCGGACCCTGCGCGCCTTAAACCGCATTGATGATGCAATTAAGGTGCAATTGGGCTTAATGGAGGAGATGGTAAAAGGTGAAGCAGCAGATGGGTATGTGTACGAAGAGTTAGGGGAGCTATACCTGCTAAAAGGCGAAGAAATACACAAGATGTACTTTCAGTTTGCCTATAACGAATTGAGTAAGGATAGTTGGTTTGCCGCCAACGAAACAGCACGTTTAAACCGCATGAAAGAATTGGCAGGTTAAGCAGGTTTATAGCGCGGATGGAATTGCATGATGGTGGAGCGCAGATAATCGCGATCGAGGTGGGTATAGATCTCCGTAGTAGTAATAGAAGCATGTCCAAGCATTTCCTGCACGGCCCGTAAATCGGCGCCGCCCTCAATTAAGTGGGTGGCAAACGAGTGGCGGAAGGTATGTGGAGAGATGGTCTTTTTTAAGCCAATAGCTGCGGCACATTCCTTAATAACCAGGAACACATACATGCGGGTAAGGCGTTTACCGCGGCGGTTCAAAAACAGCATGTCCTCCTCTCCTTTCTTAATGTCAAGCTGGTTGCGCACATGATCCTTGTATTGCTTAATGTATTTAACAGCCTGCGAACCAATGGGCACCAATCGTTCTTTATCGCCTTTACCGGTAACCTTAATGAACTCTACATCCAAATACATGTTCGATATCTTAAGGTTTACCAGCTCGCTAACGCGCAGGCCGCAGCCATACAGCACCTCCAGCATGGCGCGGTTGCGGGTGCCTTCGGGTGTGCTTAGGTCAATTGAATCAAGTAGTGCATTGATCTCCTCCACCGAAAGCGTATCGGGTAGCTTACGTGCTAACTTGGGAGAAGAAAGCAGTTCAGTGGGGTTAACGGATACTACGTCTTCCACCATCAAATACTTGTAAAAAGCCCTAAGCCCCGAAATAATCCTGGCCTGGCTGTGGGCGTCAAAACCCAACTCATGTATAGCCTTTACAAACCCTTCTAAATGACCAAGTTTAACATCCTCTACACTCAATTGCAGGTTCTCGCTATCAAGGTAGCCAACAAACTTACCTACATCGTGCAGGTAGGCTTCAATGGAGTTAGCCGAAAGGCTTTTCTCCAGTTGCAGATAGCTCTTAAACCCTTTTATGTAGCCTTGCCAGCTCATACTACAAGTTTAAGGCTTAGCGGTGTTAAATGGCAGTTCTGGTAGTGTAAGTATTCCACTGTGTAAAGGCAATGGAGCATTTAGTTTGCGCTTTAGCCTTAAAAACAGACCTTTGAGCCTTAATTATGAGTAAGAAGAAGATCATCATTATCAATGGCCCGAACCTGAACCTGCTGGGCAAACGCGAACCGGATATTTACGGCAACATCAGCTTTAAGGAGTTCTTTGATGATATTAAAGAGGTGTATGAAGATGAGGTGCAGCTAAGCACCTTTCAATCCAATATTGAAGGCGAGTTGATTGACAAGATACAGGAAGTAGGGTTTACTTACGATGGCATAATACTAAATGCCGGCGGCTATACCCATACCAGCGTTGCCATCCGCGATGCAGTGGCGGCCGTTAAAACGCCTGTTATCGAAGTGCACATCAGTAACCCATACTCAAGGGAAGAATTCAGGCATACCTCGTTAATCAGCGGAGTATGCAGGGGTATAATTGCAGGCTTTGGTATGGAGAGCTATGTTTTAGCGCTGGACAGCTTCTTGTAGTTTATTTTATCAAACCATTCAGGCGGGCATATTTGTTATACATGCCTACTACGGCTTTAGTCAACTCGTAATCGCTGGCGGTTTTAATAAAGTCTAACGTCAATCCACAAAAGCGGTCGAAGTCGTCAAAGTTCTCTTCAGGCAAGTCTATTAGTGCGTTTTCGTTATAGTAACGGCAAAGCTCTTTAAAGATCTTCTGGCGTTCATCCTCACGGATTTGCTTCTTTAACTTTTCGCGTTCATGTGCTCGGTTGCTGAGCAACTCGTAAAGGGCGCTTATGGGGCTTGTAAAACTAAGTTCAGGGCGTTCTAACTCGCGGGGCGTAATGCCAAGCTTCTTGCGCTCCTCCTCAATCTGTTCCAGGGTTTTGGCGGCCTTAATAATTACAGGCTGGCTTAACCCGGTTGAAAGGCGCTCCATGGTAAGATTCAACTTGTATTCATTCTTAGCAGCAGAATCGGCCACCGAGAATTTACAAGTTTGGTAGCCTGGGTAGAAAAGAAACAGGGTGTCATTCTTAACCGTGGTTAAGGTAAACTGACCATTGCCATCCGTATTGTAAGTTACACTCTGTTTAGAGTCGATGACGTTTACATAGCTCAATCGCTTTTGCGAATAAGCATCACTTACCGTTCCCTTTATTACCACGGTATCCTGAGCAATGCCCCCAGCACATATTAAAAACAACAGGCCAAATAAAGCCAGCCAATGCCTCATACAACGAATATAAAGAAGATTAAAACGTCGACCTCTTTTTTACAGTATTTAGCAATATACTGCTACGGTAAATGCGGTTTATTCAACGGTAGAAGTGAGCAGGTGTTGTGCAAAGCCTTCCAATACCTTATATACCTCTTCAAGGTCCGCGTTACTAATACAATACGGTGGTAATACATAAACAGTGTTGCCAAGCGGACGCAGTATAATGTGGCGGTCCATAAAATAGCGCCAGGCGGCATCGCGAATGTTGCTAAGATAGCCGGTGGTTGCGCTCCTATACTCCAGCGCCAGTATAGTGCCGCATATGCGTATGTTTGTTATACTACTATAGGTGCTAAGTAATGCCGAAGCTGCTTTGTGCTGCAATTCGATGCGCTGTACATGCTGCATGGTCTGCTCTTTTTCAAACAGTTCCAGGCTGGCAATTGCTGCCGCACAGCCAAGCGGGTTACCGGTGTAGCTGTGCCCGTGGAATAACATTTTTGCTCTGTCATCAGATAAAAAAGCGTTGTAAATCTCGTTTGTGCAGGTGGTAGCTGCAAAAGGCAAAAAGCCTCCCGTTATCCCTTTTGAAAGGCAAATTATATCTGGCCTGGTTAAACAGTGATCAGTAGCCAGAAATTTACCTGTGCGACCAAAGCCGGTCATTACCTCATCGGCAATGGTAAGTATGCTGTATTCTTTGCAAAGCTTAAGTATTGCTTCCAGCACTTGGGGAGGATACATCAGCATACCTGCTGAACCCAATACCAAAGGCTCAAAGATAAAAGCTGCGATATTCGACTCTTTATCGATGAATAACTCTTGTAATTGGCGTAAAACGTGGTCGCTGTTAGATCCATCGGGGGTATCAATAGAGTCCACTTCAAAAAGCAAAGGTTGAAATGGTTGTGTAAATACGCCCCTTGCGCTGATACTCATCGACCCAAAGGTATCGCCATGGTAAGCATCGCGGAAAGCAATAATGCGGTTGCGTTTTTCACCTTGGTTGAACCAGTATTGCAAAGCCATTTTAATACCGGCCTCTACTGCAGTAGAGCCATTGTCGCTATAAAACACCTTGTTGTGGTAAGGAATACGCTCTAACAGCAATTCAGCCAAGCGCTCGGCAGCAGGATGTGTAAAGCCTGCAAATATCACCTGCTCAAGTTCCTTAGCTTGTTGCGCAAGCCTTTCCGCTATGGATGGGTGTGCATGTCCATGGATATTGGTCCACCAACTGCTTACTGCATCAATATACTTCTCTCCAGTTTCGCTATATAGATAAGCTCCTTTCCCACGAACAATGTTGACCGGCAATCCTGCAGTTTGCATTTGAGTATAGGGATGCCAGATGCGATTACTCATAGGACGTAATGTTTTTGAATGCTTTGGCGTAATAACGCGGCCTGTTCAGCTACAAATTCCTTATTAATGGTTGTAGCTTCAGCAATGTGCCCAAGTACATTTACATAGCTAAATTGTTGGATGATGGCCTCGTTATCCAAGAAGGGATCACCGTTAAACACAAGTCCGGCCACCGGGATATTGCGCAGTTGCAGGTTTTCCAAGGTGAGCAGTGTATGGTTGATGGAGCCCAGATAATTGCGGACCACCACAATTACCGGCATTTGCAGCATGGTAATGTAATCGGCCATTAATCGATTACCATTTAATGGCACTAATAGGCCTCCTGCACCTTCAAGAATCAAGCGGTTTGCAGTAATTGGAAGAGGCATATTATGCAGGTCAATCTCCTTCCCTTCGTGAGCAGCCGCATGGTGTGGCGAGGAAGGGGTACTGAATACATATGCTTCCGGATAAGTTTTTGTTTTTTGATTAGAAATGAGAGAACTTACAATTTGAGTATCACTATCCGGCGGAGAACCCGTTTGAACAGGCTTCCAGTAATCAGCTTGTAATGCTTCTACCAAAACAGCAGCAGCAATGGTTTTGCCTACATTGGTACCAATGCCTGTAACAAAAACGGTTTGTGGAAATTGTGGATTCAAGCGCTCTTAATTGCCTGGGCAAGTTTAACCACTTCTTCGGTGGTATTAAAACTATGTAAACAAACACGGATGCGCTCGGTACCTTTAGGAACTGTAGGGTATAGTATCGGCCTAACATCAAAACCCTGTTGCTGCAGCTTAGTGGCTAAGCTCTTAATGTTGGCATTGCCGGGAAAAACGACAGATTGTACAGGGCCATTCCCCGGCAAAATATGTCCGGCGGACAGATCGGCTAACTTCTCTTTAAATTTGGTCACCAAGTGCAGCAGATTCTCGCGGCGTGCCTGCAATGACGGTAAGAACTTGTATACACAGCTTACCACTACTAAGGAATGAAGCGACGCGGCAGTAGAAAAGATAAACGGACGGCAATAGTTTATAAGAAAGTCAATGAGTGCGCTATGGCCCACTATAGCGGCACCATGTGCTCCCATGGCCTTACCATACGTGTAAATCCTTGCCAAACAATCTGCCTCCACCCCTTCCGCATTGGCATATCCTGATCCATTTTCTCCGAATAATCCTGTAGCATGTGCTTCATCAATAATTAAACCCGCTTCGTATTGTTTGCACAAGGCTGCTATAAGCTTTAGTGGTGCAAAGTCGCCATCCATGCTATAGTAGCTTTCAATGACCACGTATTTAATACCCTTTGCCGACTTGAGCTTCACCTCCAGATCTGCTACATCATTATGTGCAAATGGTATTGAAGTCGCCTTACTGTTCCGCATACCATCATGTATAGAGGCGTGTACGGAAGCATCATATAAAACCGTGTCGCCCCGATACGGCAAGCAACTTAATAAGCCATAATTAGCATCGAATCCGCTGTTAAACAAAAGGGCTGCCTCAGCGTGGTGAAATAAAGCTATTTGCTTCTCCAACTGCATTGCATAGGCTGTGTTGCCTGTAAGTAAACGGGAGCCGGTACTACCTAAAGGCAGTTCTTTACATGACGTAAATTCCCGCTCTACAGCAGTGGCCAAATCTTTATCACGGGCTAAGCCTAAGTAATCATTCGATGTAAAATCTATACCGCCTATTAAGCTTCCTAAAACCCGGAAGTTGTCGGCAGTCTTCCGCTCCTGTAGCCGTTGTTGGATATATCGATAAACAGGAGCGCTCATAATATATATAACCTACTATTGATGAGCTACGGTTGCCTTTTCCTGCTTGAATGATTCACGAGGGGTTAATCCAAGTAATTCAAACATTTCGCGGTCTGCATCGAAATCGGGGTTAGGCGTGGTTAACAATTTCTCCCCGGTAAAAATAGAATTGGCACCTGCTAAAAAGCACAAGGCCTGTTGCTCATAGCTCATTTCGTTTCTGCCGGCACTTAACCGAACCATGGATTGTGGCATCAAAATTCGTGCTGTAGCAATCATGCGTACCATTTCCCAAATGCGAACGCGTTCTTTGCCTTCCATAGGAGTGCCTTTAACGGCAACTAAGGCATTAACTGGAACACTTTCCGGGTGTTTTGTGCGTGTGGCAAGGGTATACAGGAGTTTAATACGGTCCTCATTTGATTCGCCCATTCCTATTATGCCGCCACAACACACACTAATTCCTGCCTTCTCCACATTATCCAGCGTTTGTAAGCGGTCGTTATAAGTGCGCGTACTAATAATATCGCCATAATAGTCCTCGCCCGTATCCAGGTTATGGTTGTAAGCATAAAGACCTGCTTCTTTCAAGCGCACAGCCTGTTCCTCGGTTAACATACCAAGGGTGCAACACACCTCAAGTCCCAGGGCATTCACTCCCTTTACCATATCAATTACCTTATCAAAGTCGGTATTATCACGCACACTTCGCCAGGCAGCTCCCATACAAAAGCGAGTAGAACCACCGTTTTTAGCATTTAAAGCACGTCCGATAACGTCTTCATAATCCATCATTTTCTGGGCTTTAACACCTGTATCATAGCGCGCAGCCTGCGGGCAATACGAACAGTCTTCGGAACATCCGCCGGTTTTAACCGATAAAAGCGTACAGACCTGCACTTCGGCGGTTGCCTGATATTCTTTATGCACGGTTGCGGCTTTATAAATCAATTCCAGCACCGGTTGATTGTAGATTTCACGGATTTCTTCCAGTGTCCAGTCGTTTCTTATCGGATGAGTCATTTAACTTGCACTTTTAGGCAAATATAGGTTCCGTTATGGAACTGCCAACCCTAAGTTTGCTAACGGGTCAGATATTCAGCTACGCGCTTATGGCCTTCAACGGAAAAATGTATTTCATCAGCAAACAAGTACAGATTCGATGGCTTTTCGATCTTTTTTAGATACTCGTTGGCATTACTAACTTCAATAGCATTTGCTTTACAGAAACTATCCACCAATGCCTGTGGTTCTTCTTTGTCTAAACCTGTGGCCTGACTACGATACGGCAACAACACTACGTTCAAAAAGATGTTTCTCTCCTTGCAAAGCGAGTCACATTGTTTCAGCAATTGCATAGAGCTCGTAAAATTTGGATTACGGGCTGTATAAAAGGCCGCATCATATTGATAGTAGCGATTACTCTTCTTAAAAACCAGCAATTTTATCAGCCGATAAGTGGCATAATTATCCTGGAGCCACCCGTTAAATTTTCCGATCCAATTTTGTTTGGCTATTGCAGGTAGGTCTGTTGATTTAGACGCCCCGTAAACATCGTTCAGACAGTAGCAAACAGTTACTATTTCAATGGAAGTATCTTGCTTTACAAAATAATCCTGCAGCACATTAACGTAATCCGCAGTAGAGTATCCGATTAATGAGCAATTTACAACATCATAATCCCTTAGCTCATCGGAGCAAAGACTAACAAAAGTTGAGCTATCGTCTACCCCAACGCCTTCTGCAACGCTATCACCAATAAACAGCCATTTTTTCTTTTTGCCGGTTAACGGGGCCTTATTCTTTCGCCATCCTAAAGCATCGGTATGAAGTTGCCGGCCCCATATTACAGCTTCACTATTTGCTTTCATGCCGGTGCTGTTTCCATATTTGTTATCTACCAGCAACCGGTGATCAAAACTGCGGTTGTATACCTCATACAAAACAATGCGGCTTATTACTTCCATTACCACTATTAATACAAATAGTACTAACACATTAACAAAAACCAAGCGAGGGGTTAGTTTTAAAGCCATAAATGGTAACTGGCTAAAACTAAAAGAAATTGAGTAAACATCATGCCATCTAAAACCAAATAATACCAATCCTCAGGAGTATCCTCTTTTACAACTTTAATACAGATAGCCGATAGCAGCAAGGAGAAATTTATTGCAACCATGTTACCCAAGGTAGAAGAAGGAATAACGAAGTATTGAAGTGTATTTATCAGCACAAGCAAACAGAGAAACAAATAAGCCAGCCGCTTGGTTCCTTCAACCCCTAAAGCCATTGGGAGCGTATATAATTTCACAAGTTTATCTGCTGCCATGTCCTTGATATCGAAAACCATGGTTAGGGCCGCCACAAAAAGAAACCGTCTTAACAGTAAAAACACCAGTAACTCCAGATGCGCTATATTAAACAGTTGCGGTATGCCTGCAAGTGGTATCAATACGGTTGTAACAGACCATACTAAAGCAACAAAAAAGGTTTTAGCCCTGCCGTATTGCCGCAATGCCTTTTTCCCTCCCGGTAGTGGTATTTCAATAAACCCGTAAAACAAGGTAAACAAGCCCAACGCCGCGGTGATTAACTGCGAGCTAACCGGGAGAAAGAAGAAGGCAAAGGAGGCTACGATAGCACTGCCCCAGGTTACTACAGTTGCCAGCAATTTGTTCCGTATTGCCCAATTTCGATGTTCGGTAACAGCGCTATCCTCTTCGCTGTGACGAAACTTAAGGGCAGAGTAGGTAAACACGGTAGCAGCAAAAACAAAAAGGCAGGTTACATCAAACACTACAGGCAAGCCGGCGGTTAACTGATTGGTAAATATTAGTGCAACCGCACAAACACCGATAAAAACGTTGCTGTACAGCAAAAACCTGATCGCTGAGGTAAGGGCCTTCACTACTGCAAGTTTACCTAACAAATTCCTTTCTTAGCTGAATAAATTACGAGAATGTTTAAAAGCATCCGCGAATACGAGAACATGCATATTACACTATGGTTGCTGAAAGATAGCTGCTGGGTAATGAATTTTAAACTGGCAGGCATGGTTATGATAGTGCCAACCATATTGGTTGCCATTCATATCGCCTGGATTTCGCGAAAGAACATAGCCGATCTTTTTCACAACATAGCAGTGTGTTTATGGATATGCGCAAATGCAACCTGGATGACAGGAGAATTTTTTTTTAACGACGGCTTAAGAACGTATGCTGCTATTTTCTTTGGATTGGGACTTGCGGTGGTAGCTGCCTATTACCTCATCCATTTACCACGCAATACACCAAATACAACTGAATAAACCTAACCTGTTATTTAAGGAACAGGAGGATAATTAACCATGTAATTAGTACCAGCGGTGCGGTTACTACCGGTACCTTGTTCAGCACATCATTTTTATTGCAAATTACAATGCTCATATCCTGAATGGTGCGTATAAAGAAGCCCAAACCAAAAAGCAGCAAGCAAATTAAGATGGCTGAAAAATGGAGGACGCTAAAATTGTTTGCCAGGGTAACATACAATGGGAAAACCATAAAGATGGGCCAAACAAACACTTGTAAAAACATGTAGTTTTTACCAGAACGGTGATGCAGCAATTTGCTTGAATTAGAATATTCTAAAAAGCGGTAACAAACAAAATATCCCATAAAAATATTCATAAGTACGCCTATCAGCATAAGGATGAATAATGGTCCGCTCTTTAAAAACATCCATGCACCAATAATTGCAAAACTGCGGTAGAACGGTTGAGTGAAGGTTTCAACGCCCAGTGGCGCTTCGATCAAATTTACGCTAACGATGTTAACAAGGCATACGAGCAACCACATAACAAGTAGTTTGGGCTGCTCAACCGATTTTGCGTACCAGTGGTATAAACTATTCATTATTACAGCCACTAATAAACATACTATCGGGCCCGCAAGATAGACAAAGAATACCCTCAACCTGCTCCAATCATGATAATCGGTAGGCGTTTTAACCTCCGAAAAGTAAAACCGTATGTTATACTTAAACACCAGGCAAGCTAGCGCCTCTGCTCCTTCATACACCAACGTGGTGATAATTAAAGCCAAAAACAATAACAGCGCTGAATTACTACTCCTACGAAATATATTAATCCAGGGCTCATCTATTTCGGGCTTTGAATAATAATAGCCGTAATCATCTCCTTTTTTAGTTGCCATGATGTTTAATCGAGGTGCGGTAATAGAACCACAAAGTAAGTGCAACAATTGGGATCATAAACAGGTAGTCATGGCTAAGTATCAATAACGATGGCTTATATACGCTAATTAACAGCAGGCCAGAAATACGTAAAACGTTCAATAACTGGATACATAGTGCGCCTACAAAAGCATACAACAATCGCTTATTCCAACTTATTGGGCTAATAAACATTAAGGCTGCATGATAAAACATTAGCTGTACACCCAAACAATAATTACCGACTGAAACACCACGATATCCTGCAATCCAAATTGACTCTCCATGCTGTATGGTAGAGAACCCCAAAGCTTGAACAGCTAACTCTGTAGCATGCAACAAAAGCAGCCGAAACTGGTCATTAAAAGCTTCCCAAATTGAACTTAAGGCAGGAATCTTGCGATTATTTATGGGCTCGCTCTCTACACCTATTAACCAAATCCAAGCTTTCCAGCTAAGCCAAATAAATACAAACCACAACATTGACCAGTAATTGCTGCGATTCGCTTGAGCATTTCTTGTTAAGGTTGCCACCTTTATTCACTTTTCCCAGTTAGGAGATTTTTGAACCTAAACGCCGCGGCACCAATCAGCAAAGACACGGAGGCCGGATCAAGAGGCACTGAGGTTGTGCCATTAGAACCACTTGGAGGCGGTGGTTGTGCTCCGGCTAAAGAAAAAGCACCCACAACAAAGAGTATAACTAATATTGTTCTGGTAAATTTATTCACGCTCAGGTTAATTTTTTGCAGCTAAATGAATTGTGTTTTCCAATTAGGCGCTGCAATATACGGATTTGGCCGTTAAGCCCAAATTGCGCTAATGTTGTCTATCCATAAATTTATTAACCACAAAATTTACCTTGAATTTATCTACAACAAAATCAATGCGTTAACCGGGGAATGGTAAAAATGTGAGGAGGTTCATTTTCAAATGCCTTCCATTTTCTGATTTGTGAAATAGAATTTATTGCTCCCAAAAACGATAACTATCATCTTATTGACAATCGGTAGATTGTATGATTTGCCATTTCAAATCCTATTCGGTCCAACAAGCCTAAGGAAACTTTATGATTTGTCAGCGTTTCCTAAAGCAAGGCCTGACAAGCGTTTCGCGGAAACTTCGCTGGAAAAATTGTTCAATCTAATGCTTGCATGTAGTTAAGGAAATAATATCTTCGTTATGTTATTACCCCTATTTTGACCTCTATGAGTGAGAACTATTCCCGTGGTGCCATTCAGCGAAAGCAGATGCACTACTCCCCTAACTTGCTAAGCACTATTAATAATGGCATTGATAATTGCAAAACGGCTGTAATTGAATACGATTCGCGCGAAAAAGGAATTTCTATTCGCGAAATTGAACCTATGGCCATAGTTTACAAAGATCGCAAACGCCACCTGGTGGCCTGGTGCCGTTTGAGGAACGATTACCGCTCTTTTCGCCTTGACCGATTAAATTGTATCAAGTTAAAACAGGAAAGTTTTTCTCGTCGTCAGGATTTTAAGATTGATGATTTCCAGGATGATTCTGCCGCTTACGTGGAGGATTATGACGAGGAAGATTAGTTCGGAGCCAAACCCGTCTTTTATTACTTCAATAACCTTGATTGCTTAGGGAAAACTTGGGCCTAAATGTTTACTTCTTAGAGCAATAGCTTCTCTCGCTTTTTTATCTTTGCGGCATGACCGAAAAGATCCTCATTATTGACTTTGGTTCGCAGTATACGCAGTTGATTGCACGGCGCGTACGTGAAAGCGAAGTGTATTGTGAAATTGTTCCTTACAACCATATTCCTGAACTTACATCCGATATAAAAGGAATTATTCTATCAGGCTCACCGGCATCGGTTCGCGATAAGGATGCCCCCAAAGTTGATATTGATAAACTGATTGCATTTAGACCGGTTTTGGGTGTATGTTATGGCGCTCAATTGATGGCGCAAACCTATGGTGGTTCAGTTGAAAAAAGCAATGTGCGCGAATATGGCCGTGCGCACCTTCAGATCAAGCAAGCAGAAGATACCTTGTTTAAAGGAGTAACAGACAACTGCCAAGTTTGGATGAGCCATGCTGATACTATTAAAGAGATTGGGAATGAATTTGAGCTTATTGCCTCCAGCGACTCTATACCGGTAGCCGCTTTCCGATCTAAAAACGGAAACTTTTCCAATAAAGTATATGCATTACAATTTCACCCAGAAGTATATCACAGCACCGAAGGACATAAAATTTTAAACAACTTCCTTTTCGATATCTGTGGTTGCACGCATGCCTGGACTGCGGGTTCATTTGTAGAAGAAACCATTAAGAAGCTCCGCTCGCAGATTGGCGAGGAGAAAGTAATTCTTGCCCTCAGCGGAGGAGTTGATTCCTCGGTGGCAGCTCTGCTGCTGGAAGAAGCCATAGGTGATAACCTGCTTTGCATTTTTGTAGATAATGGTCTTCTGAGGAAGGACGAATACGATAATGTAATGAAGAAGTATGAAGAGATGGGCTTGCATGTGGTAGGGGTTAATGCTTCGAAACGATTTTTGAGTGAGTTAAAAGGTATTACCGACCCTGAGCAAAAAAGAAAGATTATCGGCCGCGTTTTTATTGAGGTTTTTGAACATGAAGCACACAAGCACCCTGAAGTGAAATGGCTTGCACAAGGCACCATTTATCCTGATGTTATTGAATCAGTTTCGGTTAAAGGCCCTTCGGCTACTATTAAATCGCATCACAATGTTGGAGGTTTACCGGAAAGGCTGAAACTTAAAATTGTTGAACCACTGCGTAACCTTTTTAAGGACGAAGTACGCAGAGCAGGCAAAGAATTAGGTCTGGTTCCTGAGATACTTTTCCGTCACCCTTTTCCCGGTCCGGGATTGGCGGTGCGTATTCTGGGTGAGGTTACTGCTGAAAAGGTTAGCATACTTCAGGATGCAGACCACATTTATATTGAAAATCTGAAGAAGTTTGGCTTGTATAACCAGGTTTGGCAAGCAGGTGCCATATTAACACCCATACAAACGGTTGGGGTAATGGGCGATGAAAGAACGTATGAAAGTGTAGTGGCCTTAAGAGCGGTAAACAGTACTGATGGAATGACTGCCGACTGGAGTCATTTGCCCTACGATTTCCTGGCCAAAACCAGCAACGAAATTATAAATAATGTGAAAGGGGTAAACCGTGTGGTATACGATATCAGCAGTAAGCCACCTGCCACTATAGAATGGGAATAGTTTTTGCAAAGGATATTTCATAAGCATTCAAATGGTTAATAACCTATCCCGCCTTACCTGTTACTGCACCTTAATTGGGGTGTTTTTGGTTGCGAGTTTTTCTAACGGCAGAGCCCAGTCAAGTTATCCCGATACCGGAATATATAACGTGGCGTTGATACTGCCTTTCGAAATCGCCTCCACGCAAAACAGGCTCGATGAGTTTTTGGGGGCGCATGATGTGTACACAGCAAACCGCATACACCTATCGGAAGAAGCCCAAGCTTCGCTGGATTTTTATGAAGGACTGATAATTGCTTTACAGCAGGATACCGTTGGCCCGCACATAAAGCTATCAGTATACGATTGCTGGAGCAGCGATTCGGTTACCAAAGCTATTTTGGCCAAACCCGAATTAAAAAAGATGGATATCGTTATCGGCGCTATGTCTACTGCCAATAGTAAATTGGTGGCTGATTTTTGTCGCATGAACCGGATCATTAACATTCAACCGTTTTCGCCATCAAAAAGCTTAACCACCAATAATCCTTATCACATCAAATTGGCCCCTACTATCGATTCGCACATCGACAACATGTTCCTGAGTATTGTTGATTCTTTTCCGGGCGCAAACGTTATTATCTATACACCGAACATTGATAAAGATGTAAGTGCAGCTGAACGTTTCGATTCGCTATTCAGAGCTTATAATCTTACGGCAGAAAAGAAATTTACGTGGGTATTGCTGAATACGAAGGATATGAAGGTAAACGGTATTAAAACTACCGCTGCCGATCAACTAAAACCAAGCGTTAAGAACATTTGGATCATCACTTCTTTTGAGGAAAGCTTTGTAAACGGCAACATGCGGGTGCTTTATGGCGATAGAGTGAAGTATAATATTGTGGCCTACGGTATGCCTACCTGGCTGAATGGAGATGTATTGCGCCTTGATTATATTAACGATTTCGAGACACGCTTAACCGATCCGTTCTTTGTTGATTCGTTCAAGGTTTCAACACGCACGTTCATGGAACTTTACAACAACAATTTCAACCATATGCCCGAGAAAAATGCTTACATGGGATATGATGTAACAGGTTTTATGTTGAATGCTATCAAGGATAACGGCAGGGACATTTTGTCTAACATTG
>JAXLUO010000033.1:0-21985 GCA_046329495.1 Chitinophagales bacterium | reverse complement strand
CTATACCGGCTATTGGCAAATTCGCCTTACCCAAAACCATCTGCATGAGCAACCAAACCAAAACTTCTTCGCTGGCCACCCTTATTTCCGTATTCTTTTTCTGGGGCTTTGTGGCAGCCAGCAACTCGGTGCTACTTTCTTTATTTAAGGAGCACTTTCATCTATCGCAGTGGCGCGGGCAGTTGGTTGAATTTGCCTTTTATATCTCTTACACCGTAGGGGCATTGATCTATTTTGTTATTTCCGTTACCTCCGGCGACCCGCTTAATAAAATAGGTTACAAGAAAGGCCTGATCCTGGGCTTATGTGTATCTGCCGTAGGTGCACTTGGCTTTATTCCGGCAACCACGTTCGAGTCGTATGCCTTGATGCTTACTTCGCTATTTGTGGTTGGCCTTGGCTTTGCGTTGCAACAAATTGTAGCAAACCCTTACATGATAGCACTGGGCGATCCTTCTACGGGCGCCCACCGGGTAAGTTTAGCAGGTGGGGTGAACTCCCTGGGTACTACCATCGGACCGCTGTTGCTTGGCTTTGCTTTATATGGCGGCTTGAAGGAAGTAAAGGTGGGTATTGAAGTAGTAAAGATGCCCTATCTGGTGTTGGCCGGTATGTTGTTTCTCTGTGCGTTTATTCTTTCGGTTTCTAAACTTCCGGCTATTACCAACAACGAAAAAATGGAGCACGATCTAAAGGCATTTCAATTTCCGCAATTGGTGTGGGGCATGCTGGCCATTTTTGTGTATGTAGGGGTGGAGGTAAGCGTGCAAAGTAATTTACCTGCCTTAATGGAGCGGCCGGAAATTTTGGGACTGGACCATACCAAAACAGTTCATTTTATTTCGCTGTATTGGGGCAGTTTAATGATTGGTAGGTGGGTAGGTGCACTAACCGTGTTTAATCTTTCTAAACGTACACGACAGTTGTTTACGGTACTAGTACCGCTTATTGCCTTTGCCGTAGTGGTTGGGGTAAACTTTATAAAACTGAACGCCGAAGGAACACCCGAAAGAATTTTTGATTTGGTATACTATCTGCCAATGGTATTAATTGTGGTAGCGGGTTTCTTTTTGGCAAACGAAAAGCCTGCACGCACTATGACGCTGTTTGGTACCATGGCTGCCATTATGATGCTGATTGGTTTGTTTACAACGGGTAAAATTGCCTTGTATTCATTTATCAGCGGCGGACTCTTTTGCTCTGTTATGTGGCCTTGTATCTTCTCCCTATCTATTGCAGGTTTGGGTAAGTACACCGCACAGGGTTCATCGCTGTTAATTATGATGATAGCCGGTGGCGCGGTGATACCAATTTTACAGGGCCGGATTTGCGACATTAAGTCCGAGGCCATACTTGGTATGTCGTGGACGCATCTGTCCTATATCATACCTGTTATCTGCTTCGCCTTTTTGGCCTTTTACGGTTGGAAGGTGAAAAGCATACTGAAGGAGCAGGGAATTGATTACGACAGCCAGGCCGGGGTTGCCCATTAGTAAACCAGTGGATTAGTGATTGGTGGATTAATGATTGGTGGTTAGCCTACCAACCGGTTGCGGTATAGGCTATTTAAAGCAATATTTTAATTTCGTTTTGGCTAAATTGCTACTTACGTATAAAGAGAAGCTATGGCCAGAAGTTTCCGGGAATTGGAGGTTTGGAAGAGCGGAAGGAAGTTGAAAATCAGAATTAGTGAACTCGTCAGGAAATTTCCAAAAAGTGAAGACTATAGTTTGACTTCACAAATTAGGAATTCCTCTCGTTCAATTACCGCTTGTATTGCGGAAGGACATGGACGATTTCATTTTCAGGAAAATATTCAGTTTTGTAGAGTCAGCCGCGGCTCACTCGACGAAACCCTGGATCATCTGATTACTGCCCTCGATGAAAACTATATTACGGAGGAAGAACTGAAAGAGTGTGAGGCGCTTTATGAAACAACCATAAAACTCCTAAACGGCTATATTAACTACTTGAAAAACCAAAAAGACAAGGATCTTTGATTGTAGCACTGGTCTACCGATCTACCAATCACTGATCCACCAATTAACCAATCACCAATTAACCAATCACCAAACAACTACTATGGGTCGTGCGTTTGAATACCGGAAAGAGAGAAAATTTAAGAGATGGGGTGCTATGGCCAAGGCCTTTACCCGCATCGGACGTGAAATAGCTATTGCTGTTAAAGAAGCGGGGCCAAATCCTGAGACCAATGCCCGCTTACGTGCTGCTATCCAGAACTCCAAGGCGGCCAACATGCCTAAGGACCGTGTAGAGTCGGCCATTAAGCGTGCCAGCAGTAAGGAAGAAAAGAACTATGAGGAACAAACCTACGAAGGCTATGCACCGCATGGCGTAGCTATTGTTATAGATACCCAAACCGATAACCCTACCCGTACTATCGCTAACCTGCGTCTGTATTTTACCAAAGGCGGCGGGGCTATCAGTACCAGCGGTTCGGTAGAGTATATGTTTAAAAAGAAGGCCGTTTTTAAATTCAACCTGGGAAGCTTGAATCCCGAAGAGTTGGAGTTTGAATTGATTGACCACGGTTTAAGCGAATTGCAAACAGAAGACAACGTAGCCATTGCTTATGCCGATTTCGTTGACTTTGGCAAATTGTCAAAAGCCCTGGAAGCAAAAGGCATTGAGATTACCGAAAGCACTTACGAGAAGATTCCTGATTTCTACAAGGAAAACCTGAGCGATGCCGAAGCGGAAGAAGTTATTAAGTTGATTGAAAAAATTGAGGAAGACGATGACGTAAGCCATGTGTTCCATAACATGAAATAGGAAACCAGATAAATTAAAAAAGGGCTCTGTGGAGCCCTTTTTTATTGCAATTTATTAAAGCTTAGTGCAAATGTTGCACCTGATTTTTTAAATAAGCATTGATGTTGTTTTTTACGCGCATGTAAGCGGTGTCAAAATCCTTATTCACCACTACCTTGTCGAACTTGTCGGCCATGGTAAGCTCCTCAGTGCTGCGCTTTAAACGGGCCTTCAGGCTCTTCTCGTCTTCGCTACCGCGCATCTTCAAACGCTCTTCAAGCGATTCTTTGCTTGGCGGTGCAATAAAGATGGTAAGGCAATCAGCGCCGTATTGCTTTTTCAGGTTCAATGCACCTTTTACGTCAATATCAAAAATGGCGATCTTCTGGTGGCTCCAAATGCGCTCTACTTCGCTTTTTAAAGTGCCGTAATGTAAGCCGGGATAAACTTCCTCATGCTCCACAAATTCGCCTGCGCTTACGCGGCGTTTAAAGTCTTCAGCCGAAACAAAGTAATAGTGCTGTCCATCGTTTTCACCTTCGCGCTTTGGGCGTGTAGTGCAGGAAATAGAAAACTCCAGCACAGGCAAATGTTTCATCAGCTTGCGGACGATGGACGATTTACCGGCACCCGAAGGGGCGGTTATTACAATCAGTTTTTTAGGGGGAATTGCTACACGGTTAATGCTGTGGCCGCTCATAACTCAAATTAAATTTTATTGGTCTACAGTATGTTATTGGTTTGCTCTTTTATTTTCTCCAGTTCGTCCTTCATTTCTACCACTATCTTTTGCATAATGGCATCGTTGGCTTTGGAGCCTACGGTATTGATCTCGCGGCCTACTTCCTGGGTTATAAAGTTAATCTTACGGCCTTTCATCTCTTCGCTGCTTTCCAGTGTGCTTAAAAAGAAGGCGCAGTGCGATTTTAAACGCGTCAGTTCTTCGGTTATATCCAACTTCTCGATATAGTAAATAACCTCCTGCTCAAAGCGGTTGGGGTCTATTTTATCTTTCGGTATAAAGTTCTCTAAGCCATTCATCAGTCGCTTGCGCACATCTGCTACGCGACGTTTGTCTTCTTCACGCAGTTTGCCGGCAAGGGTATCAATGTTACCTATGCGCAGGCGCAGTTCATCTTCCTGCGATTTGCCTTCCACAACTCTAAACGCATCTACTTCTTTTATCGCCTGTTCTACTACGCGTTCAATAGCCTTCAGTTCGGCTTCGCTGGGCTCCTCATGGCTTTCTCCTATTACATCCGGCATTTTTAAAATGGTAGGCAACAGCGTTTCAGCAGTTACACCAACCTCATCGGCTATCGACTTAAACTCGTGGAAGTAGGAAATGATCAACTCGCGGTTCAGCGATATTTCGCTGCTGGCCGTGTTGTGTTCCAAAGTAACATATACATCCAGCTTGCCGCGCTGCAGGGTGGCTGAAATCTTATTGCGCAACTCGTATTCAAAAGCACGGTATTTAGAAGGCAGCTTTACGCTCAAATCCAATCCTTTCTGACTGTTGAGCGATTTTATCTCCACGTTCACGGTCTTATCGTCCACCTGCCCGCTGGCTTTACCAAAGCCGGTCATTGATTTTAACATGGGGCGAATTTATACAATTCCAATTCAAAGCAATTTTGATTTTCCTCCTGTTATTCCAGCAGTAAATCGTCTACATCGGGGTCTTTATCCGGCTTACGGAACCATTTTACCTGCCCGGCAAACGACACCAAATACACCCCGCTAAAAATTAAGATGCCGGAGATTATCTTCTCAGTATTCAGACTGTCCTTACCTAATGTAACGGCAATTAGTGTAGCTAAAATGGGTTGCAGGTAGATGTAGGCGCCCACTACCGAGGAGTGTACTTCGCGAATGGCGAGTATGTTTAACAGGTAAGCAAAAAAGGTGGTGCAGATAACTATAAACGCTACACCGGCCCAGATTTGCGTCGTAAACTTTTGCCAGGGTATAACGCTGAACTGCTCCCATCCGAAAAGTAACACAGGAAACAATCCGAAGAAGAATACCCATTTTATGACCGTGAGGGGTTGATACTTATGCATCAATGGCTTTACAATAACCAGGTAAATGGCATAGCTGGTAGCGTTTATCAGAATGAATAAATCGCCCAGCACCGTTGCTCCCGAAAAGTTAAGCCCCTTACCGCTTATGATAATAAAAGCTCCTAAGGAACCTGTTAGTATACCCAATATCTTTTGCCAGGTGGCCTTCTCGCGACCAATTATAAAAGTGATCAGGAACACCAGGATGGGCGTCATGATCATAATCAGCGAGGCATTGATGGAAGTGGTTTTACTCAACCCTAAAAAGAACATCTCCTGGTTAAGCACTACACCGAATAACGAACAAGCCATTATTAGGGGAATATCCTTGCGCTCAATTTTTTCATATTGCCATAGGCGGTGCAGGATAAAGAACATGATGGTGGTAACGGCTACGCGGATAAGGATAAACCCGAACGACCCGATGTAGCCGTTCATGACCACCTTGCTGACTATAAAACCGGCCCCGTAAAACAAGTTTACAATAAACAGATACAGGTGTGCACGCAGGTTTTTCACGGCCGCGAACTTAGGGCATTTTTTGAATGTAATCTTTGTATGCATCAGCGTTTTGCAAACCACCGCCATAATCCTATTTTGGGCCGGTGAAAATTCTGGTAACAGGTTTTGGTGGATTTATAGGCTATACACTTGTAAAAGCCCTGCGCAGCAGTCATCAAGTGCAGGCGCTCGATAACTTTTCCAATATCAGTAATTACGATATTAAGTTGGCCAGGGCGGCAGACTTGGGTATTGGTGATTTTCAAGGCTTCTGTACTGCTGAAACCACCGAACAGGCAGGTGTAACCTATCACTATGCCGATCTGTGCCAACCCGCAGCGCTTGACAAAATTTTTGCTAACGGTAAGTTCGATTTAGTGGTGCACCTGGCAGCCCTTACGGGTGTGCGGCAATCAGTAGCAAATCCGCAGGTGTATATCGATACCAACGTAAAGGGGTTTATAAACCTGTTGGAAGCCGCCAACAAGCACGGTGTAAAAAATATCATCTACGCCAGCAGCAGTTCGGTGTATGGCAAGAATACTGAAACCCCCTATGCTGAAAGTCAGCGTACTGATTCGCCGATAAGCGTTTATGCGGCCAGTAAAAAGGCGGATGAATTACTGGCAGAAGTGTATGCAAGCTTATATAATATTAATTTGGTAGGCTTACGATTTTTTACTGTTTACGGTCCCTGGACCCGCCCAGATATGGCTGCCTATATTTTTATGAAGGCCATTTACGACGGCACTTCCATCGACCTCTATAATGGTGGTGAAATGATCCGCGATTTTACCTATGTGGGCGATGTGGTGAAGGCATTGCTGGCACTGATTGAAAAAGCAGAAGCGGGAAATCTACCGCGGCACGAAGTATATAATGTAGGCAATCATTCGCCTATACTTACCATACAGTTTCTGCAAACAATTGAGGCTGCTATGAACAAAAAAGCAGTAATAGAGCACAAGCCCATGCAACCCGGCGATATGCCCGCTACCAATGCGGCTACCGATAAATTGCATGCTTTTACGGGCTTTAGGCCCGATACCAATATCGCATCAGGGGTAAAAGATATGGTTGAGTGGTTTTTGAACTACTACCCTGCAACCCGCAAAGGCTAAACACGCTCTTCTCTTTTATATATTAGTTCTTCATTAATTTGATGCATGAAGCAATTCAACTTTCTTTTTGCCACGCTGTTTATTCTATCCGTTCAGGCACAACAAACAGCAAAAGTTCTGTTTATCGGGAACAGTTATACTTATGTAAACGACTTGCCTACACTTACTAAAAGTGTAGCCCTCAGCACCGGCGATACTTTGATTTTTGATAGTAACGCACCCGGTGGTTCTACTTTTCAGATGCATACGACCAATGCCACCACCATTAGCAAGATAACCCAGGGCGGTTGGGATTATGTAGTGCTGCAGGAGCAGAGTCAATTACCTTCATTTCCGCCAAATCAGGTGAACGTAGAGGTGTTTCCTTATGCCACGCAATTAGATAGTTTGATAAATGCTACCAACACTTGTGCTGAAACTATGTTTTATATGACCTGGGGCCGCAAAAACGGCGATGCATCTAACTGTGGTTCCTGGCCGCCGGTTTGTGCCTATGGCGGTATGGATAGCATGCTGCGATTAAACTATATGCAGATGGCTGCCGATAATCACGCCGTAGTTTCGCCGGTGGGGGCTGTATGGCATTGGCTTCGTACCAATTACCCCGCCATGGAGCTTTACAACGCCGATGAAAGTCACCCCAGCCCGGCCGGCTCTTATGCAGCAGCCTGCTCGTTTTATGCTGCCATCTTTCGCAAAGATCCAACGCTTATTACTTACAACTTTACTATACCCGATACCGATGCAGTTAAAATCCGCAACGCGGCTAAAGCAGTAGTATTCGATAGTCTGCTTACCTGGCACGTTGGCGAATATGATCCTGTTGCTGACTTCTCTTTCCAACTTGCCGGGTCAACTACCGTGCAGTGTGCAAACCAATCCATCAATGCAGATAATTATCTCTGGCAGTTTGGTGATGGTGATACCTCTGCGCTTCCCAACCCCGCTCACAACTATGCAGCCGCAGGCAGTTATACAATCACTCTGGTAGCTTCGGCTTGCAATAGAACAGACACGTTGCAGCAAGTGGTGTTAATCGATCCTTTGAACGGAGTTTCATTCCTCAACAACACTAACCTGACTTTATCTCCGAACCCCGTTATCAATGTGCTGCAAATTCAATTAAAGGGAACCAATTTCCCCAGTGCATTTCTTGAAATTTATAATCTGCAGGGAGTTCTGGTGTTATCTAAAGCACTGACAAAACAATTGGAGGCATTGGAAATGAGCCTGTTGCCACCAGGTGTGTACGCGGCAGTTGTAAGGTCCGATTCAGCGTTGGTTAGCCGGCAATTATTGGTAAAGCAATAAACCTAAGTAACGAAAAACGGGTTGTTATAATCTTGTTAAAAACTGCTCGTTTTTATTCTCTTTTTGGCGGCGCTTATCTTACATTCGTTACAAATTGCTAACCAAAAACAATTTACAAATGAAAAAAATGAGAATTGCAGGCTTACTGTTTTTAATGACAGTTCTGGCCGGTGCCTTCAACACCACGAATGCACAAAACACCGACAAGGAAAAAGCTAAAACCGATGCAAAGGAAGTAAGCAAGTTTAAAGCCGGCAAAGCGCTGGATGCAAACGATATCGGCTTCCTGAATGCAATCAACGCCAACGGCTCTAAGTCGCGCGGTGCCGAGAGCAAAACCGAAGTTAAAGTGGGCGACAAAACCTACAAGGTTGGTGATAAACTGACTGCCGATGATGCCAAGTCATTATCAGAAAAAATCAGCGCTTTCCGTACGGCCAACAAGCCTGAAAAAGCTACTGGTGCCCGCGGTGCAGGCGATTGTTACTACTACTGCTACTATGATTACTATGGCAACTACATTTGCTACTGGTATTGCGAATAAGCAGCAAATAAACTTTTACTGATAAAGGCCGGTTAATCCCGGCCTTTTTTATTGCTGTTAATCTCAATAGATACCTTTATTTTGGAGTATGAACCGCATCGACCGTTTGCTGGGTATGCTTACATTTTTGCAAGGCCGCAAATATGCCACAGCCGAAAAGCTGGCCGAGAAGTTTCACATCAGTATACGCACCGTTTACCGCGATATTAAAGCGCTTGGCGAGCAAGGTATACCCGTAGGCTTTGAGCCTAACAAGGGTTACTTTATTATGCAGGGCTATTTTCTGCCGCCCGTTTCGTTTAGTAGCGATGAAGCTGCCGCCCTGGTTTTAATGGAGTCGCTGGTGGATGCTTTTGGTGATCTCTCCATTCAAAAGAATTATGCGGCTGCCATGGCAAAGGTTAAAGCGGTGCTCCGCGGGCCACAGTTAGAAATGCTGGAAACCCTTGCGGCACAAACCAAAATGCAGATACCTGCCTGTATGGCGCCTAACTACGAGTATTTGGGGCTCATTCAAAAGGCCATCGTAAGTAAACTTATCGTTGAAGTTGACTACCTCAATAACCAACAACAAGCCAGCATCCGCCGAGTTGAACCTATTGGCCTTGTGTTCTACGCCCTTAGCTGGCACCTGATTGCCTGGTGCCATTTGCGCAACGAATACCGCGATTTCCGGGTTTCGCGCATAAAGGCGCTTCGCCTAACATCGCAGTCTTTTATTAAAACGGACCATATAGCACTCGCTGATTATATGCAGGAAGTTCCGGTACCTTATTGATTTTTTAAAATGCACTGCCATAGGGTTGTCAGTAGCGGCCTGCTTCTTTGCAGCCAATCAAAACATATCACTATGCAAATCATTCCTGTGTTGTTAAAAGAAATGGAAACTGAAGCAGCCACTACCCGAAAAATGCTGGCACTGGTGCCTACCGATAAATTCGGCTGGAAACCCCACGAAAAAAGCATGAGCCTGCAACAACTGGCTACCCACCTGGCCGAAATACCCGGTTGGGTGAGCATGACGCTCAACACCAGCGAGCTGGACTTTAATTCAGGCAACTACAAACCAACCGTGCTGCCCGATACCGCTGCGCTGCTGGCCACGTTCGAAAAAAGCTATGCGGAAGGCAAAGAACGCCTGGCCCGAGCTACTGAAGAAGAATTGGAATTGCCCTGGACCATGCGCAACGGCGATGTTATCTTCTTTACGCAATCCAAGCTGGAAGTTATCCGCCACAGTTTTTGCCAGATAGTGCATCACCGGGCACAATTAGGCGTATTTCTTCGCTTGTTAAATATACCCATCCCGGGAAGTTACGGCCCCAGTGCAGATGATACTTCTATGTAACCAGTTGTATGGGCATAGCTACTTGCTCTAAACCCTAAAAAGTTGTTAGTTTGGGGATAAGCAGGGTGTTTAAATACTCCTTTCTTATCCCCGATTTTCTACCTTTGCGGTCCTACTATGAGCGATTCGATTAAACATGAGTGTGGAATAGCACTCATCCGCCTGCTGAAACCCCTCGAGTACTATGTAGAAAAATACCGCACCATCTCCTACGGCCTTAATAAGCTGTATCTGCTGATGGAAAAGCAGCACAACCGCGGTCAGGACGGTGCAGGGGCAGCCGTTATTAAATTGAATCCCTATCCCGGAAGTCAGTTCATTAACCGGGCAAGGAGTATACAAAACCAGCCGATTGTTGACGTATTCAGCCAGATATTTTCGAGCTTTCCTAAAGACCGCAAACCTTTAGAAAATTCGGAGGCAGAGGCCGACTGGCATAAGCGTTACAATCCATTTATCGGGGAATTGCTTTTAGGCCACTTGCGTTATGGTACGTATGGCCGCAACACCGATAGCTACTGTCATCCCTTCATCCGCGAGAACAACTGGATGACCCGTAACCTGGTATTAGCCGGTAACTTTAATATGACCAACGTGGATGAGCAGTTCGAATTGCTTATTCAGTTAGGTCAGCACCCCCGCGAACGCAGCGATACCATTACCGTAATGGAGAAAATCGGCCACTTTCTGGACGATGAAGTGCAGCACATCTTTGATAAATACAAGGACCGTGGTTACGGCAATAAAGAGATAACTGACTTTATTACGAAGGAGTTAAGTGTGCGCCGGATATTAACGCGAGCTGCCAAAGACTTTGACGGCGGTTATGCCATGGCCGGCATGTTTGGGCATGGCGATGTATTCGTTTTGCGCGATCCGAATGGTATTCGCCCGGCTTATTATTACATGGATGATGAAGTGGTGGTTGTAGCATCGGAGCGTCCGGCTATTCAAACTACCTTCAACGTACCGTTCGAAAAAATACAGGAAGTGCCACCGGGCAATGCGCTTGTGGTAAAGGCCGACGGCCGGATAAAATTGGAAACCATCCGCGAAGCAGGAGAGAAGCGGTCCTGCAGCTTTGAACGCATTTATTTTAGCCGCGGTACCGATAGAGAGATTTATGAAGAACGCAAGCGCCTGGGCTACATGCTTACGGATGCTGTGCTAAAGGCTATTAATTACGACCTGGAGAACACTGTTTTTTCTTTTATTCCTAATACTGCCGAAGTAGCCTTCTATGGTTTGATGAAAGGCATGGAAGATTATTTGAATGCGTACAAGAAAGAAAAGCTGCTTAGCGCCAATAAATTAAGTGATGACGAGATAATGCGCATCTTAAACATGCGTATCCGGTGGGAAAAAATCGCCGTGAAGGATGTAAAGGCACGCACTTTTATTACCGACGATACCTCGCGCGATGAAATGGTAAGTCACGTATATGATATTACTTATGGCTCTGTTCGCTCAGGCCAGGATCAACTGGTGGTTATTGACGACTCTATTGTACGTGGAACTACACTGCAAAAAAGTATTCTATCTATTCTCGACCGCCTGGGTCCCAAAAAAATCGTGGTAGTTTCATCGGCACCGCAAATACGCTATCCCGATTGTTACGGTATTGATATGAGCCGTATGTACGATTTTGTTGCTTTCCGTGCCTTGATCGCCCTGCTGAACGAGCGGGGGCTTAATGACAAACTGCAGGAGGTTTATGAGAAGTGCAAAGTGGAAGTGCTTAAACCGCTAACGGACACAAAGAACCACGTTAAAGAACTTTATAAGTTGTTTACTGTCGATGAAATCTCTGCAAAGATTTCAGAGATAGTAAAGCCACAACATATTTTTGCAGATGTTAATATCCTCTACCAGACCATTGAGGATTTACACCTTGCTTGCCCACAAAATCTTGGCGACTGGTACTTTACCGGAAATTTCCCCACTCCGGGGGGAAACCGGGTCGCGAACAAAGCCTTCATAAATTACATGGAGGGAAGAAACGACCGCGCTTACTAATTGAACTCTAATTTGTTGCATTAAAGGGAATTAATTTTTTCTCTTTAGGATATTTTTTGTTTAATTTGTGGTGTTCTGTCTTCGGCTATAAGACAGGATTATTGTATTATATTGATTATTAGGCTTGTAAAACGTTTGGCTATGAGATTCTTTACAAAGCTGGCAGTATTGCTGCTTTTGGTATCTGTTACCCTGGGTGCCAATGCACAATCCTCTTCTAAAAAGAAGAAGGACAAAAATGCAACTGTCAACGAAGACCCGAATGCAGGAAACACTACCGCTACCTCCGGTACTGACCCTCAAGGCGATAAATCCACTAAGGACGGTGGTAAAAGCGCACAAAAGGATCGTCAGAACCAGATGCAATTCATGAAGCCTGACATTGAGAGTCAGAAGTATAACTTTTACCGTCGTAAGGAAATTTCTACCCCGTTAATGATGAGCTATGATGAGGATTCTATGCCTTATCAAAAAGGGAACAAGCGCCAGAAGCAACAACAGGCTTACAAAAACAACCAATACTATTTTCCTGCCCGTCCGAAGGACCAATGGGAATTGGGTTTGAACTTCGGTTCTGCCTTTGTTAGTGGCGACGTTAAACCTTATGTTAACGGTACCGGTATTATCCAAAATGTTGGTGGTGGTTTTACAATTCGTAAGGCCATTGGATATTTCGCCTCCTTGCGTTTTGGTTACAACTTCCTGATGGCCACCGGTCGCAACTGGGAGCCGGACGCTAACCTGCAATTTAACCCGGCTTTAAGCGGATTATACAATCCTAAAGTTAATTATGTAAGTAATCCAAACCTGCTGGCTAACCAAACAAGCGATACGTTGAATATGAATAGGTTGTTTTTTTACAACTATCGTATGTATATGCATGAAGCGCATTTTGCTGCTGTTATTAATTTAGGGAACATTCGCTTCCATAAGGAAAGAAATTTTCTGAATATATACTTGCTGGCTGGTGTTAACGGGCAATTCTTTACAACTTATATGGATGCTTTGGATGCGGACGGAAATGTGTACGATTTTTCGCACGTGCACACCCTTTACCTGCACCAAAGCTCTAATGGCTATGTTAATGATAGAACGGGCCTTCGTAACGAAGCGATAAAGCGTTTAAAGGGCATACTTGATGGTAAATACGAATCCTTGGCCGAACACGAAAATAACTCTATAGGCTACAAAAACTGGCAATTTATACCTGGCGGCACCATAGGTGCTGGTTTGCAATTCCACATTTCTAAATGGGTAACATTAGGCTTAGAAGAGCGCGTAATCTTTACCGGAAGCGACCTGCTTGACGGTTACCGTTGGGCGCAGGATGAGCACACCGGCTTTACCCGCGATAACGACAACTTATCATACACCTCAATCAATATCTTATTCAACATCGGCAAAAACCGCACCGAGCCGCTATACTGGTTAAACCCGATGCACCACCTGTATAAGAAGGCCGGTGACAGCGATCCTAAGAAAGTAGCTGATGATATCCTGAAGGATGATGATGATGATGGTGTAATTAATGCACTGGATAAAGAGCCAAATACCGAAAAGGACTGTCCGGTTAACACCCACGGTGTGGCACTTGATAGCGACCATGATGGCATCATCGATTGTCACGACAAGGAGCCATTCTCAGCTCCGGGTTATCCGGTTGATTCTAACGGTATTGCTATTATACCGCCAAATCCTTGTTGCGACACTACCGGTGGCACCGGCGTTGGCGGTCCTGACGGATCTGATTTGAATGGTGGGCCTAATGGCATCAACGGACCTGGCGGTCCCGGTGGTCCTGGCGGTGGCAAAGGCCGCAAAGGTACCGGTGGATACGATTGTCAGAAGATTGAATTACCAAGTGTGGTATTCGATGACGACAAATACTATCTCGATCCGCAGTATTATGGTAACCTGCACCAAATTGCTGAGCGCATGCAGATGTGCCCTGACATGAAACTGGTTATTACCGGTTACGACGAATCGAAGAACGACCAGAAATACAATGAACAGTTAGCCTGGAACCGTGCAAATGCAGCCGTTGATTATCTGGTTGAAAAGTACGGCTTGAGCCGTGACCGCTTTATTGTGAAATACCAGGGCGGTAAGAAAGCTTCAACCGGAACACCGTTTGAGCGTAAGATGAAAAACAAGGTGGAATTCCGCTATGCCAACGATGGCGAAAGCGGAGACAGCAACCCACCTGCACCGCATCCTGGTTTAAAGGCAGGATCCAATAAATAGTCTATAGCCCGTTTTAGCCATAACGTGAACCGCCCCTCTAATAAAGGGGCGGTTTTTTTGTTGGTAGTATCCAAATCTATGATATTTCTCAGCAGCCGTTAAACCTTGCACCACCTTTTCTATCTTACCTTAAAATTGTGCAGCATGGCCAATGCTTACTCTACTGCGTTCTCGCAAAACCGCGGTTTTCCCAAAGTGCAAAAAAGCGATCGCTCAACAGGTCTCACGCCTTACAACGGTGTATGGACCAATAAGCAGGTAGCACACCTGCTTAAACGTGTGATGTTTGGGGCAAGCAAGGCCGATTTGGATCATTTCCTTTCGATTGGTGTTACCGCTGCGGTTGATGAGTTGTTAACGGCATCCCCAACACCGGTTCCCCCATTAAATAACTATAACGATGGGTCATATACGGATCCGAATGTAGCCGCAGGGCAAACGTGGGTCATGGCACCTTACGATGCTACGGCAAATGCAAAACGGCGATCTTCTTTTAAGTCGTGGTGGACGGGTGTGATGCTGAACCAGGGCCGCAGGGCTACCGAAAAAATGACTTTGTTTTGGCACAATCACTTTGCTACTGAAGCTGCAACCGTGGGCGATGCCCGGTTTGTATATAAAACCAATGCCCTGTTGCGGCAATATGCCCTCGGCAATTTTAAGGAGTTTGTAAAGCAGGTGACTATCGACCCAGGTATGCTGCGTTATCTGAATGGTTACCTGAATACTAAAAACGCACCGGATGAAAATTATGGCCGCGAGTTGCAGGAGCTATTCACAGTAGGTAAAGAACCAAGCCAGCTATACACGGAAGATGATGTAAAGGCTGCAGCCAAAGTATTAACAGGATATAAAATTGATACCACGAACCTTACCTATTACTTCGATTCAACAAAACACGATACCGGTAATAAACAGTTTTCTTCCTTTTATGGCAATACCGTTATAACCGGCCAGGCAGGTGCCAATGGTGAATTAGAATTGGATGATTTACTTAATATGATTTTCGCCACTAATCAGGTGGCGGAGTTTATCTGTCGTAAAATATACCGCTTTTTTGTGTACTATACGATTGATGCCACTGTTGAAACAAACATTATTCAACCTTTAGCTACCATCTTTCGCAACAACAACTACGAGATTAAGCCGGTATTGGATGCGCTATTTAAAAGCGAGCACTTTTTTGATGAACTGAACAGGGGCTGCGTGATTAAATCGCCGGCCGATTATTTTGTGGGGGCATGCAGGGAGTTTAATGCTGTATTTCCGGATGCAACAGACTTAACCCAGCAGTATTATTTCTGGAAGCAGTTGCAATTGCAACTGGCAGCCACAGGAATGGATACCGGCGATCCGCCCAATGTAGCAGGTTGGCCCGCCTATTATCAGGCACCGGGTTACTACGAAGTTTGGATAAACAGCGACACCTTACCTAAACGTACGCAATTTTCCGATTTACTTATTGCCAATGGGTACACGCATTCAGGTTACACCTTAAAATTCGATTTATTGACATTTGTCGCCTCCCTCAATTTTCCGGATGATCCTGATCAACTTATTGCACAATCGCTTGAGATACTTTACTCAATAGATACAGACATAAACCTCTATAACTATCTTAAAAGTATTCTTCTGTCGGGTCAGTCTTCAAACAGCTACTGGACCAACGCCTGGAACGATTACATAGGCGCACCCACTAATACAACCTACAAGAACACAGTAGAAACGCGCCTGAAACAGATGTTCCTGTATTTATTGGACCTTGCAGAATACCAACTGTGCTAACCAAAACCATTAAGCTATGAAAAGAAAAGAATTCCTGCGCAACACTATACCCGTTGCTGTTCTGCCGGCATTGCTGAATGGTTTTTCAGTGAAGGCATTTGGCGCATCTCCTTTACTCGAAGCTCTTGCTCAATCCTCCATCGATACAGATCATGTGTTGGTTTTAATACAACTTTCAGGTGGTAACGATGGATTGAATACCGTGATACCTGTGGATGAATACAGTATTCTTTCGGCCTGCAGAAGCAATATTCTTATACCGCAAAACCAGGTATTGCCGTTAACTGGTTTAAGCGGCACAGGCCTGCATCCTTCTATGACGGGTATGCAGTCACTTTTTAATGATGGCAAACTTCGCATTGTACAAGGCGTTAGTTATCCATCTCCCAATTACTCGCACTTCCGGGCAACTGATATATGGATGACAGGTTCCGATTCCAATCAAGGCTTAACAACTGGTTGGGCAGGCCGCTATCTAAATTACGAATACCCTAACTATCCTACAGGTTATCCCAATACACAAATGCCCGATCCGTTGGCAATTCAAATCGGTTCAGTGCTATCAACGGCCTTTCAAGGGCCGGTTTCCGGTATGGGTATGTCTATCTCCGATCCTACTAACTTTTATAATCTCATCAGCGGCATACAAACACCGGCGCCCGCTACGCCTGCCGGCCACGAACTGGCCTACATCAGGCAGGTAGCGCAACAAACCGATCAATATGCCGGTGTAATAACTACTGCTGCCAATAATGTAACCCAGCAAAATCCTTATCCTGCTAACAATGCACTGGCTGCTCAACTAAAAATTGTGGCCCAATTAATTGCCGGTGGTTTAAAAACGCGCATTTACATGGTAAGTATGGGAGGTTTCGATAACCACAGTAACCAGGTGCAGTCCGGCGCAGCTGCTACAGGTACACATGCCGATTTGCTGGCGCAGTTAAGCGATGCGGTAAAGGCCTTCATGGATGACCTCACCTACCTGAATGTAGCCAATCGTGTAGTTGGTATGACCTTTTCTGAATTTGGCCGGCGCATACAATCCAATAACAGTTTGGGTACCGACCACGGGGCCGGTGCGCCGGTATTTGTTTTTGGTAATCAGGTGGTAAGCGGTATGCTCGGTACAAATCCGGTATTGCCGCAAACAGTTACGGTTAACGATAACATTGCCATGCAATACGATTTCCGCTCGTTGTATGCCAGTTTGCTGCAAGATTGGTTCTGTGTTCCCAATGCCGACCTCAATAGTATTCTGCTTAATAACTTCCAAACCTTGCCATTAGTAAACGGTTCTGAATGTGCTGCTGCTGCATTGCATGAAATATACCAAAGCGCAGGGCAAAATCTGATCAGCCTTTATCCTAATCCCTTTGTAACCTCCACCACCGTAAGTTTTACAACTAATGGCGGGCATACGCTTATTCAGGTGTTCGATGGCGAAGGTCACTTAATGCGCACCTTGTTAGATAAGGAAATGATGGCTGGCAAGTATCAGGTAGGGTTCGAGA
Organism: Chitinophagales bacterium; assembly: GCA_046329495.1. Taxonomy (GTDB): domain Bacteria; phylum Bacteroidota; class Bacteroidia; order Chitinophagales; family LD1; genus Bog-950. The sequence goes on along the minus strand of JAXLUO010000033.1, from coordinate 4,763 downwards.
ATGAAGGCTTCGCATTAGGCGTTTACTACTTCCGTTTACAGAACCGTTCGGTGCAGCAGGTTAAGGCAGCCGTTATAACCCGTTAGCCACCATAAGTGTTATTAAATAAAAAAGCCGCGTATAACTACGCGGCTTTTTTGTGAAGAATGGATAGCTATTGTTCGCTTGGTAACTTCACCTGTTGAGATGGCTTAGCCTGCGGAACAGGTCGGGGAGTTACTACAGGCGCTTCCGAAGCCAGGGTGGTTTTGCCACTACCCGTTTTTACAGGCAACAGGGTTTGGTTGTTGCTCTGCGAATTGCCCTGCTTTATTTCAACCTTAGCGGGTTCACTGCTGGCTGTGGTAACGGGCTGCGTGTTTGTTTGTGCCGCCAAAGGTAATGTGGCTACTATCGCAAAACCGAACGCTATATATTTATATGCTATTTTCATAATGCAATAATTAGTGGTTCTGTAAAGCTTCAACTTCTTTTATCAAGGCATCAATTTGTTGTTGTTGCTTTTGAATTAACTGCTGTTGCTCCTGAATGGCTTTAACCAGTATAGGCGCCATGCCGATGTAGTTAACCCCTTTGCAACTCATGGTTTCAATGCGTCCGTCTTTCGATTCTGCTGAAGGGATACTTTCGTTCTTCACCAGTTCGGGGAACTCTTGCTCTAATTCCTGTGCAACAAAGCCTACTTGAGTGCCTTCAGGGAAATTAAGTTGCGGGTATTCATCCCGTTTTAAGGAATACGTGCGTGGCTGCACGGCCATTATCCGGCTTAATACAGGCGCCATGGTTTGGATGTTGCTCTTGAACCGTTCGTCGCTAAGGTTGGTCCATGTGCCGGTATAACCGCCATTGCCACTGCAATATACGCCGTAGGCTACGCCACCACCCGAAGTTGAAGCTGTTCCGTAAACACCATACGCTGTGCCATTTGAGGTATTGGTTGCATCGCCATGTAAGCCAAATACCCCACCTGTATAGGTAGTTCCTATGGCTTGGCCATATACACCCTTATAGCCACCAATAAACTGCCCTGCTATGCCATAACCGGGATTCATCTGGGCAGTAGCATATATTGCTCTTGCATCTACACTGGCTGTGCCGCTGGTATAGGCATATAGTACTTTTAAATTGGAACTTGTGTTACAGTTGCTGGTTACTTCAAGCGCGCTGCTGGTGTTGGCTGCGTTTACGTTTTCAAATTTACCGCCTGTACCGGTTCCTCCGCTTATACCCGCTTGGCCTAATACACCAATACCTCCGGATGTGTTAAATCCGCGTACTCCATAACCGGTACTGTCGTTTCGTCCTACTACGGCTCCTACGCCAAGGCCTCCTCGGTTACGGCCAACTACAGCCTCACCATACGTATTATCACCGATTACACCGGCCGCACTTACTGAAGAAGTAATACCCCATACCGCATTACCACCTGCGCTGGTAGCAAATACACCAGGGCCTACACCCGATTGTGCAACGTCTATTCCGCGTGCGCCATTGCTGGAATTGGTCAACTGAACGGTAATGCCGCTGCCGATGCCGCTATTGTTTACTTGCACGGACGAACTCGTACTGGCGGCATTGGTAATTTCGAATTTTGCTGAATTACCCGTTTGGCTGATACCATACACGCCTGTACCTCCACCAGTGCTGTGTCCGTATACACCATAGCCGCCGGTTACATCGTTACGGCCTTTTACACCTGCTGAACCTGCTGAAAGTGCTACACCCCAAACGGCATCGTTAGTTTGCGATGCACCATAGATACCCCAGCCGGTATTGCTTGTTCCCGCTACCGCTGCCCCGCTGCTGGTTTCACCTAGAATGGCAGGTGTGCTGCCAAGCGTTATTGTGCTGCTGCCTTTGTATCCGTAAATAGCCTTGCCGGTTCCATTGGTCCGTGCTTCAAGCGCAGTGGTAGTATTACTGGCGTTTGAAATTTCGAAATAGCCCGCCCGGCCTGTACCGGTAGCCGAAGCATCTACGCAGTTACCTGTGCCTGCATTAATAGAAACCAGGGTGGCAGTGCTGTTAGCCGCATTCATATTTTGAAAGTACCCTGCACTACTGGTTCCGGAGGCAGGTTGAATGCCATATACCGAAACACCAGATGTGCTTTGACCATAAACACCAAAGCCCGAAGTGCTGAGTCCGTATACGCCGATACCTGAAGGGGTTGTTCCGTATACACCCCAGCCGCTGCCCGCCTGCGAGCCGTAAACACCTATACCCAAACCTCCGGTTCCGTTATTTGTACCGCGTACTGCCGATGAAAAACCACCGGGAGAAGTGTTGCTGATGGTTCCCAATATGCCAATAGCATTGGCATTGGTAGAGGATTCCGTAACAATAAATTGACGGTCCGGATCGCTTGCTGCGCCTCCTATCGATACGGAAACGCCATCATCATAAATTTGCGAATTGCCGCCGGTAGTGGCCGCCGTAAATTTTACTACATAGTTAGTAGTGCCGTTTATGTTTGCTGCACCAGTTGAGCCTGTAGCTCCGGTAGAACCGGTGGAACCTGTAGCTCCGGTGGAACCGGTGCTGCCTGTTGCACCTTTAACACCTGAAGGGCCTGTTGCACCTGTAGGGCCGGTTGCACCACCGCCTGGTCCTGTTGCGCCGGTAGCGCCGGTCGGTCCCGTGGCACCCGTTGCTCCTCCGCCTGAACCGGTTGGTCCGGTAGGCCCTGTAGGTCCGGTTGCACCTCCGCCGGAACCTGTTGCTCCCGTAGGTCCGGTTGCACCTGTAACACCGGCTGCGCCAGCATTACCCTGTGCACCCTGGGTTCCTTGTGGCCCCTGCGGACCGGTTGGGCCCGTGGCACCTGTACTTCCTGCGGGGCTGTTGGCAGCGTATAATGCATAAGGAACACTTACTAATTGTGTGGCCCCCATGCTGGTGTAGTTGGTTCCACCGGCTACATCAATTTCTACCTGTAAAAATTTATTGCTGCTGCCCCAGTTAATGCCTGCAAAGGTGCCCGACGTAACGGTGCCCGAGCCAATGGTGGTAGTGAACAAACCAAACTGATTGGTAGTTAAAGCTTGTGTTTCCTGGTAAACTGTTGCTCCGGTGGAGGTGCCGTCGTGTACCGTAAAACGCACACCAACCGTGGTGCTTACCAACGGATTGCCTGCATTGTTACGTGCAACGGCCTGATAATTTAGCAGCTCTGGTGCTTGTGTACTTGCCCATAAAGGAGCAATTAGCAGGGCTGCTAGTACTAAGATTAGGTGAATCTTTTTCATAAAACAGGGTTTTGGTGAAGAATGTGCTTAAATCAATTACAGAGAGGGTCTCGTAAAATACAACCAATATTACTATGGACAAAATTTTTGTTTTGGTGATTTCTATCAATAAAAAATGACCTACTTTGCCCCGATGGAAACGGGGAAGGGTGTTACCTATGTTGATGTTATTCTGCCGCTGGCATTGCCACAGGCCTATACCTATGCCGTACCTATTGATTTAGTTCCGTTTATACAAACGGGGCAGCGTGTTATAGTGCAATTCGGGAAGAATAAATATTACTCTGCCATTATTAAAACTATCCATGGTAAAAAGCCGGCGGTGGAAGCCAAGTTAATTGAAAGTATAGCGGAAGAAAATCCGGTAGTAACACAAATTCAGTTAGACTTTTGGAGTTGGATTGCCTCTTATTATATGTGCACCGAAGGGGAGGTAATGAATGCCGCCCTGCCCGCGGGTTTAAAAATATCAAGCGAAACAATTATTCGGTTTAACGAAAACTACGAAGGCGATTATGAAGCGCTAACGGATGAAGAGTTTCTGATAGTGCAGGCCTTGCGTGCCCAGGGCGAATTAAAGGTGCCGGCGGTTCAGGAGCTGCTTAAGAAGCGCAATGTTTATCCTTTTCTTAAAACACTTTTCAACTTAGGCATTGCGGTTAGTGCCGAAGAATTGATAGAAAAATTTAAGCCGCGAACAGAAACCTACGTTAAGCTGAACGACATCTACAGAGATGATGTAAAACTGGAAGCCTTATACGAAACACTTGGCCGTGCTCCTAAACAGGTGGAGCTATTACTGGCATTCACACAACTGGGAATTAAAAAGAAATTCATCCGCAAGGCTGAGTTGCTTGATTTGGCTAAAGTTAGTGCTGCCGTTTTAAAAGGGCTGGTAGATAAACAGGTGTTTATAGAATTTAAAATGGAGGTTTCGCGGTTAGGAAACCTGAATGCTACGGATGCTGTTACACTGCCATTAAGTACAGAACAGGAAAAAGCATCGGCTGAAATTGATGCATGGTTTAATGCAGAAGAGGAAGACGGACAAAAAGCTTCGCGAGTGGTACTGTTACATGGAGTAACCGGTAGCGGTAAAACCAATGTTTACATCGAAAAGATTAAGCAATGCATTGCCACCGGCGGACAGGTTTTATATCTGCTGCCTGAAATTGCTTTAACTGCACAGATCATAAATCGCCTGCGAAAGGTATTCGGCGGCGTAGTTGGTATTTACCATTCTAAATTCAATCAAAACGAACGCGTAGAAATTTGGAATAAGGTATTAAGTGGCGATTACAAGGTTTTAATTGGTGCGCGCAGCGCTTTGTTCCTGCCTTTCAGTAAACTGCAACTTGTTATAGTTGATGAAGAGCACGATCACTCCTTAAAGCAATTTGATCCAGCCCCGCGCTACAATGCCCGCGATGGCGCTATAGTATTGGCAGGCATGTGGAATGCGCACGTGTTATTAGGTTCTGCTACACCATCGGTTGAAAGCTATTACAACTGCGA
>JAXLUO010000032.1:0-22459 GCA_046329495.1 Chitinophagales bacterium | reverse complement strand
GCAAGCTGCTTTTAACCTTAAAATGGGTTTGTTTTTTTGTTAAAAACAGCGTTAAAAAATAAAGAAGGTTTTTTTGGGCTTTTGCTTGAAAAATGCTTTTTTAGCAACCTTTAATTTGTGCAACCCTAAAAACTAAAACAAAATTAGCCATGAAGCTAAACAACTTGTATTTGTTCCTCGCTCTGCCGGCCCTTGTGGGTATCGCATCATGCAGCAAGCAGAAGTCGTCTGTTACCGGCTGGGAATACAACAACACCAAGAACGGTGGTTTCGAAGTAGTTGACTACAAAGGTCAGGCTACCGGCCCCGGTCTGGTATATGTTCAGGGCGGAACCTTCGTAATGGGTAATACCGAGCAGGATGTTATGTATGAATATCATAATGTGCCTCGCCGTGCTACGGTTAGTTCATACTACATGGACGAAACCGAAATCGCTAACGTACACTACCGCGAATATCTGTACTGGATGAACCGCGTGTTCGGTAACGATTTTCCGGATGTAGTTAAAAAGGCCCTGCCTGATACACTGGTATGGCGCGACGAACTGGCTTACAACGAGCCTTACGTGGAGTACTACTTCCGTCACCCTGCTTACGATTTCTATCCGGTTGTAGGTGTTAACTGGTTACAGGCAAACGACTTTGCTTCATGGCGTTCTGACCGTGTTAACGAGCGCATCCTGATCGATCAGGGTGTATTAGCTGAAAACCCATCTCAGGTAGGCAGCGATAACTTCAATACCGAATCTTACTTAGTAGGCCAATACGAAGGTGCTGCTGGTAAGCGTCCTAAAAAAGACTTAAACCCCAACGGAACCGGCACCCGCCACGTACGTTTAGAAGACGGCATTATGCTGCCTAAGTACCGCCTGCCCACCGAGGCTGAATGGGAATATGCAGCTTTAGGCCTTATCGGTAACCAACCGGCTACCAGCGAAGAGCGTATTACCGACCGCCGCATTTATCCATGGAACGGAACCAGCACCCGCTACCCTAAGAGTGGTCAGTGGCAAGGCGAATTCCTGGCTAACTTTAAGCGTGGACGTGGTGATAACATGGGTATCAGCGGTCGTTTGAACGATAATGCCGATATCACTGCACCTGTTAAATCTTTCTGGCCTAACGATTTCGGTTTGTATAACATGGCCGGTAACGTAAACGAATGGGTGTTGGATGTTTACCGTCCGATGACTACTACCGATGGCAACGACTTCCGCACTTACCGTGGTAACCAATTCAAAACAAAAGTACTGGATGCTGATGGCAACCCGGTTGAAAAAGATAGCTTAGGTAAAATCCAATACCGCGATGTTACTCAGGAAGAAAGTGCTAACCGCCGCAACTACCGTCGTGGCGATGTGCGCAACTTCGTGGATGGTGATGAAGTTTCTGCCGTAGACTACAAGTTTGGTCAAAGCTCATTAATTGACGACAACAGCCGCGTTTACAAAGGTGGTAGCTGGAAAGACCGTGCTTACTTCCTGTCTCCGGGAACCCGTCGTTACTTAGACCAAAACCTGGCCACCGACGACTTAGGTTTCCGTTGCGCTATGGATAAAGTAGGTTCTCCTTCAGGTAACAACATTAAGGGTGGTAACAACTTCCCTAAAGAAAAAGGAAAGCGTAAAATGAAAGGTTAATCCCTTCCATTTCAACCAATAAAAAATACCCCGCAATTGCGGGGTATTTTTTTGTAGCTAATGCTTTACACCCCGTTAAACAACACCAATAACTATTACAGGGCAAGGGTGGATTTGTATACTTACGCCTTTACTTTTGTAACGTAAAATAAGTATGCTATGGAATTAGAAGAAGGATTGTTTGAAGAGATAAAGAACCTTTGTATAAAAGGCGATGCGCATTTTGAAGAAGACGAATTAGAACTGGCTGCAGAAAGCTATGAAAAGGCATTAGAGCTATTACCGGCCCCAAAAGAAAAATGGGAAGCGGCTTTATGGATTTACACAGCGCTTGGCGATGCTTACTTTAACCTGGATGAGTTAGAGAAGGCAGAACAATACCTTGGCCTGGCGCTGGCCTGCCCGGAAGGTGATAAAAACCCCTACATACAATTAGTGATGGGCAAAACCCTGTATGAGTTAGGTAAAGGAGAAGAAGCACGCGACCACCTGCTGGAAGCCTATGAGTTAGACGGAGAAGAGGTGTTTGAAGACGAAGACCCTAAATACCTTGATTGTATTGAAGACCTGATATAAGCTAAACGTATAGGCATGTCAATTGAACAACTGTACCAACTTTACCTGCAGGCCACTGGTGTAACCACCGATACGCGCAATATTCCGGCGGGCAGCATATTTTTTGCTTTAAAGGGTGAAAAGTTTAATGCTAACCTGTTTGCTGCAGAGGCCCTCGAAAAAGGGGCGGCATATGCTGTTGTAGATGAAGTAGCAGATACTGCCTTGGGCGATTTGTATGGTAACAGATTGATTGAGGTTGAAAATGTATTAAACACTTTACAGGCCCTGGCCGGTTACCACCGCAAACAATTTAAAGCACCGGTAATAGGCATTACAGGCAGCAACGGCAAAACAACCACCAAGGAACTGGTTGCTGCTGTACTGGCTGCGAAATATAAAACGTACGCTACTAAAGGCAATTTAAATAACCATATAGGCATACCATTAACCTTGTTGGCCATTAACAAGGATGACATTGAAATGGCGGTTATTGAAATGGGAGCCAATCACCAGGGCGAAATTGCATCGTATTGCGCTTATGTGCAGGCCGACTATGGTTTAATTACCAATATAGGCTCGGCGCACCTGGAAGGCTTCGGAGGATTTGAAGGAGTAATAAAGGGCAAAACTGAATTGTATACTGATTTGCTTGCCCGTAATTGCAGTATTTTTGTTTGCGCCGATAATCAACTGTTGCTCGATAATATTCAGCAGAAATCCTCCCTGTATCCGCAATGGAACCGCGCACTTAAACTCATAACATACGGCAAACAAGCAGATGCTTATTGCAAAGGCAGCATTGCACCTTCCGGCGAATTTCTTTCGGTGGAGGTAGAGGGAACTATCATTCAAACCAACCTGGTTGGCGAGTATAACTTCGATAATGTAATGGCCGCTATTTGCATAGGCAAATATTTTAACGTGCCCATGCGTAGTATTAAGGAAGCTATTGAAAGCTACCTGCCATCCAACAACCGTTCGCAAAAGGTAGCCTACGGTAACAGCACTATTATTCTGGATGCCTATAATGCCAACCCCAGTAGCATGGGCGAAGCATTGCGCAACTTCGATAAACAGCCGGGCAAAAACAAAATTGTAATACTGGGCGAAATGATGGAGTTGGGTGAATACAGCCGCACCGAGCACGAGAAGATAAAAGCACAGGTAGAGCAGATGGCCTTAAACGGCAAGGTGTTTACCGGAAATGGATTTGCCTTTTTGGCCAATCATCCCGGCGTTCAATGGTTTGCAACAACAACAGAACTAAAAGAATGGTTTAAAGCGCAACAGTTTAATGGGGCATTAATACTTATAAAAGGTTCGCGCAAAAACGAGTTAGAGAAGCTGCTACAATAAGTCTCCACAAAAAAAAAGGCGCTCCCACCCCCTCGGAAGGAACGCCTCTCATCTAACTAAAACCACCTATAATAAAAACCAGGGAAACAGATCTACCCGAATGGTTTTCCCATTTTTGGTTTTTACTTCTATAAATACCAAACCAAACTTATGGTTGGCCCGGTAAGTAAGCGATTGAATTACCGGATCATCATCCGGCACTACTGTTTCTACCTTACTGGTTTTGATATAATAGAAACCATAGGGCCAATCATTCTGATCAGTTTTTTCGGTTACTGTACTCGTTACCTTTTTGCCATTGCTCATGGTAACCGAATAGCTGGCTCCTACTCCATCAGCATACTTAACAACTATACAAGGCTTGCCTTCTATAAAACTGTGCTGTATGCCTTCCGATGTAATTTTAATAGAAAAGTCAGCTTGTATATCACCGTTCGGGGCTATTTGCACGGATAGGTTTTGCGGATGATAGTAATTAATCATGGCCGGAATAACGCTCGCCAATTGGGTCTTTAATGAATCGGCAATGCCGGTCATTGGCACCGTGGCATGATACGTTATTTGCCCGTCTACATTCGAAACAACCTTTATTTCAGCAGCAGGCACCTGCAGGCCATCCATTTCCATATAAACCGATGAAACGCTGTCTATAGCTGTTAACGGAATATTGGTTTCACCTCCCAATGAATTAGGATCGCTATCCTTTTTGCACCCGGCAATAACCAAAAATAAACTCAGGCTTGTCAACAGAGCCAATCTGAATAAGGTCTTCATAACTTGTGGTTTTTATAACCACAAAGAGAATATACCACGCGTAAGTATGCATTGAGCGTGCTTAAAGCCGGTAATGAGTTACGTCATCTATGAAAAACTTTTGTACCGGTAATTACACTTCAAAGCCCAGGCGCTGTTTTAAGGTGGCGCTAAGAGCCGGCAGACTGCGCCTTTCAATCAGAAAGGAAGTTAATTCAGCAAACTCAGTAAAGATGTAGTGCTTATCCAGGGCCCCTTTCAGATAATCCTTACCTGTACTGCCGCCGGTGCCGGTGCGGGTACCAATCATACGGTGTACCATGTTCATATGCCGGTAACGCCAGGTGCTGATGCACTCATCCATTTCCAGTAAAGCATTAATCAGGTTGAACGGCAATTGGAATAAAGGATAATCGCGGTAGAGCATTATAAACAGCGCTGCCCGGCGCGCTTTAGGGCTTAATGCCCAGTTCGGCTTTTTCTCGTTGCCCAACACTGCTTCTTCAAAACGGTTGAGGTTACTTTTTTCCGCAGGCTGTAAACTGTTTTCGTACACCGCTTTAAACTGCTGCCAAAAGGGATGTTCGCCACTTCCATTCCAATTCTCCCAAAATTTAGGATCATCAAAAAACGGCATGCGTTCCAGCCACTCGTTCACCAACGCAATCAGTGGTTTTCTCTTTTCCGCTTCTCTGATAATCGTTGCATCCTCCGGGCGTAGCTGACTGATGTAATATTCCTGCATATGCCGGTTATCCATCTTCAGCCCCAGGTAGGCTTCCAACAGCTTAAATTGGATGCTTTGAAAACCTGAAGCCGGCCGCAACATGTTGCGGAAGTCTAAAAAATCAAGCGGGGTCATCGTTTCAAGAATATTCACCTTGTCAACTAAAACCTGTAAAATAGTATTCACCCGCTTCAACCGATGGTTAACAACATATAAATCAGGCGAACTATCTTTTATATCGGGCTGCCCCATAATGTCCATTACAGAACCTACCTCAAAAAGTATTTGCTTAAACCAAAGCTCGTACGACTGGTGAATGACAATAAACAGCATCTCATCGTGCGCATGTGCACGGCCTTCTTTATCACTTTCCAAATGCTGGGCATCCAGTATTTTATTCAATGCCAGGTAATCGCTGTAATAAACTCCATCTTTCATATATACAACCCTCCGGGTATTTTACGTGCAAATTGTAAAATTATTTGCGAGTTCCGTAACCAGGCTTGTTTAATTGGCCAAATCCGGCTTAACTTTTCAGATCAGTAATAGGCAACCCTCCCTACAGTAGCATTTCACACACCCAAAGCACCATTTCATTATAAGCAGTATTGCCTATAGCCTTGCTTGGATAGCGGTTTTAATTTAGGGAGTCACTTACCGTATGGTAAATCCCGCTTAAAACTTTGGCTTATGGCGTTATTCCGATCGTTATTTAACGAAAAATATCCTGCTCTTTCAGCAGAAGAAAAAGAATTGTTTGACCTGCGCCTGAAAGTAGAGTTTTATGAGGATATCCTAAATGGACTTCCTAACGATTTAGTGGTGTTCGATACCGAGCACCGTTATTTATTTCTGAATAAAATTGCCGTTAATAACGATAGCACCAGACAGTTTATGCTTGGTAAAACTGACTATGACTATTGCACCTTCAAAGGCATTAACAACAACTTAGCCCTGCACAGGCATCAACAATTTAAAGAGGTAGTAGAAAGCGCTAAGTCAAAAACCTGGGAAGAAAAAAAGGATTTAAATGGTGGGCAGGAAGTAATCAGCCGCACGCTTAGGCCGGTGTACGATAGGTTTGGACAATTGAAATATGTGCTTGGTTTCGGAACTGATGTCAGTTCGCTGCGCGAAACGGAAAACAGGCTACGTGATAAGATACAGGAATTAGAACAAATAATGGATAATTCGTTCACAGCCATCGCAATTGCTGATAATCAGTTCAAAGTGTTGGAATGGAACAAAACTGCCCGGGAAATTTTTGGCTATACCTCTACGTAGATGATAGGCACCTGCCCCGGCGAAAACCTGATGCTCCATAAAAACCCATCCGGCATAGAAAACTTCTGTTCAAAACTGGTACAAGATCATGACCTTTTAGGCAAACGTTTTGAATCAGACATGCGCCATAAAAACGGCCATTTGCTGGACGTGGAAATCCTCATCAATCCTTTCCAAATAGGAGAAAACAACTATCATGCTGTTTTCCTGCATGATGTAACCGAAAAAAAACAGGCGCAAAAAACCGTATCGGCCTTAGCTACCTTTCCGGAAGAAGACCCCAATGTGGTATTCAGGGTAAATGCTTCTGATTTTAATTTAGTGTATGCCAATCCGGCCACCTATCTGCTTTTTGAGGATAGAGATGCAATCATCAATTTCATCAATACCTCGCTGAAAGAGGTATTAACGCAAACCCTGCAAACAAATACCCACGAACGCATAGAAGTAAACTACAACAAGGCAGTTTATACCATAGCGGTTTGGCCCAATTTGCAAGACGGTTACATCAATCTGTATGCAACTGATATTACAATAGTGAAAAATGCTGAACAACAATTACAGCGCATGAATCTTAGCCTTAAGGAAGAGGTAGAAAACCGAACCAAAGAATTACGCGAATCGAATAAAAACCTTGAACACTTTGCCTACAGTATTTCGCACGATTTACGAGCGCCATTGCGCCATGTGGTAGGTTATGCATCGCTGCTTGTGGAGGATGAAGGCCATAAACTCACCAACGACTCTTTAGAATACATCTATCGCATTCAACATTCCGGGAGAAAAATGGAGAAACAAATAGATGGCTTATTACAATTCTCGCGTTACGGCACTCAAAAGCTAAAGAAACAATCTATTGCGTTAAAACCTTTATTCGATGGTGCTATTGAAGTCTTCAGCAGTTATTATAAACCCGAAGAGTTGGTTTATACTAACAAAGCCGAAGTATCGGTATTGGCAGACCCCGTTCTGCTAAATCTGGTTATTGAAAACCTGGTATCAAATGCTATCAAATATGCCATGCCCAAAAAGAGCGTGCACCTAACTATTACTGCGCAGCAAATTGACCGGGAAACCGTGGTTTGCATTTGCGATAACGGCGTTGGTTTCGATATGCGCTACTATGATCAGATATTCGGCATATTTAACAGGCTGCATACCGAGCAGGAGTTTGAAGGTATGGGCCTGGGGCTTGCCAATGTTCAACGCATTTTAGGACGGCATGGAGGACGCATCTGGGCGGAAAGCAAACCCGGAGAAGGTAGTTGCTTTTATTTTTCTCTACCGGTGGCAGTGGTTGTTTAGTTACTCCTTTCGTTGTCACGTATCACCAGCATATACCAATCATTGTCGATGGGCAAGTACCCATGTTCGTAGCAGAAATAGTAAGTGCTTCCTGCCTTTGTTTTTAGAAGATTAGTAAAGTAATTGAAATTAAAGCCTTGTTCGCTAAGCTTCGCTTTAGGCACCTTGGTTTTGCCCGTTACGTTTAAATCGGCCATTATACGCCGGTTTTTACGCAGTATGCCGTTAACATGCTTTACTATTGCTTCGCTGTCGCTGTTCAGGCTGTTATTGTAGGCGTTCCGGCACTGATCATCGCAAAATTTCTTATCACTCCTTCCAAAAACAACTTTGCCACAGCTCAAACACTTTTTTGTTTCTGCCATATAATCGCTTGAAAGACCAATTTAATCATTTATAAGCGTTTATAAACGGATAATAAGCGACTATAAATATTTAACATCCGAGTAAAGCCTACACCCCGTTTCAGCTTTGCATCATTATTCACTTATAAAAAACAAGTAGTATGAGCAACTTAAGAAACAGCGTTCGTTTGATCGGTAACCTGGGTGCTGCACCCGAAATCAAAACAGTTGGTAACGATAAAAAAATGGCCAAGTTCAGCATGGCTACCAACGAAACCTACCGTAACGACAAAGGTGAAATGGTGAAAGAAACCTATTGGCACAACGTTGTTGCCTGGGGCAAAACTGCCGAGCTTGCTGAAAAGTTTTTGCAAAAGGGCAGCGAAGTAGCCATTGAAGGAAAACTAACCAGCCGCACCTTTACGGATAAGGAAGGCAACAAACGTTATTTTACCGAAGTACTGTTAAGCGAACTATTAGTGTTTGGCATGAAACCGCAGTAAGCTTAGCGTGCATAACGCCTTTTGCGCACAAAGTAGAAGAACACACCAAACAAGATAGTAATACCGATAGGCAGGGCCAGGTTGATCAACTGCCATTTTAGTTTTTCATCCTGTGCCTTCACGGTATTCAGCAAGCGGGTTTTAACTTCCTTGTTACGTGTTTCAAAAATACCACTGGCATCAGTAAGGTATTCAATACAGTTTAACAAAAAGTCCTTGTTAGCAAAGCGCTGATTGGTAAACTTGTTAAAGCCTAATTGATAAACACTGCTGTCGCTGCGTATTTCGTTGCGGATCATATCACCATCCGCAATTACAATCTGCTTCGATGGTTTGCCGTTTTCAATGTACTTCAACTCCGGCACTGTATCCAGCGCAGCAACCGTTTCAGGGGTCAGGTAATTTTTAAACGCACTGGTAAAAGAACCTTCCAGCAACACAGCCACCGGCAACTTAGGTTGGTTGTAATATTCCGGGTTCGGCTTGCTCATCAATATACCAAAGTGAATACGCGTGGGCGCTAATTGTGCCTTGGCATAATCGGTAGTATGCAGCAATACAGTTTTGCGAATGCCCGGGCTCTTCACCGTATCAATGGTGCTGGCATAATAAGCAGCCACAGGATCAAGATTGCGAACAATGGCCTGGTTATTATCACTAACCAATAACGGGTAGTAATACCACTTATAAGCCTTTGTCTGCGGACGGTCATCTACCTTACCCACCACCATTTGTATCTGGTCGCTTAAGGCGATGTCCTGTATTACATCATTATTTATACGCACGCCGTATTTAAACAGCATATCGTCTAAATTCAAATCAATGGGTTGTGTAAACTGTCCGGTAGGGCTTTGGTTAACGCTGTCCATATCGGCATTAGTGCCTTCCAGTAGCCATAGCACCTTACCGCCACGCATAATGTATTGGTCAATCTTATACTTATCCCTGCCATCCTTACCAAAAGCAATGGTCGGCTTGGCTATTACAATGGCATCAAACCGCTCAGGAATAGATGCAACTTCAGGCAAATTAATCGTGCGCACTTCGTATTGCAACGCCTCCAGCGATTGACGAACATCGGTTACCTGCAGCGGAGTTAACTCGCCATTACCTTCCACAAAGCCTATACGCGGAGGACGATACATGCTAAGCTTATTAATGGCATTGGCCAGTTTATACTCCAACAGTATCTCCGAGTGGTTAACAATATCATCCGGACTATACCCCAACTGATTCTCCAGCAGGTTAACCGGAAACTCGCGGTTGCCATAACGCACCACCGCAAACGGGAACACCACCGTTTCGCTGGTGCTGCTGCTTGTTTGGCTCATGGCATTCATAGGGGCCATGCCACGCTGCATTAAGTCCGTTACAAACTTCTTGCGCTCATCCGGGTCTTTAATACCCATGGGGTCAAAGAACTCATAATCAATATGCCGCCCGCCATAGGAACGAAACTCTTTTAGCATGTTCTCAGTGCTCTTGCGCAGGCGCTCCAGCTTGGCATTCAATTCACCGGTCAGGTAAACCTTAATAGTAATATCATCCTGCAGGTTTTTCAGCATCTGCCGGGTTGGAGCGGAAATGGAGTAACGTTTCTCGCTGGTGAGGTCTAACCGGTAATAAAAGAAATTACCCACCACATTCAGCAATACAACTATCACCAGCGCCAGTGCCAGACTAATCCAGGCATCGCGCTTATTCAGCCCGCGGCTATTTGCCTTCTTTGTTTTGTTTTTCTCGTTTACCATTTTCTGCTTGCAAGGGCTGTACGGGTTAACAAAATAAAGAGCGCAATAACACTCAAAAAGTAAAGCACATCGCGGCTGTCAATCACACCACGGCTCAACGAATCGTAATGCGCGGCAAGGCCAAAGTTTTCTACCAGGTAATCATATTTCCCTACAAACGCATCAAAGTGTGAGATGTAGAAAAAAGCCATGTAAAGAATCAGCGAAGTAAACAGCGCCGCTATAAAGGCAACAATCTCGTTAGAAGAAACCGCCGAGCAAAAAATACCGATAGCAGCAAAAACACTACCGATAAAGAACAAACCGAAGTAAGATCCTATTATACCACCCGAGTCAATATTGCCCTCCGGCGAACTAAGCTTCGACAAGGAGAAGTAATAAATAAACGTGGGCAGGATGCTGAAGAAAATAAGCACCAGCGTAGCAAAATATTTGGCGAGGATAATTTGCAAATCGGTAACGGGGCGGGTGGCAATCAGTTCAAACGTGCCGGTTTTAATTTCCTCGGCAAACGAGCGCATGGTAATGGCCGGTATCAACATACACATCACCAGCGGTGCATAAAAGAAAAACGCATCCAGCGTAGCATAACCGCCATCAATAATATTTATATCGGGGAACACCCAGGTAATAAGCCCCAACAGCAACAGAAACACGATGATGGCCAGATAGCCAATCAGCGAGCTGAAAAACTGTTTTACTTCTTTAATGAATATTGCGTACACCTTTAACTTTTTACTACCAACACATTTTCCTTAGCGAACTTTCGTGTCTTTCTGTAATAATCTCTATTTCGTCAATTCCCTGAAAACGTCTTCCAGGTTAAGTTCTTCTTTTTGCAATCCAAGCAGGGTTATTCCTTTCTCCTTTGCCAGGTTAAACACCTCACTACGTATATCTCTGTTGGCCTCGGTTACAAATTTCCATTTGCCGCCTGCTCCTTCCAATCGTTTAATTCCTTTTATAGCTTCCAGCGTGGCTTTATCTATCGTGCTGCCAAATTCAGCAACCACCGAGCGTTCACCGTTTTTAGCACTCAATACATCCTGCAAACTGGCATCGGCTACCTTCTTACCTTTTCGGATCATGATTACCCTGTCAGCAATAGCCTCCACTTCAGGTAATATGTGCGAGGAGAAGATCACCGTTTTGCTTTCACCCAGCTTCTTTACCAAAGCCCGTATTTCAACCAACTGGTTCGGGTCTAAACCGCTGGTGTGCTCATCAAGTATTAATACTTCAGGGTCGTGCAGCAGGGCCTGGGCTATACCCACGCGTTGTTTGTAG
Organism: Chitinophagales bacterium; assembly: GCA_046329495.1. Taxonomy (GTDB): domain Bacteria; phylum Bacteroidota; class Bacteroidia; order Chitinophagales; family LD1; genus Bog-950. Next base: position 10,951 of record JAXLUO010000032.1, on the reverse strand, counting down.
CCCTTACTTAACTGACCAATCTTTTTCTTCCGCTCCTGGGTTAATCCTGTGACCTCTATCATTTCGTCAATGCGGCTCTTCGTAAGCTTACCCAGCTTTTGCAAACCGGCCATAAACTCCAGGTATTCGCGCACATACATGTCGTGGTAAAGCGGATTGCTTTCTGGCAGGTAACCGATTTTGCGTGTAACTTCTAATGGCTGCGTAGCGGTATCGAAACCGCAAACTTCCGCTGTGCCCGAAGTTTGGGGAATGAAACAGGTAAGAATTTTCATGGTTGTACTCTTACCCGCACCGTTGGGCCCCAAAAAACCTACAATCTCTCCCTTTTTTATCTCAAACGAGAGGTCATCTACCGCCCTTTGGGTGCCATAAACTTTAGTAAGGTTGGTTACTTTAACCGACATGCGGGCAAATATGCGCAAAGCGCCGGCTTTTGTGTCATAATTTTTTAAAAACTGTAGTGGTTCCTGGCCTGCGCCGCTCCCCTATTTGGTCTTTTGTTCTGCAGCTTTCTTCTTTTCCAGCTTTTTAAAGTATCCCCTCAATAAAAAGTTATGCTTAAGCGCCTCCATATTTTCGTTGAAGTTTCTGGCGCTGTTTTCAATATTCAGCAGGGTTTGTTTTAGGTGTCCGCTGGTAGCTGTGTCATTAATCAGCGTACTTACTGTACCGCTTCCGGTGTTAATGTTTTCAAGCAGCAATTTCAACTCACCTGCCGATGCATTGATCTTTTCGCTGGCAACCCTAACCTGCTCTACCGCCACCACTAAATCGCCGCTTACGGCTGTATCTTTTAGCAGTGTCCCTGCCAGCCCCTTACCTCCTTTCACATCCTTCACCACCTCAGCCAAATCAGCCGAAACCCGCAATATGTTATCACTCACACCACTTATCTTATCTACCGTGCCCTTAATTTTTTGCGATAGCGTCGTATCCATCAACACCGTATAAAGGGTGCCCCGCCCGGTATTAATATTATCGGTTATGCTGCGCAGGTTAGCCGAAACTACCGCAATGTTCTTATTGGTTACATCCAGGGTGCGCAGCATCTCATCCATATCCAGCGCCGCACGGCTCGGCAACTCATCTTTTTCGGCTACAAACCCCACATCCGGGGTGCCGGGTTCAATATTCACCAGCTTATTACCCATCAGTCCGTCGTTACCCAACGTAGCTATCGAATTTTTCCGGATTACCTGCTTCAACTTTGCATCAAGCAGCAACTCCACCCGTATGGTCGTATCATTTACTATTTCAATATTCTGCACGGTGCCAACATCAATACCGGCATATCGCACATTGTGTCCTTTTTGCAAACCCGCCACATCTTTAAATGTGGTATAAAGGGTAAACGTTTTGCCAAACATATTGCGATTGGTGCCTATAAAATACAGGGCTACAATAAGCAGCACAGTGCCTGCAATTACAAATATGCCTAAGCGTATATTTCTGGTTATCTCGTTGCTCATATCGTTGCGTTTTCAAAAAAGGCATGCACCCGGGGGTCCGGCAATTGTTGTAATTCAGCAAAGGCGCCCTGCGCGTAATTAATCCCGTCAATCATAACAGTCAGTTTGTTGGCGGTTAACCGGGCGCAATGCATATCGTGCGAAATTATAATCGAAGACGTGTTATACTTTTGCTGCATCGCCAGCATCAGGTTGCTTATCTCCCGCGATGTAATAGGATCAAGCCCGGTAGTCGGCTCATCGTACAGCATTAACTCAGGCTTTAAAACCAGGGCGCGTGCTAAACCTATCCGCTTACGCATACCTCCCGAAAGCTCCGAGGGCATCAGGTTAATGGCATGCAGCAACCCTACATTTTCAAGCGTTTCTTCCACCAGGTTTTGTATCTCCTGTTTGTTTTTGTGTTTACCATGCCGGCGCAACGGAAACTCCAGGTTTTCGCGCACCGTCATACTATCATACAAAGCACTGCTCTGAAACACAAAGCCAATCCGTGCACGCATCTGGTCCAGCTCTGCCTGTGCTAAATTTTTAACCTCCTTTCCAAACACCCGCAATTCGCCGCCGTCATACTTCAGTAAACCAACAATACATTTAATCAGTACCGATTTTCCGCAACCCGATTTACCCAATACCACTACGTTCTCTCCCCTATGGATGGTCAGGTTAAAATCGTTCAACACATGGTTGTTGCCAAAACTCTTTTGCAGGTGCACAATCTCAATAATAGGTTCGTTTACCTGTTGCACAGATTTTGTTTGATCGGCCATTGCAGTTTCCATCATATAAACCCGAAAAATTCAGTGATCTGTACCGCAATAAGGTCCAGAATAAAAACCAACAACGAAGCCAGCACCACCGCCGAGTTGGCCGATTGCCCCACCCCTTCCGTGCCCTTCTTTGAATTGTATCCTTTATAACAGCCTACAATACCTATAGCAAAACCAAAAAAGAAGGACTTAATAAACGCCGGTAGCAAATCGCTGAAATCGGTGCTTTCAAATACCTGGCTAAAAAACAAGGTAAAGCTTACCGCACCTTTAATTTTTACCGCCAAAAACGCCCCGTATAAAGCAATGCCGTCACCAATTATTATCAGCAGCGGAATCATAAAAGTGGTGGCTAATACTCGCGAAACAACGATATACTTAAACGGATTGGTGCCGCTTACTTCCATGGCATCAATCTGTTCGGTAACCTTCATCGAACCTAACTCAGCACCTATGCTCGAGCCTATTTTACCGGCACAGATCAGCGCAATAATTACAGGACCTATTTCGCGGATAATACTAACACCCACCATGGCAGGCAGCCACGATTCTGCACCAAATTCAACCAACGTTGGGCGCGATTGCAGCGTTAACACCAACCCGATAATGAAAGCCGTAAGGCCAACCAGCGGCAGCGATTTGTAACCAATCTCAAATGCCTGCCTCAAAATTTCCCTGAACTCGTAAGGCGGCACGAACACTTCCTGAAAAAACCGACCGGTAAAACGCGATATTTCTCCTGCCTGCTCAAAAAAGTCGCGCAAACCGGTAACCAGCGATGAAAACCATCCCGGTTCGCTACCTTCTGTTGTATCCTTCGGTTTGCCTTTTACTTCCATTTCGGAGTTTTAAAAAACCGAAAGTAGATATATGTAAAAGCCGCCATGCTGAGGAGGGTCAAACCCGGCCATGAGAAGAATCAGTTTAATCACCGGGCAAACAAGCCTTTAGCAGGCTGCCATAAAAAAGAAATAAACAACTGATTATGATGCACTTAGGCCACTTTCCGGGCACTTACAAAAAGCGATTTGTAACTATTTGCATTTTAGGCCCTTCTGCAGGTGCTAATTGGGTTTTATTTCTCGTGTAGCCGCTTATCTTTGCGGTCCCAAAATTAGCCCTACCATGTTGCCTGTTGATGTGAAACTGTTTTCCGGAACTGCCACTCAGTATTTGGCAGAAGAAATTGCTGACTATTATGGCCAGGGCCTTGGGAAAATGGACGTTCTTCAATTTAGTGACGGAGAATTTCAGCCCGAAATCAAGGAATCGGTGCGCGGCTCCTTTGTATTCTTAATACAAAGCACACCACCGCCAAGCGATAACCTGATGGAACTGCTGATGATGATAGACGCCGCCAAGCGCGCCAGTGCCGAGTATATCGTTGCGGTTATACCGTATTTCGGATATGCCCGTCAGGACCGTAAGGACCGCCCGCGCGTAGGTATTGCTGCCAAATTGGTGGCCAACCTGCTTACCGCTGCCGGTGCCGATAGGGTTATGACGATGGACCTGCACGCCGGTCAAATTCAGGGCTTCTTCGATATTCCGGTGGATCACCTCAACGGTAGCGCCATCTTCCTGCCTTTTATTCAAAAGCAGAAGTGGACTAACCTGTGCTTTGCTTCACCCGACGTTGGTTCAGTTAAACGTGCCCGCCTGTATGCGCAGCATTTTAATGCCGATATGGTTATTTGCGATAAATACCGCAAACGCGCCAACGAAATAGCCGAAATGACCTTGATAGGTAGCGTAGAAGGTAAAAACGTGGTGCTGGTAGATGATATGATTGATACCGGTGGTACCTTGTGCAACGCGGCAAACCTGCTGATGGAGAAAGGTGCAACCAGCGTTCGCGCCATCTGCACACATGCTGTATTATCAGGTAAGGCTATCGAGAATATTGAAAAAAGCCAGTTGCAGGAATTGATTGTAAGCAACACCCTGCCGCCGGGCGATAAATCAAAAAAGATTAAGTCGTTAAGCGTGGCCAAGTTGTTTGCCCAGGCAATACGCAACACACACGAGCATAAGAGCATCAACTCGTTGTTTTTAACGCCGAGTGTGTAAACCGAAATTGTATTTATTCATTCATTATAAAACCATTATTAAAAATGGAAACAGTTGTAATTAATGGCGCGCCAAGAACCGAATTAGGAAAGAAGGCTACGCGTGCCCTGCGCAAGGCAGAAATTACCCCTTGCAATTTGTATGGTGGCCCTGCCACACTTAATTTTCAGGCTCCAACTGCCGAATTCCGTAAGTTGATCTATACGCCGGATCTGCGTGTTGCCGAAATTAACCTGGAAGGTAAAACCTACCGTGCAATCGTAAAAGAACTGCAATTTGACCCGGTTAGCGATGCTTTATTGCATATCGACTTCCAGGAGCTGCAGGACGACCGCGCAGTTAAAGTATCTGTGCCTTTAAAATTAACCGGCACTCCTGCAGGTTTAACACTGGGTGGTAAGTTAGAACAAGCCGTTCGCCGCTTAAACATCAGTGCTTTACCTAAAGATCTGGTTAGCTCTATCAGCTTAGATGTTGCTGCTATGGGCTTAGGCGATACCAAGCGTATCCGCGATCTGCAAGTAGAAGGCGTTACCATCCTGCACCCTGAAGCACTGCCTGTTGTACGTGTAACTATACCACGTAAGGCTGCTGAAGATGCCGCCGCTGCTGCCGCTGCCGCACCTGCTGCTAAGGCTCCTGCCGCTGCTGCACCTGCTGCTAAAGCCGATGACAAGAAGAAGTAATTCAACGCGTAATAGGTTATTAAAAAACCCTTTCCCAACGGAAAGGGTTTTTTATTTCTTTGCTGTATGAGTTTTTTAATTGCCGGACTTGGCAACATTGGTGAAGAATACGAAAACACCCGCCACAACGTGGGTTTTAAAGTTTTAGACAATTTGGCAAACAAGCAGGGTGTTCCGTTTAAGCTGGAACGCCTTGCCTTTTTTGCCGAATACCGCAGCCGGGGCAAACAGGTGTATTTAATAAAGCCTACCACATATATGAACCTAAGCGGTAAAGCGGTGCGCTATTGGATGAATGAACTGAAAGTGCCCCAGCAAAACGTATTAGTTGTCTTAGATGATCTGGCTATCCCTTACGGCACTTTGCGCTTGCGTGCCAAAGGCAGCGATGGAGGCCACAACGGCTTAAAGGATATTGATGCCACCCTCGGCAATCAAAACTACGCCCGCCTGCGCTTTGGTATCGGTAACGAATTCGCCAAAGGCCACCAGGTAAATTATGTATTGGGTAAATGGACACCCGAAGAGATTAAAACCCTGGATGAACATTGCAAACGTGCAGGTGAAGCTGTTAATAGCTTTATGTTCGAGGGCTTAGGAATGGCCATGACTAAATACAACAAATAACCCTTATACGTATTAACACCACTTACGGTACCAGGTTTCCATTACGGTAACCTTCCACAAACGCCAGTGGTCTTTATTAAGCAATAACTGTTGCACATAGCTGCCGTTTATCAAACCGTCCTTCACTAAGCGGCTATCGGCCAGGCGGCCTGCATACCAGTCAAAGTTCATGTAGTATTTATCAGGGCCCACAAAACCCTGCTTACGGCGGTGCAATATCTCCTGCGGAAAGTGATTCTTTATGTTTTGATACAGCAGATGCTTGGTCTCTTCTTTCTTGTAATATACGTTACTACTTAAGCCCAGCACAAACTCGTAAATCTCATGGTCCAAAAACGGCACACGAACCTCCAGGCTATTCGCCATACTGGCCCTATCCACTTTAGCCAATACCTGCTCGCCCATAAAGTGCTTTATGTCCATGTGCTGTATGGCTTTCAAATCCGGTAACTCAGGTTTATATAAGGAATGGTAAAACCAATCTCCGTTTTTATTGAGGTGTTGTTGCAATTGTGGGGTTACCAATTTCTGTAGCTCGGCATTATCATACCGGCCCATGGCCATCCAGTTGGCGTAATAGTTCAGCAAATACGTACTGTTATTGCCACCGCTTAGCAGTTGTTTTATTCTGCCCAGCACATTTTGTTGCTGGGGTTGATATTCTTTCTGCCATTGATAACCTATCAGCAACTCGTCACTTCCTTCGCCGCTCATCACCGCCTTTACATTTTTAGCAGCCTCTTTACTTACCAGGTAAGTGGGAATGATAGATATATCGCCATTGGGCTCGTCATACACCCATACCAAATGGTCAAGTATATCCAGCGATTGCGATTCTAAAACAAGCGAATGGTGTTTGGTATGATATTGCTTGGCCACCATATCGGCAAAGTGGTGTTCGCTTACATCCCAGCCTTCAAAGCCAATGGCAAAAGTTTCGGGCACATAACCAAAGCGCGAGAGGTAATAAACAATGGCCGAGCTATCGTACCCGCCACTTAAAAAAGAACCTACAGGCACATCGCTTCGCGCATGTGTCCGTACCGATTCAAACAGCAGTTGATCAAATCGTTCTATGGCTTCTGCATCAGGTATTACTTTTTCGCCAAAAGGCACCTTCCAGTATTCGGTTAACTCTACCTCACCGGTGGCACGCACCTTCAGGTAGTGCGCCGGCGGTAACTTCTTTACTTCCTTCCAAATGCTTTTGGGCGAGGGCACATAACGGTAAACAAAGAAATCGGCGAACGAGGAATAATCTAAACTGGTAGTAATATCAGGGTTGGCCTTAATGCCTTTAATCTCCGAGGCAAAAACAAAACTGCCTTTTACATAATTGGAATAATAAAGCGGTTTGATACCGAACCTGTCGCGGGCTAAAAAAAGTTCGCGGGTCTTTTCATTCCAAATACCAAAAGCAAACATGCCTTTCAATCGTTGCAACAAACCCTCGCCCCACTCTTCGTATCCATGCAGCAATACTTCCGTATCGGTATGCGAACTAAAAACATGTCCCCGCTTCTCCAGCTCTTCGCGCAGTTCTACATAATTGTAAACTTCGCCGTTATAGGTTATCCAAAGGCTGCCGTCCTCATTGGTCATGGGTTGTTTACCCGCCTCGCTTAAATCCAGAAACGATAAGCGCCGGTGGCCCAAACCACAGGTGTGCGACTCATTAATATACACCCCTTCCCCATCCGGACCGCGGTGCCGCAGGGCATCGGTCATGGCCACTACCTTTGCTTCGGTAACGGTTCCTTTAGTGTTTATATAGCCTGCAATGCCGCACATCAGTATTCGTCCTCTGTTTTAAAGTTCTCGCGTATCTGTTTTATATCGCGCCACAAGTTAAGCACGAAGGATGGGAACAAAAGCAAATGAATAGCTAAAAACACATAGAAACTCCAGTAATGGGTTATAGCCAAAATCAGCAAAAAACTTACCGGCATCCAGCCTTCATAAAAATCATTCAAAAAATAAAGGAACTTAAACTTTAACTGCCGCTGTGGCAAATAAGCCAGTTTCCAGCCACTAAACTTTAAGTAACTAACAAGCACAAACAATAAAAAAACAGCAAAGAATGGCGGCACCACGTAACTGATGTTTAACACCAGCAAAAAGGTAGCAGGCAACTCCAGCCACAATAGCTTATTAATCAAATTTAGCGTAAACAAAGGGCCGAACCTTACTACAAAGGTTTGGTCACCTGCCCGGCGGTCGTTCTTCCGGTCATCCAATTGATGCAGCAAAATATTCCGCACGCCTTTTAAAAAGGTGCAGAGCAGTAGCAGCGGAATAAACAGGCTGGTGCTTTTTTCTCCATCCGGCGTATTCCTAAAACCAAAAACAAGAATGGTGATCAATACAGGATTTACATGCCCGTAAAAAGCATCCGTTAATACACCTGCAATATGCCTTGTTTTAAACCTGAACGGAGGTAAGCTATAAACGATCAGCGAAACAATTTGCAGCACAAAAAACACACTGGCTAAAACACTGGCCTGCAGGTAAAACCAACCAAGCAAGGCGGCCGTTAAGTTCATAGCAATAAGCAACACTCTTAATGCGGGGTGCAAAGTTGCCATTACGTTGGCCTTGCCAGCTTTGCGGTCGCTGTCTACATCACACAAATCGTTAAACAAAAACCCAAAGGCCGAGGTAAAAATCAGGCCGCAGAAAAAACAAAAGAAGGCCCTGTAGCCGTATCCGAAATTAGAGGTGCCGTCCAGAAAGCAGAAGTAGATCCACCCCAGTACCTGCGGCACTATTACCGCCCACCATACATTTGTACGAAATAGCTTTTGCATAGCAACACCGCCCTAAAGTTAAATTTGTTTAGCACAGTGTATTAGCGGCCCTAATAAATCACCGTCCACTGGTGCATGGGCTTCAACCCGCTGGGGTATTGGGCAATAAAGAAATCGCTTTCGCTTAGCCCGTTTAACTGCACCTGAAACTCCAGCAGGTTCTTCTTGCCAACTATCAATTCCTGCTTATCCTTTACCAGATACAAATCAATAGTAAAGCGCCCTTTATTAAACAAATACGCAGGCAGGTGGCATATATAGGTGGTGGTGCCTGCCCCCTTATTCTCCTTAGCAATACCGGCAGCATACATGGTAGTAGTAGCAAACACCGGTTCATCTAACTGGTTATAAACCTTAAAAGCTATATCCAATTGCCGGTCAAAAACATTACCACCGGTAAAAGCAGCTTCCATTTCAACACCATCGGTATCATAAATAACCTCACCTGCTTTTTTACCCGCTGCCCTAACTGCTGCATAACTCAGCTTTAAACCACCGCCCAAATCTTCATCCAGCGCAGTTTGGCCCGTTAAGGTTGTTTTACCGGTGTGCAGTTGGCGGTTCTCATTTACACTTTCTATATAATCATTAATTACCCCCAGCGAACCTTCCTTAATAATCTTGCCGCCTTCCATCATAATTAAGCGGGTGGCAATTTTCATTAACGAACCCAGGTTATGCGATACCACTACAAACGAAACCTTGCCCATTTGCAATTGCAGGTAGTCACTCACCTTCTTCTGAAAGTCCGCATCGCCCACACCTAACACCTCATCAAAAATCAGCACTTCGGCATCTATATGCGCCACAACAGCAAAAGCAAGGCGCAGATACATACCGGCACTGTAATTCTTTACCGGCTCCTCTATAAAAGGGGCTATGCCGCTAAACTCAACTATGCTGTTATACTTGGCCTTGGTTTCTTCCTCACTTAATCCGTAAAGCTGTGCAGCCAGGTACACATTTTCGCGCCCCGTTAACTCCGGGTGGAAACCCGCACCTACATCCAATATCGAGGCCGACTTGCCATAAAAATTTATTTCGCCGCTATCGGGCTGGGTAATGCCGCTTAATATGCGCAGCAATGTGGATTTGCCAGCGCCGTTTTTGCCAATAATACCCAGTACCTCGCCACGGTTTAAGGTAAACGATACATCGTTCAAGGCATAAAATGCTTCCACATCCTTCTTCCGGGCACTGAACAAACTCATCAGCGTTTCCTTCAGGTTATCCTTCCGGTTATGGCCCATCCAAAAAAACTTGGATACATTCTTTACTTCCAGCACGGTGTTTTCCATACGCTTACAGATAATCGGCAATAAACCTTTCGTTTCTTATAAAATAGCGCAGGCCTGTAGCAAACAGCACCAAAGCAATACTCAACGATACCGCCACCTGGCTCCATACCGGTTCAATACCCGTAAATATCCATCGGTATAAAGCAATTACATTGGCTACCGGATGCAGGTAATAGATCCAGTTATAAGCCTCCGGAACAATGGTGGTGGGATAGAATACGGGGGTTAACCAAATACCAAAACCTACCAGGTAAGGTATAATATGATGGAAATCGCGAAAGCGAATTGTTAAGCCGCAAAGCCATATACCAACCGATAAGCCGGTTATAATATTGGCGAAAACAGCCAGCGGCAGTAAAAGTATTTTAATGCTGAAAGGATAACCGGTTACCAGCATTAAAACCAAAAGCAACACAAGCGAGATGCCGAATTCTACCAGGCCGATGATCATTTTAGATAATGGCAGTACTAACCGGGGAAAGTTGATCTTTTTAATCAACTGCTGATTATGCATCAGTGCCGTGCCGGCCTGCCCAACCAGTTGGGTAAAATAAAACCAGCCCATCATGCCGGTAAATGCAAAAACCGCATAAGGCACCTGCACCGGTATTTTTATTAGGCGTTGGAAAAAGAAGGTAAATATCAGCAGACCTGTAAGCGGTTGAATAATACTCCATAACACACCCAGGTAGGTTTGTGCATACTGTATCCGCAGGTCGCGGCGCGCAAACGTAATAATCAAGCCACGGGCCTGCCATACCTTTTGCAGGTAAGCCCAAAGCGATAGTTGCTTGTTGTTTATGGTTTTATACAGTTGCGGCACCGGTTCAAATTAAATACTCTTTCCGATAAGGGGCATACAAATTTTCCTCAGCTAACAGGGTAGCCTTACCGCTAAACCGGCTTAAAACCGATTCGTCAGCAACTAACTGAACCGGCGCAGATTTAAACCGGCGCAGCAGCCAATGCAGCTTGCGGCTGTAAAGCAAATAAACATACAGGCCGTAAACTATCCTTCGTACACCGTAGGGCAGCACCTGCACCGCTTTGTAAATGCCTTTCGAAAGCCTTCGGTACGATTCTGCTTCACCTCCATCCAGCGCATTATTTACCTGCGAGGTATCCATCGTAAAATGGGGAAATGCGGTTTGTTGCTCCACCAACATCAAAAACTTTTCGGGGTTTTGCTTCAGCAACTCAAAAGGCAACACTACTACATTC
>JAXLUO010000031.1:0-23661 GCA_046329495.1 Chitinophagales bacterium | reverse complement strand
CCCTGAAAGCCATCGCCCATACCACTCCACTGATTTCTGTAATTTAGCGTTACCCTGGGGCCGAAAGAAACACCGGCCAGGGCAGGATTCAGATGCAACGGAGCATTGAAATACTGGCTCATTAATACATCCTGTGCCTGTAGCATTCCGGTGAAGCAGCACAGTGTTAGAATTAGATATTTCAGTTTATTTGCCAAGCAGTTGTATTCATGCAATAAAACAAAAACCACCGCGTTTTATTGCGCGGTTTAAAAAAGCGCTCAAAAATAATGATGGATTCGGTTTATCAAGGATGCCCGCAAAGATTTATACCCGGTGCCAAACTTACGCTTACGGCAATATTGGGTATTTTTTTGGTGTGCAACCTGAATGCTCAGGATTTTGCCCGTGTATTAAACTGGCAACCAACACCAACAACCATCCATACAATTGATGGGAAGGAATTTCAGCAGCCAACCTTTACGGGGGCTTCGCATCGCGAAAGTTTGAACCTGTTGCCGGTTTACCAGGAAAAAATTGCATTGGCTTATCCCGGCGATGTAAAAGCACAATTGCTTAATCCGGTTTATGCACCGGTTAGCGGATTGGATAAAGCCAGTGTTGATTTAATAAAAGAAAATGCTGACGTTAAAGCTACCCTTACCCTGCAACGCAAGAAGCCTTATGCAGTAGTGCAAATTTTACCTTTCCGTAAAACTGCCGGTGGGCAGGTGGAACGTTTGCAGTCCTTCACCCTGCGTGTAAGCGTAAATCCGACCAACGAAGCCCGCGCTACCAATGATTATGCAGCTAATTCAGTATTAAATAGCGGAACCTGGTTTAAAATTGCTGTAAGTAGCGAAGGAGTATTTAAAGTGGATTACAACTTTGTGAAGAATACCCTGAAAGTTGACCCCGCAAGTTTCAATTTGAATACCCTGGCCATTTTTGGCAATGGCGGCGGTATGGTGCCTGATAAAAACAGCATTGCCCGGCCCGATGATCTTCTGGAAAATCCTACCACGGTTGTAGATAACAATGGTAATAACAAGATGGATGAAGGCGACTACCTGTTGTTTTACGCTCAAATGCCCGACGCCTGGCGCTTTAACACGGTAACACAAACCTTTTATCACGAGAAGAACCTGTATACCGATAAGACCTTCTACTTCCTAACCCCTAATGCGGGTACAGGCAAACGGGTACAAACGGCAGGTCCGGATGGCACCGCGAACAAAACAATTACCGAGTTTGATGACCATGCCTACCACGATGTTGATGAACTGAGCCCTAAGGAGAGCGGTAAGACCTGGATTGGCGATAAAATGACGAGCTACGCCAACATCAAAAACTTCTCCTTTAACTTCCCGAATTTGATAACCAGTTCACCTGTTAAGGTTATTTCGTCGTTAGCATCACGAACCGGATACGGCTCCAATACTACAGTGACACTTAATGGACAAACAATTTTTACGCATTCCGATGGGGGCATCAGCCCGGCAACAACGTATCCTCCGGGTGCAGTGGTATCAACGCTTACGGCAAATTACAATGCTAATTCCGATCAGTTGAACATGGGTTATACATTCAATGTTAGCTATGACCCCACAGGTAATGCGGCCACGTATATTGATTATTTTGAATTGCACGTGAAAAGAAGATTGACCATGGCCGGCAATCTGATGCTATTTCGCAGTATTGCCTCTTTAGGCAGCGGTAGTGTCAGCAATTTTCAGCTACAAAATGCTTCGTCCTCTATTCAAATTTGGGATGTTACCGACCTGGGCAATATCCGCCGTATGAATACAACGCTTAGCGGTTCGCAATTAAGCTTTACGGCTGCAACAGATAATCTTCGCGAGTTTATGGCCTTTGACCCGAACGCGGGATATCCATCGCCGGAGTTTGTTCAAAATGTAGAAAATCAAAATTTACATGCAATAGGAGAACCAGATTTGATTATTGTGGCTTATGATGATTTTGTGGCCCCTGCGCAGGATTTAGCTGCCTGGCACCAAAGCCGTGATGGTATAAGCGGTACTGTTGTAAAAGTGTCAAAGATCTACAATGAATTTGGAAGCGGCCGGCCCGATATATCAGCCATCCGCGATTTTGTGCGTATGCTTTATGACCGTGCAGGGAACGATACGGCTATTATGCCCCGTTATTTGTTGTTGATGGGGGATGGTTCGTACGACCCTAAAGACCGCATTGCAGGCAACCAGAATTTTATACCCTGCTACGAAAGTTATGAATGGATTTCGGAAACAGCCACATTTACCTCTGATGATTTCTTCGGTTTATTGGATGCTAACGAAGGCGGCGACATCAACAGTGATCAGTCAATGGACTTAGCGGTAGGCCGCTTGCCGGTAGCTACAGAACAAGAAGCATGGGAGGTGGTAAACAAAATCAAAAACTATAAAAACCCGCAGGTTTCGGCCAGTTGTGTTTCTATAACAAGCAATAATAGCTGGCGCAACAACGTAACCTTTGTAGCCGATGATGAGGATGGTGATATCCATTTGGATTCTTCAGACTTTCTGGCCGAGAATACGCGCAGTCAGCACCCTGCTTACAATTTCGATAAGATTTACCTGGACGCCTACAAACAACAACCTACACCAGCCGGCGACCGCTATCCGGATGTGAATACGGCTATCCTGAACAAGATAAATTCGGGCACGCTGATTTTAAACTGGGTAGGCCACGGTGGCCCCACCAACTGGGCGCACGAACGTATCTTTAACCAAAGCGATATATCGCAGTTAAACAACAAGGAGCGTTTGCCGCTTTTTGTTACAGCTACCTGCGAGTTTAGCCGTTTTGATTTGCCAACCCGCACCGCCGGCGAAATGCTGATAACAAACGGAAAAGGCGGTGCCATTGCCTCGGTTACTACTGTAAGATTGGTATACAGTAGTGCAAATGCCGCGTTAAACAATACGGTGTTTGAATACATGTTTGAGCCCTATGAAGGACGTGAGCCTACCCTGGGTGAAATAATGATGGAAACCAAAAACAATGTAAACACGGAAATAAGCAACACCCGTAAGTTTGTATTGCTGGGCGACCCTGCACTAACATTGAATTACCCAAGATATAATGTGGTAGCTACACAGGTTAATAATAAACCTGTTAGCCTGCCGCACGACACTTTAAAAGCGCTTTCGCAAATAACCATCAAGGGCGAGGTACGCGATGATAATGGCAATAAATTAACCTCGTTTAACGGGGTGGTATTCCCTTTGGTTTTCGATAAAATATCCAATGTTCAAACTTTAGGGAATGACCCGACCAGTTATATACGGGTATTTAAGATTTATAAGAACATACTATTTAAAGGCAAGGCAAGCGTAGTGAACGGCGAATTCAGTTTCTCCTTTATTGTGCCCAAGGATATTGACTACCAATTTGGCCCCGGCCGCGTAAGCTTTTATGCTGATAACGGTAACGGAACCGATGCGCACGGCTATAGTTCGGATGTTATTATTGGTGGCTCTGCTGATTCATTTCAGGCAGATGGAATTGGCCCGAAACTAAAGTTGTATATGAATGATGAGAATTTTGTGTTTGGAGGATTAACGAACGCCAATCCGATTTTATTGGTAAACCTGGAGGATGAGACAGGGATAAATACAACAGGCACAGGTATAGGCCACGATTTAACTGCTGTGCTGGATGCAAATACCCAAAACATGGTTGTGCTGAACGATTATTATGAAAGCGAACTGGACAACTATAAGCGCGGCAGTGTTAAGTACCCTTATAGCAAACTGGCGGATGGCAAGCATACCTTAAAGGTAAAGGCCTGGGATATTTACAATAACTCATCGGAAGATTATACCGAGTTTGTGGTAGCCAGTGACGCCAAATTAGCGCTTACGCATGTATTGAACTACCCCAATCCCTTTACCACGCATACCCAGTTTATGTTTGAACATAATAAGCCCTGCGAAGATTTACGGGTGACTATACAGATATATACAGTAAGCGGAAGGATTGTAAAAAACATTGTGCAGGATGTGCATTGTAACGGTTTTAGAACCGATGACGTAGAATGGGATGGCCGGGATGATTATGGCGATGCCATAGGTAAAGGCGTTTACGTCTACAAACTATCGGTGCGCGATCCGGACGGCAATACTGCACATAAATTTGAAAAATTGGTGGTTTTGCGATAGATTTAACCCTTCTAAGCATAAAAACCGCTGAACTATAGACCAACTTCTACTTAAACATTTTATTTTTATTAGGATGAAACTTTTCAGCAAGGCTTCAAGTGGGTTTATTGTTCTGCTATTGTTAGTGGTTAACGTAGCAACGCTGCAGGCGCAGGGTACCATTAAAAAGGACGGGGTAGTAATAAATACAGTAACAACGGCGGTTCCGTTTTTGCGCATTAACCCCGATGCCCGTGCAGGTGGTATGGGCGATGTGGGCATTGCAAGCCCTGCCGATGCAAACGGTGTTTATGTGAACCCGGCCAAGATGGCTTTTATCGATTCTTCGGATTTTGGTTTCGCCGTTGGTTTTAGCCCCTGGTTAAAAGCGCTGGTAAACGATATTTACCTGGCAAACCTGGTTGGTTACTACAAGGTAAAGCAGATGCAGACCATTGCCTTGTCGGTTCGTTATTTTAGCTTAGGTAATATCACATTCACCGATGCGAATGGTGCCGAAACAGGGCAGTTCCGTCCTAACGAATTTGCCATTGACCTTCATTATGCCCGTCGCTTAGGAAAGTACTTCTCCATAGCAGCATCCTTGCGTTACATTTATTCTAACCTGGCCGGTGGCCAGCAGGTGGATGGTAATGTGGTAAAGGCAGGTATGGCAGGTGCAGGTGATATTTCGTGGTATTTCAGAAAGAACTTTAAGAAGGATGGCGCCAAGATGAGCCACGATTTGTATGTAGGGATGGCTATCACCAATATCGGCAGCAAAATTTCCTATACCAGCAACGTAGTTAAGGACTTTATACCTACCAACCTGGGTATAGGCTTAGGCTATACTTTAAATCTGGATAAGAAAAACGGCATCGGCTTCTACACCGATTTCAATAAGCTGATGGTTCCTACACCTGATACCGCTGATAAAAACAAGAACAAGATCTATGACTTCCGCGAAAAGTCGGCAGTTAGTGGTATGTTTTCGTCGTTCGGTGATGCGCCGGGTGGGGCTGCTGAGGAATTCCGTGAAATTACAGTAGGTGTGGGCGCCGAATACCTTTACAACAAGCAATTTGGTGTTCGCTTTGGTTACTTTTATGAGCCACGCAGCAAGGGTAACCGCCAGTTTTTAACTGCCGGCTTAACCGTTAAGTATAGTGTTGTGGGTTTGAATTTTTCTTACCTGATACCTACCACCATCCAGCGTAACCCATTGGATAACACGCTGCGCTTCTCGTTGTTATTCGACTTTAAAAATGGTGGTATGAAAGGACAATCTGCCGGTGTGTCGCTGGTTGATGACACCCCTAAGCCTAAGAAAGAGAAGAAGGCCAAAACATCGGAGCCAGCTCCTGAAAAACAACCTGAAGCACCTGTTCAACGCAACCTGGAACCGGTAGAACCTAAATAGGGATTTACAGTTAAGTGATAAATAAAAAAGCCGGCTTATGCCGGCTTTTTTATTGGTATTAGTTTTAAATAACTAAGGATTTGCTACAATAGTTGGCTTAAAGAAGAAATCCTTATAGTTGCGCATCAATTTGCCAAACACAAAGTATTGCACGATGGCAAAGTCCTTGTCCTGGTGGATAGCAGCATAATAACGGTCAATGTCGTAGGTAAGTTCATTGCCTTTAAGGTCGTAAACTGCTTTGCTGCGTTTGTTTAACGGCATATGGAACAAGCGGGCGGTGTTGGTTTTGTTAGCGGTATCAACCACGGTAATTACACAGGCCGGTATTGTTTTCAGCAGTGAATCTTTCCCTGAATAACTGTTGTCGTATGCCTCAATGCTGATGGAGTTAAAGAAGTTGAGGTATTGCAGCACATACTTTTGCTCGTAATTGTTATTGATGGTGTATTTAGGGTTAATGGCTTCAACCGAAAATGAATCGGGCGCCACCCTTGTAATGGTATACGAGTTCTCCGGTGTTTCGCTGTAGGCAACCTGTACCGATTTGATTTGATCGGGTGTGTAGCTGAATAAGGTGCGGGTGCGCCATACTTCTTCGTCAGTTTCAAAGCGAGGAGAAACGTAGCCCCGGAAGCCGGGGATGTAAACCAGATGCGGGCGCGAGGCGGGTTCGCCATGAAGGTAGAGCAGCATATAAGTGTTCTCCTTATCTACCGAAGCGCCGCCAACCATGTATTCTTTTACCAGGTTGTTATCGCGGTCGTATATCTGCACATGAATATTACTGGCCATCATTTCGCGCAGTACGTTATCATGCGCATTAGAGGGTACCGGTGCTAAGGAGGTTAATTGTGCCACGGCTTCCAATAACTGACTTATTAATTCAGGCCGTGCTTCGTATTTGCCGTTTACCACCCAATGGCCATCTACCGCAGTTAGGGTGGCCTGCTTATTATCGTTGCTGCCCTGAATAACGATGCGGCCTATTTTATCGGTTTGTTTGTATGCAAAATCACCTTCGCGCTCTTTAACAGCCTCGGGACTGTTGTGCACTTTATACCAAATGGCGGCACCGGCCAGACCGATGATAATGAGCAAATAGGGAATAAACTTTTTCATGCCTGCGATTAAAGCCGCGAATTACGGCAAATTACGGTAACCGATTTTCACGGAATTGTCAGATTGTTGTCCGTCCAGGTATTACCCGCGAAGGTGATAACCTTTGGGTTTCGTAAATGCACGCAAGCCCATATGCGACAGCGTAGCGCCAAAACCTGAATGCTTGCGGCCACTCCATGGTAATGCCGGACTCACACGGTCGCAACAGTTCCAGTAACCGGTTCCTGCATTTACCTGGGCCAGTATTTTGTTGGCGCGTTCCTGTGTGGCGCTGTATACTCCCGCAGTTAAACCGTAGGCCGTATCGTTCATTAATTGCGTGGCTTCCGCATCATCCTTCACCTTCATAATACCGATAACGGGGCCAAAGCTTTCCTCGCGCATTACTTCCATGCTGTGGTTAACGTTGGTAAGCACGGTAGGTTTGTAGTAATAGCCTTTACCATCCAAACGTTCGCCACCGGTTTCCAGTTTTGCGCCTTTAGCTAATGCGTCCTTAACTTGTGCTTCCACCACTTCCAATTGCGACTTACGTGTTAAGGCACCAATGTAAACACCTTCGTGATTCGGCAGACCCACCTTGTAGGTGTTCACCTCTTTTACGAACTCCTCTACGTATTTGTCGTAAATTTTTTCGTGTACATAAATGCGTTCTACGCTGCAACAGCTTTGTCCGTTGTTATAAAAAGCACCGTCTGCTGTGCCTGCCGCTACGGAGGCGATGTCAGCAATATCATCAGCTATATATAATGGATCTTTGCCGCCTAACTCTAACTGGCAAGGCACCATTTTAGGTGCTACTTTTTCGTAGATGAATTGACCGGTTTTATACGAGCCGGTAAAATAGTAGCCATCCAACGGCATTTCTAAAAGCGTTTTACCTACGTCGCCTGCACCAATCGCAATCTGGAATACGTTATCTGGCACTCCTGCCTTTTTGAGGTAGGCTTCGATTTCTAAACCTGTAAGGGTGGCAAATTCTGATGGTTTGTAGAATACAGCATTGCCGGCCAGCAGGGCAGGAACAAATACGTTAGTGCCCACCAGGTAAGGATAGTTCCAGGCCGAAATGTTGCAGATTACGCCCAGCGGTTCGTAGGCAATTACTTCTTTCATGCCTTCCTGTTCCGTCATCACCTCATTGCTCAGGTATTTTTCTGCATTGCCGGTTAACCAGGCAATACGGGTGCAAGCGCCGTTCACTTCGTTGCGCGATTGTTGCAGGGGTTTGCCTACTTCGCTGGTAAGTACTTTGGCCAGTTCTTCGATGTTTTCCTTCAGCAGCGCCGCAAACTTTTGCAATATGGCTACTCTTTCCTTTAATGGCACAGCGTTCCAGGCAGCCTGACCAGCTTTTAGTTTCTCGTATTTAGCTGCCAGCGATGTGGCGTTATCTTCTTTTAAATCAGCAATTACTTCTTCGGTTGCGGGATTAATTACGTTCATTTTGAAATACAGGTTTAAACTATCGCTTTACTAATTATTTTAATTGTTTTTTCACTTCCTCCAGAAAACGCTCGCGGATATTTTTTGAGAGCGGATTGGTTTCTTTATCCAGCATACGCTCGGGGTGCCATTGTACGGCTAACAGAAAAGGTTTGTCGCTTTTATCTTTCCATTCGACTCCTTCTATAACAAAATCCGGTGAATAGCTGTTAACGGTCAGTTCCTCCGCCACTACAGAAATGGCTTGATGGTGAGCGCTGTTAATCTGACCTTTCGTAGCTCCCGCAATTTCGGCCAGCAGGGTATCTTTTACAATGTCAAGTTCATGTTGTCCATCGGTTTCGCCATGCCGGCGATGGTCCTTATTGCCGGCTTCTTCCAGATCCTGCACCAGGTTGCCACCCAAAGCTACATTAACCAATTGTAAGCCGCGGCAAATGGCTAATACAGGGTGGTTAAAGTTTAGCGCCGTTTCAAACACGTGCATTTCAAACTCATCGCGTTCAATGTTGAATTCGGAGGGGCCATTCGGATAATCAAGCCGTGTGTTTTCGTAAAACTCAGGGTGCATGTCAACCCCGCCGGTTAGCACTATGCCATGGCAATCTTCAATTTCATCCCACACATCATCCAGACTGTGCTTTTCCCAATGTAGTTCTACAATCTCGATATTGGGGTCGTTGCCCTGTATCCAGGCAGGGTAGTTTTCGTACCTGGCTTCGGTGTAAGTGACTCCTATTTTAATTTTTTCAGCCATTCGCTTTAGTTTATTTTTTGCCACAAAGACACGAAGGATATAAGTTAAGTTGGTTACGAAAGGTTTAAATGATTAAGGTTTACTTACAAATCGCTTGATCCCATTTTTAATTAATGCCACATTAAAGTTAATTAAGAAGCCAAGGTTTTTGTTGCTCAATTTAAGATGACTAATTATTTGCGCTTGCCATACCGGATTCACCTGATCAACAGCCTTTAATTCTACGATTACAAGGTCTTCCACTAATAGATCTAAGCGCAATCCTTCTTCAAAAATCATTTTATCGTAGGCGATAGGAAGAATTACCTGTCTCTCCGTTTTGAAGCCTGCTTTGGTAAGTTCATACTCCATACAGGTTTCATAAACTTTTTCCAGTAGTCCGGGCCCAAGTGCTTCATGAACCTTAAAAGCAGCATTAACTACTGCTTTACCGATTTCTTCTTCCCTTGCACCCGGTTTTGCCATATCGCTTTGTTTCTTTGTGTCTTCGTGGCGATAAAAAAAAACTTACAACGCCTCGCCGTAGAGCATTCGAAAGTCGGCGCGGGATACGGGTTTAGGGTTGTTGGGGTGGGCAAAGTCGGCGAAGGCCAGGTCTGCCAGGGTTTCCAGGTGTTCTTCCTTCACGCCTATTTCGCGCAGTTTATGCGGAATGTTTACGCGGGTGTTCAGGTCGAACAGGTATTCTACTACTGCTTCGCCGGTTTGGTTTGGCAGTTCCAGCGTTTGGGCTATGCGCTTAAAGCGGTCTTCGAAACCTGCTATGTTATACTGCATGCCGTAAGGAATGTTTACCGCATTTGCCAAACCGTGGTGGGTATCCAACAAACTGCTAAGCGGGTGGGCCAACGAATGCACCACACCTAAACCTTTTTGGAAAGCAATAGCACCCATCATTGACGCTAACAGCATTTGCGAGCGTGAAGCCAGGTCGGGTTTATTGGTAGCTGTTTCCAGCGATTGAGAAATTAAGCGGATACCTTCCAGGGCAATACCATCGCAAATAGGGTGGTAGTTCTTTGCCAGGAAAGCTTCCATGTTATGTGTTAAGGCATCCATGCCGGTTGCTGCTGTAATAAATGGAGGCAGGTCCATGGTAAGCATCGGATCTGCAAAAACGATTTTAGCCAACAACTTAGGGCTGAACAGGATCTTCTTTTGGTGGGTTTCATCGTCCGCTATAATGGCGCTGCGGCCTACTTCGCTACCCGTGCCGGAGGTGGTAGGTATGGTGATGAAATGCGGAACATCGTTGGTAACATACACATCGCCGCCAATCAGGTCGTCGTATTTAAACAGATCTTCGCGGTGGTTAATGCGCAATACAATGGCCCGGGCTACATCTAATGCAGCACCGCCGCCAATACCTACTATGCTATCGCGGTTAGTGGCATCCCACAGATCGGAACCTTTATATACATCACTCTTAACCGGATTTTTATGGATGTCGCTAAACACCTCTACCGAAAAGCCGTTCTTTTTCAGGTCTTCTACAATAGCCTTAAAGAAGGGTAACTGTGCCACATTGGGGTCGGTAACCACCATTGGGCGGGCCAGGTTATTGCTTTTAAGATAGGCGGGTAATTCCTTAACAGCGCCTGCGCCAAAACGGATAACGGTAGGGAAATTGAACTGACGAACGGTTTCGAAGATCATGGTTTGATTTTTTGAGTGCGCAAATATAAGGGCGGCGCAGGTAGATTTTTGTGATAAAATGCAGGCCAGCGGCTTCTTAACGCAGTTTTTAAATTCGGGTAAACAATTAGCGCACCGCTGCAGCTATAGAAACAAAGCTGACCATGGTGCCGGGCACCTGCAAAATGGTGTTTAGGCAGGCTTCGGAGGTAGCGCCGGTGGTAAAAACATCGTCTACCAATAACACATGTTTACCCTGCAACAGCTCAGGTTTTTTAAGGCCGAAGATGTTGGCTACGTTGCCATATCTATCAAAGCGCGATTGTTTGGTTTGAGATACATTTTCGTGTATCCTTTCCAATGCTTCGGTGGTCCAATCTATGGCCAGGCCTTCGGCAATAGCCTGCGCAAAAGAGTCGCACTGGTTGTAACCACGAACCCGCTGTTTTTTCCAATGTAGCGGAACAGGAACGACTATGTCAACAGCAGGAACCACCGAATAGCTCTGCCTTAACTGATAAGCAGCCAATTGCCCGAAATAAGTGCCCACTTCGGTTTGACCACGGTATTTTAACTCGTGCAATAATTGCTGCACCGGTCCGTGTTTGCTGAAATGCAATAGGGCGGCAGCGCCTTTTACAGGTACACGCCCTGCAAAGCGTTTTATCAATTGGTTATCGGGGTCGGTAAAGTGATTGGTAACCGGCAAATCATCGGCACAGCGCAGGCAGAGCAGGTGTTCGTTACTTAGCAAGGCTTTGCGGCAACCGATACAAAGGTTGGGATAGAACAGGCTGAACAAATCGCCCCCAAAACTTTTTACCGTAACCAGCATATCAGGTTATTAATAATACATCTTCATCAGCTAAATAATCTGCTTCGCCTTTTAAACGCATTAGCAACCGGGCAACCGTTACTACATCCTTTTGGCAATAGGTGGTAATGCGTTCCAGGTTCTTTTCCTGCCAATATACCCGGCACACATCTTTACCATCAATATCATCTTTAGGTGTTGGTATACCCAACACTTCGGCCAATAACTTTAGCGACGTGTAATTTTTAAAATCGCCGAAGCGCCACAGGTGCAGTGTATCCACGTCGCGTACTTCCCATGGTTTTTTGCCGGAGGTATCCATCAGGTTCGGGAGGTTAATGTGGTGTATAACCATTCTCCGGCACAAGAATGGCACATCAAACTCCTTGATGTTATGTCCGCAAAAGCAGTAAAGGTCGGCATCATTAAAACTGCGGTCTAAAAGGGCAGCAAACTGACTTAGTACCAGGCTTTCATCATCGCCGGCAAAGGACTTGAGGCGGAAAATTTTTTTGCCTGTGGTTTTCTCCAACCTGAAATAGCCTATGCTGATGCATACCACTTTTGCAAATTCGGCATATACACCTGCCCGTTTTGGGTATCCATCTTCTGGTGTTTCATTTTCTACCCGTAAGGTTTGGTGCTTGATGGCCCAAAGTGCCTGCATGGCGGGCGATAGCTGTTGCCAGGAAGAATACTCCGGCACTGTTTCAATATCGATGAACAGCAGGTTATAGAGATTGATATGTGCCAGCACGGTTACATGAATTTTATTTCATTAAAAGTAATATCTTACCACAATCTACAAAGGTATGCGCAATTACTGGAGCACTTTACCGCTGCTGCGTTTGTGGCTTGCTTTTACGGCAGGCGTGCTGCCTGCTATATACCTGCGCGAATACCCCTTGGCCAAGTGGTTTGCCCTTGCTTTTGGTGTGGTTTGGTTCTGTAGCCTGCTAACTGTTTTAGTGCATGCCAGGCTACCGGTGCAAAAGCAAGTACGCTGGCAGCGTTGGCAAGGCGTAGCGCTGGTTACCGGTATAATTGCTTTTGGATTTGTATTAACCTACACCTGTACACCGCAATTGGCTAAGAATTATTACGGCCATATGTTGCTGCAGGAAAACTGCTTGTTGGTGAGAGTTACTGACCCGCCGGTGCAAAAGGAGAAAACTGTAAACCTATATGCGGAAGTAGAACAGGTAAGTTATAGCGGTTTGCAGGTAAACAGCAGCGGTAAAATTCAACTTGGGTTTATTAAGGATAGTAACAGCCTGGCCTTAGGGTATGGCGATGTGTTGCTTTTAAATGCGAAGGTTAAGCCTGTAAGTGGACCGCAAAACCCGGAAGAGTTTGATTACAAAGCCTATCAGGCCCGCCATCAAATTTATTACACAGCTTTTTTAACGCCGGGTAAATGGAAAGTATTGAAGCAGGATGCAGGCCTGCCATTGCTTAGTGCTATTTATAAAGTACGTGCTTATTTTCTACAGGTATTACGGCAACATGTGCTAAGTGATGATGATTTTGGGGTGGCCACTGCTCTTATGCTGGGTTACCGCGATTTTGTGAATGATGAAGTAATGCAGGCGTACTCAGCCTCCGGCGTAATACACGTGTTAAGCGTAAGCGGTTTGCATGTGGGCGTAATTTACCTGATGCTTAATTTTTTGCTGGGTTGGATGGAAACACGAGGCCGCAAGTTTGTAATAGGCAAAACAGTCTTTATTGTTGGCTTTATCTGGCTGTATGCCTGTTTAACCGGACTTTGTCCCTCCGTACTGCGCTCTGCAACTATGTTCACCATGCTGCAAGTAGGCAAAGCTTATAGCCGCAAGGCCAATAACTATAATTTGCTGGCCGGTAGCGCCGTGTTGCTGATGTTGTTTAATCCTTTTATTATAACCGAAGTTGGCTTTTTGTTGAGCTACCTTGCAGTTGTCGGCATCCTGTTTTTACAACCAAGAATACAAGCATTGGTAACGGTTAAGAATTACTGGCTGAACCTTGGTTGGCAATTAACTTCTGTTTCGCTGGCGGCGCAGGTGGTTACCTTTCCCTTGGCCACCTTTTACTTTCATCAGTTCCCTAATTTGTTTTTGCTAACCAACCTCTTCATTATACCGTGGAGCGATTTGGTTTTAATGACCGGTGTTGCACTATTTGCCGTTAGCTGGATACCCGGAGTTGGTATGCTGGTTGGTTTTATGTTTAACAGCATGCTTTGGGTGATGGACCGATTTATTTTTTGGATTGATAGCATCCCCTATGCATTAACTACAGGAATAAGCCTGAATGGTTTAGAGACGGCGGTATTGTATGTGCTATTGTTTTTAAGCTGTTGGTTGTTGATAGAGCGACGCAGTAAAGTGCTGCTTGCAACTTTAGCTTTAGTAGTAGTTGTACTTACTTCTTTTTCGGTAAGAAGTATAAAGAATAACTGCTCCAGGCAGTTGGTAGTTTATAAAGTTAAGGACCGAAGTGCCGTTGCTTTTTTAGATGGCAAACAAGCGCATGTGTTGTTTGATGATTCCTTGCTGCTGGATGACAAGCAGATGCGCTTTCATGTGCTGAACCATTGGTGCAACAGGGGAGTATCTCTAACAGCTAAAGCGGATAGCGGGGTTCTGTTGCCAATCGGAAAGATTTATAGTTGCGAAGGTAAACGCCTGTTACTAATAGATCGTGATTGGCCTGCTGTATACCAGCCAAGCAACACATTACGCGTAGATTTTGTGGTGCTGGCACATAACCCGAGAGTGTATATAGATAGATTGAATAGCGCCGTAAGCTATAAGCAGTTGATTTTTGATTGCAGTAACAGAAAGGCAAAAGTAACACGCTGGCAAACGGATTGCGAGCGATTGCATATTAGCTGTTGGAATGTAAACGAGCAGGGCGCGTTTATACAGCAGTTCTAAATAAGAAAGCCGCCGTATTTTGCGGCTCTACAAATAGGTAAAAATCAATGCTTGTAATCCCAGTTTACTACCTTGCAATTTGGCAGCGCTTCGCGCAGAGGAGTAATCTGCTCTTTAGTTAAGTTGTTGTAGCTAAGGTCCAGGTATTCCAACTGCTTCATTTGTTTAAACTTGACCTCTTCCAGCGCGTAATTAATTTTTACGTTCATGCTGTAGTTAAACTCCTTTAACGAAGTAAGCGCTGCAAAGTCTTTAGGCAGTTGGTCGAAGTCATTGGCCTTCAAATCAAGCCATTGAAGGTTCCTTAATTGCGTAAAAGAGGCCGGAAGAGAAGTTAACAGGTTATCGCGCAGGTCAAGCTTTTGTAACTGCGTAAGCGAGCCAATGCAATCGGGTAACTGCTCAATAACGTTATCCTTTAAACTTAGGGTTTTCAGTTTGGTAAGCTGACAGATTTCAGCGGGCACTGTTTTAATCTTTTTGTCTGGCTTATTGAAGAAGGTGCCGTCCAGGTTCAGGTATTCCAGATTTTTTAAGTTGGCGATATCAGCAGAAAGGGTGGCCGCCTGATTTAAACCTAAGTCTAACCACTTTAATTTGGTGAGTTTGGTAACTGAAGCAGGAAAGCCCGGAAACTTATTGAGGCTAAGATTGAGTTCTTCCAGCTCACTTAAACCATCAAAACCAGCCGGCAGGGTTTGTAATTGGTTGCCGCCCAAATTCAGGTATTTCAGTTTTTTAAGATTACCGAAAGTGGCCGGCAGTTCGCTGATCTTATTCATGTGCGCACCCATCTCTACATAACCTAAATTCAGGTATTCCAGATTGGTAAGCTGACCGAAGGTAAGCGGCAACTCGGTTAGTTTATTTGCGTTCAGATCCAGTTTCTTCAGGTTGGTTAGTTTGCCAAAATCGAGTGGTAACGTGGTTAAGTAACAATCGCGCAGGATTAGTTCCTGCAGACCTGAGATCATGGATAGTGTGGTAAGACCGGTGGTAAGATCCAGGTGTTCGTTATGGCTGAGGTCTATGCTTTTGAGCATATTTAAACGACCCAAGGAGGTAGGCAATATCTTGATATCGTTACCGGATAGATCAAGTTTGTGCAGCGCTGTTAACTGACCAATACCATCATTTATTTCGAACAATCCGGCGTTGGCAAAGTTTAGTTCTTCAACTGCCAGATTTTTGATGTGGCTATAAACTTCATCATCGTACAGGTAAGCGTTGTGTTCTACATTTAATACCCGCAGTTTTTTCAGCAGACCAAACGAATCGGGCAGGGTGGTAAAGTTGTTGTCCTTAAGATCCAGTTCCTGCAGGTTACTTAGTTTGCCAACATGGTTGGGCAGAGTTTTAAAATCGCCGCCCTGCAGGTTTACTTTCTTTAGTTTAGGCAATTTGCTGAGTTGCAGAAACAGTTCGTTCAGCTCCAGGTTACGGCAACGGGTGCAGGTAAATTCCTCTACGTTTACCAGTTGGGTTAACTCCGGTTTAAAGGTGGCTTTAGGGAAGGCGTTAAAGGTAAGTGAAGTTGTACCGGCTACATTTTTCAGGGCATCTTCAATAATCTGGTTGGCATTGGCTTCATCCGTTGAAGCGGCATCTTTTTTAGCTTCCTCAAACTTCTTAAGCAACAACTTATTGATAGAATCCTTCTGCGCCTGTGGCAGGGCATCCCATTCTTCCTGGTTAAATTGCTTATCGGTTTTGGGGCCTTGGGCGAAGGTGGTTCCTGTAGCCAAAATCAGGCCAGCGAATAAAAAGTACTGTATTAAACTACGCATATCGGAGGCAATTAAATAAAAATATCTGAGCCATTATTCGTTACAGATTTTCAGGATTTCCCTGTAGAGTGCAGGGTTGATCCAAAAACCGGTTTTCTCGGAAAGTTCATCCATTATGCTCCTAACCTCAGCTATCAAACCCTTCTCTTTTGCTTTAATTAAGGTTCCTAACAAGCCAGTGGTAGTTATGCCAAGTTCGCGGGCCACCTCTCTGCCATGTTTTTCATCAATAATCAATAGGTCTGCCTGAATAGTTTGGCATAAAGCAATCGCTTCCATTTCACCTCGGTCTAATTGGTAATGTAAAAGGTGATTTATCCGGCCTGTTTCCGGAACCGATAATTCTATCCAGGAAGATTCATGAAACTCCCGGATGGAATGCCCCAGGTCTTTAAGTGCCATGATTTCAGCAAAAACAGCAGGAGGTATTATTACCTGGCCATAGATATCTTTAAGCAGGGACAATTTGCCAATAAGAAGAAGGTTGCTGACCGTGGAGGTGTCGCTTACAACAACTTTCATCACACTTCCCGTATATTTTGAATGTCCTCGTTTAGCATTTCAAGGTCGTAGTGCATTGGTATTTTTCGGGCAGCCAGTTCTTGTTGCATTTGCAACTTATGTATTCCTGCAAACTCAGCCGCCTTGCCCAGTGTAAATACATTTAGTTCAAAAAGGCGTACGGCAAGTTCCAGCCTTACCTGTTGTTCGGTAAGTCCGCTGGCTTTAAGTTGCTCGTCTGTAATCAACAGTGCCATAACGCTTGTTTCTCCAAATTTAATGAAAACCTCTATAGAAAGTAACGAGTGTGCCGGAGCCTAATTGCGATTTGACGTTGCTTTCAACAGTAAATAACAAACCCCGGGGGACTGCCCGGGGTTTGTAAAATATATGTATTGGCTGGTTAAGCCTTTTCTTCTTCGTGCTGCACAGTTTCGGTTTTCTCCGGACGCATTTGCGGGAAGAACAACACTTCCTGAATGCTGGCTTGGTTGGTCATTAGCATACACAGTCGGTCGATACCAATGCCGATGCCGGATGTAGGAGGCATGCCGTATTCCAAGGCACGCAGAAAGTCATGGTCGATGAACATTGCTTCGTCATCACCGCGCTCCATCAAACGGGCCTGCTCTTCAAAACGGGCGCGTTGATCTAACGGGTCGTTCAACTCGCTATAGGCATTGGCAATTTCTTTGCCGTTTATCATTAATTCAAAACGTTCCACTAAGCCGGGTTTGCTGCGGTGCTTTTTAGTAAGCGGACTCATCTCAACCGGGTAATCGATAATGAATGTTGGCTGCGTGTAATGCTTCTCGCACTTTTCGCTGAACAATTCATCAATCAGCTTGCCTTTGCCCATGCTGTCTTCGGTTTCGATATGCAGTTGTTTGCAGGTTTGGCGCAATTCTTCTTCGCTCATGTTGCTTACATCTACACCGGTATGCTCTTTAATAGCATCGTAGATGGCAATGCGCTTAAACGGCGCTTTAAAGCTGATCACTTTATCGCCTACCTGCACATCGGTTGAACCGGTTGTAGCAATGGCTACAGTTTCCATCAGTTTTTCGGTAAAGTCCATCATCCAGAAGTAATCCTTATAGGCTACGTAGAACTCCAATACCGTAAACTCGGGATTATGGGTGCGGTCCATACCTTCGTTGCGGAAGTTGCGGCTGAATTCATAAACAAAATCAAAGCCGCCTACAATCAAACGCTTCAGATAAAGTTCATTCGCAATACGCAGATAGAAAGGCACATCCAGCGCATTGTGATGGGTAACAAACGGACGTGCCGCTGCACCACCCGGAATGTTTTGCAATACTGGTGTATCTACTTCCATACCGCCGGCCTGGTTCAGGTAATCGCGGATGCCCTGTATAAGCTTTGTGCGCTTGATGAAAGTATCCTTAATGCCTTGGTTAACTACCAGGTCAACATAACGCTGACGGTAACGCAGTTCAGGATCACTGAAGGCATCGAATACTTCCCCATCTTTTTCTTTTACGATGGGCAGTGGCTTCAGCGCTTTGCTTAACAGCGTAAGCGAAGTAACGTGGATGCTTGTTTCGCCGGTTTTGGTTTTAAATACATGGCCTTTTACACCGATAAAATCGCCGATATCCAGCAAATGCTTAAACACCTGATCATATAAGGTTTTGTCTTCGCCGGGGCAAATGCCATCGCGGGAGATGTATAACTGTATGCGGCCTTCCTGATCTTCGATATGCACAAAGGCGGCTTTACCCATTAAGCGCATAGCCATTAAGCGACCGGCAATAGATACATCTGCAAAGTTCTTCTGCTCATCGTTGTATTCAGCTAAAATTTGTTTGCTGTTGCAGTTTACTTCATATAAAGCAGCGGGGTAAGGGTCAATGCCCAAGGCCTCCAGTTGCTTTAATTTTTCGCGTCGTTGAATTTCCTGATCGTTCAAATGATGGCTCATATCTAAAATTTGGAAGGGCGAATATAAGCCAATTGCACAGGTTTTATGAACCTCTGCGGCAGCTAATTAGCGGATGGTATCTACCACAAACGACACACCTGACACCGGGCAATAGGTGGTTTGGGTTGTCAAAATCGAATCGTTGAGGCGGATGGTAGCCGTTACACCTTGCGGTGCACCGGCCGTGTTATAGGCCAGCAGCAGCACTTCCTGCCCCTGTTTAGCCGTAAAGCTATACGTCCAGTTGCTGTTTTGGTGATACTCAGTCTGTTGTGTGCCTTCGGTATCTTTTACATATATAACCTCGCAATCGGTGCAGCCTATCGAATAGCTGATGCGATAGGTTTTTGCCACGGTTTCTTTTTTGCAACCCGTGGTTGCAGTAAGCATTAGTAGCAGTGGTAAAAGATATTTCATGGGTAGAAGGTTTAAGAATAGATGTTAGGCTGCGGCATTCAGTTGCTCCTTTAAAAACAGCCCCAGCTTTTTATTGGCTTCGCGGGCCTTGGGTAAAATGCGCCAGAAGGCATTGAATACGTGAAACTTTTTAGGGTATACATCCATTACCACCTTAACGCCATCAGCTTTGGCGCGGTTAAAGTAGCGTGTTGAATCGTCCAGCAGCATTTCATCTTCACCCACTTGTATATATACAGGCGGCATACCTGTAAGGTCGTGGAAAATAGGGGAAGCATAAGGAGCCTTCGGATCAGCATCACCCATGTAATTTTTACTCCATAACGGGAAAGCGGCAGCTACCAGCATGGGGTCCTCGTCGTGTTTGGTTTTAATACTATC
This sequence comes from Chitinophagales bacterium, assembly GCA_046329495.1. Taxonomy (GTDB): domain Bacteria; phylum Bacteroidota; class Bacteroidia; order Chitinophagales; family LD1; genus Bog-950. The sequence goes on along the minus strand of JAXLUO010000031.1, from coordinate 4,373 downwards.
TCCTGACAGAGATTGATCGACCCAGGGAGAGAGACCTATAGCGCAATTAGGCAGAGGGATATTGTGGTGTTTCAGATACAACAGGGTGCCGAAGGTAACGCCACCACCGGCTGAATCGCCGCCGAAAGCGATTTGCGAAGCGCTATATCCGTTCTGCAACAGCCATTGGTAAACAGCCACGGCATCCTCAATAGGTGCGGGATATTTGTGTTCAGGTGCCAGGCGGTATTCGATGCTCAGCGCTTTAATGCCTGCATGTTTAACAATTTGTGAAACCAGTGCCCGGTGTGTATTTAGTGAACCGGTAGCATAGCCGCCACCGTGAAAATAGAGCAGCAGCTTTTTGTCATCGGCACCATCAGGCATAATCCACTCGCTTTTTATACCAGCAATGGTGGCTGGGGTGTAGGTAAAGCCGCTTAGCGGACGGTTAAACTTGCTCACTACCTTCTCGAAACCACGGCGGGCATATTCGATATTATCGTATTGGGCGCGGCTTTTAATACGGCGCAATAATTTTTTTACCAGGAACAAGCGAACGATTGACATAAGCGGATTACTTGAAAATTACCGCTTGAAGATACGATTAATTTAAACGGTAGGAGAGGAAGGCGGTTGGGTTTCCATTTTGGTGCGGATGGCTGCTGCCATTTCCATTAATTCCCAGATTTGAGAATTGGTAAACACATACTCTTCGCCCGTTTTTAACTTGATGGTGAGGGTCTCGCGATAAATGGTGGATTGAATGACCGTGTTTCTTGTGACGACCCCTGATTTTCGGGAACCTGTCATTTCCTGTATTTCGTGATAGTAAACGCGGTCGGTAATAAAGCCAAATCGGGCTGTCATTAAAATTGAATCCTCCAGCACATTTACTTCTAACTGATCACCTATTGCTATCAGCAATGCAATAAATGCAATAGCGAAACAAAATATTGCGGCCATGACGGAGTAAAAAACAACTGCAAGCGCAATTAACAAGAACACGCCAATGGTGATAAAATAGATGCCCAGGTGGGTGCTGAAATGTGTTTGCATAGGTTATATGCTAATATAGCATATTAACGCAATGTTTCCACCGCCATTAAAATCTGAAATCCCAGGCTTAAGCTGCCCCGCACAATTTCAATTTTCGCACGTTGGTGTGCGACTTTTTCCAGGGCAGCAAAGTTGCCTTTCGTTTCCTGTTGCATTTCGCGAAAGAAGTCGGCGTTGCGTATTTCGTTTACTTCTGCTTCGGTAGGGAAAGCGTGGCAAGTAGCTATTTGGGCTATATCGTTACCGCTCAGGTAAGGTGATTTTTTAATGCCATCGGGCAGTTTATCGAAACCTAAGCCCACTTCCTCCGCCATTTTAAAACCCGGCACCTGTATAATGTTTTCCTGCCCTACACGACACCAATACTGTTTACCCATACGGGCGATGTAGTTCATTTTAAACGGATCAATACTGCTGCCGTCTTCGGTAAGCACTTTCTCGTTGATGTGGATGCGCGTAACCTCGCAAACCACCAGGTTGCCGGCACCGCCGCCTTTACCGGTTTCAATTACATTCTTTACAATACACTCAAACTGCACAAAACACTCGGCTACACGTGGCGGACGAACAGTTTCGGAAGCGATGGCTGTTAAGCCCGACTTGGTGAATTCGTTTACGCCTTTGGGATACATCCCTGCTGCCAGATTCATTTGATAGAGGATGTCGTAATGCGCGATGTTGATCACGCATTCAGGAACCTCGATTACATTATCATGCGTGTTTTTGCTGGCACCTGTGCGGCCTGATAAAGCCGGCGAAAATACCAGCGTAGGAGGGTTGCTGCCAAAGCAGTTAAAGAAACTGAAGGGCGAAAGGTTTACGTTTCCTGCTTTATCTACCGTGCTTACAAAGGCAATAGGCCTTGGCGCAATGGCGTTTAGCAGGTGCTCGTGTAATTTCGGATGAGGGATTTCGGTAGGGTTAATAGAGCGCATGAAAACCAGATTTGCGGCAATATTAGCACAAATGCAACAAGCGCAATTAATGGGTTGTTGCCATGTACACAACAGGTGCAAATACCCCAACACTTAGCCCAATAACATACCACAAATGCCCTTTCCAGTTTTTATTCATCAACAGTAAAATGGCAAATACCATCATCAGCATAAACCAAATGGCCAGCATAATCAAGAAGGTAGTGTCTGCATCAGGAGCAAAGCTGTGCTCGCGGCCAAGGGCATGGTGCGCAATTTCGAACATGGTGCGGGCTCCCGCTCCCATAATTACAAACACCAGTAAAATCAGGTAGTTTCTCATAATGCAGGCAAAATTTTACCACTGCATTCACCGAAACCAACACGGATGCCGTCTTTACTACAATAGCCTTTCATAACAACGGTGTCGCCATCCTGTATAAACTTGCGTTCGGTGCCATCGGGCATGGCTACAGGGTTTTTGCCCTGCCAGGTAATTTCCAACATCGAGCCGTAGGAGTCAGGCGTTGGCCCGCTGATGGTACCACTGGCATACAGGTCGCCAACTTCAATATTACAGCCGTTAACCGTATGGTGCGCCAACTGCTGACACATGTTCCAATACATGTATTTAAAGTTGCTGTGGCTTACCGTTTTTTCAGCGCCACCAGACGTTACAATATCAACTTGCAGGTTGATGTCATAATTCTTTGCACCGTTGAATTGCAGATAAGGTAAAACTTCCGGTTCCTGTTTTGGTGATTCTACGCGGAACGGTTCCAGCGCTTCTAAAGTTACAATCCATGGGGAGAGTGTAGAGGCGAAGTTCTTTGCTAAAAAAGGCCCCAGTGGCACATATTCCCATTTCTGAATATCGCGGGCGCTCCAGTCGTTGAACAATAACAAACCGAAGATGTAATCTTCCGCTTTATCTGTGCTAACACTTTCGCCAAGGGCGGTTGGTTTACCTACCACAAAGCCCATCTCCAATTCAAAGTCTAATAAGCGGCAAGGACCAAAGGAGGGTTTCTCGGCATCATCGGCTTTGGTTTGGCCTTTAGGGCGATGTATAGGTGTGCCCGAAATTACAATAGAAGATGCACGGCCATGATAACCCACCGGCAAGTGCAACCAGTTAGGCAACAGGGCATTTTTAGGATCGCGGAACATGCAGCCTACATTGGTGGCATGCTCGCGACTGCTGTAGAAGTCGGTATAGTTAGGAATGTGCACGGGTAATAACATTTGCACCTCGCCTTGCTTGTGCAACGCCATTGCCTTTAGCGCTTCATTGCTTTGCAGCTCGTTATTGTCTTTGCTGAACAGCTCAATCAATCGTTTGCGGACTGCACTTGTTACCGGTTTGCCTAAAGCTATAAAGTCGTTCAATGTTTTTTGTTGCAATACGCTTGCATCAACTGCTATGTTCTTAAACAGTCCGGCTTCAGCGAGTTGAGATAAATCAACCACATATTCGCCGATGGCGGTGCCTGCCCTTGGCGTTTGTGTGGCGGTTTTAAAAATTCCGAAGGGAATATTGTGAATACTAAAGTCGGAATCAGGGGCTATATCAATCCAGGAATTCATAAAGACTATTTGAGCTCAAAAATGAAAAGATAAATGGAATTTGCATTCAAACAGGGCAGGGCCTATTTTATCTTTTTTGTTATCAGCCTTTCGCGGCGTTCATTGAACTTATAGGACAAGCCAACAACACCGTAGTATTCCAAAAAGGAAAAATGATGACTGGCACGGTCGGGTGCTTCATTCATAATGGGCACCCAGGGTAAATCCATATAGCCTCCCTTTACCTCAAACGCAATAAAGAAATAGCGCCATAAGTCTATCCGCGGGCCGGTTTTAGCCGCGAAACACAGTCCGGATAAATGAAACCTGTTATCAAGGCCGAATCCCATTAAGTGCACCTCGGTTTTGGTTATTACAAAAAGGCCTCCAATTCCAAAATTCCATCCAATATGGAGAATGTCCTTTCGGGTGTGGTAAATGGGCAGGAGGTATTCTCCATCAACACTTACCAGGTTAAGGCCATTGGTATGCTCAAAGCGAAGAAAGTCGGTGGTTAATTGTTTGTCTTGCTGATAATAGACCCCTGCATGCGTGTCGGAAACGGAATTATCGATAATGCCCGACATTTTTACTGTTTGGTTCTGTACCATCACATACTTCATGTGGTCGATACCCAGCGTAAGGTGCACGTTGTGTTTAATATAGAAACCAAGCCTGCCATTGTATTGTGGCACCGTTATGTTTACAGGATTTAGATAGTTGTTGGCCGTAAGCTTGCTTGGCCTGTCCCTGGCTGAAACATCATAAATAGTGAACCTATAACCGGGCCCATGGAAGGTAATATCTGATAAAGAAAAAAAGGCACGGTTGTATCCCCAATAACAATAAAGGCGA
>JAXLUO010000030.1:0-26053 GCA_046329495.1 Chitinophagales bacterium | reverse complement strand
CCGCTCAATCTTTCTGCATCCACTTTACTGGGTTCAACCCCTTATGTTTACAGTTGGAACCCCGGCAACTACAGCACCAACCCGGTTACCGTTAACCCCGTTGTTAGTACGTTATATACCGTAACAGTAACCGATCGCTGGGGCTGTTTTGATGACGATACCGTAAACGTTACCATCAACGGCGGCGGCGTGCAATCGTATACCATCTATCCTAACCCCGTTTGTATTAACCGTACTACTACCGTTACTTATACAGGCACCGGTGCACCATCTGCTACCTATACCTGGGGCTTCGATGGGGGCACTGTAGTTAGTGGTAGCGGTCAGGGCCCTTACGAGGTTATGTGGACCACCGGTGGCACCAAAAACGTAACGCTGGATGTAAACGACAATGGTTGTATTTCGCCGCAGGTAACACAGCAGGTTACTATCAATAATAACCCGGTAGCCGATGCCGGTCCCGATGTTACCGTTTGTTCTGGTGGTATTGTGCAACTGGGTACAGCCCCTACTGCCGGTTACACCTATCAATGGTTCCCCGGTGCTAATCTTAATAACGATACTATCTCTGCTCCAATTTTCAGTGCCAACAACTTAACCGCAAGCCCGGTTACGGTACCTATTGCTGTAGCTGTAACGCAATTCGCATGTTATAATACCGATACTGTTTTAGTAACGGTTAATCCTCCGGCACCTACTGGCATTACACCGTCAGGGCCAATACCTGTTTGTAATGGCGGTAGTGTAACGCTTAACCCCGATTCGGTTTATGTAACCTATATCTGGAGCGATTCAAGCACCAACAACTCATTAACGGTTACGCAGCCGGGCACTTACTTTATGGCGGCTATTGCTGCTAACGGTTGCCAGTATATCAGTGCACCATTGAATGTTACTTTCAATCCTCCGGCATCCTCATCAATCAGCGCTTCAGGCCCTGTCGATTTCTGCCAGGGAGGTTCTGTAACCTTAACCAGCGATTCGGTTTACAACTCTTATTTATGGAGCACCTCTTCAACAGCTAACAACATCACCGTTTCTTCAACGGGTGCTTATAGCATGAGCGGTATCGATGCTTCGGGTTGTAATTATGCCAGTAACGTAATTAACGTAACGGTTAATCCGCTGCCGGTACTGGCCATGGCTAATTCAACCAACGTAAGCTGCTTTGGTTTAAGCGATGGAACTATTACAGCAGCGGCTTCTACAGGCACACCTAACTATAATTATGTATGGGCTACTAATCCCCCACAGTTTACAGCAACAGCAACGGGCCTGGCTGCCGGCAACTACACAGTGGTGGTGGCCGATGCTAAAAACTGCGGCGATACAGCTACCTACTCTATTACCGAACCACAGCAGTTGGTAATGAATGGTGCGGTTACCGATGTAAGTTGTTTTTATGCCGTTGATGGTGGTGTAACTTTAACCTTAAACGGAGGTGTAACCCCATACAGTTATAGCTGGAGCAACGGAAGTAGCAGCGCCAATCTGCAGAATGTAGCAGGTGGTAACTACGATGTTACGGTTTCCGATGCCAATAGCTGTTCGGTTACGTCAACGTTTGCGGTAAACGGTCCTGCACCAATTACCGTACAATCGCTGGAATTCGATTCTATAAAGTTCGGAACTGAAATTTCGCTGAACCTGGATGTGCAACCTGCCGGCACTTACACCTACCAATGGAACCCCGGCAATTACCTTAGCTGCACCGATTGTGCATCTCCATCTTTCTATGCAACGCGTAGTATGGATTATAACGTTACTGTTACCGATGCTAACGGTTGCAGCATCACCGCTGCTGTTAGCGTAAATGTATTAGCTGAGAAGCCTGTCTTTATACCAAACGCCTTTACACCAAATGGCGACGGTGCTAACGACCTTTGGAGTGTTTATGCTACCGGCACTGCTTATTATAATATGCAGGTATTTAACCGTTGGGGCGAAATGGTTTATCAGTCATTCAACATCAATGCCGGTTGGGATGGTAAATACAAAGGCAAAGAAGCCGACCCCGGCGTTTATGTATACGTGCTGCAACTTACCTTCCTCGATTCGGAAACCAAGAAATACACGGGCAGCTTTACACTGCTTAAGTAACACTAAAAAGGAGGCCCTGAAGCCTCCTTTTTATTTTCTGCTAACCAATTATTGTTTTACAAAATAGCACTGCTACGCATTTTTGTGAAATGGGCACGGGTACTCATTTTGCATTCGGTATCTTTAAACTAACAAAACGTGTTTTATGAAAATTGCCACGTACAACGTAAACAGCATCAATGCCCGCTTGCCGGTAGTACTACGCTGGCTGCAGGAACAGCAACCTGATATTGTTTGTCTGCAGGAATTGAAAACACCACAGGAGAAATTTCCTTTACAGGCTATTGAAGAAGCCGGCTACAAAGCACTGTGGCACGGACAAAAAAGCTGGAACGGAGTAGCCATCCTTTCCCGCGTAGGCGATATAACTGAACGCACCCGCACACTACCCGGCGACCCCGATGATGTGCATAGCAGGTATATTGAAGCAGAGATAGACGGCCTCATCATTGCTTGCTTATATCTGCCAAACGGCAACCCGGCACCCGGGCCAAAATTCGATTATAAACTTTCCTGGTTTGCACGCTTGCAAAAACATGCCGCCGAATTACTAAAGAGCGGTAAGCCTGTTGTAATAACCGGCGACTTTAACGTAATGCCTACCGAACTGGATGTATATAAGCCTGAGAAGTGGGGCGACGATGCACTCTTCAGGCCCGAAGTGCGCAAAGCCTTTCACGATCTGGTGGCACAAGGCTGGACCGACGCCATCCGCAAACTACACCCCGATGAAGTGATCTACACCTTCTGGGATTACTTCCGCAACGCTTACGGCCGCAATGCCGGTCTGCGTATCGATCACTTTCTGCTAAGCCCTGCTGTAGCAAAGCACCTCAAAAAAGCCGGTGTAGATAAAGACGTCCGCGGCTGGGAAAAAACCAGCGACCACGCACCAGTTTGGATAGAACTAAAAGACCTTTAGAAAAAACAGCCACTTGCTCACAAAGCACCAAAACTGTCCCCCTTTGCATAAGCTATTTCAGCGTTGCCAAGGGGGACGAGAAAAAACAGGAAATGCTTGGCTATTGAATAGCCCTGTTGTTTCGGAGGGGGTTGTATTGTATTTAACTCCGTGGTTGGCGTCTAAACTCTGTTCCCGTGGTTGGCGTTCCCGCCAACTGCAGAGTTGAGGACAGAACTACAGTTATAAAACAATCCTTCTTTGCCATTCCTCACAAAACGCAAAAACTGTCGCTAATGCACAAACCATTTCTCCACTCATAACTCCCAACTCATAAACTCTAAACTCCCTTATCTTCTTCCCGCTACAATCTTCTCCACCACACTTGGGTCCAGCAAAGTCGATGTATCACCCAAATTGCTCATATCGCCTTCGGCAATCTTGCGCAAGATGCGGCGCATAATTTTTCCGCTGCGTGTTTTGGGTAAACCCGGCACCACCTGCACCTTATCAGGCTTGGCAAACGGACCGATACGGTCTGTAACCAATGCACGTATCTCCTGCTCTAAACGCTCACCAACCACATCATCAATGTGGCAAATAACAAAAGCATACAGGCCTTGTCCTTTTACATCGTGCGGGTAACCCACCACGGCCGATTCTACAACCAGGTTGTGTTCGTTAATGGCATCCTCTAATTCACCCGTCCCTATCCGGTGGCCCGATACGTTCACTACATCATCCACCCGGCCTGTTATGCGGTAATAACCATCATGGTCGCGCTTACAGCCATCACCGGTAAAATAGTAGCCTTCATACGTATTAAAATAAGTGCTCTTAAAGCGCACATGGTCGCCGTACACCGAACGTGCCATACCGGGCCATGGATACTTAATGCAAAGGTTCCCCTCTACACCGTTGCCCTGAATTTCGTTTCCCTTCTCATCCATCAACACCGGTTGCACACCGGGTAATGGGTAAGTAGCAAAAGCAGGCTTCAACACCGTGCTGTAAGCAATGGGCGAAATAAGAATACCACCTGTTTCCGTCTGCCACCAGGTATCTACAATAGGGCAGCGGCCTTTGCCCACATGGTGATGATACCACTCCCAGGCTTCTTCGTTTATCGGCTCACCTACCGACCCCAATACGCGTAAACTCGAAAGATCCTTGCCATCAAATATCGAAGGGCCGAATTTCTCCAGCGAGCGGATTGCTGTAGGAGCAGTATAAAGAATATTTACTTCGTGCTTATCTACCACATCCCAAAATCTACCGTGGTCAGGATATATTGGGGTGCCTTCAAAAATAATGGAGGTAGCTCCGTTCAACAGCGGACCATAAACCAAATAGCTATGCCCCGTTACCCAGCCAATGTCGGCGGTGCAGAAGAACACTTCTTTTTCTTTGTAGTTAAATACCTGCTTAAAGGTATACGCAATGTAAACCATGTAGCCGGCCGTAGTATGCAATACGCCTTTTGGTTTACCGGTGCTGCCGCTGGTATATAGGATGAACAAAGGGTCTTCGGCCTCCATCGTTTCAGCTTTATGCTCGGTGGCAACATCCTTCACCGCATCATGCCACCAAATATCACGACCGCCTTGCATGTTTATTTCGGTATTGCGGTGGTTAAGCACCACACAATGTTTAATGGAAGGCGTTAACTGCAGGGCTTCATCTACGATCTTCTTTAATTCAATCTTCTTATCGCCACGGTAAACGGCATCAGCGGTTAGTATCAGGCTGCAGTCCGCATCATTAATACGGTCTATTAACGAGTTACTCGAAAAACCTGCAAACACTACGGAATGTATGGCACCTATTCTTGCACAAGCAAGCATAGCTATGGCACCTTCCAGCACCATCGGCAGGTAAATGCAAACACGGTCGCCTTTCTTAACGCCCAACTTCAGCATAGCATTGGCAAACCGGCAAACTTCGGCATGTAGCTGCTTGTAGGTTAAACTGCGCGATTGTTCCTTAGGGTCATTAGGTTCCCATATAAAAGCCACCTGCTCACCCCGTTCTGCCAGGTGTCGGTCCAAACAGTTCTCGGTTAAGTTTAGCTGTGCACCGTTAAACCATTTTACCGATGGCGTTTCAAATTCCCACTCCACAACGCTGTCCCACTTTTTCTTCCAGGTAAAATCCTCTGCTACTTCTGCCCAAAATGCTTCAGGCTCATTTACACTCTTCTCATACGCTTCAAAATACTCCTGAATGTTGCTTATCTGTTTCATACACACAATTTAATACATCGTTTTGTTGGCAATTACAAGGGTTTAATTTTTCCCTTCGTTCAAATGTAATGCAATAACCATTGTTGCCACAACGCCCGTTTTAATGAGAAACATCATTAAAAAATACCTGTAATAGCTCTTCCCACTTCCCCATTTCAACTGCATGAGTGCAGGCCCCGGGACAAAGTGTAGATCTGCCAAGCCATAGTATCCGTTCATAAGGGCTTGACTGAATGAAACGCCACGTAACACACCAATGCTATTTTGTTAAATAATAGTATTATTATTTGAAACTTTTAAAGCTATATACTATCTTTACTACCACATTAAGTTCTTTGACATCGTTCGAATACGCAAAGTCCACCGCCTTTTACTTGCGGTCATAGGTAAACTATGCGCTGTCCTCAACCAGGCTGCCCCCTAACGCTTCAGAAAATGCGAATGTTAATAACTCCGGTAAGCTCCCGCAGTGTAAATAATTTTAGACGCACCTGTTTTTTTGCATGGCCTTTTTCAGGGCATTTTTGCTTGAATTTAACACAAAATAAACTCATATAAATTTTTCTGTAACTTGTGCACAAGCAAAAAACTGCACAAGCATGCACAAGCAGTGTTGATAACCGTAAGTTGCTGGTTAGCCCGTTACTTCCTGTAGCGGGCAACACTTTTGGGCAATCCTGACCGGCCGAAATCCTTAGTGCTTGCTCTTTTTGTCTTCATCAGGCTTAAACAATTCGTGCAGGTGGTCCTTGGCTTTTTCAAGCACCTCCTTGCGGTGTTTGCTCAAATTTTTGCCTCCTCGGTTGATGTAAAAGTTCAACATACTCATGGCCGATTGCAAAGGTGTGCCTTTGCGCCGCTTACTTGCCTCGGCTGAGTGCTTTAAGGAGGTAGCAATTTTTTTAGAGTCTTCGCTGCTGAAAATGCCTTGCTTCAGGTCAAGCGCATCGCTGGTTTCCATCACATGCGCACTCCACTTTTTGGCGGGCTTGGCGGCAGCCTTCTTTTTTGTTTTACTGTTCTTTGGCATAAAGGCCGTATGCACAAAACGTACCAGCCAAATCACCGCAAAGGGTGACGTAACTCATGAAGCACCGTAAATAAGCAATTTACCTTCGTTACAAATAACAGGTATTATGCATGTATCCGGTAAAACCATAATTGTAACAGGCGGTGCCAATGGCATGGGGCGTCAATTGGTGTTCAATCTGTTAAACAAAGGAGCAAGAGTGGCCGTGGTGGATATGAAGGAGGATGCCCTGAACGAGACGGCTATTCTGGCTGCCGATAAAAGGGACCGCCTGTCATTGCATGCGCTCAATATTACCAATAAGGAAGATGTGGAAGCTTTGCCCGAAAAGGTAATTGCTGCCCACGGCGCGGTGGATGGTATCATCAACAATGCGGGTATCATACAACCGTTTGTTCCCATTGCTCAGTTAGATTATGCAGCAATCGAAAGAGTTATGCATGTTAACTTCTACGGAACCCTGTATATCACCAAGGCATTCTTACCATACCTGCTTAAGCGGCCTGAGGCACACATCGTAAACATCTCCAGTATGGGTGGCTTTCTGCCGGTGCCGGGGCAAAGCATTTATGGGGCAAGCAAGGCCGCAGTAAAGCTCTTTACCGAAGGCCTCCGTTCCGAGTTAATGGATACACCGGTTAAGGTAACTATTGTATTCCCCGGGGCTATCGCCACTAACATTGCGGCCAACTCGGGTGTGGCCTTAAAGGCTAACGCGAACAATGATAACAGCTCTATACAAATGACTTCGCCGGCAGATGCTGCAGAGATGATTGTAGAGGGGATGCAACAAAACAAATACCGCATACTGGTAGGTAAGGATGCTAAGTTCCTTGACTTCCTGTATCGTCTTCGCCCGCAATATGCAGCCGAGTTTATCTATAAAAAGATGAAAGACCTGGTTTAAGCTTTTAGTAAACAACCAGGCGCATGGTCTGTTCATTCAACCGTAGCAAGTAAACACCCGCATCAATGCCGCCGGGTAACTGGTAGCAAACTTTGGTAGATGAATTGCCGTAAACCGAATAGCTGATCAACCTGCCGCTCGCATCAAACAAGCGAAGGCTTTTAATAGCTTCATCGCTTTCTAAAGTAAGTGTAGAACGCACAGCAGCCGGATTTGGGTATAGGCTAAAGCTCCTGGCTTGCGGTTCTGTAAGGCCTGTGGCCTCATCATTATAATAACGGGCAAGGCATACATCATTTTGGTTGCCGTTATTGGCTTTACCTGCCAGCACAATTTTACCATCCGGTTGCAGGGTTATTGCGTTAGCTTCATCCATAAAGCCAAGCACATCAGTGGCTATGTAACCTGCTCCTCCAAAACTCGAATCAACCGAGCCATCGGTTGTATAGCGCAGCAGTAACAAATCGCGGTTATCAAACATAAAGACGCCGGTTGTACCGGCAACTATAATCCGGCCCTGGTTGTCTATCACTACGCCATTGGCAACATCCTGGGCTGCGCTGTCAAAGCGTGCAACACCATTATTGGCAAATGCTGTATTGCGCACCCCGTTGCTATCGTATTGCAGCGTTATAGCATCAAACGAAAAGTCGGGCTGCGTGGTAAAACCGCTTACTACTATTCTATGGTCATTGGTTAATGCCAGGCCAAAGATATCATCCACATAAGTAGGCGATACGGTATCGGTTAGCATACCATCACCCGAGAAACTTAAATCAGGTGAGCCGTCGGCATTAAAGCGGGCAACCAGTATGTCAAAATCAAACTGGCCGTCGTTTGTAATCGGATTGCCGTAATGGCCTGCGGCTACAATTTTGCCGTCGCTTTGCAGGGCTATTTTATTGAAGCGGTTATCTAATTCGGTAATAGTTATAGATGCAATTCCATCTGTGCCAAAGGTTGAGTCTACACTTCCGTTTTCATTAAGGCGGATAACCACCGGCACATTACGTGCGGCCGTGTCTATGGCAGTGCCGGCAATCAATAACTGGTGGTTGCTAAGTTCAAGCATGCTATAGGCAAAATTATCGCCGGCAAGCAAGCGGTGTATGGCCCAGCCATTCACCCCAAAGGTCGAATCGATGCTGCCATTAGCATTTAAGCGCAGTACCACGCTACTAAAGGCATACGAGGGGTCAGCTGCTGCTCCGGCTACAAGTATCTTACCATCGTTCTTTACCTGTAGTGCATAGGCATAGCTTTCCGTAAAGCTTTCAATCATCACCGCGCCGTTCGTCCCAAAACCTGCATCGGGTGTACCGTCTGCATTTTGGCGTAACACCAGCAAGCGTCCTGCAAAAGCCTGATTGAGCGCCGTCCCGCAACTCAGTATTTTGTGGTCGGGCTGTATGTATATATCCGTCAGGTTATCCTGAAAGCCAAAGTCGTGTACGTAAATACCGGTACTATTAAAGCTATGGTCAAGGCTTCCGGGGATTTGAGCTTCGGTGCGGAACAGAATAAATAAGGCAAGGCAGCAGCTGATTAGAGACTTCATAAGAGGAGCGGGAATTGAAAAGTTCGTATAAAATATGTTCAAATATAAATAAACACGGCAGGCTTACCTAAGCTCTCTGTTCACTTAGCACTAAAGCGTTGGAAATTAGGACACAACGCCCGGTTTGTAAATCGCTAAAACATTCTTTAAAAAACGTTATTTTTTAAAAATTGATTAGATGCCTTGTAAATTTGCGTCGCAAATGGCGACTCAACGCTTCTCCCGCATGCTGGCCGATATTCAACGCAGGTTAAAACCCGTTTTGTTCAGTTTATGCATGGCCTTGATGTTGTTCGCCATGGGGGGTAATCAGTTCTCTGCTCCCGGTGCGGTTAACCATACTCCTTCTTTCAATGCAGAACTGGTAAGGGTCTCTGCCATGCAGGCTGCTGCTTATGGTGCGCCTAAAGTAGGTATGCCGGTTGAGTCTTCTGCTTTACCCGGCGACCGCGAAATACCAAGCGAAAACGAACCCGAAGAAGATTTTGATTCCGATGTTCACTTTGTGCTCGAGCAATCTGCAGGCACGGAGATTGCTGCCGAACTGACTTCTATAAGTTGGGTGCCTTATGCTTCAGGCTTTCAGCATTCCAACACGGTGGTGCCGCTGTTTGTGTTGCACCATTCCTGGAAAACCTTCCTTTCTTAATTCCCTTCCTGTACCGGGCATAGCACATGTTATCCTCCCGGGCTACTCATTCACCCTGTGTGGGGGTGGAATGTTGCAATAGTAATTAGTCATTTTAAACATAAACTTTAATGAAGAGGATTGTAATGATGGCCGGCCTTTTAGGCGTATTGGTATTAACAGGTTGCCATAGCGAAAAACCGGAAAAAGTGGAAGAGTCCAAATTCTACGTGATTAATCCGGTAATGATGGATACCGTAATCTACAAAGATTACGTGTGTCAGATTCATGCGATTAGCCACATCGAAATGCGCTCGCAGGAGAAAGGTTACCTGCAGAACATTTACGTGGATGAAGGCCAACACGTAACCAAAGGCCAGAAGATGTTCCAGATTATGCCGGTTATTTATCAGGCTGAAATGGAAAAGGCAAAAGCTGAAGTAAGCTATGCTGAAATTGAATACCAGAACACCAAAAACCTGGCAGATAGTAATATTGTTTCTAAGAACGAGTTAGCTCTATCCAAAGCAAACCTCGATAAAGCCAAAGCTGAATTAGCCCTGGCACAGGCCCATCTCGACTTTACCGATATCCGTGCACCGTTTGATGGTATTATGGATCATTTTTACGAACGTCTTGGAAGTTTGGTGGATGAAGGAGAACTGCTTACCACTTTATCTGATAACAGTAAAATGTGGGTGTATTTCAATGTGCCCGAGTCCGAGTATCTCAATTATGCTTCGCGCGATAAAAAAGAAGGTCCGCAAAAGGTTAAACTGCTAATGGCCAATAACCAGCAGTTTAAACACGAAGGTACCGTAGAAACCATCGAAGCCGACTTTAATAACGAAACAGGTAACATTGCCTTCCGTGCCACCTTCCCTAATCCTGAAGGTGTACTGCGCCACGGTGAAACAGGTACCATTCTGATGCCTGCCTACATTAAGAATGCCATGATCATTCCTCAAAAGAGCACATACGATGTGCTGGACAAGAAATTTGTTTATGTAATTGATGATAAAGGCATAGCACATGCACGTCAAATTACTATCGGTCAGGAAATACCCCATCTCTATGTAGTAACCGAAGGTCTTACGGTTAACGATAAGATATTGCTGGAAGGCTTAGGTAAAGTAAAGAACAACGAGAAGGTGGATGCAGAACTTACCACGTTCGAAAAGGTGATGACTGATATTAATAATTTACATGCCGAGTAAGGTAAGAACCTAAAATAATAGCAGAATGTTTAATTCGTTTATTCAAAGGCCGGTTCTTGCCATTGCGCTATCCATAGGGATAGTGTTCATGGGCTTGCTGGCTATTTATACCATCCCTGTGGCCCAGTTCCCCGATATTGCGCCGCCAAGGGTTACCATCTTCATCGAATTTCCCGGCTCTAACGCCGATGTGTTGGTTAAGTCAACGCTGGTAATTATGGAGCGCGAGATTAACGGTGTGCAGGGTATGCAGTACATGCTTTCCGATGCAACCAGCGCCAGCGAAGCCAGTATCGATATCGTGTTTGAACCCGGCACTGATCCTACCATCGCCGCCGCCCGCGTAAAAACAAGGGTCGATCAAATTTGGGCTAACCTGCCCGAACTGGTACAGAAGGAAGGTGTTATCATCAAGCCTCTGCAGCCATCCATGTTGATGTATCTGAACTTGTTCAGCACTGATAAGAAGGCCGATGAAAAGTTCTTGTTCAACTATGCCAATACCTACGTATTACCCGAAATTCAGCGTATCAGCGGTATTGGTATGGCCGAAGCTACGGGTAGCCGCGCTTTCGCTATTCGTGTTTGGTTAAACCCCGACCGTCTGCGTGCGTACAACATGTCACCCGATGAAGTGTTGAAAGCTATCGACGAACAAAGCGTAATGGCGCGCCCGGGTCGTGTAGGCTTAAGCTCAGGTAAACAGGCGCAATCGCAGGAATACGTATTTACCTACAAGGGTTGGTTCAACAAGCCCGAGGAATATGAAAACATCATCGTGCGTGCCAATGCTGATGGTGAGATATTGCACTTACGCGATGTGGCACAAATAGAAGTAGGTAGCGAGTTCGTGGATATTTACTCTAACAAGGATGGTTACCCGTCTACTTCAATCGTGTTAAAGCAAAGCCCCGGCAGTAACTCTAACAAGGTAATCGAAGATGTAAAAGCAAAAATCCAGGAGCTGCGTAAGGACTTTCCTCCGGGTATGGATGTAGAGATCAACTACGATGTATCACAATTCGTAAATGCCTCTATCGAGAAGGTATTGCATACCCTGGTAGAAGCCTTCATTCTGGTGGCACTCGTAGTATTCATCTTCCTCGGAGACCTTCGATCTACCATCATTCCAATTCTGGCTGTTCCGGTTTCCCTTATCGGTGCCTTTATCTCCATGCAGTTCTTTGGCCTTAGTATCAACCTCATCACGTTGTTCGCGTTGGTGTTGGCTATTGGTATTGTGGTGGATGATGCGATTGTGGTGGTGGAAGCCGTGCACGTAAAAATGGAAGAGCATAACATCTCAGCTTATCAGGCAGTTAAAAAGGTATTGGCCGAAATCAGCGGCGCTATCATTGCCATTACACTCGTAATGACCTCGGTGTTTGTGCCGGTGGCCTTTATGTCGGGTCCGGTAGGTGTGCTCTATCGTCAGTTCGCTATTACTATGGCAAGCGCTATCGTGCTGTCAGGTTTTGTGGCATTAACGCTTACACCGGTATTATGTGCTGTATTCTTAAAGAACACCCACGGCAAACCTAAGCGCAAAACCCCGGTTAGCATGTTCATCGATTGGTTTAACCGCACGTTCGAAAAAGTAACAGGCAAATACACCGGCGTATTACGCCATATTGTGGACCGCCGTGTTATTACCTGGGGCATACTGCTCGTATTCTCCTTTGGTATTTTCAGTATGAGCAAGATCCTCCCTGCTGGCTTTATCCCCAACGAAGATCAGGGTCAGATTTACGCCATCATTCAAACCCCTCCGGGCACTACACTTGAACGTACCAACCAGATTTCAAGAGAACTACAGAAACTGGCGAAGGAAGTTGATGGGGTGCAATCAGTAACTGCCCTTGCAGGTTTCGAGATCCTTACAGAAGGTCGTGGCTCTAACGCCGGTACCTGTTTAATTAACCTCAAAGATTGGTCAGATCGCAAGGATAATGTGAAGCAGATCATCGAGAAATTGGAAGAGAAATCGAAAGACCTTCCGGCTACCATCGAATACTTCCAGCCGCCTGCCGTTCCGGGTTACGGTACCTCCGATGGTTTCTCGCTCCGCCTGTTAGATAAGAGCAGCGATGTGGATTATCAGAAGTTCGACCAGGTTAACAGCGATTTCGTAGCGGCCCTTAAAAAGCGCAAGGAATTAGCCGGTATGTTTGCATTCTATTCGGCTAAGTATCCGCAATACGAAATTACCGTAGATAATGCCCTGGCTATGCAGAAAGGTGTATCAGTAGGCGATGCCATGGAGAACCTGAATATCATGATCGGTAGCACCTACGAGCAGGGCTTCATCCGCTTCAATAACTACTATAAGGTATATACCCAGGCAGGTCCTGAGTTCCGTCGCCAGCCATCCGATATATTAAATATGTTCGTTAAGAACGACCATGGCGAAATGGTGCCGTATTCAGCGTTTATGAAGATTACCAAAACACAGGGTGCAAACGAAATTTCCCGTTACAACTTGTATACTTCATCGCTTATCAACGGTATGCCGGCTCCGGGTTATTCTTCAGGAGAAGCTATCAAGGCCATTAAGGAAGTAGCAGCTACCACGCTGCCGCGCGGGTATGATATAGCCTGGGAGGGTCTCTCCTTTGATGAAGTGCGCCGTGGTAACGAAGCGCTCTACATCTTCCTGGTGGTATTATTATTCGTATACCTCATTCTTTCGGCCCAATACGAAAGCTTTATTCTTCCGTTCGCCGTGCTGTTGTCATTGCCGCCGGGCATCTTCGGTTCATTTATGCTGCTCAAGTTTATGGGGCTCGCAAACGATGTGTATGCACAGGTAGGTTTAATTATGCTTACCGGCTTGTTGGGTAAAAACGCGGTGCTTATCGTGGAATATGCCGTGCAGCGCCACCAGCAGGGCTTAACTGTGTTAGAGTCTGCTATCGAAGGTGCCAAGGCGCGATTCCGTCCTATCCTTATGACCTCCTTTGCCTTTATCGTGGGTCTTATCCCGTTGGTAATTGCAACCGGACCGGGTGCCGTGGGTAACCACACCATCGGTGCTTCAGCGCTTGGTGGCATGCTGTTCGGTACCATCTTCGGCGTATTCGTGGTGCCGGGCCTCTACTTCATCTTCGGTAAGTTACAGGAAGGCAAGCGTATGTTTAAAGAGGAAGACGAACAAACCTTAAGCGAAGCTTTTGCTGAAGAACAAACTGAGGTGGCGTTAACCAAGAGCATTAGACAAGTAATTAAAAAAATGATAAAGCGGAACAATGAAGAATAAGTTAAATGTGAAGTTGTTGGCGGTTGCACTGATGCTGGTAACAGTGGCAGGGTGTAAGCTCTTTAAAGAGCCTATTAAAACCGAGAACAGGAGTGTTCCGACCAGTTTCAATACTTCTACCGATAGCACTAATATGGTGCGCTTAAAGTGGCGCAACTATTTTACTGATCCTAATCTGGTGGCCTTGATCGATACAGCCCTTAAGAACAATCAGGAGCTGAATATTACCATGCAGGAAATCGATATCGCCCGCAACGAAATCAGGGCACGCAAAGGCGAATACCTGCCTTTCCTGAATGCCGGTTTGAGTGGTGGTGTAGATAGATCGGGCAAATACACCTGGAATGGTCAGTCTGAAGAGGATTGGAAAGCCAGTGGCAGTAAGCCTAAATACATTGGTGATTTTATGGTAGGGGTTAACTTCTCCTGGGAAATCGACATTTGGAAGAAACTCCGCAATGCTAAAAATGCCGCTGCCGCCCGTTATCTGGCAAGCATCGAAGGCAAGAACTTTGCCGTTACAAACCTGATTGCAGAAATAGCCCAATCTTATTATGAATTAGTGGCATTGGATAACCAGTTGGATATCATCCGCCGCAACATCGAGATTCAGCAAAATGCACTCAGTATCGTACGCCAGCAAAAAGATGCGGGCCGCGAAACACAGTTAGCCGTTAATCGTTTTCAGGCCCAATTGCTCAACACGCAAAATCGCCAATACGAAGTACTGCAATCTATTACCGAAACGGAGAACAAGCTGAACTTCCTTACTGGTCGTTTCCCTGCTCCTGTTGTTCGCAACGATGCTTCTTTCTACAACTTTGTTTTCGATTCTATCGCAGCAGGTGTACCAAGCCAATTGTTGGAGAACCGTCCTGATATTCGCCAGGCGGAGCAGGAATTAGCGGCCGCTAAACTGGATGTAAAAGTTGCCAAAGCTGCTTTCTTCCCATCGCTGCGTTTATCGGCTTCAGCAGGTTTCCAGGCATTCAATCCTGTTGCATGGTTTCATCCTGAATCAATTTTAGCAGGTGTACTGGCCGACCTCATGGCTCCGCTCATTAACCGTAACGCCATCAAAGCGCAGTATATGAGCTCACGTTCAAAACAGGTACAGGCCGTTTACAAATACGAGCAAACTATTCTGAACGGCTTTACCGAAGTGCAAAACCAATTAGCAGCTATCGATAACTTCTCAAAAGGATATACAACCAAGGCTAACGAGGTTGATATCCTTACCCAGTCCGTTTCTATTTCCGAGAACCTCTTTAAATCGGCCCGCGCCGATTATATGGAGGTTCTGTTAACCCAACGCGAAGCGCTGGATTCAAAAATGGAGCTGATTGAAATAAAACAAAAACAACTTAACGCAGAGATCAACATCTACAAAGCCCTGGGCGGTGGATGGAGATAAAGATTTTAAAATGTGCTTTGTTCAGTGTGGCAGCCGGCGGAAACGCCGGCTGTTATTTTTTAATGAGGCCTAAATCTGCTGGTCAAAAATATACCTACCGGTATATTTTTATTATCTTCGGTGTTATTATGAAGACCGGTATCTCCAAAGCAGCGCAAACAAAGCAGTACATTATTGAACGTACGGCTCCTGTTTTCAATGCAAAAGGCTATGCCGGTACTTCGCTAACTGACTTGACGGAAGCTACCGGCCTAACAAAGGGTAGTATCTACGGCAACTTTGAAAATAAGGACGAAGTTGCCCTGGCGGCTTTCGATTATAACTTTGGGCGGGTTACTACCTACTTAAGCGAACGAATGTTGGCCAAGGATAACGCTGTGGAGCGGCTATTGGTTTACCCGCAGGTGTACCGCGACTTTTTAAAGGTACCTTTCCTAAAGCCGGGTTGCCCCTTATTAAACACCAGTACCGAGGCTGACGATACGCACCCTGCCTTGAAAAAGAAGGCTGCCGATGCGCTGGCCTTTTGGAAAACAGCTGTAGAAGAACAAATAAAGCGCGGAATAAAGCGCGGGGAAATTAAACGCGCTACCAATCCTACCGAATTTACGGTGGTGCTTATGTCGCTAATTGAAGGGGCTGTTATGCAGGCCAAGGTAACCGAACGGCCTTCTGAGCTAAGAATAGCGATGGGTTTTTTGGAAAAAATGATTCTGGATTTGCGGCCATAATTTTTTTTTGATTAAAAAAATACCGATCGGTATATTTTATGGAAATCGATTTTATAACCAATACATAAAACTTCATCTCATGAAAATTCAGAAATTAAATTGGGCAGGTATTAAACTGCAGTGCGGCGATAAAACTGTTTTAATTGATACCGTTGAAAATTTCAAACCATACTTCCCTGTATTAGGCAATCCGTTAACCCCCCTGGTAAAATTTACAGAAGAGGTTAGGGCTGATTACATCCTCTTTACACACCTGCATCTCGACCATCTGGACATAAGCGTGATTGAAAAATGCTTAAAGCCAAATGGTAAAATCGTCGGTTACAAAAAACTGGAAAAGGAAATTTTAAAACTGAACAAACCAACCGTTTTGCTGGACACCAACGAAAGCTACGAAGCAGACGGCGTTTCTTTTAAAGCCGTTTACTCGCTGGATGGAGTAGGAGAGGAGCAAACTGCCTGGATAGTAAGTGATGGCACTACAAAGATCTTTCACGGGGGCGATACCATCTGGCACAATCAGTTTTGGAAAATGGGTAAGGAAAATCCCGGTATCGATTTCGCCTTTTTGCCCATCAATGGCGCTGTGGTAAATTTCCAAATCATTGGGTTGGAATACAGCACCGTGCCCGCCTCGCTTACTCCCGAACAGGCTTTTAATGCGGCTAAATTGCTACACGCAAAAACCTTGGTGCCTATCCACTACGGTAAATTTGCCACGCCATTCTATCAACCAACAGATACTTCTGAAGAGACCCTAAGCCGGTTCTCTGAATTAATAAAGCAACCTTACCGGCTTTTAGATGATGGTGCCGTTTTGTAAAGTGTGGTTACAAGCATCTATCGCGTACTTAGTTCCAGCAAATGCTTTACCAGACTATCGCTGCGTTGCAGGTTCATTTTCTTTTTAATCCGGTGGCGTAATTGCTCGTAACCGCGTACACCTACACCATATAGTTTGGAAAGTTCCTTATCGGTTAACCCCGTTTTTATTAATGCGCAGGTTTGTACTTCGTGGGGCGTTAATTGCGGATATCTCGCTGCCACCGTTTTAAATAAAACCTGGTTGCCATCATCTATCTTTTGTTGTAATACAGCTTTGTCCTGTTCGGTAATTTTAACCGAACCGATTTTATGGGTTATTGCCTTCACCAATCCATGTTCGTGATTGCCTTTTTTTTCAAGTGATAACACATATTCTTTTAATTCATCCAGCAACGCTATTTTCTCCTGAAGGTTAAGGGCATTCAGTTGCATTTCTTTACGCATACCCTCCACCTGCTGACGTAAAATTTTGCTGTTTAATTCCGCTTCATGGAGCGCATGCCGTACCTGCACAGCTTCCATCTGTTCCAGGTGCGATTGCATACTTGCTTTTTCAACCATTTCCATTTCCTGTTGCTTTAGCTGGTAGGCTTTAAACAGTAGGTTGGCATCCCTGGTCTTTTTACCCCAGGCGGCATATATTTCATGTGCCAAACGGGTACAGTTAAGTATCGAAACGGAATGTTTCATCTTAATGTAGACTGGCATGCAGCGGTTAAGAAAGGTAAGTGCCTTTTTATAATTCCCTTTTTGATGTTCCAGTGTGGCACTGGCATATAGCCATTGCAGATAGCTGCCATTGGAAAGTTTAGGTTGGATTAATTGCGCCGACTCCAGCAAATAAGTTTCCTGCCGGTTGGTAATTTCGCGCAACGCAGTTTTCGATAAACTGTTTTTGCGGTAAAGCAGATAATACTGCACCGCTGCCATTAGGTAGGCTTGTAACAGGTAGGTAACATGTGTGGCATCGCCCCTTAGCAGGCTTATGTTCTTTTCGTGCCAGGCTGCCGATTTACGGTGATCGTTTAGGCCCTCGTAGTAAAACGCAAAGTAACTAAATACATTAAACCGGTTATAGATTGAAACATTTGCACTGCGCGCAATGGCCAGCGATTTCTCAAGGTAAGGCCAGGCGGTTTTAAAATCGCCATTAGCTATGTAGCAATTGGCAATATTGGTGTAAAATACGGTGGCTATATTGTTGTGCCATGCACTGCTTTCGTTCATAGCCTTTAGCTTATCCAGTGCTTGTAAATTTACTTGTAACTGCTCTTTGTACTGATGGCGGCGCCCATGCACAAAGGCTATTCGGGTTAAATAAACTATCTCAACACGGGGTGATAGTTTGTCCAGCAATTCCCGTTGCACCTCCTGTAATAGTTTTTCCCCTTCTGCCAGGTTACCGTTCAAAAAGTAATGACGTGCTTTGGCCAACAACAATTGACCTGCTTCGTCAAATTTTTTTTCCCGTTTAAAATAGGTTAATAGCTTTTTATCATCAATGCCTTGGCTGGCAAATGTATTCCGAACTGAAGCAATAATCAGCGTTAGTAGTTCCGTTTGTGTTTGTATTGCGCGCTGCTTATAGGGTTGGTGTATAGCGCTAAAACGATGTAATGCTGCCGCTGCAGCATCGGTGTTTTCCGAAATCATATCCGAAATTTCAGATAGCTGCTCCAGCAGCGGGGTAGCAGCTTTGTCTTTGGTCACGGCTCGCATCAGGGGATTGTCGTGTTTTTGTCGTAAGGTGAATTTATAACAAGATGAGAAATTCGTCATGTCTAATAATTAAGTCAAATACCCCTGTTATGGAAAATCTTCTTTCGCGTTATTTCAACCGGTTGATGGTGGTCTGCCTGCTTGCTATTTGTACGCTGCAGGTGAATGCACAGTGCAACCACGATAACTATTCAGTAAGCTTCAACGGCACATCATCTTATATGCGTGTGCCTTCGGGTATGGTGCTCAACATGAACACGCTTACGGCCGAGGTATGGGTTAAACCAAATAGCTTTAACGCAACGGCCAATAGTTACATCTTCAGCCGCGGTGGTGGTATTTGCGAACCCGGCGGACAGTATTCCCTCCGGCTTACTCCTGCCGGTTATGTGGAGTTTTGTTACAGCGAAAGTGCTTCCTATACGGCCATTTATCGCAGTAGCCATGCGATTGCCTTGAACCAATGGACCAACCTCCTGATAGAGTATAATTATTATACGCACGACGTCCGCCTGGGTATTAATGGCTGGCCTGATTTTAGCGCGGCCTGGGTTAACCCGCCGGTTACCTTCTCCTATAATTTTGCAGCCTCCGCCGATTTGATCATTGGCGCACATGCGGCAGCAACTGCAACATGTCCTGTTTCTCCTCCTTCTGCCTACGAAGGATTTTTCGATGGTAAGATTGATGAGTTTCGTCTCTATAATCAGGTGTTTGCTCCGGAAGGTGTACTCTATCGTCCCTACCACACCTTATCCGACAATTTACCCGAATCGCAAAATATGGCGCTCTATTACCGGTTCGATGAGAATAACGCCATCCCATACAACTATGCCCCGTCGCAATTACAGGGTGCCAGCATGAACAGCGGAACCTGGGTGCTGGGCGATGCGGCACCGGTTGACCCTGCCAACCCCGATTGCGATGGCAAGGCCTTAAGCGGCAGTGCTACGGCAAATGGCATCAGCACGCTGAACGGCCTAAATGCCTTAACAGTGGAAGCCTGGGTTTATGTTGCAGGTTTTAGTAGCGGCCGTGCAACTATTGTTTCTAAAGGCAGTTATTCGCCAACCGTCAGCGAATCGTTTTCGCTTTATCTCAACAATACTACACTCAGCGCATCTATTGGTAATGGTGCCTTTACCCAATTTGCGTTCCCCGGTTCTAACCGTTGGTATCATGTGGCCTTAACCTGGGCATCGGGTGGCTCGCTGAAATTATATATCGATGGGGTGCAGAAATCATTTTCAAGTGGTGGCGTAGGTACCCTCTCCACTAACAACTACAATTTAACTGTAGGTACGTCCAACGCGGTAAATGAAATCGGCCTGAATGGCCTTATTGATGAAGTAGCCATTTTTGGTACCGAGCTATCTGCTTCAACCATCTACGCCTGGCGTAATCAGGTAGCAACAAGCAGCCATCCTAATTACAATAGCATGCTGCACTATTACCGTTTCGATGATCTGGGCCCGTACCAAACCGATTTTGGTTGCAGCAAAAGCACTATCAACTACGCTAATTATAATCAGGCACAAGTGGCTTATAACCCTTGCGGTTCTCCACCGTCTATGGGGGCAGTGGTTAATCTAACTTCGCCTAATAACGATATGGAGAAAGTGGTGCTTACCTGGAATAACCCTAATGGTTCTACCGGTGGCATAAACGGCAATCCTGTATTTGGTGGCACCGTGTATTACGATATTTACCGCGATGGCTTACTGATCGGCAGTAATGTGGCTTCCACAGCGCCATCAAATTCATATACCGATAATAACGCTACCTGTAAGCATACCTACATGGTGCATCCATACTGGCGGCGTATCAGCGATAATGCTATTACGCTGCAGGGTACCGATACATCGGTAAATGCACGCACGGCAGATATCAATTTCCGAGCATCCGATGCTGTATATCCTAACAAAGTAGCACTAACATGGAACAACATAGCTTCGCAGGCCACAGGTGGCTACATCATTAAACGCGATGGTGCTGTAATAGCAACAATTACTTCACCCAATACAACTTTCTATAATGATTTTGACGGTATACCTGGCCAGATATATTCCTATCAACTGATACCGCAAGCCGCTGGCCACAACTTCAATGTTTGCCCCGATAGTGGTAATATAAAACCTAATGGACGTTTCAGCGGTTATGTGCGTTCGCCTCTGCAGGCGCCGGTACCGGGTGTAATTGTTACAGCTACAGCTACTGTACTGGGCCAGACATACACCTATACTGATACCACTGATGCCACAGGCTTTTACGAAATTCGTAATGTATACTACGATCTTGAGGCCACCTTCCGCCTTACACCAACAAAAGGCACCCACCACTTCGATCCTGCTTATGCTGATCGTACCATTGATGCAATGGGCTACAATGCACCCCAGGCTAATTTTATCGATACCAGTGTGTTTACCGTATCCGGTAAAGTTACTTTCCCCGATCAGGCTAACAATACAGGCTGTCCTGACGCAGGTGTAGGCATTCTGGTTAATGGTAACGATGTAGGCATAGTAACCGATGTAAACGGCAATTACACGTATACCGCACAAAACGAAGGTAACTACACCTTTACACCGGTATACGCCGGGCATACCTTTAATCCGGCAGGCTCATCTATACATATCTCCGGTAGCACAGGCAACGTTGATTTTAGCGATACCACTACCGATTCGTTGTGGATTGATTTGAAGGGCTATTGCAATACGCAGATTTGTAACAGTGCAACATTTGACATTAAAGGCGAAGGACCAACAAACTGTTTTATAAAAACTGTTACCGTTGCCGGCAATACACTTAACGGGGTTGGCTATCGCTTACCTGCTCAAAAATATTCGGTGGAGTTAAAAAGCATCAATGCCGGCAATGCAAACGAAGAAACTGCTATTATAAACCTGTTTCAAAGCTTAGGCACCTTACAGCGCACGGTCGACTTGCGCATGAAAGACACAGCCACGGTTACTACCATCGTAACAAATCCGCCGGTGATAACCACCGATACCTTGATACTTGGCAACGGACAGGAATATGTGCAATACGATACCTTAATTACGGTTGATACAATAACCCAGTTGGTGCCACAGCAACACCAAACCAACTACCTGTATGGTGGCCGGTTGAGTGTAGAACTACAGGGTCTGTCGCCTGTATGTCCTAACCAGATGGTGTTACAACAGGGCGAGCCCACACCCTTGCGTATTAATGTTTGGCGCAACTATAATTTCGCCGGCGGCAGCACCTGTGGCGTTAATGCCAGCGATATAACGATATACGATGATATAAGCGATAGCAGCTTTGTTTACCGCACCACTGATACCTCTTTTGTCAAGTATAGTATCGTCCCCGGTTTTCCTAACATTACCGGTAATGGTCCGCACCCTTACCAAAAATTCATCAGCGTATATGCCCATACGGCCGATGCTATCAATACCAATACTCCTGCCACTATTTGGGCAGTGGTGCAGGGCACCAAGGCGCTTACACCCACCTTTGTTACCAAAACGCCTGAGTTGCCTTTCTTAGTGCTGCACGATCCGCCGGGTGATGGCAGCAGCGCGACGCTTACCAATGGCAGTAGTGTAAGTTATGGATATGGAATGTCTATCGACACGGGCGGAGCCGCTATGGCATTTCTGAAAATAAGTGTAGGTGCCGAAGTGCCCGTTCCGCTTACCGGTATTGTTTTCCGCAGCGGGGTTGATTTAAAAATGCATGTAGGCGGTTCAGTGCTCTCAAGCCATAACAAAACGGTGAATACCACTTTTACCACTGAGCAGGATTATAAAACCAGCAACGATCCCAACTTTGTTGGCGAAGATGCCGACCTGGTGGCCGGTGGTTCACTAAACATGCTCTATGGCTTAAGCTATATTGTTGCATACGATACAGCCAACTGCACGGCTAATATCGATACCGCCTTTACCTGGGGGGCTAACGATTTTGCCACTACCTATAACTATACTATAGGCCATATAAAAAACACCATCATACCGCAACTCGATTTCCTTATCGGTTATTACCACAATCTTGGTAGCGATTCTGCTCTCATCTACCAGCAATACAAAAATGTATGGCAGCAGGTAGTTGACAAAAACCACGACCGTATTGCGAACAGCGAATTCAAGGAAAACCGCTCCTTTAGTGCAGGTTCATCCTTTACCTATACTACTACTAACGAAACTACCGAAGAGAATTCTATCGACTTTCAGGTGGCTATCGAAACCGGTATAGCAAGCGCCTTTGGTGTGGGCACCCAGGGCAACAGCGTTCAATTGGGTACCGAAGTAAAGTTGCGGTTAACCACCACAACCAATCTTACAACTGTTAACAGTAATAGCAAAGAGGTTAGTTATACACTCACAGATACCGACCCCGGCGATTATTTCAGTGTAGACATACGAAACGATAAAACCTACGGCGTACCTGCCTTTAAGCTGGTTGCCGGTGCCTCATCCTGCCCGCACGAAGAAGGAACACAAAAGCGCGATTTGCCGGGCATCACGGTGCTGAATCCTAACCAACAAAATGTACCCATTAACACGGCTGCTACATTTACAGTACAGCTAAGCAACCTTAGCGAAAGTCAGGAAACCAGAACCTATCAGGTTAAGATTGATCCGAATAGTAACCTCGAAGGTGCCGTAGTGCGTTTGGCAGGGCAAACTATTACCCAGGCCCCTGCTTCGTTCACCATTCCGCCAAACAGTTCGGTAATGGCAACCATGAGTGTAGAGGCCGGCCCTGTAGCCGTTAATTACAATCACCTCAAACTGCTTATCTATCCTGCCTGCGATCCTTCCATTTCTGCCGAAGCTTTATTTAATGTAGGCTTCCAGAGTAGTTGCAGTGGTGTAACCTTATTTGCACCGGGCAACAACTGGCTGGTAAACGACGCCAGTGATACCTTGCGCATTACCTATGGCGGCTTTAATGTAAACGATACGGCCCTGCAACAAGTGGGCTTACAAATTCGCCGCACCGGCCAGGGGTGGACAACCATTCCTGCAAGCGTTATCAGCCGGGCGCAACTACAACAAAACAATCTGCCATACTATAGCATGGATATAAACATGAGCGCTATGGCTGATGGCCCGTACGAAATACGCGCCTTTGCCGATTGCGCTGCAGGCGGCACACGTGCCTACTCCGTACCGTTAAGCGGCACTATCGACCGCACCTCTGTGGTATTACTCGGCACACCTTCCCCTGCCGACGGCGTATTGAACATGAACGAAGAAGTAAGCGTAAGCTTTAGCGAAAACATCGATTGTTCACATTATTTCAATATTCAAAACTCCACGCAATACGATGTAACCCTGGTGCGGGCTGATAATGGCAGCGCCGTGCCGTTCACCTATGTATGTTCCGGCGATAAAATTGTATTTACTATTGATGTAGCCGCTTTAAATGCATTGCAGAATGTGATGCTTACAGCACGCGTTAGCGGTTTTTACGATGTGAATGGTAACGTGCTGCAACAGCCGATTGTATGGAGCTTTGTGGTAAACAACAGTCCTGTATTCTGGCAGCCAAGCGGTGTTAGTGCCAGCGTGGCTACAAGCGGTACAAGCACTATGCAGGGCACACTCAAAAATCTCAGCAACGCTGCGCAAAGCTTTACGCTTTCTTCCATACCTGCATGGCTTAGCCCGGTAGGCGTGCCGGCAAGCATTGCACAGGGCGCTTCGCTGGCTGTAAACTTCAATATTAGCGGTACGGGTTTAAACCCCGGCGTGTATAACGATACTGTGTATGCCGATTTCACCACCTTGGGAGTTCAACAACCATTGTATGTGCAGTTAACGGTTTATGCCAACTCACCTGTATGGACGGTTGTTACCACACCTGCACAAATGAATATGGTGGTTAATTTCTCACTCAACAGCGGCAACACACCCTTAAGCATCGACCCTAACGACCGCGTTGCTGTATTCTATGGCAACCAATGCCGTGGAGTGGCCAACATACAATATGCACCTGCCGGTAACAGCTATGCTGCTTACATAACCGTTTACGGCAACAGCGGCGCACAACCACAGGAGATGTTCGAGTTCCGTATGTGGGATGCCAGCACTGCTACCGAATACCAGGCTGTAGAGTTACAGGCCTTTGTAGAAAATGTACAAATAGGTCAACCGCTGGCACCTATGATTTTACACCCTGCAGGAAAAGTACAGCGCATACCGCTTGCTACCGGTTGGAACTGGGTAAGCACCTACCTGCAACCAAACAACCCTGCTGTTAGCGATGTAATGAAATACACGGCTACGGCTGCCGGTAACATCATTAAAACAAATGATAGCTACGCGCAATACACCACCAATAACAATAGCTGGCAGGGCACGCTGTCGCAAATTGGTTGGCAGAAAAGCTATCAGATAATGGTGAACACCCCTACCGAGTTACAGGTGATTGGCTGGCCCCTAAGCGATACAGTTACAATACCGGTAGTAAGTGGCTGGAACTGGATTGGCTACCCCTACAATAAAATCGGTACGCTTACCGATTACATGCAATCCTTCCATCCGGCTGATAACACGGTAATGCAAAGCAGCACCCAGTTTAGCACGGTTGCCGCAGGTGTGTGGAATGGTAGCTTGCAGAACATGGAACCCGACCGCGGTTATAAATTAAAATCGCTGAACACCGGTAGCGTACTCATTGCACCGCGCAGCACACCGAACTGGAATCCCGATGTTTTCGGCAACGAGTTTAATATGAATATTACAGCTGTGGTTAAAGCCAATGGTACGGAACTGATCGGCAACTTTATCGTAGGCGCCTTCAGGAATGGTAATTGTGTAGCGGTAAGCTCACCGCAACTGGCAGGCAGTAACCCGCGCGTGTTCCTTACCCTGCACGGACAAACCGCCGATAACGGTCAAGGCCTGCAGTTCCTTATTTACGATTACAATACCGACAGTATCTATACACCAACCTACACATCCGTTAACTTTACAACCGACGGGCAGCAGGGTACTATCGAAACTCCTTTCGAATTAAACCTCGAAGCACCGCTGGCAGTAAATAACATCACGGAGGAAGGCAAGTTTGTATTACATCAAAATGTACCCAATCCGTTTAACGATAACACCATTATACGCTTCGATATGCCGCGCAGCGAGCGGGTAACTTTACAGGTGTTTGACTACACCGGCAAGCTAATAGCACAACCGGTAAACGAACAACTAAGCGAAGGCAGCCATACCATTCAGTTCAATACGGATGGTTTGGCCCGTGGCATCTACTTCTACCGCATGCAGGCCGGCGAGTTTACGGCCACGAAACGAATGATAATACAATAACTAAGTGGCTATATCAAATCAACAGCCCGGAGCATTTGCTACCGGGCTGTTTGGTTTATAGTGTTGAAGTAATGAATGTTTACGAATTGGCAGCAAGCTGCTCGTAAGCCGGATAGTCGATATAACCTTTAGCACCCGGCGTATAAAAGGTAGTTGTATCAGGTGTAGCCAGCGGTAAGTTTTGCTCCATACGTGCTACTAAATCAGGGTT
>JAXLUO010000003.1:0-387080 GCA_046329495.1 Chitinophagales bacterium | reverse complement strand
TTTAACCGTTGTTACGCCTGCCCTGCAGGTTATATTCCCAAACCTGGCGGGCTTTAATGCTTTATCGCCGGGTATTGTAATGGGTATTATGATTGTGCCCCTCATATCCTCGCTTAGCGAAGATGCCCTGTACGCAGTACCACGCCATTTACGCGAAGGTGCTTATGCACTGGGCAGCACCACCTTGCAAACTGCTTTAAAAGTGGTGGTTCCGGCAGCTTCTTCCGGCATTATTGTATCAGTAATTTTAGCGCTATCAAGGGCTATCGGCGAAACCATGATTGTGGCCGTAGCCGCCGGTCAGCAGCCCCGCTTAACACTGGACCCTACCGTGCCTATTGAAACAGTTACAACCTACATCGTACAGGTAAGTTTGGGGGATGTGCCTCACGGCTCGCTGGAATACAAAACCATTTTTGCAGCCGGTTTATCGCTGTTTGTGGTAACGTTTATCCTAAACAACATCAGCTTTTACATCAAGAAGAAATACAGGGAGGCGTATGAATAACGAGCAGATTAAAAGCGCCAAAAACAACGCCTTTAAAATATGGGCGATGATAGCTACCTCCGTAGGCCTTATTATGCTGGGCATCCTCCTGGTTAAAATTGGCATGGATGGCTTGCATCGTATTTCCTTGAAGTTCTTTACCAGCCTTCCCTCCCGCCGGGCCGAAAACGCAGGAATACTTACAGCCTGGGCAGGTACGCTCTGGATTATGGTAACAACCGCAGTAGCGGCTATCCCTATTGGTGTGGGTGCCGGTATTTACCTGGAGGAATACAATAAGAAAGGCTGGTGGAGCAATTTTCTGGAGATCAACATCTCCAACCTGGCCGGCGTTCCATCCATAATTTATGGTTTGCTGGGATTAGAATTCTTTGTTCGCTTTTTGCATATGGGCGAAAGCATATTGGCAGGTAGCTGCACACTGGCACTGCTGATTATGCCTATCGTTATTGTATCCACCCGCGAATCATTAAAGGCAGTGCCTAAAACCCTGCGCGAAGCGTCGTATGCCTTAGGTGCCAGCAAATGGCAAACCATATGGTTGCAGGTATTACCTGCTTCAGCCGGTGGAATAATGACGGGTATTATCCTGGCCCTATCGCGCGCCATAGGCGAAACGGCACCGTTGATTGTGGTAGGTGCACTAACCTATGTGCCGTTTACCCCTAAGTCGGTTTTCGATTCATTCACGGTATTACCTATCCAGATATTTAACTGGGTTAGCCGCCCGCAGGCCGAATTTTTAGTGAATGCTGCAGCAGGCATTATAGTGCTGTTGCTTATTACCATTGTTATGAACGGCACCGCTGTGTTGCTGCGCAACCGCTGGCAGAAAAATGTAAAATGGTAATAGTATGAAGAACATTGAAATGGAGACAAAAATGAGTAGTATTGAGAATACAGGCAGCCAAAACAAAGGCACTATACAAGGTGCTGAGTTTATGCCGGTTAATAACCTTTCGAACACCGAGGGCATGAATAAAGTAGAAACCAAAAATGTGCATTGCTGGTATGGCGATTTTCACGTGCTGCGCGATGTGAACATGGAGATTAAAGCCAATACCGTTACAGCGCTTATCGGCCCTTCGGGTTGTGGCAAAAGTACCTACCTGCGCATTTTTAACCGTATGAACGACCTTATTGAAGGGTTCCGTTTAGAAGGTAGCGTGCAGATTGATAATAAGGACATTTTTGCCCGCGACCTGCGTGTAAACGAGCTGCGCAAAAAGGTGGGTATGGTGTTTCAAAAACCCAACCCGTTCCCTAAAAGCATTTTCGAAAACGTGGCCTACGGCCTTCGCGTAAATGGTATTACCCACAAAAAGTTTATCGAAGAAACTGTGGAGCGTTCGCTTAAACAAGCCGCCTTGTGGGACGAGGTGAAAGACAAGCTGAACAAGAACGCTCTTGGCTTATCGGGCGGGCAGCAACAACGCTTATGTATTGCACGCGCCATTGCGGTGGAGCCTTCGGTGATTTTAATGGATGAGCCTACCTCGGCACTTGACCCTATCAGCAATTCAAAAATTGAGGAGTTGATTTGGGACCTGAAGCAGAAATATACCATCCTGATAGTAACACACAACATGCAGCAGGCTGCCCGTGTAAGCGATAGAACCGCGTTCTTTTACCTGGGCGATTTGGTAGAATACGACGACACGAAAACAATTTTTACAAACCCCAAGCAGGAAAAAACACAGAACTATATCACCGGTCGTTTCGGCTAGTGTTGTGCTGCTAAATCAGTAAATAACAATGGGTCATTTAGATAACGAATTAACCGCCCTGCGCAATAACTTAATTGATATGTTTTTGCTGGTGCAAAAGCAATTGCGCAAGAGCATGAAAGCATTGCAAACGCTGGATAAGGACCTGGCGCGCGAAGTGTTGTTTAACGAACGCCGCGTAAATGCCGAGGAATTAAAAATTGACAAGGACTGCGAAAACCTGGTAGCCCTGTTTAGTCCGGTGGCTATTGACCTGCGCTTCATCTTCGCGGCGTTTAAAATCAACTCGCACCTGGAAAGCATTGGCGATAGCGCTAAAGGCATTTCGAAGTTTGTGCTGGAATTAGACCAGAAATACAGCGATGAGTTGCTGGCTGATTTGCAGTTACTGAAGATGTATGAAATGGCCGATGCCATGTTAGAGAATAACATTGCCGCCCTGCGCCACGACGATACCGCACAGGCACGCGCCATTTTTAATAAGGACGAGGAACTGGATGCCATCAACCGCCAGGCTACTGCCGTAGTGGCTGCCCACCTGGCTAAAGGCGGAACAGATGTAGTGCCCCTATTGAACCTGATTAGCATTGTTCGCCGCCTGGAACGGGTAGGCGACCTGAACAGCAATATTGCTGAAGAACTAATTTTTTACGTGGAAGCCAAGGTGCTGAAACACGAGAAGGAAAAACTATAATACCGCATTTTGAAAAGCCCACTCGCCGATTTTATCGATAGTAAAAACCTGAGCCCCGGACGTATTGCAATGGCAGTTGCACTGGTAGTTGCCGCTGTGGCAGCACTTGTGGATTTAATATTTTATACCACGCTACTGCATCTTGGTGTGCTCTTTGCCGTGGTTTTTGCTACTGCTTACTTCCTTATTTACTACTCTTTAGAAATCTTCATCTACCGTAAAGTAAAACTCATTTATAAGCGTATCCATAACCTTAAATTAGGTAAGGATGAAAAGGATATGCTGGCCGAAAACGTAAATGATGCGCTGGAAGATGTAGAAAAAGAAGTGGCTAAATGGGCCGATAACCAGAACAAGGAAATTGCCGACTTAAAAAGTTTGGAGAAGTTCCGTAAGGAGTTTTTGGCCAACCTCTCGCACGAGTTAAAAACGCCGCTATTCAATATTCAAGGGTATGTGCATACCTTATTGGATGGGGCAATGGACGACCCCGAGGTGCTGCGACACTTTCTGGAACGCACATCCAAAAGCATCGAACGCCTGAGTAACCTGGTAGATGACCTCGATGAAATTTCGCGTATAGAACGGGGCGAAGAATCCATCATCCGCGAAACATTCGACATCAATCAATTGGTAAAGGATGTGTTTGAAAGTATGGAACTAAAGGCTAAAACACGCAACATAACCTTTAGCATTAAAAAGGGCTGCGATAAGCAGTTCTACGTTTTTGCCGACCGCGAAAAAATACGCCAGGTGGTAACCAACCTGTTAGACAACTCCATTAAATACGGTAAGGAGAACGGCGAAACCGTTGCTGGCTTCTATGATATGGATGAAAACATACTGATAGAATTAACTGACAACGGCATCGGTATCGATGAAAAGCATCTACCGCGTTTATTCGAACGCTTTTATAGGGTTGATAAACACCGTTCGCGCGAGCAGGGCGGTACGGGGCTGGGTTTGGCCATTGTAAAACATATAATTGAAGCCCACCAGCAAACCATTAATGTGCGCAGCACAGTTGGGGTAGGCACCACCTTTGCCTTTACATTGGCCAAAGCACAGGATAAATAAAAAGCAAAAGCCCCCTGCTAAGGAGGCTTCAAGTTTAGTTATGTGCCCGAAGCGAGATTCGAACTCGCACACCCTTACGGGCGCTACCACCTCAAAGTAGTGCGTCTACCAGTTTCGCCATCCGGGCATTGAGGGAGTGCAAATATAAGCCGTGAAATAAGTTTAACAAGGGCGCAGTGTAAAAGCGCTAAAAATCCCACACGGGTGTGCGGCGGCCGCGCACATAGTCTTTCATTTTCATCCAAAAGGCCAACACCATGTATACAATAAAAGGTGAGCCGATGGTCATACAACTGGCGTAAATAAAAAACAGGCGAATGTCCTTGGCTGGCATCTTCAGCCGTTCGCCGATGCGCTCACACACGCCAAACAGATTTTGCTCTACCAGATACTTGATGGTTTCAACCGGGGTCATTTGCAATGCTTTTATCTAAATTAAATTTTTTAGCTCAAAATCTTTAACCCTATACCGCAACTTAAACACATAAACTTGTCGCAATGTTCATTTTTTAGTTGCAGCAGGGCCTGGGTGTCAAAGGCGTTCACGGGCTTAACCTGCAATTTCTGCCAACGCGTAACAATGGCGTTCGATTCAGCCTTGCACTGTTCTAACCAACTCATGGCCTTATCGCAATAGGTTTCGTCAGCTTTATACCGTCCATAGGCGAACAGCACGGGGGCTACTGCATTTATAATCAGCACCTGTTTAATAGCCGCACCCATATTAACGCGGGCACCTTTAGTTAACTTATCAAAATGGTAATGTGTTTTCCAGTAAACATTCACCTCTCCCTCAAGCAACGCTACCGCTCCTTTTACATCCTTTGCTGCAGCCAACTCACTAAATAGCTTTGGTTCATTACACATTAAGCCAGCCAACTGCGCCAACCGCACCGTAGGAAAGTTGGATGGGCGTAAACGCAAAAACTTAAACAAATGCTTTGGCAAGGGGGTTAACTGGTGCAGGCGTTTAAGATATTGATATTCTTTGCGCAGGTTATTAGGGTAATCATCTTCGTATTTCTCATTTAAAAAACCTGCCTGGCCAAATACCAGCGCCTCAATGCGTAGCGGTTCATGCAAATGCCTGGCCCAAATAGTAACAGGTAAACTTTTAGCCAGTAACTCAAATGGTTCTTTATTAATACTGGCCCCCATGTAACGGGCCAGCATTACAAACATTACCTGCTCCCAATCGTTAGCACATTCTTTTAACAGCGTTTCAATATGCTCAACCTTATGCTCTAAACGTTCTACCAGCAAACGACTTAAATGCGTGTAGCGTACCATTTCGCTTACATCGCCAAAAAACCGTTCGCAGGGTATCCAGTTTCTTCGTTTGTTTAGCTCAGCGTAGCGGCTTAAGGTGCCGGCATTAATCCTGTTGCCAAGGGCCAGCGTGGGTATTTCGGCGCCATCAGCCCGCGTAGCAGCTTCACCATTCTGCTCAAGCACTACATGCAGTATTATGCTGTTATACGCTTCATCGTTTTGATGTTTATGCAAAAACCAATCGCTGCTGTTAAGATGTAGCTCTACATTGCCTGCCCACAACACCTTTCCTATCTTGATTTTGCAATTGGTAAAATCGGGGCCTGCATGGGTATTGTGCTGCCCGCGATGTATGATCTCTACCTTCTCCCCTTTTGTAGTGGTCAAGTTAGTAGCATCAAAGTAGCCGAACTTCCAGATAAAGTGCAGCAGGTCTTCGTTCATAGGTTAAAAATAGAAATTAACCCATAAACATGATGCAATTAACATGTTTCATTTAAAGCATTATCTGGCAATCGGGTATCAGCCAGGTTAGGTCGTTCACCTGCGTGCTGCTTATCTTTGTGCTTTTAATATTCAGCAAGCGTAAAGCCGTAAGGTCTTTTATTTCGGCAGCATAGCTCTCCAGCAATTTGTTATAGCTAAGGTCAAGCGTGCGTAAGGCAGCCAAACCACACAAGGCAGTAGGTATAGTAGTAAACTGGTTGTAGCTGAAGTCGATAATTTCAAGCGCATCCAGCATAGCAAATTCAGCCGGTACTGTTTTAATGTTGTTCTTTGCTGCAACCAATCGGGTAAGTTTAGTAAGGCTACCCAACTCCTTTGTTAGTGCGCTTAAACTGTTAAAGCCTATTTCTAACTCTTCTAAATTCTTTAGTGCGCCTATACCGCTTAATGAGGTAAGTTTATTAGCTGTAACATTCAAATATTTCAGCTTTTTAAGGGTAAACAGTGCTTTGGGCAATACAGTTAACTTATTGGATGAAATATTCAGGCGTTCAAGGTTAGTTAGCTTACCTATGTTTTCAGAAAGAACAGTTAAGCCTTTACCACTAAGATTGAGCGACTTTACCGCGGTTGGATTTTTTAAAGCTTCGTCAAGGTTAGTATAGTCGGTAGCCATCGCCAAACTGCATACCAATAGCACCAAGCCCAACAGGGCATTCTTCAATCTCATAGCAAGGTTATTCGATTTTTGCGAAAGCTTGTTTCAGGTCCTCCATTAAAAATTTTGCATCCTCTAAACCAATATAAAAACGGATCATATTGAAAGGATATCCTGTTTTATAATCGTGGTTGCGAGGGTAAAAACTGCAAGCCGGCATAATCAGCGATTCGTGCCCTCCCCAGCTAACCGCCATTAAAAAGTTATGCAAACTGTTACAGAATAATTCTACCTGTTCTACATCCTTAGCTTTTAGCAAAATGGTAAACAAACCGCCGCACCAGGTCATTTGCTTTTGGGCAAGTTCGTATTGTGGATGCGAAGGTGAGAATGGGTAAATCACCTGCTCTACCTGCGGATGTGTTTCCATAAACTGCACTACTTCGTTGGTGGTTTTAGCAATCTTCTCTAACCTCATCGGCAATGTTCTAAGGCTACGTATTAACAACCATGCATCTTGCGGATGGATAATGCCGCCTATGTTCATGAACTCCGATACAAAAATGCGCTCAATGGTTGCTGCACTTCCTATTAATAAGCCGGCTACCACATCACTATGCCCTCCATAGTATTTAGTGGCTGAATGCACTTCAATATCAATCCCCATTTCAATGCACCGTTGCCCCAGCGAGGTGGCATAGCTGTTATCCACTATGGTTGTTATGCCTTTGGCACGGGCTAATTTTGCAATGGACTTTAAGTCCTGCAGCTCAAACGTAAAGGTATTGGGGGTTTCCAGAAAGTATAAAGTAGTATTAAGGGTTGTGGCATCGGCAAAATTTTGCGCATCGCGGCCATCCACCATAGTGCAGGTTACACCGTATTTACTCAATAGCTCGTTCAACAATTTGTTGGTCCAGCTATAAGGATTTTGCACACAAACCACATGGTCCCCTGCTTTAACATGGGCCATAACCGCGGCGGCAATGGCTGCTACGCCGCTTCCGAAAATCAATGCATCCTCTGCTCCGGCAAGGGCCGCCACTTTTTTTCGCAGAATATCCACTGTGGGGTTATTGCCCCGCGTATAAACCGGTACCTGCAACTGCTGCATAAAGTTAGCGCGCAGGGTTTCTACATCTTTACTTACAAAGTTGCTGCTTTGCACAATGGGCGGCACCATAGCGTTATAGTAGTCGCTCCGCTCCTCGCCCAATTGGTTTAAGATATATGATAAGTCCATAAAGGTAAATTACCGGTAAAGCAAATAATTCCGCTAAGCATGCGCAAAAAAAAACGGGTTCTTGCGAACCCGTTTCAGCAACTAAAATCGTAGCTATTATTTTGGAGCAGTAGTAGTTTTTACACTGTTAGAAGGTGTTTTAACCGGGGTTGGTGTTTTTGCCTCCGCCTGCTTTTTGCTCAGCATATCCAGGTTGCCCTTGGCCAACACAAATTCAGGCGACACCTCTAAGGCTTTGGTAAAGTTATCCTTCGCTGCTTCTTCCTGGTTCATTTCCATGGCGCAGATACCTTTTACGTTTAAGGCGGCGGCTTTCATCGGTACATCCTGCGATCCGCCCTGCACCAGTATATTAACCTTCTGTTGTGCCGACTGAGGGTCGCTGATAATACGATCCAAAGAGGCAACGCACTCGCCAAAACGCTTTAACTGATACTGCAGCGTAGCTTGCTGATAGAGATAGTATAATGACTTTTCGATAGCATACAGCTTTTCGTAGTCAGCCAGTGCTTCTTTAATTAAGCCCAGGTTTTGTTTAGATACCGCAACCAGTTCCAGCATGTCCTTACGGTTAGGGTCTTTCTTCACAATCTCTTCGCCAATAAGGTAGGCCTGTGCATAGCGTTCGCCGGCAAAGTATAACAAGGCTAAGGAGTCGTTCAGATCAGTGCGCTCAGGCTTTAAGGCTACCATGTTATAAAGGGCAATAGTGGCTGCCTGCAGGTCGTAGTTCTTTAAGGCACCTTTATACACGCGCATCTGCACATCAAATGCATCGTTCTGGGCATTTACTGCCAGGCAAAGGGTAAGGCTAAGTGCAAAAACAGAAAGTAGCTTCTTCATCATTTCATTCGGGTTTTGTGCTAAAGTATGAGAAAATTTAGCTTAGCGAAACAGTTTTCAGGAATTTTTGGATTGGTAAATTGGTGCTGATAGCTACCTCACGGGCTTTTTCGGCAAAGTCCTCGCCTTTTGAGGCATAGATGATCTGCCTTGCCGAATTAATCAACAATCCGCCATCCTTATTCATACCATGGGCGCAAATCTTTTCGGTATCCCCACCTTGCGCCCCAACACCCGGTACCAAAAAGAAATGCTGAGGCGCTAAGGAACGGATATGACTGAACGCCTCGGGATGCGTAGCACCAACCACAAACATTAACCTATCGGCACCGGCATAGCTTTGCGCCTTTTTAATTACTCTTTCATACAATTTGCCTTCCGGGGTATCCAGTAGCTGAAAATCACTGCTTCCTTTATTAGAAGTAAGGCCCAGCAATATCACCCATTTGCCGGCATAAGCCAGAAAAGGCGTCACAGAATCTTCCCCCATATACGGCGCCACGGTAATCGAATCAAAATCAAGCCACTC
This sequence comes from Chitinophagales bacterium, assembly GCA_046329495.1. Lineage (GTDB taxonomy): Bacteria > Bacteroidota > Bacteroidia > Chitinophagales > LD1 > Bog-950. The sequence goes on along the minus strand of JAXLUO010000003.1, from coordinate 378,082 downwards.
GAAAAATGCTTTGGCATACATTTTTGAAGTATTGCCTATATCGCCGCGCTTGGCATCGGCAATGGTAAACACCTGGTCCTTATAATTGGCCAGGTAGTTCATGGTTTTCTCCAAACTCTGCCATCCTTTTATTCCCGCACTTTCATAAAAAGCAATATTCGGTTTATAGGCTACAGCTAAATCTATAGTAGCATCAATTATTGCTTTGTTGAATTCAAAAACCGGGTCTTCGTATTTCAATAAATGCTCGGGAATAAGGGAGATATCAGTATCCAAACCTACGCAAAGCAGCGATTGCTTCTGTTTAATTACCTGCAGCAGTTCTTGTTTGTTCATGGGCGTGCAAAATAAAAAAGAAAGATGAGCCCTAAGGACTCATCTTTCCGGCTAAAACCACTCCTAAAGACAATGAAATTTATATTCAAGCAGCCTGGCAGTTGCTGAAAAACTGATTCACTTTGTAACGCGATAAAAACACCGATTGCTCCATTTTGCGCACCTTCTCGCGCAATCGGTTCATGGCTAATACTTCACCAATGGTAATCTGCATAGGGCTATCAGTTAGTGCAGGCCATTCTTGTTGTTCTATTTCCTGCACCAGTTGACCTAAGCGCAGGTGTAAGGTATCTACTTCCTCATACAATCCGCCCGAATAGCCATCGTTGCCGGTAGCTATTACTACCTGGCGCAGCACGCTGGCCATGTTTACAATTTGTTGTTCGCAGGCTGTTAAAGCCTGCAGCCAATCCGCGCGCGGATCTCTTACTGTTGCTTTATCCGTTTTCATAACACAGGGTTTTACAAGTATGACTTACTTAGATAACGCGGGGTTTATCGGATTACATATGTTTTTGTGTAATTTTTAGAATTATGACAACCGAATGACAAAAGCAGGCAAAAACGGCTGAGACTATATTAAATATTGCGTTCCCCATTACATTTACAGTAATGACCTATGTATTCCGCCTGCTGTTAGCGTTTCTACCGGTATTTCTATGCCTGCAGCAGGTAGCAGGTCAGGAATTATCCTGTCATCACTTTACTACCGATGATGGTTTACCAAGTTCAGAAGTATATTATGTAAATCAGGATAGCAAAGGCTTTATCTGGATGGCTACAGACCACGGCCTGGCACGCTACGATGGGTACGGATTTAAAACCTTCAATACCAATAACGGACTGCCCGACAATACTATCTTCCGTATAGCAGAACAACCTGATGGCATTTTATTGGTTCAAACGTTCTCAAAGGGCATCTACCAGTTCAATGGGCAGGAGTTTACGCCTCATCCTAAAAACGAGTGGCTATTAAAACGTTGCGGCATTAAACAAATGCATGCATACGAAGTGTATAAGGATACACTTATTGTTTCCACCATTATTGATCTCTTCGGTTGTTCTCAAAAGGATACGTTTAGCTACTGGAAGATTCATGGTTCCGATTGGTATAAAAGCGCGCACCTGTATCTCAACTACATGGTACTCCCTAACCGGAAAGTTATGTATACGCTTTCCGAACGCCCTTTACCTGATATTACGCCGCCTGCCGGCTATAGGTGCGGCCACTTAAAACTGTACTACCCCGGCGAGCGATATGGGGACCTGAGTTTTACTTATTTGGGCGATGATAAGTTTGCCCTGCATGTAGACAACTACTTATATTTTTTTACCGCCGGCGATTCTACCGCCGTTAAATACCGCACCTTTGCTACACGCATTATTTCCGTAACCCATGCCCCAACCGGCGAATTATGGGTGGGCCTTTATCAAAATGGCGTAGTTAAGCTAAATGCATTTGATAAAGATACCTCCAACGACAAACACTATTTTCCGGAGTATTCCATCTCCTGCACTACCATCGACGCGGAGAACAATTTTTGGTTCACTACACTTGAAGACGGAGCGCTTTTTGTGCCCGGTATTAACTTTAACAAGTTGTTACTCGGCGATAATAAAAATCACCTGTTGCCTACCAAAGCACTTTCTCTACTGGCTTACCGCCAGTACTTGTATACGGGCAGCGATAAAAACTGCATTTACCGGCTCGATTCGCTTAACCGGCTCAGCGCCCAACAAATGCACGAAAGGCAGTCAAGAGTAGAAGATATGGCCGTATATAAAAATACGGTGCGTGCCTCCTCCTTCTTCGAAAACATCAATAACAAAGATTTATGCGGAACAGCCCCGCTCTCAATAACGGTATTGCCCGGTGAAGATTCAATTATACTGGGGGGCCATAATGGATACTCTATTCTGCAAAATAACAGGGTTATAAGGTGCTCAAGCGCCGAAGGATTTACGCCGCGTATACAGGCCACCTATTATCAACCCGGCCTGGGCATATTACTGGGTACCAATCAGGGTGTATACCGGTTGCAGAATAACGTACTCAGCTACTTCTTTGCCGATTCATTACTTAAAAACATTAGGGTTACTGATATTAAAGCCGTTCCTGCAGCTGGTATTATTATTACTACACGCGGCGAAGGACTGTTTTACATTAACGGAACAAAGCGCATAAATATTACCGAAAAGGAGAACCTGATCTCTAACCTTATTGAGAAAGTATATGTAGAAAACGACACCTCCTATTGGGTGGCAACCTATTCGGGATTATCACATGTAATAGTTGATTTTACCCGGCAATCGGTAAAACCTGTAATTGAAAGCTACACAAAACGCGAAGGACTCTCCAGCAACGAGATAAATGATATAGAAATGTTCCGTGGCGAAATCTGGCTGGCTACCAATAATGGCCTTTGCCATTTTAAACCCCAACTGGTACAGAAACATGTAATACCTTTTCCGCTGTACCTAACCGGCGTATTCATTAACGGCGAGCTGCGCAATACTGCCTCGCTTCAAAACTTACGCCCTAACGAAAATAACCTGGTTTTCGAAATTACGGGGCTTAACTACAAGTCGCACGGCAACATCAATTACCATTATAGCCTGGAAGGGCGTACCCGTTACGAAGGCATCAGTAAAACACGGCGCATTTCCTTTATAGGGCTCGAACCCGGCACCTACAAAGTGGTGGTAACGGCTGTTGCTGCAACCGGCGATACCTCGCTGCAACCGGTGGTACTGCATTTTACCATACCGCCCTATTTTACCCGCACCTGGTGGTTTATTGGCTTAATTGTGCTGCTTATTGTGTTAACGGTGGCGTTTATCATTTATCTGTATTATCAAAACCTTACTATTAAAAATGAAACGCGCACCCAGGTTATCGAAGCCGAACAGGCAGCCCTGCGCTCGCAAATGAATCCGCACTTTATTTTTAACGTGTTAAACTCCATCCAATCCTTCTTAGGCGAAAACGATAAGAAACAAGCCCAAAACTTTCTGGGCAAGTTTTCGCAACTCATCCGCCGAACCCTGCATAACTCCCAGTTTATGTTTATTACGCTGGAGGAGGAAATCCGCTCGCTGCATATTTATTTGCAATTGGAACAAATGCGCTTTGAATCCAAAATCAGCTATTCTATCGAAACTGCATCCGGTGTTATACCTGCCAAACTACTCGTGCCACCAATGATGATTCAACCGCTAATCGAAAACTCGATCCTGCACGGCATCACACCTTCCGGTAAAAACGGAGTCATCAAAATTGCATTCAGGGTTAAAAACAATATGCTGCATTGTTCGGTAACTGATAACGGTATCGGTTTAAAGGCTGCAGCAAGCAGTAATCACGATGGACATCAGTCTACCGCTATTCAAAATCTCCGAAAAAGATTGGATTTATTGAATCGTTTATATAAAACGAATGCCACGTTAGAAATTACAGAAATTTATGACAGCGGGGTGACACAAGGTACCACGGCTTTACTTATTTTTCCGCTTCAATATTAAGTGTTTACGAGTTGATTTTGGCCTTATGAAGAAGATTAAGACACTAATTGTAGAAGACGAGCCCAAAAGCCTGAAGCTGCTTACCGGCATGCTTACCGAATACCATCCTAACGTGGAGCTAGTTGCCACTGCAGGTAGTGTAAAAGAAGCTAAGCGAGCCGCCGATGCCAACGATTTTGAATTGCTGTTTGTGGATGTTACCCTACCCGACGGTAACGGGTTTGAGGTATTGGAGTATGTTCGTGCCAAAGGCCCGGAGATAGTATTTACCACCGCGTACGAGCATTTTGCGGCAAAGGCATTCGACTACCAGGCCCTGCATTATCTGCTAAAACCCATCACACCCGATGACCTTGCCGAAGCCATCCAGCGCTTCGAAAAACGCCGCGATGCAGGCCAGTTGCCGGTTAAAAGTTCCGACGCGAAGCCAACCCGTATATCACTGCGCAGTAACGAAGGCATCGTAATTGCCGAATTAGCAGACATTATCATGATTCAGGCCGCCAGCAAATACAGCATTGTGCATTTTACCAACCGTAAGGAACTCATCATATCCAAATCACTTTCAAAATTTGATGAGTTACTGAGCGATGCCGGATTCTACCGCATTCATGATAGTCATTTAGTTAATATGGACCACATCCGTAGTTATACGAAAGGCAAAGGCGGAAGCGTGGAATTAAGCAACGGCGCTAAAGTTGAAGTCAGCTTCCGTAAACGCGATGACTTTCTGGATATTCTTAATAAATATACCCGTATAGTGGATTAACGGCCAAACGCTTACACCCTGTTTCGTTACACTTACTCCCTAAACCCGCCCTTCCGCGAATACTTGGTTGCAGTATTAAAGACAAATACGTCTTTTTGGGATATGAGCAGTTTGAAACCCTGCTCGAAGCGCCCAACTTCGATACTATGAAAGCGGGGCAGCCTAACCGCTGGACCCAACCATCAGCGAAAACACTGATAAAAAGAACCTGCTGTGCAGGTTTTTTTTATGCCCCTACTTCTTCTTAGGTTCATCCACCTTAATGTGCAACGGCCGGCTAAAGCTCTCCTCCAGCGATATCAACGTCTCCGTTCTGTTAATCCCTTCAATTCGCTGCAACTTATCGTGCAGCACTTCGCGCAAGTGCTGGGTATCGCGGCATACCACCTTTAAAAACAAACTATAGTTACCTGTAGTATAGTGGCACGAAATTACTTCCTCAATCTTCTTAAGGGCATTTACTACCTTATCGTACTGGTCGCTACGGATTAGGAACACACCTATAAACGCCGTAACATCCAGGCCCAGCTTGGCAAAGTTTACATGCAACTGCGGATTCTGCACCACGCCCATCTTCTGCATTTTATTCATACGTACGTGCACCGTACCCGGAGACACATATAATTCCTTCCCTATTTCAGTGTAAGGCATAAAGGCATTTTGCATTAAAAGGTTCAGGATCTTTAAATCCAGATTGTCAATTTGATAATCAGACATACGTTTTAGCCCTCCATTTTGATAAAAAAACAACTAAAAGCAAATTTATTGATTTTACTGTAAATAAAACTCATTTTCTTTAAATTATTTGCAAGAAATAAGCCTACCGCTTATCTTTGCACTATCGTTCTGATACAAACATTGTTGGGTGATGAAACTGGCAGACATGCCCTCCTGTCTCGGGGGTAGGGATTCCGGAATAAATCATAGTTGCGGATGATGGTTGGGTTAACCACAATCATCTGCAACGATGGCTAACCGCCCTGTGTAGGTTCGACTCCTACCCCAACAGCACTTTTTTTAAAGCCCGGCACAGGAAGTGGAACTCCGCGTGCAGAAGAGTTGCCGGCCTTACGGAAACCGATTTTTTAACCTTTAAATAGATAGCTATGCTCCGGACATTGCCCGTGTTCTTCACGTTCGTATTGATTCTTGCGTTCAATATTCTGAGCTTGCCTTTCGATCTGTTTTTCAGGTTCATTAAGGTGCTTTCCGGCGACGAAGACGAAGCATAACACAACTTTTTATAGATGGTTTAGGGGTGAACGGGGTTGCTTAGGGCGCCCCGTTCCGTTTTTACGGGTGTTCATTCTCCTACGTTCATTATTTTCGCCCGCAAAATTGTAACACGCCATGGGGCACTATGTCAACAATAATCTAATCCGCGATGAACATGTGGTATTTGAAACCAAATACCACTGGACCATCTTCTTTAGCCTGAAAGGCCTGCTTACCCTGTTTATTGCACCCGCCCTGGCCCGCTGGAGTGATGAATTTGTAGTCACCAACAAGCGCATCATCTGCAAAACCGGACTCATTTCACGCCACACGCTCGAAATGAACCTCAATAAAATTGAAACCGTAAACGTTGACCAAAGCATAATGGGTCGCCTTTTGGGTTATGGCACTATTATTATAATTGGCACGGGTGGCACGCGCGAGGAATTCCCTAACATTGCCGCCCCAACCGAGTTCCGTAAAAAGTTCCAGGAGGTATCGAGCTAAGCCGTGGGTAAAAAGGATAAAAAATACGACCGCACACATCACAGCAACCAACAGGTGGATGCAGAGTTACTGCGTATGTACCTGATGGGTGCCGCCAACCCCAAATATAACACCAAGGTTTCGGGCGGCGATGATGTGATAGACCTGCACCTGCACCCCACCCAGGTTGGCCCGGGTCGCATTGCTCCGCAGGATGCCCTGTTTCACCAGATCGATGAATTCGAAAAAGCACTGGACAAGGCCATTGCCTCGGGTAAAATGGAATTTCGTGTAGTGCATGGCCACGGTAAAGGCAAGCTAAAAGCCGAGATCTACAAAATACTGGAGAAACACCCCCAAGTGCGCTCCTATAATAACGATTACCACAGCCGCTTCGGCTACGGCAGCACACTTATTTGCCTTAAGTAGGCCATTCCTTCCGGCACATTATTGTTAAAACTAACTGCAAGTGCAGCCTTTTGTGCATTTACCCATGTATTTTAATGCCAATACGACCTATTTACTGAACACAGTAACGAAACATGTGTTCAAAAGTGTATGATATCCACATAAAGGGTTCGTAACTTTACGAACACTAAAAACGTCGACGTATGAAAAGAACGACCCATTTGATGATAGCCGCAGCTTTTGCTTTTTGCTCTTTAGCGGCCAGCGCTCAGGAAGTTGCCAGCAACGATGAACCTGCTGCCAAGCCCGAAGCCCCCGTACAAGCCAATAAGGAAGTAACCATCACCATTAAAAACACCTGCGAAAAAGGCGTAGCCGTATTTGCAGGCCCTAAAGAGGAAATCCGCGATCCTAAACTGAACACCTATGGCGGCCTTAGCACCAACAAGGTTTACATTAAGGAAAACGACGTGGTTTGCCTGATGACCAGCGAAAAGAAACCTATTGCTTGCACCTTGGTAAAACCGGGCATGACCACCGTTGAAGTAAACACCTCTGCCACCGGCGTAACCGGGCGGTAATTAAGCTATACATCCATTGCACAAAGCCGGGCCTGCCCCGGCTTTTTTGTTTTACGGGTACTGCCAAAATAGCAGTACCGTCAGGTATCATGCACCGCCTTTAGCCGGAACCGGTTTAGCCCTATCGACACCCGTTCAATCCTTCGCGCTAAGGACTGCAACCTTAACCAGACAAGTTTCTAACCTCGCAATATCAGCCCCTAAGCAGTTTGCCACGAAGACCCTAAGGCCAACCCGCAAGCGCCTCTAAAGCATATTTAGCTTCCAACCACCAAGCCTGCAAAACTTTAACAGCGAAATATTCGCAAAAGCCAATTCCATCACTACCTTCGTGTCGTTGAAGGCAGGTGAAACTTCTTTCATGAGTCACCTAAGTCCATAAAGAGCTTAGGTGGTTAAACCGAGGAAGTAATAGCACGAGAGGAAGGGCAGCTTAACCTTTCGCTTTTGAAATGGTGCTATTTATACCTGCACAACCACTTAAAGTTATGCGCGAAACGTTGAATCTTTTTAAACTGATAACCAATAAAATAGGTCGTCAGGTTTGGCAAATAAATGAACCGGCTCAAGGTTGGGACAGTGTAGAAGGCAAAGCCCTGCTAAACAAGATGGACCGTGACTTCCGCTGGAACAAATACCCTAACCCTAACAGTGCCGATCAGGTATTCCGGGCACAACAAATGTCGGCAAATACAGGGCAACAACCAGCCGCCAACTCAACTGATGCAGCCCATAAAGCCATTGATTTTTATACCGCCCTGCAAGCCGAAAGCGGTCATTGGCCCGGCGATTACGGGGGGCCGCACTTTCTGGCTCCGGGTCTGGTTATCGCTTCGTACGTTACCGAAACACCTCTTCCCCTACCCCACCAAACCCTGCTGAAGCGCTATTTTTTAAACCACCAAAATGCCGACGGCGGCTGGGGCCTGCATCTGGAAGGTGCCTCTACCATGTTTGGTACTGTGCTGCATTATGTGGCCCTGCGCATCCTTGGAACGGATAGCAGCGAACCTGCCATATCGGCAGCACGTAGCTGGATTCACCAAAACGGCGGTGCCACCTACGTGCCCGGTTGGGGCAAGTTTTATTTAAGTCTTTTAGGGGTTTATGAATGGAAAGGCAACAATAGCCTGTTGCCCGAACTTTGGCTTTTGCCCCGCTCGTTGCCCATCCACCCCGGCAACTACTGGTGCCATGCCCGCATGGTTTACCTGCCTATGGGTTATTGTTACGGCCACCGCGTAACGGCCAAACCAACTACCCTAACCGCCGAACTCCGTACCGAGCTTTATACTGCTGCTTATAAAGAAATAGATTGGCCAGCGGCCCGCGACCGGGTTGCTAAGGCAGACCTCTATTACCCCACAAGGCCTTTACTAAGGGTCCTTAACTTCTTTACTAATACCTACGAAAAGTTCGCCCTTAAAAGCCTGCGCCAAAAAGCCCTTCAGTTTACGCTTGATTATATCAATGCCGAAGACGACCAAACCAACTACATCGATATCGGGCCCGTTAACCAGGTTATTAATTCCGTGGCTATCTGGCATGCCTATGGGGCCGGTTCACAACAATTTAAAAAGCATGTGGAGCGCTGGTTCGATTACCTGTGGGTTGCCGAGGATGGTATGAAAATGAATGGCTACAACGGCTCGCAGCTTTGGGACACCGCCTTTGCTGTCCAGGCCCTGCTGGAAAACCTGACCCAAGTGGATAGCAAAAACACCCTGGCCAAAGCCGGCGACTTTATCCGCATTTCGCGGATTGAAGAGGAAGTTCGCGACCATAAAAAGTTCTTCCGGCACGATTCCGTAGGCGGTTGGCCATTTTCAAATGCCGAGCATGGTTGGCCCATTACCGATTGCACAGCCGAAGGCCTTAAAACTTACATGCTGCTACACGAAGAAGGCTTGCTGAACACCAACGCCTTAATGCCACTTGCTAAGTTGGAGCAGTCCATCGACCTCATTCTATCCTTCCAAAACCCTAATGGTGGCTGGGCCAGCTACGAACTGATACGGGGGCCCGAATGGCTGGAATGGCTCAATCCTTCGGCCATATTCGGCAATATCATGATCGAGTACCCTTATGTAGAATGCTCGTCTGCCTCTATCCAGGCCCTGTTGGACTTCCACCAAAAACACCCCGGTTATCGCACCGCTGAAATTGAGCGTGCGCTTAAAAAGGGTATAAACTTTATCCTTTCCATCCAACGCCCCGATGGTAGTTGGTATGGGGGTTGGGCCGTATGCTTTACCTACGGCACCTGGTTTGGGGTAGAGGCTTTGGCGCAATACAACGAGCATAAGCCTTCGCCGCATCTTACTACTGCCTTAAACAAGGCCTGCCAATTTCTGGCAAGCAAACAAATGGCTGATGGCGGTTGGGGTGAAGACTTCAGCAGTTGTGTAGTTAAGGACTATGTGCAAAGCCAACAATCGCAGGTGGTTAATACGGCCTGGGCACTGCTAAGCTTAATGCAAGCCGGTTACAACAAGCGGGAGGTGCTGGATAAGGGCATTCAGTTACTAATGAGCCGACAAACACCGCAGGGCGATTTCCCGCAGGAAAACATCAGCGGCGTGTTTAACCATAGCTGCGGTATTAGCTATACTAATTACCGCAACATCTTCCCTATTTGGGCCCTGGGCCGCTATAACCGTATGGTCGCTATGCCCCAAGTGCACCACTTGACACATGAAACAACCGACATAATTTAAAGTATCTGTGTTGCGTACTAAGTTGTACAACAAGGAAATAATTGGTGGGTAATAAAGCAGCAGCAGGTAACTGCTTTTGGCGGCTAAACTCTTACTTCGCAAACATCCGTTAAAGCGGTTGTAATTCCTGAAGAGTTATTTGTATATTCAAGCAAGCCAATGAGCAATACCACCGAACATACCATCGATTTAGAAGCTGAGAAGAAGGTTATTTTAAAGGAATACCGTGCCCTCCTCCGTTCGCTGCGCAAAAACATGTCGCAGGGCGAAAAGAAGATGATACGCGAAGCCTTTGAAATGTCGATGGAGGCGCATAAGGATATGCGCCGTAAAAGCGGTGAACCTTATGTAATCCATCCCATTGCTGTGGCACGCATTGTTACCGAAGAAATGGGGCTGGATGCAACCTCGGTTATCTGCGCTCTGCTGCACGATGTGGTAGAGGATACCGAAATAACCTTAGAGGAAATTGAAAGCCACTTTAATAAGGAAGTTGCCAAAATTGTGGATGGCCTTACCAAGATCTCCGGCATCTTCGATTTAAACAGCAGCCTGCAGGCAGAGAACTTCCGTAAGTTGTTGCTTACGCTGAATGATGACATACGTGTTATCCTCATCAAGCTGGCAGACCGTTTGCACAACATGCGTACACTCGATTCGCTGAAACGCGAAAAGCAGTTGAAGATTGCCAGCGAAACCATGTTCTTGTATGCCCCGTTGGCCCACCGTATGGGTTTGTATGCTATTAAAACCGAGATGGAAGACCTCTCGCTAAAGCATACCGAGCCGGAAACGTATAAGGACATCGCCCGCCGCCTGAACGAAACCAAACGCGAGCGCACCAAATTCATTCACGATTTTATCCGTCCGCTGAAAGAGGAACTGGAAAAGCGCGGCTTTAACTTTGATATCTACGGCCGCCCTAAGTCTATCTTCTCCATCTTTAATAAAATCAAAAACAAAGGCGTTCCGTTCGAGGAGATCTACGACTTGTTTGCCATCCGCATCATCTTAAAATCGCCGCCCGAAAAAGAGAAAAGCGATTGCTGGGGCGTGTATTCGGCCATTACGGACATCTATCATCCCAACCCCGAGCGTTTGCGCGATTGGTTAAGCAATCCTAAAGCCAACGGTTACGAGGCTCTGCACACTACCGTGATGAGCAATGCCGGTAAGTGGGTGGAGATACAGATACGCACCGAGCGTATGCACGAAATTGCAGAGAAAGGTTTTGCCGCCCACTGGAAATATAAGGAAGGCAGCGCCGATAGTGCCCTGGATGAATGGCTGAATAAAATACGCGGTGTACTCAGCAGCAGCGATGCTACTGCGCTTGACGTGGTAAACGAGTTTAAATACGAACTGTTCAGCGATGAGATATTTGTATTTACCCCCAAAGGCGATTTAAAACGCCTGCGCAAAGGTGCTACTGCACTTGACTTTGCTTTCGAGATCCACAGCGATGTAGGTAAAAAGTGCATCGGCGCTAAAGTGAATAATAAACTGGTGCCGCTGAGCTATGTGCTTAAGAACGGCGACCAGATTCAGATACTTACCAGCAACAAGCAGGTGCCAAACGAAGATTGGTTAACCTATGTGGTTACGGCCAAGGCCCGTTCCGTTATTAAGCAAACCTTAAAGGACGAGAAGAAGAAGGTAGCTACCGAGGGCAAAGAAGTGCTGGAAAAACGCATGAAGCAGTTACGGATGGAAATATCCGAAGCCAACATCCTGCTGCTGATGAACTACTTCAAAATGATTTCGGCTACCGACCTGTATTATGCCATTGCGGGTAAGAAAATAGATGTAGCCCAGTTGGATAAACTGGAAGTAATAGCGGGCAAAATTAAATTGCCTAAAGCCCAAAATGCCCAGAAGCTGGGTGCCAGCGAAAACATTGATGAAATTGTAAAAGCCACGCTGCAGAAGAATGCGGAGTTGCTGATAATGGGCGAAACCGCCGAAAAAATAGATTACAAGTTCGCCCCTTGCTGCAACCCTATACCGGGCGATGACGTGTTCGGCTTCCTTACCATTAACGATGGTATAAAAATTCACCGCACCAACTGCCCTAATGCGGTGCAGTTAATGAGCAAATACGCCTACCGCATTATCAAAACCCGCTGGACCAAACAGCACGAAATTGCCTTCCTTACCGGTATTAAGCTTACCGGTTTAGATGATGTGGGTTTGGTAAACAAAATAACCAACATCATTACCGGCCAAATGAACCTCAACATGCGCTCTATCTCCTTCGATAGTTCCGATGGGGTGTTCGAAGGCCGCATTATGGTATATGTGCACGATACCGCCGAACTGGAAGACCTCATCCACCGCATGACCTCGTTGGACGGCATACTGGAAGTAAGCCGCTTTGATAGCGAGGATACTGAATAGGCAACTCAGGTATTCCGCTGGACAATTAATAAGTAGAGTTGCGCTATATTTCGTAACAAAGCGCAATAGTCATCGGATGACTCAAAGTCATCGGATCACTGAGCACCTTCCGGCAGAAGCTATGCTACCTACCTGTTAAAACAATCCTTCAATATCGGCATCCCTAAGCATCTTATAGCTTATCCTATAAAAGTCCTCTTCCCTACCTATCCCCAAGTATGTATAAAACATCTCTTGATTGCATAAACTATTCTGTCGTATACCGCAGTAATCCTGAAACGAAGAATATTCCCAATCCTCCATTTTAGCCACCAAATCAGCCTTCATAGGATTTTGATGTATGTAATTCACACAAATTCTGAATTGATTCTCACTTTGCAATTGCTTCGATTTCGTTTTTTGCTGAAACAAGGAACCCGTAAATCCATTTTGCTTTTGAATGGCACGCGTATAGGAACGAAGTAGGATCCCTATTGCATTTGAAAGAGGCGATGAATCAATCTCGGGATTTGCCAAGGGCTTTACATGTAATAGCCAGTGAAAATGGTTAGGCATCAAACAAAAGCTAAGAATATCGCAATGAGGAGACAACTCCTTTTCCATTTTTTTTAAAAAGAAATCATAGTTATGCGGCTTGAAAAAAATAAGCTGCTTTTGATTTCCACGGTTATAAACATGGTAAAAATGATGCTCAACGAAGTCCATCAAGCAATGTAGGAAATTTTATTCATAACACATCCATGCCCATCCGCAAAAAGCGCATATGTGATCGGATGACTCAAAGTCATCCGATCACTAAGTAACTGCTGCAGCAAATGCCATACATGCCGATTTTTAATACGCCTGTGCATTAGGTTCAGAATAATTACGGCTCAGCGCCTGAATAATGCGCTTTAGTCATCCGATGACTCTAAGTCATCGGATGACATTACCCCCGCTTGAAAAAAACCAATATTTAATACTCATGAATAAGAATGAAACTCCATCATTAAGCCTGCCACACAAAGCGCATATGTGATCGGATGACTCAAAGTCATCCGATCACTAAGTAACTACTGCAGCAAATGCCATACATGCCGATTTTTAATACGCCTGTGCATCAAGGCCAGAATAATTACGGCTCAGCGCCTGAATAATGCGCTTTAGTCATCCGATGACTTAGAGTCATCGGATGACAGGCTACCTATAACGCTTAACTTTCCTAAATCCTTCAGTACTGAACCAAATCTTTATTGCACCACAAAGCCTTGTTAACCCGATCCCGAAGGGATCACATATTTATAGCAATTCCATACCCCTCTATCCGACCCCAAAGGGGTCGCACAACCCATACACTATCGGTCAACCCTATTCAGGCCTACACATTACACAAACTGTAAACAGTAGACTGCAAACAGTCAACTCAAAATCGGTCAACCCTATTTAGGCTTACACATTACACATACCGTGAACCGTGAACTGTCAACCGTGAACCTTTTCCGCTTTAAATTTTAAACTCGAAACTTACCCCTAACTGTAAACGGTAGACCGTAAACTGCAAACAACCCCAACACTTGAAACTATTTTCCTAAATCCTTACCTTAGCAGGATGAAGAAACTCTACCCTGTATTTCTGCTGCTCCTCAGCTTTAAGGCCTTTTCGCAAAACAACGTTGGTATCGGCATTGCCAACCCCGATGCATCGGCCCTGCTGCATGTAGATGCCAGTAACAAGGGTTTGCTAATACCGCGTATGACGGCTAACCAACGCAACGCCATACCCGCACCGGCCAACGGTTTGATGGTGTATGATACCGATTCGGCCTGTGTGTTCTTCTACAATGCCGTTTCCGTAAACTGGGAATCATTGTGTAATCCGGCTAATCCGGTAGTGGGCCCCACCGGCCCCCAAGGTATTACGGGCGCCACAGGTGCCACAGGTGCGCAAGGCCCTACGGGTGATACAGGCCCAACAGGTTTACAGGGCATTACCGGCGCTACAGGTATAACGGGACCAACCGGTCCGCTGGGTGCTGCAGGCGGCGACCTTTCCGGCAACTACCCTAACCCAACCGTGGTTGGCTTGCAGAATACCGCGGTAAGCAATACAGCACCTGCCAATAACAACCTGTTGATGTATAACGGCTCGGCATGGACCCCCACAGACCCCGATAACCTGTTCTGGAAACTTACAGGCAATACAGCGGTAAACGCCTCCACCGCCCCTATCGGCACACCGGTAAACAACAACTTTATAGGCAGCACCAACGCAGCCGATGTAGTAATAGCCAGCAATAACCTGGAACGTATGCGCATTAGCAGCGCAGGTAATGTGGGCATTGGCACCACCACACCGGGCACCAAACTAACAATCAACAGCAGCACGGCAGGCGCTATCCAGATAGCCGATGGCACCCAGGCCAATGGCTACATACTTACCAGCGATGCCAATGGTGTAGGCACCTGGAAACCCGCCACCATTAATGCCACCTACGGTGCCCTGATCGGCTCGGGAATCAACATCCCCTACAACACAGCCACCTACCTTTACACAGGTACCAGCATTACGCTGCCGCCGGGTAAGTTTTCGGTAACCGTTACCATGCTGATGAGTGCCGGAGCAAACTCGCCCGCAAACTCCTATTTCTGGTTGCGCAGTACTTTTTCCGATGGTCCGGGCATATTTAGCTCCAGCCCCGATATTATCGGTTCGCCCTTAGCCAGTGGTAGTTTGGTGGGCCCTTCGCTTTATGCCGTGCTTTATGGTAGTATTATTATCAATAACACCTCCGGCGCCAACAAAACCTATTATTACCTGGCAGGTAATGTAAGCTACTCCAACACTACCCAAACCCTCAGTAACTTTGGCGGCAGCGCCTGGGCCGAGAATAACATTGTGGCTTTTCAGGTTAACTAAGCGTGCCTCACATTTATCTCGAAATTACCAACCGCGTGGTTTGTAGCAATACACTATTCCTCTTTACACAAACCTGGTAAACCCCATTGGGTAAATCGCTAACGCTTATCTCCTCACCCATTACGACTGTCGCGGTTTCAACCAGTGCCCCCAATGCATTATAAAAAAGCAACTGCAACTGCCCGTCATGCTGTTTGCCCGTTATAGTTATAAAACGGACTGCGGGGTTAGGGTTAATTTTTATAGATGCATTATCAATCGGGGCATCTGCAATATCCGAAACAATCGTATCGCACCCGCTGCCTGTTAAGGGGCCTAATTTGTAATTTACCATGTTCGGTAAGTTATAGGTGTTGGACGTTAAACACTGCTGCCCCTGAAACTGAAAATTGCAGGCAAGGCCTAACGAATCGGGGTCATTTATTACATGCAGGTGGTAATTGCCACCATTCCAGGTGCCTATATATATTTTGCCGTTGGGGCCCAGCCGGTGCTGGTGCAGCCAAAAAGCATCGGTAGTATCTACACTAAAAATGCGTATGGAGTCGTTAGGTGTAGGCGACTGTAAATCGTATTGATTTAACTCAAACAGTAAGTTAGCATATAAAAACCTGCCACCGGGGCTAAACGATAAGCCAATAGCGCCTAAAAGAGTAGTGTCGCGCGCCTTATTGTTTATAACAAGCGGATTGCTGAACTCCCCGCTGCAGCGGTCAAAGTCTAATACCACTATAGGGCTTAAATAATTTGCTGAAGCCATTTTGGTACCATCCGAGTTAAAAACGGAGGTGCCATAAAAATCTACAGCTCTGCCATTTTGGTTAAACGGTGGGCCTATATTTTGAAAATAGGGGCCAAGGATGGTATCAGGGGTCAATAAAAACTTAATGTATTTATTATCGCGCCAGCCATGCCGTATTATCCACCAATCGCGGCCGTTGGCATGTTTTACGGCGGTCATTTTACTGGCGCAGTTTACCCCTGTTAAAGGCAGGCGAACGTCCTTTTCTATAACATCGCCCAGGCCAAAGTTGGCGTTCATATCCACCAGCGAATAGTAAAAGTGGGTAGGCTCATTATAACTGTATCCGGCATAGGTAAACCCCGTATCAATAGGTACAAAATGAAAAATATAATACAGGTTGCTGCTGTTAGGCTTGGGTAAAATCATTACCGCCTGATCGTTCGGGGCCCCTGAGTTTATAGATAACCAATAGCCGTAATTGTAAAAGGAAAGTGTATCGCCATTAGGCATTATATTGCCATACCGGTCGTAAACCGCAATACCGTTCGTAAAAAATTGAAAGTTGCCTTCGCGATCGCATATATTGGCTGTGCCGATAAAAAAGGGAGTGGCATCACTGTTGGTAACGTAATGAAATTGTATCGTATCATTCCTGAAGTCCATAATAGATACAGGTACATCGCCCTGTATCCATTGCATGCCATAGTCCTGCGAAAAAAGCAACAACACCAAAACACAGTTTAGTGTTGCTGCCAAAATAATATGCCGTATTACTTTCATTTAGATATTACTAAGCGGGTTGTGCAATTTTTACCATTTCTATTTGATAAATTTGCACTTATACATAAGCAAAATAAAACAATTGAATGTAAATTGTGCCGGCGAAAAGGACAGTAAAGAAAAGATTACGTATTTATGACATAACCCGGTTGCCCATGAAACTTATTGGAGGTGTGCTATTTTTTCTTGCTATAACATATAGCGCCACAGCCCAGAAGCATTATACAGATGTCGGTGCAGGAATAAATCTTGGTTTCATAAACCTATCTGTCCGCACGCCATCGGTTAAAAAGGCGCTGCCTATCTTAGCCATCGGTTACCGCTTTATTGGCAAGAACGAATTCGGCGTTTCAATAGGGTTGGAATGCAGCGGCTATAAATACTTTACCCCCTATGGTGATCATACTAAATCTTCCTCCGTGATGCAGATTTATAATAACTGCGTTTACCTAACAGTTCCTCTAATGGCCGAAATAGAAGGCGGACATAAAAAAGTGCGATTTCTGGCCCATGGCGGTGTACTGGCCAATTTTGCCCTGACTTACAAGTTCGATTATAATTCTTATTCGGAAACATTAGGCACCACTATGTGGTATCGCACCTTAATCCGTAACTCATTGCCTCCCTTTACGCCTATACAAATCGGCGTTCCTGTTGGTCTCGGCCTCTCGATCCGCCTACCACGAAACCTGGCATTGAATGTTTCTATTGAAAACCGCTTATTCTTCAAATCCTTCTATGATTTTGAAGGCGTTGTTAATACCCTTGGGCTTAAGGTGGCGATAGCAATAGGCGGTAAACCAAAAAAAGCCCGCATATCCAATCCACAAGGTGCGCCGGTAACAAATTAGAGTTATACGGAACAACCTAATCCTTCCAACGCAACCCTCCTAACCGACTCCGCAGGATGCGGGCTGTTAAAATTCCCCTCCTTCCCGAAACTTCGGAATCAGGAGGGGTGGCAAGAATACGGGAACCGGATTCTTAGCTTGTCCTGAGCGCAGCTGAAGGAGGGTGGTCGACCCGCTCCGGCAACACGCTAAACCGCAAATAAGCGCAATCCCCCAAATTAAGTTACCTTGTTAAAATAATTTGTTTTAACAACATTGTTTCTTTTTTAATTTCTTTATTATTACATTTACAGAAACAACTTCAACAGGGGGCCATTTTGCCTGTTTCCGCAAGAACCTCAGCATAAAATCAGCAGCAGCTATTCAAAACACTAAATACCAATAACTTATGACACAAAAACAACGATTTTAACACGGTTTTATATCAGCCTTAAATCAGCCATACCTAAGCCTGCCTAAGCCTTAAATCAGCGTCAATCAGCAAATAAACCGCTTATCGGGAGGGGGCTCAAAGCGTTGATAAAAAACAGATTATAAACAACCGAAGAATACCATTGGCGAAGTCCGCTTTTGGCTGTATTTTCGGGCGTGATTCAGAACCGAAAAGAATTACTGGAAGAAGTAAGGAACATTTTCTCTGCCTACCTGGAACAAAAGGATCTTCGTAAAACCGCCGAGCGCTTTACGATACTGGACGAGATATACAGTCGCGACGACCACTTTGATGCCGAAAGCTTATACGAAACGCTGGTTAAGAAGAAGTATAACGTAAGCCGTGCCACCGTTTATAATACCCTGGAATTACTGGTTAGCTGCGACCTGGTTAAAAAGCACCAGTTTGGCAAAAACCAGGCCCAGTACGAGAAAAGCTACGGTTATAAACAACATGATCACATCATTTGTGTGGATTGTAAAAAAGTAGTTGAATTTTGCGATCCTCGCATCCAGCAGATAAAAACCATGATGGGCGAGTTACTGAACTTTAAAATAACACACCACTCGCTGAACATGTACGGCATTTGCGGCAATTGCCAGATGAAACGCGAACTGGAAGCAAAAAAGGAAACCGAAACCACCAACGCATAAAAACCAACACCACTGTATGAAGAACGAATTGAAAGATGGAGTGCTTGTTATTTCGCTGGAAGGCAACCTGCTGGGCGAAAACACCAATGGCCCTGTTATGGATTTGATTAAGCAGAACATTGAGGCCGGCACCAAGAAAGTGTTGTTTAACCTGGCCGATATGAAATTCATTAACAGCACCGGCTTAGGTATGCTGATGACGGCCCTTTCTAAAACCCGTAACGCAGGCGGCGAACTGGCCCTGTGCGGCTTGCCCGAGCAAATGCGCAAACTGCTGCAAATGACAAAGCTGGAAACCCTGTTTCCGGTATACGGCGACGAAGCGGCAGCCATCACCTTTCTTAAATCGAACTAATTAATACTACCAACCCATAAAGGTTCGCCCGGTGAAAACCCGCGGGAACTCACATTTTAACTATGCATGTTGATATACTTTTAGGCTTACAGTGGGGCGACGAAGGCAAAGGCAAAATCGTTGACCACCTGGCCGATAAATATGATGTTATTGCCCGCTTTCAGGGTGGCCCTAATGCCGGCCATACCTTGGTAATTGATGGGGTAAAGACCATTCTGCACACCGTGCCAAGCGGTATTCTCCACGAACGTCCCGTTAACGTAATCGGTAATGGTGTGGTTATTGACCCTGTAACCCTTAAAAAGGAAATTGAACAGCTAACCGCTAAAGGTGTAGAGATCAATAAGCGCCTGTTTATTTCACGTAAGGCACACCTAATTCTACCTACCCACAAAATACTGGATGCCGCCAGCGAAGCAGCCAAGGGCCAGAGCAAAATCGGCTCAACCCTGCGTGGTATTTCGCCTACCTATATGGATAAAACAGGCCGCAACGGTCTGCGTATCGGCGATATTGAAAGCAGTGACTTTAAAGGCATCTACGAGCGTATTAAGGAGAAACACCTGCACCTGCTAAAGATTTACGATTTCGAATTTTCGCTGGAAGAAACAGAGAAAACCTGGTTCGAAGCCATCGATTTCCTGCGTTCGCTAAACTTAATTGATAGCGAATACTACCTCAATAATGCCCTTTCTGCCGGTAAAACCATCCTGGCCGAAGGTGCCCAGGGCACCATGCTGGATATCGACTTCGGCACGTATCCGTATGTAACCTCTTCTAACACCATCACCTCGGGTGCTTGTAACGGTTTAGGTATTGCGCCAAACAAAATCAAGGAAGTAATAGGCATTGCTAAAGCATACGCTACCCGCGTAGGCAGCGGCCCCTTCCCTACCGAACTGAACGACGATACCGGCGAACTGATCCGCAAAATCGGCAACGAATTTGGCGCTACTACCGGCCGTTCGCGCCGCTGTGGTTGGATAGACCTGCCCGCGCTGAAATACGCTATCATGATCAACGGCGTTACGCAAATTGCTATGACCAAGGCCGATGTGCTCAACGATTTTGAAACCATTGAGGCCTGCACTGAATATAACATCAACGGCAAGCGCACCAGCCAGATACCATACGATATTTGCGAAGCGCAAATAAACCCGGTTTACCATAAGCTTTGCGGTTGGAAGGCCGACCTGCGCAACTACAGCAACTACGACGACCTGCCGGAAACCTTCCTGGGTTACCTGCGCTTTGTGGAAGAATACCTCAGCACCGAGATTTCGATGATATCTACCGGCCCTGAGCGCGAGAAGCTGCTGTTTAAAAAAGCCGAGCAACCGGCGTAGGCCTGTTGTATCCGTTTTTAACCTTACCGGTACCCCTAAGGGGGCCGCACAGTATACTGCCATGGCAGAAACAACTACCATACCTGTTGAGGATGTAGAAACCTTTAAGCGTAAAGCCCTTGCCTGGGCTAATCGCTTTGCGGTGGTGTGCCTGTTAGATAACAATAACTATCAGGTTGCCCACTACCCCGCCACCAACTGGACCCTCGCGGTGGACCGCCTGGCGGAGTCCACCTTTGGTCCCCCCAACGTAGATACCCTGGAGGATTTTTTAAAAGAAGCGGGCGCAACCATTTTCGGTTTCTTCAGCTACGATTTAAAAAATCAGCTTGAACGTTTAGAAAGCATTAAGCCCGATGCATTTAACTTCCCGGATTTCTACTTCTTTAAACCCCGCTACCTGCTTGAGCTAAACGGCAACCGCTTAACCGTAAACCGCAACTATCCCGAAACATTCGAAATACTGGATGCCATCAGCAATATGGAACTGCAGCAGCAGGAAGTCCCCCCGCCGGTTTTTAAAGCGCGCACCGCTAAGCAAGATTACCTGCAGCATGTCCACGCTATTAAAGAGCAAATTGCTGAAGGCGATTTCTACGAACTGAACTACTGCACCGAGTTCTACGCAGAGCAGTCAGTCATCAAACCAATACAAGTATTCCAAACACTGAATACCACTGCGGCGGCCCCCTTTAGTAGCTTTTTTAAATGGCAGCATAACTACCTGCTATGCGCCAGTCCGGAAAGGTTCTTAAAAAAACAAGGCGATAAACTCATATCACAACCAATAAAAGGCACCATTAAAAAGGGGAACAACGCAGAAGAGAATCGAGCTTTAATGAGCCAGTTGCAAAACGACAGTAAGGAGCGCGCCGAAAACGTAATGATCGTTGACCTGGTGCGTAACGATTTAGCACGCAGTTGCAAACCGGGCACCGTAAAAGTGGAGGAACTGTTTGGTGTGTATAGCTTCAACACGGTTAACCAGATGATCTCTACAGTTACCGGCACTATGGATAACCCTTCGCATTGGTTGCAGGCTATCAAAAACGCCTTCCCCATGGGCAGCATGACGGGTGCTCCCAAGGTTATTGTAATGCACGAAATTGAGCGTCATGAGGACTTTAAACGTGGGCTTTACAGTGGCTCCATCGGCTACATTACGCCCGAAACTGATTTTGATTTTAACGTGGTAATACGCAGCATACTTTACAACAGCCAAAGCAATTACCTATCCGTGCGTGTAGGTGGTGCCATCACCGCCGACTCGGTTGCTGAGAAAGAATACGAGGAAGTTTTACTAAAAGCGCAGGGTATGTTCAATGCCTTAGGTGCTACGGTAATACCTTAATGTAACGCTCGGTGCTGGCAGTACGGCCACCGGCAGTTATTAGTAAAAAAACTTTTACGTTGCCGGAGTCCTTAAATACGGTTGTAAGGGTTTGTCCATAGAAAGTTGAATCCTCATTGCCATAAAGCTCCCAGAAAAAGCCATCGCCATTGGTAGAGCAAGCGGCATTAAACGTTACCGGTTGCATACGATGAATGCTGTTTTCATCCGGCTCGGTTGTAAAGCAAGCAAACGGGTGCTTTGCACATGAATTTATCAGTGCCAGTATACCAGTTATCATTATTAAAACAATCGTCTGCTTCATCTATTCCGCTACTACTAAATAGTAGTTCTTTTTTCCTTTTTGCAATAACAGGTATTTTCCATAAAGTAAATCATCCGTTACAAACTTACGATCAATGCCCACTTTTTCTTTATTCACGCTCAAGCCATTGCCCTGTATGTTTTTGCGGGCTTCGCCCTTACTGGCATACACCGAAGTTTTTTCACCGGCCAGGCTAACGGCATCAATTCCTTCGGCAAACAAATCTCTGCCCACCTTAAAGGTTATATCGGCACCAAAAGCATTTTCAATTTCCTCACTGCTCAGGCGTTTAAACTCTTCAAACGATGAGCCAAACAGTATTTCGGTTGTTTCCCGTGCCCGCACCAATGCTTCTTTTGAATGCACGCGTATAGTTATTTCCTCAGCCAACGCCTTTTGTAATAAACGCAAATGCGGCGCTTCAGTATGTTGTTTTATTAAGGCTTCAATCTCTTCGCGTCCTTTTAATGAAAACCTATGTACCAAATCAACCGACTCCACATCACCGGCATTCAGCCAGAATTGATAAAACTTATACGGCGAAGTTTTCTTAGGGTCAAGCCAAATAGCACCACTCTCCGTCTTCCCGAACTTAGTGCCATCGCTCTTCATCAGCAGTTTAACGGTAAGCGCAAATGCTTCTCCCCTGCCTTTTTTACGGATCAGTTCTGTGCCGGTAACAATATTCCCCCACTGGTCGCTACCGCCCATTTGCAGCTTAACACCATTGTTCTGCCACAGATGAAAGAAGTCGTAACCCTGTACCAATTGGTAGCAAAACTCGGTAAAACTCATGCCTTCACGGTCTTCACTTTCCAGGCGCAATTTTACGCTGTCCTTAGCCATCATGTAGTTAACCGTAATGTATTTACCTACCTCGCGGATAAAATCAAGGAAATTGTAATCCTTAAACCAATCGTAATTGTTAACCACAATTGCCGAGTTGTTGCCGCAATCGAAATCCAGGAACTTTTCAAGCTGCTTTTTTATACACTGCAGGTTGTAATTTACTTCTTCGGGGGTAAGCAAATTGCGTTCGGCACTTTTGCCGGTGGGGTCGCCAACCATACCTGTGGCACCGCCCACCAGGGCAATTGGTTTGTGTCCGGCTTTCTGAAAATGGAGGAGGGTCATAACCTGCATCATATGCCCTACGTGCAATGAGTCGGCCGTTGGGTCAAAACCTATATAACCCGCTACCATTTCCTTATTCAAAAGGTCTTCGGTACCTGGCATTACATCATGCAGAATATTACGCCACTTTAACTCATCTACAAATCCCATTTCCAACGTTTTAAAGCAATTCCCCACAGGGAATCTTATCTATTAGTTCAATTAAGGCTTATGCCTTACCTTGCACAAATATATCAGAATGCACTTTTTATCGCACTTTTATACCGAATTGCCTCTCAACAATCCTTTGTTTGTTGCCGCATTGGCCATTCCTGACCTAACTCCCGGCTTTTCAAAGATTTATAACTCTACTATCAAAGGCATGCAAATCCCCGCTAACGCCAGGCTTGCTGAGGTGCACAAAGGTATTTTAGCGCATTACGAGGGCGATAAAAGATTTCATAATTCCGATCCCTTTATGCAACAGCAACACGCCTTTACACAGTCTTTTATCGCGGCTGGCTTGAACCGGCAGCGATTAAGGCTTTCGGTGCTGGCTCACATTGCGGTGGAAATGATGCTGGACAGGCAGATTTTACTGCAAGATGGTAGCATTTGTAGCCGCTTTTACGAAATAGTGGATAACGCTGATGTGGACGTTTTGCAGAATTACTTTGATTCGCTTTCTTTAGAGGAACAAAAGCAGGTGTTTTTGGAAAGGTTTCGCTTTTTCAAGCAAAGAAGGTTCCTGTTTTTGTTCGATGATATTGATAACATCGTATTTGGATTGAACCGGGTTTGTGGCAGTGTAACAAAAACGGAGTTTTCCGTAGAAGAGAAACGCCAATTTGCCGTGGCTTTACACAATATGGACGTTGTATTGCGTTATAGCTGGCAAGAATTGTTGAAGGTATAAACATGAGAAGAGGAACCATACTACTTTTTGTATTGATTGTTGGAGTTGCCGGTTTACGTGCACAGGTGGTGCGCAAATACAGCAACGAATTTTTAAGTATCGGCGTAGGTGCAAGGGGATTGGCGATGAGCAATGCCCAGGCAGCAACAACCGGCGATGTATACTCCAACTACTACAACCCCGCCGGGCTGGTGAACATTGCCAACACCTTCCAAATTGGCATTATGCACTCGGAATACTTTGCCGGCATCGCTAAATACGATTTTGTATCGGTGGCTGTGCCTGTGCAACAAAAGAAGCGGGTAATCGGGTTTTCTTTCTTCCGTTTTGGGGTAGATGATATACCTAACACCTTGTTTTTAGTGCAACCCGATGGCAGCATTGATTACAGCAAAATAACCTCTTTCAGCGCCGCCGACTATGCTTTTATGTTTCACTACGCCCAAATGTTGCCGGTTAAAGGCCTTAGCATTGGTGGCAGTGCTAAAATTATTTACCGCCAAATAGGTCACTTTGCCAAGGCATACGGCTTTGGTATAGATGCAGGCCTGCAATACCGTTACAAACAATGGCGTTTTGGCTTAATGGCCCGCGACATCAGCAGCACCTTTAACGCCTGGACCATGAGTTTTACAGATGCTGAAAAACAGGTATTGCTCCAAACCAATAACCAATTACCAAAAAATAGCCTTGAAGTAACCACACCGGTTATTACCCTGGGTGCAGCCTACGAAGCCAACATCAAGAACAAATTCTTTATTACTCCCGAAGTAAATTTCGGATTTACTACCGATGGCCGCCGCAATGTGCTCATATCCGGCAAGCCTATCAGCATGGATTTAACAGCAGGTTTAGAACTGAAATATGTGCCGGCCAAAGATATCGATGTTGCCATCCGTACCGGTGTCGGCAATCTGCAACGTGCCACTGACGAATTGGGCAAAAAACGCTTTGTTGTTTCCCCTAATTTAGGCGCAGGCATTCACGTAAAGATTATCTCCATCGACTACGCCCTTACCAACCTTACTACCATTAAGGATAAAGAGGATGGGGCAGGCTTATATTCCCACGTTATTTCGGTGAGAATTGATATTAACAAGAAGCAAAAGGATTAACGGATGAGGAGACTTCTACTTTTTGCAACGTTACTGGTTTCATTTTTGCTAAGTAAGGCTCAGCCTTTTGGCAATGAATGGATAGACTATAGCCAGCCCCACTATAAAATTAAAGTGTGGCAGGATGGAATGTATCGTATCCCTTATTCAACGCTCATTTCCTACAGCAGCAGTTTTAGTGGTATTAACGTAAACAATTTTGCGCTTTATCATAATGGCCAGCAGGTGCCGGTTTATATCTCTGCAAACGGAAGCACTTTAACCGGTGGCGATTACATTGAGTTTTACGGACAACGTAATATTGGTGATGTAGATAGCTTTTTATATACAAGCGGCGATTTACAACCGCATCCTTATTATAGCTTGTTTACCGATACGTCCATCTACTTTTTAACCATACGCACTAACCAGGCCAATTTGCGCCTGGCACCTGTGCAAAACAACCTGTTGAACCCACCTGCTAAGGAGCAATACTTTATGCATACAGTGAGGCAGATTAATACTAACAGGTATTTTGAAGGCAAATATCTTTCTTCGGGTAACGATGAAGTTTACCGCTCCATTTATGACAACGGAGAAGGTTTTGCAGGAAATTTTTTCGGCACTGCAGTTCAAACATACGTGTTGGCAACTCCTGATATAAACACTGCCGGTCCACCAGCTACCTTTAAAGCAGTTTTTGCCAATAATAGTACCGAAGCGCACAGTGCGCGGATTGATGTAAACAGCTATAATGCCTTTACACAGGCTCCGGCATTTGTTGGCTTCCTGTTAAATCGAATTTCAACCAGCATTCCGCTAAATCAACTTCAGGCAAGCAACAACATTAAGTTCTATACTAACGATCAGGCGGTTAGTACCAAACAGAACATTGCTTATATGAGCGAGCTACGATACCCTCGTAACTTCAATTTCCAAGGGCAGAATAAGTTTTACTTTACCCTCGATGCAAATTCCAATAGCCGTTACCTGGAAATCACCAACTTTAACGATAATGGCCAGCAACCGGTGCTTTACGATTTAACTAATGGCTTGCGTCTAACCTCCGTTCAATCACCGGGCTCATCGCCTTTGCGATTTGTTTTACCGGCTCCAAGCCAGCCAACGCAACCACGCGAATTAGTGCTGATCAGCGGCGATGCTACCTCCTATTCAACAGTAACCAGTTTATCACCGCTATTCTTCCAAAACTTTAATACGCCTGCTAACCGCGGCGATTACGTATTGATTGCAAGCTCCAAGCTGTTTGATAACGGTGGTAGCAATCCCGTGGAAGCCTACCGAGCCTACCGCGATATGGATGATAATCCTGCCAACGGGCATTACCAGGCTATAGTGGTAAACGTTGATACTCTGTACGATCAATTTAGCTATGGCGTTAAAAAATCGCCCTTAGCTATCCGTAACTTTATCCATTGGGCAAAAGCTAATTGGCCCATTGCGCCTAAACACATCTTTTTAGTAGGAAAGGCCATTGAAAGCCCTGCCGCAAAGCGTAGCACCGGCAACCAGTATAATCTGGATTTAGTGCCAACCTTTGGTTACCCGGGCTCCGATAACCTGTTGGCAGCTTCGCGCACCAGCGATACCATGGTAGTTTGCGTGGGCCGTTTAGCTGCGCAAAATCCACAACAGGTGCAAGATTATCTTGACAAGGTTGAGACCTATGAAGCACAACAAGGTAACTATACCAATACAGAACCTATCGTAAACCGCGAATGGCAAAAGCATGTGTTACACTTTAGTGGCGGTACAGGGTCAACCGAACAAACCATGTTCCGTTTTTATCTGGACCAATACAAAAAGGTGGTAGAAGATACATTGTGGGGGGCTTCGGTTACCACCTATTCCAAAAACACCAACGCACCTATCGACCAATCGCAATCGGCCATAATTAAAGCGAACATTAATGAAGGTGTATCACTTATCACCTTCTTCGGCCACTCGGCCACCGGGGCATTTGATTTTAGTATTGATGAACCTGAGAATTACACCAACCAGGGAAAGCTACCAATTATTATATCGAATGGTTGTTTTGCAGGTTTAATACATACTAACACTCCAGGTTATAGCGAACGTTTTGTATTAGAGCCAAATGTGGGTGCTATTGCATTTATGGCTACCACCAGTTTAAGTATATCCAATAGCCTCGATCGCTTTACAAGCAAGGTTTATCAGGAACTTACCAATCGCCGTTATACCAATACATTCGGAGAATGTGTTCGTTCAGCCATGAGCGACGTAGTTGCCTGTTGCGGCAATATTGACTTTGACATGATGGTGGCATATGAAATGACCCTGCATGGCGACCCGGCTTTGCGTTTAAACCAATATCCAAAGCCCGATTATGCTGTAAACGAATCATCAGTATATTTTAATCCTGCGACTATTACACCGGGCACCGATTCTTTTGAAGTGCATGTGATTGTGACCAACCTTGGCCGTGCAAAGAAAGATACCATTTCCGTTTCCTTAACAAGGGTCGCCTTTGCTGCAAATAATGATTCCGTTTCAAGCTATTACAAGAAATACATTGCCGCTCCCTATTATAAGGACACGGTGACATTTGTTTTACCAACATCAACTGCAGGTTCTTCATACGGTCAAAATCTCTTTTACCCCTACGTAGATGCTGATTACCATGTTGACGAGATGGCCGAGAACAATAACGGATTAACAATCCCTGCTTCTATTTATATCCAGAATGATGATGTAATCCCGATTTACCCATATGAATTTGCCATCGATTCGCAACAAGGTGTAACATTGAAAGCTTCTACAGTTAATCCCTTTGCACCGGCACGTAACTACCGGTTTGAAATTGATACATCCGAACTATTCCTTGCGCCACTCGAAACCAAAACTATCTATCAAAGCGGTGGTGTATTACATTGGAAACCCACTATTACTTATAAAGATAGCGTAGTTTATTACTGGCGTGTAGCTATCGACTCCAGCAGCCCGCGCTGGCGTTACAGCAGCTTTATATACCTGGCCGGCGAGTACCCGGGTTGGAACCAATCGCATTATTACCAGTGGCAGAAGGATAATTATCTGAACCTGGAAATAGACACGGACCGTATTTTTAAATTCCCTTCTTCAGTAAATAACATCTTTGTAAAAACAGGTATTGCCGATGCCTTTGGTGGTCCGTTGAGTGCCGAATCGATGGGTTGGGACTATAACAACTACAACCAGCATCGCTTCCGTATGGGCGGTTGCGGATTTACGAATGGCATAACCTTCGCGGTTATTGATAACGTTACAGGCTTCCCATGGTATAGCATGAACATCCTGCCTTCACAAACCGATAATTGGGGGGATAAATTTGGCAACTACCATTGCGATGGGAAATACTACATTCAATATGGTTACGACTTTAAAACCACCGGCACACATGCTGCGGTAGACCCCTCCGTTCCCGGTGCTTCGTTGATATCGAACCAGCCGTGGAGCATTGTAATTAAAAACTTCCTTGATTCCATACCGGACGGTTTTTATGTGTTAGCCTACAGCGATAACAACATGAACAGTATTTATCCGCAATGGGACGATACACTGGTGCAGGCATTAGAAAGCACTTTATTACTACCAGCTTCGCAATTTAAAAACGGCACCTTAACAGGCCCGTTCATTTACTTTACACAAAAAGGCAACTTATCCTATCCTTACACGTTGGTAAACCAAACCAGCTATTCACCGTATATCCAGGCGTCTATAGACTTTAACGGCTTGTGGTTCGCAGGGCAAATGACTTCTCCTAAGATTGGTCCGGCGCAAGAATGGGGCAGCATGCACTTTCAGTTAAAAAGCCGCGAAGGCAATACAAAAGATGTTGATACCGTAGATTTAATTGGTGTGCAGAATAACGGCATTGAAACAGTATTACTTTCTACTACCGACACCTTTAACCTTATCAATAATTTTAGCGCCCAACAGTATCCTTACATGCGTTTGCGTTTGCGCACCAGGGATGATTCGTTGCGCACGCCTACACAGTTGCAGTACTGGCGGATACTCTATAAGAAAGCACCGGAAGCAGCTATCAACCCGGCCAAATATTTCAGCTTTGTCGATTCGGTGCCTATGGGAGGCAACATGCATGTAGAAGTTGCATTGGAAAATGTTACCGATATACCTATGGATAGTATGCTTACTTCCTACACGGTACGCGATGCTCAATTCCACGTAAATACAACGCTTACACGCCACGCTCCATTACCGGGCCAGCAGGATACATTTATCGTATTATCTTATAGCCAGGCTATTAACAGCAACACCTACGAAGGGTTAAACAGATTGGTAATTGAAGCCAATCCCAATGAAGACCAGCTGGAGCAATACCACTTTAACAACTATGCTGAATTGAACTTTAAAACCATAGGCGATAAGATTAACCCGCTACTGGATGTAACTTTTGATGGGCAGCATATTTTTAACGGAGATATTGTTTCGACTCAACCAACCATTATGGTAACGCTTAAGGACGAGAATAAATTCCTTGCCCTTAACGATACCTCATTATTGGATTTATACCTGAAGTATCCGGGAGAAAGCAATTTGCGCCGCTTGAACTTTGATAATGTAACCATGAAGTTTTACCCTGCAGATTCTACGAACTTAACAAAAGGTAATAAGGCACAGGTAGAATTAAAGCCAAGCTTTACCATTGATGGCACCTACGAGCTAATCATCCGCGACCGCGACCGCAGTGGTAACAACAGTAGTATGGAGAGCCGTAACCTGGACAATCGCTTCTACGATTATAAAATCAGCTTTGAAGTGATCAATAAACCGATGATCACCAATGTGCTGAATTATCCGAATCCGTTTACCACAGCAACCAAGTTCATCTTTACTGTTACCGGCACCGAGGTACCCGATTACATGCGGATTCAGATTATGACCATTAAGGGTACGGTTGTAAAAGAAATTACCAAGGATGAATTGGGCCCGATCCATATCGGTCGTAACATTTCGGAATACACCTGGGATGGCCGCGACACCTATGGCGATTTACTGGCGAATGGAGTATACTTCTATCGCGTTACAACACGTTTGGACGATAAAGAAATGGACCACATGGGTACTAACTACGACAAATACTTCAAGAAGGGATTTGGCAAACTTGTAATCGTTAGATAGGATAACGAAGGTTGTTTTTTAAATAATTGTTTAGTTTAGAAGGGCACCAAGCTTATCCAGTTGGTTTTTTGCCCCCATAGCAATGATGCGGTTACCCGGCCTTAATACAGTTGAAGGCACAGGGTTTAGCGCAAAGTCGCCTTCCATGTTTTTAATACCTAAAACAGTAGCACCGGTGGTTTTCCAGCTATCCAGTTCTTCCAGCGATATAGTTTTGCCGACCATTAATTCCAGCACGGTAAAATGATCGGAATACTGGGTATTCATCAAGTCCATGAACTCCTTTATATCCGGGCTTAATACCAGGGTAGCCATATGGGCGCCCCCTATTTTATCGGGCATAATAACATTATTGGCTCCGGCTGTCTTCAGTTTTTTAACCGACGTATCATGCGAGGCACGGCTAACAATTCGTATGCGGCTATTTAATTCGCGGGCCGTAAGCACCACAAATACATTATCCGCATCGTTGGGCAGGGTAGTAATCAATGCAGATGCATTAGCTATGCCGGCTTTCACCAGCGCTTCATCGCGCGTAGCGTTATCCTGCATATAGTAAGGCACATCTATTTCCTTGGTAATGGTATCCGGATTAGCCTGTTCAATTACCACAAAGGGTTTGCCCCCTGCGGCAAATAGCTTTGCGGCTTCGCGACCATTGCGACCGAAACCGCAGATAATTACGTGGTCCTTAAGTTCGGAAATAGCTTTTTCCATCCTAACCAATTTTAATGTTCGTGTAAATTCTCCATCTAAAAAGTAACTCGAAATCTGCGCAATGAAATAGGTGAAGGTACTAAGGTTGGCCAGTGTAAGTATGATAGTAAATACCCGCCCTGCGGAACTTAAAGGGTGTACCTCACCATAGCCAATGGTAGCCAGGGTAATAACCGTCATATACAAGGCTTCTAAAAAGGTATAATGCTCAATGGCCATATAGCCACAGGTTCCCCCGAAAAGAATGAGGAAAAACACCCCGATGGCCAAATACACCTTAAAAAACACCCGTATGTTCAGGTTCATACCACAAATAAACAATCCTGTTTCTCAATTTACAATAATCTTGCTCAGTTGTAGACATATACCTTTACAAGCTGCTTAAATTACAGCCAATTGGTGATTATGATATTTACAGGAACTTATAATGACAATGCCTTTAACGGAGGCCAAAAGGTGGAAGTAGAATTAGGCATCTATAGTTTAAAGCTTAAGGTGGTAGCACATAATGGAACCGTTACTGAGCATATTTGGCAACCGGAAGATCTGCAAGCCGTCACATTCAACGAATGGCGCAACCTTAAGCAACCAAACACTTATCTGCTTATCAGCACGCCCGGTTTTGAAGAGGCATTAAAGCAAAAGTATCCATTAAGCGCCTTTAGTTCCGTAAAACGTAAAAGTGGAGTAAGCAAATTTATTTTAGCTCTGGCACTGGTAGGTTTCCTATTTGTAATTGTGCCCTTGCTTACTTACTTCTTTTTACTGCCCGTTTTAGCCGATAAGGCGGCCAGGGCGGTACCGGTAAATACCGAACAAAAGATCGGTGAACAAGCCTACCTTCAATTTACAGTTGGTGCTTCGATTAATAAAGATGCCAGCGTTATCGCTAACCGCTTCCTTAATAACCTGCATTTTAAATCGGAGTATCCTGTAAGCATTACCATTATAAACGACTCTACGGTGAATGCCTTTGCGCTGCCGGGTGGTCGAATCGTAGTATATGCAGGCATTTTGCACAAAATGAATAGTGCATCCCAACTTGCAGCGCTACTTTCGCACGAATACTCGCACGTAGTGTTAAAGCATTCCACACGAAGCCTTTTTCGCGCCCTATCCTCGTATATTATGGTTTCGCTTTTTTTGGGTGACGCCACCGGTGTAGCCGCAGTAGTGGTTCAAAATGCCGACCAGCTAAAGCAACTCTCCTATTCACGCGAATTTGAGTCGGATGCTGACAAGAACGGCTTGCAACTGCTGGCAGAACAACACATTAATCCCCAGGGCATGATCAGTTTATTTGAAGCACTTCAGAAAGAAGAGAAACAGCATGGTGAATTCCCCGGCTTTTTAAGTACACATCCATTAACAGCAGATAGAATTGCAGAGATTAAAGCAGAAATAAACACAAAGCACTTTACTATACAACAACATCCCGATTTAGACTCGCTGTTTAATGAATTGCAGACAGCGGTAAACACAAACGCCACCTGGTAGGCGGCGTTTGCAATTTGCATTTTTATGTGCTTAGTATCTGGTAAAGAATAGTATAGCAACCACGGCAAGCAACAGCATTAGTACAAAGGCCAGCCAATGAGCTTGTCCTTCAATTACCTGTTTAAACTGTTGCCATAACTGCTGCATGTACTATTGCACAGTTAACGTAACGTTGAGGCTATTAGTTAAGCCATCACGGTTACTTACAGTAAAAGTGTATTTCTCGGTATGGCCGGCCGCACCTGCTACCAGTTGAAAATCCTGGGTATAGGTATCCTGCTGCGCAGTTGTTAAAGTTACGTTTTGCACCGTTGAAGAAGAACCGCCATCCACACTCTTTGAAATGTTGAAGGTTTTCAGCACATCCTCTTCTTCCGATTTGGAAGCATTGATACCAACTAAAACAGTATCGCCCGCGGCAACTGTATTATCGGCCGAAGTATAGCCGGCGGTTGTTTTAAAAGATATGTTTGGCAGTTTGCCTTCATCCTTTTCGCAAGAAGAAATACCCACCATTAAAATGAAAAGAGCCGCGGCTGCAGCCATTGAAATCATTGTTTTTTTCATACTACTTGTTTTTGGTTTGTTTTAAATAATTGAATTGTATTGGGACAAATAAATTGACACTGATATTGCGGCCTATATTGCGGATACCAAAAGCCTTAAGACGGGATAGATGGTCGAAGTAGGCAGCGTTAAGTAAATTATTACCGGATACTCCAATAGTAAATCCTGCCTTCTTAAAAGCAAATTCAGCACCTATACCTGCATTCATCAGATAATAGGCCGCCGTAGGTATTTCTTCCGGAGCCGTTCTGTTTTGTTGGAAAACGTAATCAAAACCAACATTCGCGTAGAAGTTCTTGACATATTTACCAAGTGAACGGGAATAACTGAGGTTGGGAGAAATTTTGGGGGCCGTGGTAAACGGAATATACTTTCCATCTCTACCTATGGAATACAGGTAAGCACCTTTAACAGTAAATTCTAAGCCCTGCACCAAACCTTGGGGTGTAAACTCCAGTTCAGCCTCTCCTCCTGTATAAAGGGCATTCTGTTGTTTGTAACGATAAATTTGAAAGCCAATATATTCCTCGCCTGTGGGAGTGATGTAAATGTAATTATCGAATAAGCTGATAAAACCACTTAGCGAGTAACCAAACCACTCCGTTTTGTGCGTTAAACTCACATCAATATTTATATTCTGCTCATTCTTAAGGTGCATATCCCCTATTTCATAGCGATATGTGCCCTCACGTAAGCCATTGCTGGAAAGTTCTGCCAAATTAGGTGCCCGCAATCCCGTAGCAACATTTACTTTAATATTCAATCCTTCAACAGGGTTAACTGTAACCCCGCTTAAAGCATTAAACGAAACCCGGTTGCGAGAAAAAGGAGTAATGGTATTACCTTTATCCGGCGAGTTTACCAACGGAGTTAGCAGGGTTTTAATCCAGCGATTATTGATACCTGCACCAGCCTCTACCACTACCTTGTGGGCATTATATTTTACAAAACCCGACACGCTGGCTTCCAGCATATGGGCATCAGGAATTATTTTTCTGCCACCAAAGTTGGTGTTGTTCTCGTAGCTTGTGTTTTGGCTTACTATTATTTCTAACCGGTCGGTTAACGGCTTAATCCATTCTAAATGGTAAAGACCTGTGGTTAGTAGCATGTTTAAAGATATTTTGCCCCCTCCTTCATTCTCCATGCGCGAGTTGGACTGAAAGCCTGCATCAATTTTAAGCAATGAATTGTGAAGCTGAATTTTGTTACGCGAAGAGAAAACGTTCAACATAACTTTATGAAAAGGGCCATTTAGTTTGCGTGTATACCGGGCATCAGGTTTCATAAAGTCGGCTATATCGTTCATAATAAAACCGAAGTCATTTATTGAAAAATGATAATTGTTTTCGCTGGTTACGTTCTTACGCTGTATACCTATTGTACCCTTAAAATAGTATCCATCACTGCGCGAATTAAGCACACGCGTATTATTACCATCACTATAATCGGCGTGGCTTTCGGCCCCAATTCGTACACGCCACCAGGTATTATTTCGGTATCCTTTTAGTCCGATATCATTTACTGTGCCTAAAGTGTTAGAGTGAAACCTTGTATTGAAATCGAGCTGCAGGGTATTTTCCGCTGGTTTTTGCTCTTCTATTACGTTTATCAAACCACCGACAGCATCAGAGCCATACAGCACTGCCATAGGGCCTTTAATCACTTCTACCCGGTCAATACCTATATCACTTAAACCCATACCATGTTCATCCTGCCATTGCTGATTATCGAAGCGCAATCCCGAAAGCAATACCAGAATTCGATTACCGTACATACCCCGTATTACCGGCTTGGATATTGAAACACCTGTATTCAATTGACTTACCCCTGGTATTTTGCTTAATCCATCACTGATATTAAAAGCGCCTTGTCTGCGCATATCGGCGGCCTCTAACGGCACCACATCAACAACCGTTTCCAGCCGTTTGGTTTCCTTAAGGCCCGTAACTACTACTTCTTTCAGCTCACCTTGCAACGTATCATTTTGCGCACCAACAGGGCGTAGCATACTAACAGTAATCAGAATAAAGAATAACCTTAAACGCATAATTTAACCGCATTGCGGCATCAAAATCAATAAATAAAAAAGAAGAGCTCCTATAGAGCCAGGCGATATTAAACGGCAGGTACGCAGTTGGGTGGGGGAATAAGTATACCTGCAATTGATCCGGATAAGATTTTGTCAGCCCTGGGCTGAATACTTGTAACACTAATCGGAAGGGTTGTACACCAGCTAAAGCTACTTACAGCATAATAGGGCATAAAAAAAGACTGTGTAACAGGGCCATGAGATCCATGCCTGGTATGCCTGCCTACCCATTCAATAAGATGTTCTACTACATCAGATTCATTGGCATCGCGGTACGCAGTTACAGTAATCTTACCATTATGCACCAGCACATGCTTAACGTCGTACAATTCGCCGTTAATCAACACTTCATCGTCATCCCCTTCCGGACGAGATAAAGAAGCAAACTCTTCTGCACTGAAGTTAAACTGGGTTAATTGAACGTTGCAGGTATTTTCAATCTCCGTTTTTGCTTCAAACTTTGCGAAGGAAACAGCGGCTGCAAAAAATAGGTAAACCCCAAACATGCTGAAAAGCATGCCGGCCATAACGCCTATAATTAGGGTTTTACGCATGCTACGAAGGTAAAAAACGATACGATTTGAACAAAAACTACACTATTTCACCATAAAGATCAAACTCTTCCGCCCTTGTAATCTTTACGTTAGCAAAATCTCCAACCCTTACATATTGGCTTTTAGCGTCCACTAATACCTCGTTATCTACTTCCGGCGAATCAAACTCCGTACGACCAATAAAGTAACCGCCTTCCTTGCGATCGAACAAAACTTTAAAAGTTTGGCCAATCTTCTTCTCGTTCAAGGCTGCACTAATTTGCTCCTGCACGTCCATTAACTCTGCAGCGCGCTCAGCTTTTACCTCAGCACTTATATTATCTTCCACGGCATATGCTCTTGTGCTCTCTTCATGAGAGTAAGTGAATACGCCCAAACGGTCGAAACGCATTTCTTCCACAAAGGTTTTCAGGTCTTCAAAATCCTGCTCCGTTTCACCGGGGTAACCAACCAGCATAGTGGTACGGATAGCAATACCGGGTATGCGTTTGCGTATGTCTTCAATTAACTTGCGTGTATCCGCATTGGTGATATTGCGGCGCATGGCAGCCAATACGTTATCGCTGGCATGTTGCAGCGGCATATCCAGGTAGTTGCAAACCTTCGGATTTTCTGCCATGGCATCAATTATTTCCATGGGGAATTGAGCCGGGTACGCATAATGTAAGCGAATCCACTCAATACCTTCTACCTTGCTAAGTTCGTTTAGTAATTCGGGAAGCTTACGTTTCTTGTAAATATCCAAACCGTAGAACGTTAACTCCTGTGCAATCAGCATTAATTCCTTCACGCCTTTTGCTGCCAGCTTTTTGGCTTCTTCCACCATGTCTTCTATACTGCGCGAAATGTGCTTGCCGCGCATCAGCGGTATAGCGCAAAACGAGCACGTACGATTGCAACCCTCCGAAATTTTGAGATAAGCATAATGCGAAGGAGTGCTCAATAAACGCTCGCCAATCAGTTCGTGCTGGTAATCTACTTTTAGCGTTTTCAGTAATCGTGGCAATTCCATGGTGCCGAAAAACGCATCCACTTCCGGTATTTCTTCTTCCAGGTTGTCCTTATAGCGTTGCGACAAACAACCTGTTACATATAGCTTTTCAATCTTTCCTTTGCTCTTGGCTTCGGCATACTCAAGGATAGTATTTACGCTTTCTTCTTTGGCACGGTCAATAAAGCCGCAGGTATTTACAATAACGATATTGCGGCCCTTGCTCCACTTATCGTGCTTAACGTCGTACCCACCATGTTGCAATTGATTCATCATTACTTCGCTGTCTACCAAATTTTTGGAACAGCCCAGTGTAATAACAGATACTTTATCTTTTTTAATTGACTTTGTCTTCATTCTTTTTTTAGTTGCCCCCAGTGGGCCAAGTTCTTATTTGGTGATTACACCGATTTTATAAAAGGATTACACAGATAAAAAACAAGTTCATTTAGTTACACGTTTAATATCGCAAGAAGTGTTACCAAAATTGATAAGTAATCCTGTTTTTAGCCCTGCAGCTCTTAGGTATGCCACCAACTTATTTCTAAATAATTTTGGCATCACACCTTCTACCGATTTTAACTCTACGATCACCTCATCTATCAATAAATCACATTTAAAAGAACCCATCTTTTTATCCTTAAATCGTACCGGAAATTCTTTCTCACTAAAGAATGGAATATCTCGTTCCTGAAGCAACGTAATTAAGGCGTTATGATAAATCTTCTCCGGGAATCCGGGACCAAGAGCATTATGCACCTCAAAGCACATGGCTATTATTCTTTCAGTAACCGGATCCTTTTCTTCCATAGAAACTTAAATCTTACTTATCCCAATATCCTATCATATTTTCCTTCTATCGGTGTAATCAATTCTCAATCTGTGTAATCAACAAAACAAAAACCTATGTATTAGTGATACACCCAGGTACTAGCCCTTAAACAAGCTCTCCACAAACAACTTCTTATTGAATACCTGTAGCTTGTCAATTTGCTCGCCTACACCTATATATTTTACCGGTATGTGGAACTGATCGGAAATTCCCAATACCACTCCGCCCTTAGCGGTGCCATCCAACTTAGTAATGGCTAGTGCAGTTACCTGCGTGGCCGCTGTAAACTGCTTCGCCTGTTCAATAGCATTTTGACCGGTGCTACCGTCTAAAACTAATAACACATCGTGCGGAGCATCAGGTATTACCTTTTGCATTACACGGCGTATCTTGCTTAGCTCATTCATCAGGTCAACCCGGTTATGCAAGCGGCCTGCGGTATCAATAATTATCACATCCGCGTTTACGGCTACGCCGCGCTCTACTGCCTGAAATGCAACAGAAGCAGGATCTGCATTCATCTGGCTTTTTACAATTTCCACATCGGCACGTTGCGCCCACACATCTAACTGATCGATGGCAGCGGCACGGAAAGTATCTGCAGCACCAAGCACCACCTTTTTACCTGCCATTTTAAACTGGTGCGACAACTTGCCGATGGTAGTTGTTTTTCCGGCACCGTTAACGCCAACAACCATTATTACATAAGGCTTAGTACCCGCGGGCGTAGTAAAGCCTTGCTGGTCTTCATTCTTATTCTCGGCAAGTATGCCTTCAATTTCCTCGCGGATTAATCCGTTCAATTCCGATGTAGACACGAACTTGTCGCGCGCTACACGCTTTTCAATACGCTCAATAATTTTTACCGTAGTGGCTAAACCAACGTCGGCAGATACCAAGGCCTCTTCCAGGTTATCCAACACCTCTTCGTCCACCTTCGATTTGCCGGCTATTGCACGCGAGATCTTGGTGAAGAATCCCTCTTTGGTTTTTTCTAACCCCTTATCGAGATCTTCTTTTTTCTCTCTGGTAAAAAAATCAAACAATCCCATATTCTTTGTTTTGTGCCCTGTTTAGTCAGGTTTTGATACACCCCGGTTAAAAACAAAAAAGCACCCTCCTACGCGAAAGATGCTTTCTGCTTACATATCATTCAAATAAATTACTCTTTGCCGGCTAAAAAGTCCTGCACTTTGTCCTTGTGAACGATCTTCTCAAGGAAAGAGTAGTTGTTGGTTTTGCCTTTTACCGCTTTAATAACCTTAACGTAGTCTTTTGAACCTACTGCGGTTTGACGGTCGGTACGCGCGTTCTTCGAAATTTTAGCCATGTTATTCCTTATTTAATTTCTTTATGAACAGTTACTTTCTTCATGAAAGGATTGTACTTCTTCAGTTCAATTCTTTCAGTTGTGGTTTTACGGTTCTTATAAGTCATATAGCGACTCATACCCGGAACACCGGCGGCTTTTTGCTCGGTGCATTCCAGTATAACCTGTATACGGTTTCCTTTGCTCTTCTTGGCCATAAGGGTTTCTTTACTAAGTTATTAATTCAATTTAATCTCGCCCTTCTTGTTCAACTCTTTCAGGTAGTTGTAAATACCTTTCTTGTTGATGGTGCGCAGAGCAGTTACGCTCACTTTTAACTCTACCCATTCATCCAGTTCAGGGATGAAGAATTTCTTCTTTTTCAGGTTGGGTAAAAACTTACGTCTGCTTTTACGGTTCGAGTGCGAAACTGTATTACCGAATAGAGGACGCTTACCTGTCAGTTCACATACTTTGCTCATGACGCTTTTTAATTTGGAGGCGCAAATATAACAGTTTGAATCAAAATCACAAAGAGTTTATGCGCCCCGTTTGCGAAAGTGCTAATTTACTGTGGATAATTGAAAATCATAGCATTAGTTAAAACAGACCGTTTTTTCATTTGTTAATTTTTTGAGGAAGGGTGAATTCCGGCTTCTCTCCTATGGTATCTATGGTTTATCCATTAGCCGCCGGATGGCAGTACCCAATAATCTGGTCACCCCATCAAAAACCGTACATATTGCCGGAAATAAAAACGCCGGACTTTAGGGTCCGGCGTTGTATGCGTCAGCAGTTTCACCTGCCGTTTAAGCTTAAAATTAGAAGCCTTTGATGATTTCGTCGGCGAATTCGCTACACTTAATCTCTGTAGCACCTTCCATTAAACGGGCGAAATCGTAGGTAACGCGCTTATTAGCAATGGCGTTCTCTAAGCCGCGGTGGATCATCTTGGCAGCGTTATCCCAGCCAAGGTATTCCAGCATCATAGCACCCGAAAGGATTACAGAGCCGGGGTTAACCTTATCCAGGTTAGCATATTTAGGAGCTGTACCGTGGGTAGCTTCAAATATAGCATGGCCCGTTACATAGTTAATGTTTGCACCCGGAGCAATACCAATACCGCCAACCTGGGCAGCTAAAGCATCGCTTAGGTAGTCGCCGTTCAGGTTTAAGGTTGCAATAACATCAAAATCATCCGGACGGGTTAATACCTGTTGCAGCGTGATATCGG
This sequence comes from Chitinophagales bacterium, assembly GCA_046329495.1. GTDB lineage: Bacteria > Bacteroidota > Bacteroidia > Chitinophagales > LD1 > Bog-950. Next base: position 337,855 of record JAXLUO010000003.1, on the reverse strand, counting down.
CTATAGAATCCTTAATAATAACCTTACCGGCAGCCTGGGCAGCTTTCATTTCTTCGTTGGCAGCAGCTTCGTTTTTCTCTTTCTTGGTCTTCTCCCACTGGTTCCAGGTGTAGGTTTGTGCACCAAATTCCTGTTCAGCCAATTGGTAACCCCAATCGCGGAAAGCACCTTCGGTAAACTTCATGATGTTACCCTTGTGTACCAGCGTTAACGACTTGCGCTTATGTTGGATGGCATATTCAATAGCAGAACGGATTAAGCGCTGAGAACCCAGGCGCGATACCGGCTTAATACCAATACCCACACAAGCTTCAGGATCTTCTTCCTTTAGTTTAGCTATTTTAATATACTCCTTACCGCGCTTTTTGTCGCTGAAACGGATTTTACCGTAATCCTTCTCGAATTTTTTCTTTAAGAACTTCAGCAATTCTAATGATTCAGGACTTCCGCCTTTAAATTCGATACCTGCATAGATATCTTCAGTGTTTTCACGGAAGATTACCATGTCTACCGCTTCAGGGCGTTTAACCGGAGATGGTGTACCGGCATAATAACGCACCGGACGAAGGCATACGTAAAGATCAAGAATTTGACGCAGGGCCACGTTCAAGGAACGGATACCACCACCTACAGGTGTAGTTAATGGTCCTTTAATGCCCACCAGGTATTCGCGGAAAGCGTCCAGCGTTTCATCAGGAAGCCAGTTGCCGGTAGCATTAAAGCTCTTTTCGCCGGCCAATACCTCTTTCCATTCTATTTTCTTTTTGCCCTTGTAAGCTTTTTCAACGGCGGCATCAATTACGCGCACAGAAGCCCTCCAGATATCGGGGCCTGTTCCATCTCCTTCAATAAAAGGAATAACCGGTTTATCAGGTACTTTCAGTTTACCACGGCTGATGGTGATTTTTTCTCCCATATAGCTATTGTTTTGGTTTTAAGAGTTTGGCAAACCTAAACCATTTATTGTGAACACCAAATTGCAGTATAAACACTTGCAACTGCCCCCCGGGTGCCATTTACCTGATTGGAGAAGCCGGCAAATTTCACTACTTTTAGTGGACAACTTAATGAGCGCAGGATCAACTGACATGCAACACTTTGCCGTGTTATTGGGTCTTGCTTTCGGTTATTTAATTTTTCTCATTAAAGTCGTTACTAAGTTTAATTTAGTCGCTCTAATTTCCCCCATGAACAAGCACGTTTTTACATTTCTGTTTTCCATTGCCATTGTTGCCGGTTTGCAGGCCCAACCCCTGAACGATGACTGCGCCAATGCCACGCCTATCACCATTCCCTCTACCGGTAATGCATGTGTAAACGGGAACAATATAGGAGCCACCAGCACAAACTGGGCTTCGGCAACCTGCGGTTTTACAAACTGGACCAATGATGTTTGGTACACCTTTGTATCAAACGGAACGACCAATACCATTACCATCACCCCTACCGGCAGCCCGGCAGCACAACGCCTTGGCATAGCAGTATATACAGGTAATTGCGGTAATTTAACGGGTATAGGAACTTATTGTCAGGTATCCGCTACCAACGGTGGAACAGTAACGGTTAACCAAACTACTACTCCCGGAACACAGTTCTTTATCGAAGTAAGTGCATTCAATGGCGATGGAAATTTTCAGGTTTGTGTAACCTCAGGAACACCCCCTCCGGCCCCGGGCACAACCTGTGCAACAGCTACGCAGGTGTGCGACATGAGCGCATTTAACCTACCCGCCGGACCTGTTGGTACGGGCGTTTACGATCCTACTTGTTTTTCGTTTGGTGCATTTAGCTCTGTCTGGTATTCTTTTTCAGTGGGCACTGCCGGCTCACTTCAATGGAGCTGCACCCCTACAGGCGCCACCACCGAGTTAGACTGGGCATTGTTTGACATTACCAACGGCTGCAGTACAGCCAACCTCAATAGCAACACTATCCGGTGCAATTACAACTATGCCAACCAAACTTCTTCGCCCATTGGTATGTCTTCAAGCAGCACTACCAACTGCCCTACCAGCGGAGCCGCAGGTGCCCCGGGTGAAACTTGCCCTCCAGCTACACTTGTAGCCGGGCATACCTACGCTATTCTTATCGATAATTTCAGCGCCAATGGCTCCGGATGGAACTTCAACTGGAACGGTAGCACCTTCGGCATGGCGCCTACCTCAAGTTTTACAGCAACACCATCCACCATTTGCGGCAGCAGTGGTACCGTTAATATCACAAACAATAGTGTTGGTGCCGCGTCGTACGCCTGGAATTTTGGCGATGGTACTACCTCAAATCTTCAGAGTCCGCCGGCACATACCTACAATACACCGGGCACCTATATCATTTCGCTTGTAGTAACCGCGGGTAATGGTTGTACCGATGTAAGTTCTCAATCTGTTCAAATTACGCCTAATCCAACCGTCTCGGTTAATTCACCAAGCATATGTGCAGCTGCAGCAGCCACACTTACCGCTACGGTTAGCCCTACTGGCGGAACTTATGCCTGGAACACCGGCGCAACTACCGGTAGCATTTCGGTTAGTCCGGCTGGTACTACATCCTATACGGTTACATACACAAATACAATTGGCTGCTCGGCAAGCGCAAGCGGCACCGTTACCGTAATCCCTGCCTCATTCTCTGTGAATGCCGGTACAGATGTTACCATCTGTGCCAATCAAACCACACAACTAAACGGCACAGTTAACCCTGCCGGCACCTATACCTATAGCTGGACACCAACAGCAACCCTTACAGGAGCCAATACAGCAACTCCTACAGCAAGTCCGCAATATACAACCACCTACACGCTTTCGGTTACCGATGCCGGCGGCTGTACGCTGTCGGATAATGTAGTGGTTACCGTTAGTGGTACAGGCCCGCCGGTAACTGCTTCTGTTACCCCGTCTACTATTTGCCCCGGACAGCAAGTTCAATTAGACTTTACTGCTACGCCTAAAAATTGTGGCATAAACTACTATGGTTGTACAGGCATCTATTCCATCGATTCGGCAGGTACAGGTTACAACATCGCAGCAGGTACACCTACTAACAACGTAACCACCTACGGAAATTTCAATAAGAGTATACGCATGCAAATGCTGTATACAGCAGCAGAACTACAGGCTGCTATGGGCACCAGCGGTTCTACCATCAGCCAGCTGGGCTGGATTGTAGGCGTATTTAACAGCACCGCTGGCCAGCAAAACTTTACTATCAAGATGGGCTGTACCAGCGCCACAAGTTTGAGCACCTGGCAAACAGGCTTAAAAACAGTGTTCCTACCTAAAACAGTTTCTGTGCCACTGAATTATACAGGTCCTATCCTGCATTCACTGGATAGCTTGTATGATTGGGATGGACAATCAAACATTGTGGTTGAAATTTGTTTCTACAGTGCTGGTACCAACGGTAACCTTAACAACAAGGTTATCTATACTAACTCGCCCAACATGTGCATTTTCAGCCGGGCCAATACCGATCAGTGTTCAATCGTGCCAACTGCAACGGTAACAAACGAACGTCCTAAAATGGTATTGCGCTATTGCAAGCCCGATTACAACAGCTTCGCCATCACCTGGACCCCTTCTACCGGTGTAAACGGCGTATCTAATGCTTCCATTAAAAATCCAACTGCAGCACCTTACAGTACCCAAAACTATACCGTAAACGTTTCTAACGGCACTTGCTCGGGTAGCGACGTGGTTACCGTAACCATTGATACCAGTGTTAAAGTAAATGCGGGCCCCGATGCTACCTTCTGCGCCGGTAATCCTGTGCAGTTAACGGCCACACCAACAGGCACTCCGCAACCGGGTAATACATTCCAATACCAATGGCGTTCCATGCCTTCAGGAACCCTTGTGGGCAGCAATAATCCCCAAACTGTAAATCCTACGGGAACAACCACCTATGTAGTTAGCATGACCGGTGGGCTTTGCACCGTGTATGATACTGTGCTGATTACGCAAGGCAGCCTTACATTATCGCACACGGTAAGCAACATAACTTGTAACGGAGGAACAAACGGAAAAATAAAAGTAGTACCGGTTGGTAATCCCCCTTACACCTTTACGTGGAGTGCAAATGCAGCTACGGGCAACGTAGACTCTGCCCAGAACCTTGCTGCAGGTACGTACTATCTTACAATAACCGATGCCTTAGGTTGTATAGGCAAAGACACCATTACGCTTACGCAGCCTACGGCAGTTAGCTTTACCCAGGTTGTTACCGATGTTAGCTGTAATGGCGGCACTACCGGCAGCATTGTGCTTACCCCGGCTGGCGGTTCAGGTTCGGGATATACATATACCTGGAGCAATGCACCTACACCAAGCACAAACAGCAATACCGGTCTTGCCCAGGGTAATTACACCGTTACGGTAAAGGATGGTAACAACTGTAGCGTAACCGGTAGTTTCACCATTAATCAACCTCCACTGCTAACACTTACAGTTAGCGCATTTAAGGACGTCCGCTGTTTTAATGGCAACGATGGCTTTATAAACGTTACTGCAGCAGGCGGCACACCTGGTGCACCGGGCTACGTGTATCAGTGGAGCCCTAACGCATCGCAAACAACAGCCAATGCTACTTCATTAACTGCCGCTACATATGGCGTTACAGTAACCGATAGCAAAGGTTGCACAGCAACAGTGTCTAAAACACTTAATCAACCAGCCAGCGGCTTAACGTTAGGCGCACCTGCTATTACCAACGTTAGTTGCTATGGAGGAAATAACGGCAGCATAACCGCTAACCCTAATGGTGGTGCTTCGCCCTATACCTATTTGTGGAATAATGGAGGTGGAACCAACCAAACTGCATCAGGCCTTACGGCCCAGGCTTACCAATTAACCGTAACTGACGATAGCCTTTGTACAGCCACTGCCAGTTACACAGTAAATCAACCGGCGCAAATACAAATTAACGGTACGGTTACGAATGTGCAGTGTAACGGCAACAGCGATGGGGCCATAAACATAACCGTTACCAACGGTCTGCCGGGCTTTACTTACAACTGGAACAACAATGCCTATACCACCGAGGACCTGTTGAATGTTCCCGCAGGAACATACAACGTTACTGTTACCGACAATACCAGTTGTACACAAACTGCCACCTATACCCTAACGCAGCCGGCGGCCCTTACACTTAATGCGCCTAACATTACCAACGTGGCGTGCTTTGGCGGAGCAACCGGCAGCATTACAGTAAATCCTGCGGGTGGCACAGGTAATTACGGTTATACATGGAACCCATCTTCGGCCGGTAGTACCCAAACAGTTAATAATTTAACGGCCGCTACCTACACCGTAACTGTTTCCGATGCCAATTCGTGTTCAGCTACAGCGCAATACCAGATTACTGAGCCGGCTACGGCAATTGCCTTGGGTGCGCCAACAATAGTTAACCTGCAATGTAATGGCGGCGCAACCGGATCTATTACGGCAAACCCTAACGGTGGAACCGGCGCTTACACCTACAACTGGTCGCCAAGTGGCAGTACACAAACAATCAGCAATCTTGCAGCAGGAACTTACATTGTAACAGCTTACGATGCAAATAACTGTTCGGTTAGCGCAAACTATAGTATAACTCAACCATCAGCAATTGTTTTCGGTGCATCTACAGTAACTAATGTTACTTGCGCCGGTAACACCGATGGCACAGCCCAGGTAAATCCGGCCGGCGGAACAGGAAGCTTTACATACACCTGGAATGGTGTGGCAGGGCCTAATCCGCAAACAGGTTTGGCAGCAAATACCTATACAGTAATTGTTACCGATGCCAATGGTTGCAGTGCTTCCACAACTTTAACTATTACATCTCCCCCCGCCCTTCAGCTTAACCCAACACCTACCGATGCACTTTGTTTTAATGCACCCAATGGCAGCATTAGTGCCAACGTGCAGGGGGGTACGCCACCTTATACCTATTTATGGAGCAGTGGCGATACAACAGCCACTGCCACGGGTCTTATAGCTGGTTTTTATAGTGTAACCATTACGGATAGCCGCAATTGCTCAGCTACAGGTGCCGCAAACGTTAACGAGCCTACAAACCTTACTGCCATCGTAATAAGCACACCGGTAAAATGCCAGGGTCAAAACGATGGAACTTTAAGCGCAAGTATGACAGGAGGTACACCTCCATATAGTTTTTCCGTAACACAGGACTTTGCTAACTTCTTCTTCCCTGTTAACGGTGTAGTATACGATCTTGCTCCGGGCGATTACAGTATTATTTTCTCAGATAATAATGGCTGCACCAACACTATTCAGGGTACCGTGGTAGATGCCATTCCGGATTTGTTTACCATTACTACCGATTCTACCTCCTGCTATGGCACTGCTTACGATGATGGAGCAATCCACATCCTGGGCCTCACCGTTCAAAATATGCCTTATCAGTTCAGTGTAGACGGCGGTCCGCTGCAATATGCAGGCGACTTCTTTAATATCGCTGCAGGCCAGCATACGATACAGGCAATAAACAACTGGGGTTGTACTACCACCCACCAGGCTTTGGTGTTGGAACCTGCTGAAGGTATAGCTGAAATTTTACCGCACGATACTACTATTCAATTAGGCGAAAGCGTGCAACTGATAAGCACCTTTACACCATACAGTGCCGCTGCCATAACCAATTACAACTGGAGTCCAACCCTTGGTTTAAGTTGCATCGATTGTCCCAACCCATTAGTTACTCCTTATAATCGCAGCACCGATTTTGTTTTAACCATCACCTATAACAAAAACTGTGTAGCCACAGCCACCATAAATGTGTTGGTTGAAAACAGCCTTCCTGTATTTATACCCAACGCCTTTACGCCAAATGGCGATGGCAATAACGATGTATTCCAGATTTATGGAGAAGGTATTAAAACCGTTGACCTTAAGATCTTTAACCGCTGGGGCATAAAAGTATTTGATAGCAATAACCAGTTCAATGGTTGGGATGGCACCTACAAAGGTATACTGCAAAACCCGGCTGTATTTACATACGTCGCTGATATTACTTTCCTTGACAACAAAAAGGTTCAAAAAGTGGGTAGTATAACACTGGTCCACTAAATAGGTTGTTTCAAGCATTTTGCGCCTTATCACCTTTTGGTTTTAAGGCGCTTTTTATTTATGAATTGCCTTACATTTACCAGATGGCGAGGCATAACGAAACAGGAAAGTTTGGCGAAGAAGTTGCACTTGCCCATCTGTTGTCTAAAGGACATGTGTTACTATGTAAAAACTTCAGATTTAAACGGGCAGAAGTAGACCTGGTAACGCAATGCGGCAGGTTTATCGTGTTTACCGAAGTTAAAACCCGCACAAACCTCAACTATGGCCAACCTGAAGAATTTGTGAGTAAGGCAAAGCGCAAACTTATGCACCAGGCAGCCGAATCCTATTTGTTTGATAACAGCAAAACCGAAACACCGGTTAGGTTTGATATCGTCTCGGTAACAGTAACTTCAGCAGGCCATGAAATTTACCACATAGAAGATGCCTTTTTTGATGAACCGGACGACGATACCTACAATTAGCAATTTATCAACGTTACCGGGCGTCCATTATGCAAAGTCCCTAATTCGGCTATGTTTGCCAACCGTATGAAAAAGTCCCTTTTCCCCCTTCTGTTATTTATCATTTCTGTTACAGTATCAGCACAACAAAATTGGTGCGCTACCACCGAAATAATTAAACGACAAATTGCAGCAGATCCGCAACTGGCACAACAATATGCCAATGCACTTTTGCAGCTAAAACAAGGAGGCGAACAAAGGGCTGCAACCGATATTCAACAGGACGTGTATGTGCCGATTGTATTTCACATCATCCACAACGGCGATGCAATAGGAACCGGTGAAAATATTACTGATGCTCAGGTGCTTTCGCAAATAGACGCACTGAACCGCGACTATAATGCACTTGATCCGGCTAACGCAAATGTACCTTCTGCTTTTGTAGGTGTACTTGGCAATCCGCACATCCATTTTTGCCTGGCCCGTTTCGACCCCAATGGTACACCAACTACGGGTATATTACGCGAGCAGTTTACTCAAACCTCCTGGAACTCCGATTCTATCATAGACAACTATCTTAAACCCTCCACTATTTGGGACCATACCCGCTACCTGAATATATGGAGCGTTCGCATGGGCGGACAATTAGTTACTGATGGTGTTTTGGCTTATTCATCTTTTCCGTTTTTTGGTGGGACAACAAAAGATGGTGTGGTTGCAAGATATAATACGATAGGCACTACAGGTACGCTTTTAGCCGGCTATAACCTGGGCAAAACAATTACCCACGAGGTTGGCCATTGGTTTGGATTACAGCACGTATGGGGCGATGACAGTGGCAAATGTGCCGGTGAACAGGGCGCCGGTAACGATGGTATTAGCGATACACCCGATCAGGCAGATATGAATTTCGGCTGCCCTTCTTTCCCGCATGTGTCATGTACCGGTTCGGCACCAAACGGCGATATGTTTATGAACTACATGGACTATACCGATGATGCTTGCCGTAATATGTTTACACAGGGTCAGGTGAGCCGTATGAATTTTGTGCTCGACAACCCCCGCAGTGCCCTAAAAAATGCCAGTACGCAGTGTTTCTACGAATTGGATGCAGCCGTGGCCGCCATTGTTAACCCCGCTGATACGGTGTGTTCACTTTCCGTAACGCCGGTTTTCTCGTTGCGTAATGAAGGTACAACCACAATTACCTCCGGTACCTTTTACTATCAGGTAAATGGCAACGGCGTTCAAATTCAGCCCTGGAACGGTTCGCTTGCGCCGCAGGCTACTATTGATGTTGTAATGCCTGCTCAAATTGCAGATGCCGGAGCAAACACCATTGATGTTACTTTCACCAATGTTAACGGACAAGGTGCCGATAATTACAACCTGAACGACAGCAAGGATGGAACCTTCTTCGCCCGCGATGGGGGCATTGCTGCTTCACTGCCGGTTACTGAATCGTTTGAAGGGAACTTCCCGCAAACAAATTGGACCATCTACAACCCTAATAATGATTTAACCTGGCAAACATCTCTGAACGGCGCCTATGGTTTAAGCAACACAAGCGTGGTTTTCGATAATGCGGCTTACGCAAGTAACCCTAATAAAAAACGCGATGCAATAATTACCGATGCTTACGACTTTAGCAATGTGCCTTATCCGCAGTTAAAATTCGATTTGGCCTATGCCCAAAAAAGTGCATCGTTGTTTGATACCTTAAACCTTTATTACAGCCTTAATTGTGGTAGTAAGTGGACCAGATTCTGGAGTCAAAGTGGAAGTACGCTGGCAACTGCTGCCGATCAAACAGCTGCCTTTACACCGGCACCTAACGAATGGAAAACTGTAACTGCCCCACTGCCATTTGCTGCAGGCAAAAGCACCGTTACTTTCAAATTCGAGAACGTTAGCGGTTGGGGCAATGCGCTCTATCTGGATAACATTAACCTTGATAATAACCAGGCGCTTGGCGTCAAGGAAACTGAACAACCCGCTGTTAGGGTTTATCCAAATCCAACTTCCGGCATAGTAGCAATACAGATTCCTGATCAAAGTTATACTAAGCTAATAGTTACTAATACCCTTGGCGAAACAGTTGCTGAACAAAACATCAGCAATCATGTTATGATGATTGACATGAGCAGCTATGGTAATGGTATGTATTTTCTGCGCTTTAGCGGCGCCGGAAAACAATTCACACACAAACTTTTATTGGCTAAATAAAATCTTTAAAACTCCTCCCTATCAATGAAAAGAATTCTAACAACCGCACTGGCACTCTGCCTTACGGCAACAATTTTTGCCCAAACGTACACTAAACGTTGTGGCAGTTTTGAAGTCACTAATGCTTTCGACCAGCAACATCCCGGTTTCAAAGAACAGGTGGATGCAGCCTTCGAAAATGCCCGTCAATTGGCCCTGACCAATCGCAACAGTCGTGCCGCTGATGACACCATCTACCGCATTCGCGTAGTATTTCACGTGGTGTACACCACGGCAGCAGAGAATATACCCGATTCGGTTATTGAATCGCAGATTCAGGTGCTGAACGAGGACTACCGCCGCACTACTGCCGATACAGCTAAAACCCGCGATGTATTTAAGCAAGTAGCAGGTGATACGCACATTGAATTTGCATTAGCTACCACCGACCCTGATGGTAACCCTACTAATGGTATAACCCGTACACAGGGTGCACCTACCGGTTTTCTGGGTTTTGAGCCATTTACCGATAACGTTAAAACGGCTGCTACCGGTGGCAAAGATTGCTGGCCTACCGACCGATACCTGAACGTATGGGTTTGTAATATTATGAATGGCTTGGGAGTATTGGGATACGCTTTCCCACCTTCTAACGCACCTAACTGGGATGCGGGTTCATCAACCGATTCTACGCATCAGGGTGTGGTATTGCACTTCCCTTGTGTTGGCCGTAACTTCTCCGCTCCTATTGACCCTACAATTGCAGGTGGTCGTAGCGCCGTGCACGAAATTGGCCATTACCTGGGCCTGCGCCACATTTGGGGCGATACCACCGGTTGTAATAAATTTGACGGTGATGGTATAGATGATACCCCTAAAGCATCGGATGCCCACCAGCAAACCTGCGATACATCCGACAATTCGTGCGTTGATAGTCCGGTTGATTTTCCGGATATGATAGAAAACTATATGGACTACAGCGACGACCGTTGCCTGAATATGTTTACACATCACCAGATTGATGTAATGCATGCCATGCTGCAGACCTCGCGTGCCGGTATTGCCGATGTAATTGTAAATGGCGCTACAGCTATTAAAGAAAACACCCCGGTGGCCAACATTGCCGTATTCCCTAACCCAACCAACAGCAATCTTCAAATAACTTTACCCGCACAGGTAAATGGAGTGCAATTTACTTTGCTGAATGCCCTTGGCCAAAAGTTAGAAGAAGGAACCTTGCAAACTTCAACTTCACTGGATGTTAGCAGCAAGCCTGCCGGCCTATATTTCCTGCGTTTTAATTACAACGGTACCCAAAGCGTTAAAAAGTTCCAGAAGAACTAATCTTTCCGGTCTAACTCTTTTCAAAAGCAGCCCTCCTGGGGCTGCTTTTGTTTTTTAAACGCATTACAATTCATTGATTTACAAATGCGTAAAATATTTATACCAGATTTAAAAATTTTGGCTACCTGTATACGTCTTAAGATGATATACCATATTACCTGAACCTCACATGATCCCTCCTTAAGTACGCTCAGTAAACCTTTCTGAGCGGTGTTGTTCACACCTTAAAAAAGAACATTATACCCTTTATTCCATTAACCCATTAAATCCAATTTAACTATGGACATTAGTTCATTGCTGTACATTATCGTTCCGATAGTGGTCGTCATTCTTATGATAGTATTCTATCGCCCTTTATTCCGCTTATTCGGTATTGTTATCATCCCCGAAGACAAAATCGGTTTGGTAACTAAAAAGTTCGTGCTCTTCGGCGAACACAAGCAATTACCCGAAGGCCGCATTATTGCTACCCGTGGCGAAGCCGGTTACCAGGCTTCAACACTGGCACCCGGTATCTACTTCTGGTATTGGTTCTGGCAATATGATATTACCCTGCAGGGCTTTACGGTAATCCCCAACGGTAAAATCGGCTTATTGTTAGCTAAGGACGGCCGCGAACTGGAAACAGGCCGCATTTTAGCCCGCAGGGTGGAATGCGACAGCTTTCAGGATGCCGAAGCCTTTATGAATAACGGAGGCCGCAAAGGTCGCCAAACAGGTGTGCTTACTGCGGGTACCTTCCGTATTAATACCTTTTTGTTTGATGTGCTGATTACCGACATGGTGCATATACACGAAAACATGGTAGGCATTATTACTACCATGGACGGTGATGCTATTGAAGCCGGCCAAATTGCAGGTAAACTGGTAGAAGGTCATACTAACTTCCAGGATGCTGATGCGTTTTTACAAGCTGGCGGTAACCGTGGTTTACAGCAACAGGTAATATTGGCCGGTTCGTATAACCTTAACCCCTGGTTTGTAAAGATTGAGGAGGTGAAGATGACCGAAATACCGATTGGCTATGTAGGTGTAATCATCAGCTATGTGGGCGAAGAAGGTCAGGACTTAAGTGGTGCAGAGTTTAAGCATGGCAACATTGTTGCCAAAGGCAAAAAAGGTGTTTGGGCCGAACCGCTGGGTCCCGGCAAATATCCATTGAACCCTTTTATTATGCGCACCGAATTAGTGCCTACCACCAACCTGGTGTTAAACTGGGCCAGTGCCCGCAGCGAATCGCACCAACTGGATAAGAATCTGTCTACCATTACGGTTCGCTCGCGGGACGGTTTCCCGTTCAATCTCGATGTATCGCAGATCATCCATATACCATCTACGGAAGCACCAAAGGTAATAGCACGTTTCGGTAACATGACCAACCTGGTATCGCAGGTGCTGGAACCTACCATTGGCAACTACTTCCGTAACTCCGCACAGGATAGCGACGTTATCGCCTTCCTGGGTACCCGTAAGGAACGCCAGGAGGCCGCCCGCAGTCACATCGGTAAGGTGTTAGAGCAGTACAACGTGTTTGGTGTTGACACCTTAATTGGCGACATCGTGCCTCCTGAAAGTCTGATGAAAACGCTTACAGACCGTAAACTGGCCGAAGAACAAAAGGTTACTTACGAAACCCAGATGAAGGCGCAGGAAACGCGCCAGGCATTGGAAAAAGAAACTGCCATTGCCGAAATTCAGAAGGATATTGTAAAAGCCGACCAGGGTGTGGTGATCGCTAAACGCATTGCCGATGCTGCTGTGGAAAAAGCTACCGGTGAAGCAAACTCGGTACGTTTACAATCGAATGCAGAAAGTGATCGTATCAAAATATTGGCAAGCGCCGAAGCAGAAAAAACCAAACTGGTAGCACAGGCGCAAAGCGAGCAGGTAAAATTGATGGCAAACGCGGAAGCTGAGAAGATTTCGAAAACCGGTACCGCCGAAGCGGAAAAAATTCTGGCCATAGGTAAATCTTCTGCCGAGGCATACAAACTGGCAGTAGAAGCCATGGGCGGCGATAACTTTACACAGTTAAAAGTTACCGAAGCCATAGGTGCCAACAAAATCAAGGTAATACCTGAAGTTTTAATTGCTGGCGGTAATAACACCGATGGTGCCAATGGCCCTATCAGTGGTTTACTGGGCATGGAATTACTTAAACAGGTAATGAAAAAGGACGATAGCTCTAAAAACTAATCGGTCATCGTTTAAACAAAAACACCCCGTTGCGCTTGCAACGGGGTGTTCTGTTTTATACAAGTCTCATTACTTAGGCCATTTAATTACGTTCTTCAGTTTATCTTCTGCCTCTTTCTTAGCTTTATCTGCTGCTTCTTTCGCTTTCTGTTCTGCATCACGCTTTGCCTTATCAATAGCATCCTGGGCAGCTTGTTTCTGTTTGTTCAACTGGTCCTCGGCTTGCTTCTTCAACTCTTCCGCTTTTTTCTTTGCTTCTTCTTCCGCCTGCTTCTTCAAATCTTCAGCAGTATTAGTAATTACATCCTTTACTGAATTGCCGCCTGCAGTTACCTTGTTCAACTTCACTTGTGGCTTGCTGAATGGCCCCGTTACTTTAAACAAAAAGCCAACCACCTCAGGCATAGCCGCATTCACACCGGGCACCTTTGCCAGCATGCTTTGCGCTACGGAAGTTGCCGGACCCAATTCTTTACTTGGCACATCCAGCCGAACATCATAATCAATGGTCTGGTCAAACCCATTAGCACCTTTAAAGTTGATGTTATAGCCATTGCCAAACTTAATGTCGGTAGGATCAACATTTACCTTGCCATCCTTAAACTTAAGCACGGTCCAGCCTTGTTTAAGCTCCAGGTTCTGCAGGGCAGGTATCTTTGCAACCTTGGTAATCTCTGCCAGCATTGGCAGCCCGGTTATCTTGGCATTCGTCAATTCTACCTTACCATCACCGGTTAACGACTGATAATCCACACTCATATCCGGGTTCAGCTTGCCACTGCCTTTCAAATCGCTGCTGAATTCACCGTTGATATGCTTTATAACCGGGGCCATTTTAGCGCTTAAATCAACCGCCTTATAAGTTTGTTGAATATCAAAGTTCTTAATGTCGTAGGTAAAACTCACATCGGGGTGGTTCAGGTTTTTGGTTATATAGTTTGCCGAAATAGTAGCGCTACCGCCCAGCAGATTGGCAAACAGGTTATTAAGATGAATAGCCTCGTCCTTCACTACCACCTCTCCTTTTACATTCTGTAATACAATCTTATCATAGAATATCTTGCCGAACTCCGAGTTCGCTGTAAAATCAATATGTGCAGGCACCTTGAAGAATTCGGTGCGGGCCGTATCCTTTACACTACCGCTTGCCGGGGCATTAGCATCCTTGCTCAGCCACTCATTGGCATCAAATACACCCGACTTCAAATTCAACGTACCAACCAGATCGCCCTTACCAAACAGGTAACTCATAAAGTTATCCAGCGTTCCCGAAGCATTTATATCGCTATGACCAATTACCGCCACCAGGTTGCTCAGCTTAATATTCTGCGGACTAAAATTCATCTGCATCGTATTAACGCGTAAAGGCATTGGCAGGTCTTTGCTATCGTAATACAGGCCACTAATGTTAGCATCGCCTGCTGCTGTAATGGCTTCGTAATTTTTCCGGTCTAAATCGCTTTTACGGCCTTTAAAAAGCAAATTCAACTTCAATAAACCGGCAATGCTCTTCACCCCTTCCATCGGGTAAAACTTTGGCACATTGGCCAGGTTCATGCTACCGTGTATATCCGCACTAACGTTAGGGTCACTAACCGGCGTCTTTACATTTATCTTAGCATCTACCGGGTCGGTACCTGCTTCAAAATGCAGTTTGGGTATATCTACCACGGTAAGGTCTAAGCTGCCCTGCGGCTTAACAACAGTCGAAACAATATTAATGTTGCGCACCGCTACCGGCAAATCAGGATATTGGAACATTGCATCTGCTACCTTCCAATCCAGGTTAAAGCCGGGATACGTCTTATCATTATACAAACCCTTTACGCTTCCCTTTAAATCAAGTGTGCCGCTGGTTTTAATCTTGTCAAAGTCCTTGGCATAAACAGCAGGTAAAAGGGAAAGTATGCTCTTAAACTCTGTCTTCTTCGATTTAAAGTTTACATCCAGGTTTATATCATCTTTCTGTGTCTGCACATAGCCGTCAAACTGCAACCCAAGGTCATTCAGGTTAATGCTGTTTTCTTTAAAAGTGTATTTATTAATGCGGTTATCAATAGCCAGATTAATGGTAGCATCAAGTTTGGCCTTGCTTAAATAGGCAACCAGGCCACTCTTATAAGTCAAAGCGCCTACAGTTGTTTTGGTCGCTAAATCGTAAATGTCCTGTGTTACATCACCACTGCCTTCAAAGTCAAGGTCGTGCAAACTCGCAAAAGAGCCACCTTTGCGGTCATCATAAGTAACGTCGCCATCCTTTATTTCTACCTTTTTCGCTTCCAGTGCAAACTTCGATTGTTGCGAAGCCGGCGCTGCTGCAGGCGTTGGTTTTACAATATCCCAGTTGGCCTTGCCATCGTAATCAACAATAGCATGCACTGTAGGTTGCTCCAGTGTAAATGCCAGTAGTTTATACTTTTCACCTTTAACTACACTCATCAGGTCGATGGTAACAGCCGTATGTTTAACCGCTGCCAGCGTATCGCCTTTAAAATTATCCGTACCAACTACCGATAAATTTTCCAGTGTAAGGGTAAAGTTCGGGAAACTGCTGATAAGCGTCAATCCGTAATCGGAATAGTCCACTTTGGCATTCAGGTTCTTGTTTATCTCCTCTTTTACAAGGGCATTTATCTTGTCCTTAAAAATAAAAGGTAGTGCTATTACAGTTACCACCAGCAACAGCAAAAACACACCAACACCTATCAATACTTTACGCAGCATACGGGTAATTTAATTTGGTCAAAGGTAACGAACATTATGAACAGAAATTGAGCTGTCCACTCCTCTTTAAATTTTGTTGGCAATTGGTATGCCATTTGTATGTTACCGGCATCTATACCCTAACAAAACACAGAATAATCTATATATTACACCTGTTATGAGAAACCCACTATTTCTGTTCCTGGCAACAATTGTTGCCTTTTCTACCCGTATTAATGCACAGCAAACCGACAACTATTGCTACGTAATGAAAGTGGCCCTTGCCTCCGGCGAAACCGCCTTCGCTCCGTTCAGGGGCACTATGGACCGCGATTCGTTCTCGTGGGACGTTAAAACCGATATTCTACAAGGTTCCGAATGGGAGAAAGGCCGGATATTGCTTGATAAGGATACCACCAAGAATGTGAACGGAAGAAAGTTCAGGGTTCAAACCATGTACTTTACAAGTAAAACGATGGCCTTAACCAATAACGACCGCAAATGCGATGATTCAACCTATCTGCAATTTCAAAATTACGTTAAAGCCTTTCACGATCGCTGTTTCCCCGAGTTTCAAACGCTTGATTTTGGCCGCGCCCCTGATGTATTACGCTTCGGGCAAATTGTATTATCCAAAAATCAGTTCATCCGCGATGGCAACTACGCCAAGTTCCGCGAAATGCTGGGCGAATCGTATATCACTTTCACGCTTGAAAAGCCAATTCTTGGCCCTTCCATCCGTATCCAGATAACCTTTACCTCTATAACCACAAATTAACGGCAGGAGTAACCTCTCAGCGACAATTGTTTTATTTTGTCGCCATGGCATCGCCACAGGAAATACTGAAACAATACTGGGGGTTCGAACGGTTTCGTCCGTTACAGGTGGATATTGTTCAGTCCGTACTGGCAGGTAACGATACCTTAGCCTTACTGCCTACCGGCGGTGGTAAAAGTATCTGCTTTCAGGTGCCGGCCCTGGTTATGGAAGGCCTTTGCCTGGTTATTTCTCCCCTTATTGCTCTAATGAAGGATCAGGTTGCTAACCTCGAGAAACGGGGCATTAAAGCAGCCGCTATCTATACGGGCCAAACCTATCGCGAGATGGATCGCCTGCTGGATAACTGTGTATTCGGCAACTACAAGTTCCTTTACATTTCTCCCGAGCGATTAAGCAGCGATGCCTTCCGTTTGCGCATGGGCAAAATGAACATTTGCTTACTGGCTGTAGACGAAGCGCACTGCATCTCGCAATGGGGGTACGATTTTCGTCCGCCCTACTTGCGCATTGCTGAGGTGCGAGAACAATTGAAAGTGCCTGTAATAGCTCTAACCGCTACTGCCACACCCGAAGTGGTGGATGATATTCAGCAAAAGCTGCAGTTTAAAAACGGCAAGGTTTTCAAAAAAAGCTTTGCGCGTAAAAATTTAAGCTACGTGGTACGGCCAACCATCAACCGCTTAAAATCGCTAACCGAAATACTGCAAAAAGTACAGGGAACGGCCATCGTATATGTCCGTAATCGCAAACGCACCCGCGATATTTCAGATGCTTTGAACAAGCAACGCATCAAAGCCGATTTTTACCATGCCGGCTTAACACCCGATGTACGCAGCCGCAAACAAAACGAATGGATGGCAGGCAAAACGCGTGTGATTGTTTGTACCAACGCCTTCGGTATGGGGATTGATAAACCCGACGTACGCCTGGTAGCACATATGGATGTTGCCGATAGTCTGGAAGCTTACTTTCAGGAAGCAGGCCGTGCCGGTCGCGATGAGCAAAAAGCCTATGCAGTGCAGTTATTGGAGCAGAGCGATATTGCCGAATTGGACGAGAAACTAAAGGATGGTTTTCCCTCCCACGAAATTGTGCGCGATGTATACGATAAACTCGGTGCCTTTTTACGTATTGCTTACAACGATGGAGTTAGCGAAGAAGGCCCCAAAGTGTACGACTTCGACCTCCGCAAATTTTGCGAAATACATAAGCTGCATCCTGTAAAAACTATGATGGCCCTTAAACTGCTGGAACAACAGGAATGGATAACGCTGGCAGAAGGCATGTTCGAAAAATCGCAGGTTAAGGTGATTTGCGCCCGCGATGTGCTCTATAAATTTCAGGTTGAAAATGCGCGGTTAGAGCCTTTGGTAAAATTCATCCTGCGCACATCGGAAGGGGTGTTCGATGATTATATAAAGATCGAAGAAGAAGTGATCGCCAACCGTCTAAAAATTCCGGTAGAGGAAGTAATCAAACAATTGGGCATACTGGATAAGCAGGGCATTATGGCCTATTCGCCCCGCGATGATAAGCCACGCATTTTGTGGATGAAACCGCGGGTGACCACCGGCAATTTAAGGTTAGATAACGCGTTTATAGCACAACGAAAAAAGGCGTACGAAGAACGTTTAGTTACCATGCGCGATTACCTGACCGATAACCTGCATTGCCGCACCCGCAAACTGGTAAAGTATTTCGGCGAATCGCTGGAGGAGGATTGTGGCATTTGCGATGTTTGTGTGGAACGAAAGAATAAGGCCCAAAGCGGAGAAGAAATGGCTAACATTGCTGCTTTGCTGGAAAGCAAATTAAAAACAGCAAACAGCAGCACGGCCGAACTGGTAAGCTATACAGGCTTAACCAAAGAAAAACTTTGGCCTGTTTTAGAGCAATTGCTGAATGCCGGAAAAATTGAACGAACAACCGAAGGATTGCTAAAGTGGAAAGAGTAAAGCGCCTTGTTTTTACAGTAACCAACGATCTCAGCTACGACCAGCGCATGCAGCGCATTTGCCGTAGCCTGTGCACAGCAGGTTACTCGGTGCAACTTATTGGCCGGGTCCATTCCTCTTCCATTCCCTTATCAACCGAGCCCTTTCAGCAAACACGATTAAAATGCTGGTTCAATAAAGGCAAATTGTTTTATGCCGAATATAACCTGCGGTTGTTTTTTCATCTCCTTGCTCAAAAGTTCGATGCCGTATGTGCCATCGATTTGGATACGATTGTGCCTGTTTATTACGCCGGCAAGTTAAAAGGCGCTAAACTGGCCTACGATGCGCACGAGCTATTTACCGAAGTGCCCGAAGTAGTGCGCCGCCCTGCTGTGCAACGTGTTTGGCAATGGGTGGAGCGTCGCTTTCTGCCTAAGTTTAATCTGGTCTACACCGTTTCGCAAGGCATCGTCGAAATCTTTCATAATAAATATGGGGTGCAGGCAGGTCTTATCCGCAATGTGCCGCTTAGCACCTCGCAGGAAATTACACCGCCCTCAGGTGAGCCCATAATACTTTATCAGGGTGCCTTGAACGAGGGCCGGGGATTAGAACACCTCATTCCTGCCATGGCAAACATACCCGCACGTTTGCTCTTAGCCGGCGAAGGCGACCTTTCAGCATTACTCCGCCAACAGGTTAAAAACCTTGGCTTACAAAACAAGGTTCAATTCCTGGGTTACCTCCCGCCTCAGCAGCTAAAAGCCCATACGGCAAAAGCAACCATTGGTGTTAACCTGCTCGAAAACAAAGGGCTTAGCTATTACTTTTCACTATCCAATAAATTCTTCGATTACCTGCAGGCAGGCGTGCCTCAGTTGTGCATTAACTTTCCCGAATACGCGGCTATAAATAAGCAATGCGAAGTGGCATTACTGGTTGAAAACTGCAGCACCGGGGCAATAAAATCAGGACTGGAACGTCTTTTGTTCGACCATACATTTTACGCACATTTGCAGCAAAACTGCAAGCAGGGCAGAAAGCAATTTTGTTGGGAAGAAGAACAATTGAAACTGCTGGCATATTATGAGCAACTTTTCCGGTAAACGATTACATATAGTATCCTTCAACGTTCCTTATCCCCCCGATTATGGTGGCGTTATCGACGTGTTTTACAAGATAAAAGCGTTAACCGAATTGGGCATAAAAGTGCACCTGCACTGTTTCCATTACGGACGTGAGAAAAGTGAAGTGTTGGATAACCTTTGCGAAAAGGTTTACTACTACCCGCGCAAAAAATTCTATCAGGCCATTTATAGCAGTTTGCCTTATATCGTAGGTTCACGCCAAAGCGATGAGATGCTGACCAACCTGGTTGCTGATGATAGCCCGGTTTTGTTCGAAGGGCTCCACACCTGCTTTTACCTCAACCACCCCGCACTAAAAAATAAGCTCAAAGCCGTGCGCATGCACAATGTGGAGTGGGACTACTACCGCAGTTTAAAAGAAAGCGAAAGCAACTACCTCATTAAATTCTACTTCAACCTCGAGTCGAAAAAGCTTAAGAAGTTTGAGGATGAACTTAAAAGCGCCGATCGCATTTTTGCCATCAGTAAAAGCGATTACGAATATTTGCGCCAGAGCTACGAAACTATCAGCTATGTAAGTGCATTCCACAGCAACGAGAATGTTACCAGCATACCGGGTACTGGCAAGTACATCCTGTATCATGGCAACTTAAGTGTGGTCGAAAACAACCAGGCGGCTATGTTCATTGCAAAAAAAATTGCCGAAGGCTCGCCTTACAAATTCATTTTTGCAGGCAAAAACCCGACGGCAGCGCTCAAAAAGGAGATTAAGAATATCAAGAACATTGAATTGATCGAAAACCCTCCTTTCGAGAAAATGAGCCAGCTAATGAGCGAGGCACACATCAACCTGCTGCTAACCTTTCAAAGCACGGGCATAAAACTTAAACTGCTCAACTCGCTTTACCGCGGTCGCCATGTGGTGGTAAACGGCAAAATGGTAAACTATACCGGTCTCGAAAACCTGTGCAAAGTAGAAGATAACCCCAATGCTCTAAAGCGCATTATCAACGAATTAATGCAGGTGCCTTTCACTGAAAAAGACATTGAACATCGCCGTGAGGTGCTGGAAGCCAACTTTGGCAACCGCCACAACGCCGAGGTTATTGCAAAACAAATTTTTACTTAGAAAACTTATTGCTCTTCAAAGCGTACTTCCTGTATTGCCAGGCTACCGCCCGTAATTTTAGCATATACATATACCCGGTAATTACCTGCTGAAGTACTCAGGTTACCGATGATATACTTGTTCGAACCTTCGGGTGACGTACCTTCGTGTGCAATAGAAAAAGACTTAGGTGTATGCTGGGCAAAGAAATTCTTCAGCACCACTTCCGCCTGTGTTTTGCTGTAACTACCACTGGCATCCTTAATGGTAACCTCTACATTCCCCTGAAAGTTAGCAGCAAGGGCCGAGGCATTACCACTGCGGATGGCATTGGTTATACCGTCAAAGCTTTGTGCAGGCTCCGCCTTTACAAAAACCGAGGTGAATAATAAGAAAGCAATTACTGCTATGATACTTTTGTTTTTCATGTTTTCTCCTGGGGTTTCTTATTCGAAATCCGTGCCAATAAAGTGCCTGCTTGTAATTCAACGAATATAGCTTGTAAAAGGTGGCATTTCGGCATTAAAAGTATCCACAAACTCATCCACATCAGCATGGGTGTATACCGGCAAAACACTAATAATCAATCAAAACAGTGGTAAAAGCGCAAAAATCACCTGAAACCTTATCTTTTGTAAGCCTTCAACGTCTTTTTGGTCAAATAGTAGGTCTTTCGCTCTTTATCAAACTGAAACGCCGATAAACCAACAGCATTTAAGCGGTAAGCGTGGTTTTTGCGGTCTAAAAGGCGTACGGTAAAACGGGTGCTTTCAGCGGTGCGTTTGTTCAGCATAAGTTTGTAGCTGCCACCTTCAACCGGCACCACTTCGTACAGCATGTTTGTAACGCTGTCTTCCACTTCCACCTTACGGATACTAACCTTGGTAAACAGCTTGGTTTTCTTGTTGTTCTTACGCACTTCAAGCGTAAACGAATCCACCTCCTCGCAATATCCTTTCAGTTTCCAATCCCAATTCACACAACCTGAGGCCGGTACCCGCGAAAGCACAAAATATTGTTTACCGTTTACGGTTTTAACAACGGGTTTCTCTGCAAGTTGCTTCCAGCGTATTTTACTATCGTCACCGGCACTTTGCTCCCAAAGCGCCGCCGTTTGAGGTGCACAAGGCAACGCACGATTAATAGGCACACAAATTTCTACAGGTTGCGTAGCACCGTTTAAACCGGTGCAACAAATCATTAATTGACTTACCAATGGCTCGCCGCTTGTAGTTGCGGTAAAGATGTTTGCAGCACGCATTTGCGTGGTATTCTCAATTAAAGTAACCGGGGCCTCGCCTCCAAGGGCGTTAACATCGCTTTTGATAATTGATGCTTCCTGCGATTTCTCGAAAGTGCCTTCTACAAAACTAACATGTACACCATTGGTAAATGTAATATGGTATTCCTTGGGCGGTGGCGGGGCCTGTGGCTTCGCAATCGATTCTGTATCTATCCAGGCAGCCACAATATCCACCCTTCTGTTTTTAGCCTGATTTTCAGCATTGCTGTTTGGCACGCGCGGGTCAGTGCTTCCATAAAACTTCACAAAAAGCATGGCCGTATCAATGCCATTCTTGTTAAGGTAGTTATAAACCGACTGAGCGCGCTTACCCGATAGTTGTTCATTGTACGATTCCCGGCCTACGTTGTCGGTATGCCCTGCAATTTTTAAACGGGTTATCTGGCTCTTTTTTGTTAATAACGAATCAATTTCCTTCTTATGAGCGGAAGTTAATTCGTACTTATTGGTAGCAAATAATAAACGCACAGTGTCCATCTGCGCGTTAATTGTCCAGCTGGTGAACAATAAAATAAGAAATGTAAAATATCGCATAGCTTGTTCGGGTACGCCCAAAAATAAGAAAGTGCAATACATTTGCGTCATGAATAAGAAAGTGGTTCTGATAATAATGGATGGCTGGGGAAAAGGTTCTAAGCCACAGGCAAGTGCCATTGCACAGGCTAACACACCTTTCATTAACAGTTTGTACGAGAAATATCCTAACAGCGAACTACAAACGCATAGCGAATTCGTGGGCCTTCCGGGTGGTCAAATGGGCAATAGCGAAGTGGGCCACTTAAATATCGGTGCGGGCCGTGTGGTTTACCAGGAACTACTTCGTGTTAATGTGGCCATCGATTCCGGCGAGTTAAAAGCCAACAAAACGTTAAATGATGTATTTGAATACTGCGTAAAAAATAAAAAGCCCTTGCACCTAATGGGGCTGGTAAGTAACGGTGGCGTTCACTCACATATCAACCATGTAAAAGCGCTATGCGATTACGCAGGTGCTGCCGGATTAAAAAACGATCAGGTATTTGTACACGCTTTTACCGATGGCCGCGATTGTGACCCTAAAAGCGGATTAGGCTTTTTAAAGGAGCTGGATAGTCATCTGCAATCTTCAACCGGGCATATTGCTACCGTTTGCGGTCGCTACTATGCCATGGATCGAGATAAGCGCTGGGAGCGTATAAAACTGGCTTACGATATGCTTACAAAAGGCGAAGGCCAACACACTACCGACTTTCTTAAAGCAGTGGAGGATAGCTACGAGGCAGGTGTTACCGACGAGTTTATTAAACCCATTGTGCGCACCAATGCCCAGGGTATGCCCTATGCGCAAATTTTGGATGGAGATGCTGTAATTTGTTTCAACTTCCGCACCGATCGCTGCCGCGAAATAACCACCGTGCTTACCCAGCAATCTATGCCCGACTTTGGCATGCATACGCTTAACCTGCACTATACCACCATGACCAATTACGATGCCACGTATAAAAACGTGCATGTAATTTTCGATAACGATACCGTAGTAAATACACTTGGTGAAGTGCTTGAACAGCGTAAGCTGAAACAACTGCGCATGGCCGAAACGGAGAAGTATCCGCACGTTACCTTCTTTTTTAGCGGTGGTCGCGAAAAAGAATTTGAAGACGAAAAACGAATCATGGCCCCTTCTCCTAAAGTGGCTACCTACGATCTGCAGCCCGAAATGAGCGCCGTGCCTTTAACCGATAAAATGGTTGCAGAGTTGGAAGCGCACTGGCCCGATTTTGTGTGCATCAACTTTGCCAATGCCGATATGGTTGGCCATACAGGCGATTTTAAAGCGGCCGTTAAAGCCTGCGAAACCGTAGATGCCTGCGTTAAGCGCATTGTTGAAACCGGCCTGGCCAATGGTTATACCTTCTTAATTACTGCCGACCACGGCAATGCCGATTACATGATTAACGAAGATGGCAGCCCCAACACAGCGCACACCAAAAATCCGGTTCCATTCTTTTTGGTAGATAAAGAATTTGCCCCTAAACTAAACAACGGTAAACTGGCCGATATTGCACCTACGGTTTTAGCGTTAATGGGCATTGATACACCAAAAGAAATGACAGGCGAATGCTTGTTTTAATGAAAGCCCCCTAAGCAATGACCAAAAGCGAAAGAGTTGACTTTATCATTAAAACATTGAACAAGCTGTATCCTAATCCACAAATACCGCTGGATCATAAGGATGCCTATACAATGCTTATTGCTGTATTGCTCTCGGCACAATGCACCGATAAACGGGTAAACCTTACTACGCCATTTTTATTTGAAAAGGCTGATACACCAAAAAAAATGGTGAAGCTGGATGTAAAGGATATTGAAGATATCATACGCCCTTGCGGTTTAGCGCCTGCAAAATCCAAAGCTATTCATCGCTTATCCGAAATGCTGTTGGAAAAATATAACGGCGAGGTGCCCGATACATTCGAAGCACTGGAAGAACTGCCTGGCGTAGGTCATAAAACTGCTTCGGTTATCATGACCCAGGTATTCGATAAACCTGCCTTTCCCGTTGATACCCACATCCATCGGCTAATGCATCGGTGGAAATTAAGCAATGGTAAAAGCGTAGAACAAACCGAGAAGGATGCAAAGCGCTTATTTCCTGAAAAACTTTGGAACAAACTTCACCTGCAAATCATTTACTTCGGGCGCGAGTATTGCCCGGCACGTGGCCATAACGAAGCTACCTGCCCTATTTGTAGCAAAATTTAAAGCGTGGAAAACAACAGCCCGGAACGTAGACTCTTTAACTACCAGCTAATAGCTCTGGTAGCAGGCCTGTTGTTATTGGCGGCCAAGTTTGTAGCCTATCTCCTTACCCACTCCAACACTATCTTAACCGATGCACTGGAATCTATCATTAATGTAGTGGCTGGCGCCTTTGCACTTTATAGCCTCTATCTTTCCAGCAAACCAAAAGATTTTGATCACCCTTACGGGCACGGTAAAGTAGAATTCATCTCTGCCGGGTTCGAAGGTATTCTTATCATCATAGCAGGTATACTCATTATATTCAAAAGCATATTTGCCTTTTTCGAGCCACGAACACTTGAGCACCTGGATATTGGTATTGGCATCGTTGTCGCATCTGGTGTAATAAACTTTTTTATCGGTCATTTTTTGGCCAAAAGCGGCGAGAAAGAAAACTCACTGGTATTAAAAGCAGATGGCGAGCACCTGAAAAGTGATGCCTACTCTTCTTTCGGCATTTTGGTTGGCCTGGGTTTAATATTGCTTACCAAGCTCTATTTCCTCGACAACGTGGTGGCCATCATTTTCGGAGGTGTAATCTGTTTTACCGGTATAAAGTTGTTGCGTAAATCCATTGGCGGAATAATGGATGAAGTGGATGAAGAAGTGGTGAAAGCCATCATCGAATTACTAAACAGCCATCGTAAACCAGAATGGATCGACGTGCACAACCTGCGCATCATCCAATACGGCAATAAGCTGCACATCGATTGTCACGCCACAGTGCCATGGTACGATACGCTGGAAGAAGCGCACAACACCTTGGAAGAAATTGCCAAAACAGTTAATGAAAAGTATGCCGCTCAGGTTGAATTTTTTATCCATGGCGATCCGTGCCTGCCAAGCAGTTGCCCTATTTGTCAAATAGCCGATTGCCCCGTTCGGCAAAAACCCTATACAGGCCGCATAGAATGGAACCTGGAAAACGTATTAACCAATAAAAGACACGGATTATAAGATGACGCGTGTAGACGAAACGCTTTTTGACGGTGCCCACTACCTGGGCCGCCCAGCCGATAGCACTGATAAGATTATCGCGCGCCGTGTGGGTTTGGTAAAACAGATACCCGGCTTTTGCGATAAGCAGTTAGACCTGCTTGAAATTGGTGCAGGCAACGGGGCTACGCTGTTGTTGATGAGCAACGAAATGAAAAGTTGCACCGGTGTTGACATATTCGATCACCGTGCAGAGTTTGAAAAAGCCAAGCAGGCGCAAGGCATAACCAATTGCGAAATTATCCTGAAGGATATAGAGCAGGAAGAATTGCCAAAGCAATACGACCGCCTTATCTGTTTCGAGGTTATTGAGCACTTCAATAGTGAGGAAACAGTAAAGCGTTTTAAGCGCTGGTTGAAACCGGGTGCTCTTTGCGCTATCTCGGTGCCCAATAAATGGTGGGTATTTGAAACGCATGGTGCTAAACTTCCCTTACTGCCATGGAACCGCGTTCCGTTCTTCAGTTGGTTGCCCACACCCATACACGAACGTTTTGCCAATGCTCGCATTTATACAAAACCGCGTATTAAAAAGTTGCTTGAAGACTCAGGCTTTGAAGTAACCGATATGCAATACATTACCGCACCTATGGATGTATTAAAAGAAGGCGCGCTGAAGCGTTGGCTGGTAGGCAATGTATTCAACACTGAAACTACTACCACACCTATACTCAGCACATCGATATTTATTACTGCACGCGTAAAATAACCGCCATGAAAATGAACAAAGCCACTAACCCGTGGACCAAACTTTCAACTGAGGTTAAATACGAGAACAAATGGATAGGCATTATCGAAGATAAAGTGCTGAACCCTGCAGGCAACCCCGGTATTTATGGGGTAGTGCATTTTAAAACCCTGGCCATCGCTATCATTCCATTAGATGAAGACAACAACACCTGGATAGTAGGCCAATACCGCTACCCGCTTGATAGTTTTGAGTGGGAAGTGCCCGAAGGCGGCTGTCCGCTTGGCACCTTGCCTATTGATACCGCACACCGCGAGTTGCACGAAGAAGTTGGATTAAAAGCAGAAAAAATGACGATGATCCTCGAGATGCAGTTATCTAACAGCACTACCGACGAGCTCTCATACACCTATGTAGCCCGTGGCCTCAGTTACATCGGTGCCGAACCGGAAGAGGACGAAAAACTTACGCTGCGTAAACTGCCCTTCAGCGAGGTTTACGAAATGGTCATGCGTGGCGAAATCCGCGATGGACTATCTGTTGCCAGCATTCTTAAAACCAAATTACTGCTCGATAAGGGAGAAATATAAAAAGGTGCATAATTACAAGTAGTTCGTAGGCTAACATTGTAACTAACACCTTTTTGTTCGCTCAGTATTTGTTCACTGCAGGCAGAAGAAAAAAAACTTCCGGGCACGAGGCCCGGAAGGCCCTGTGTGAAACCAAAAAACCACTCTTATATCGTAATGGACTTGCTAAGTTCTGTCCACTTATCTTCAATTTCTTTCAGCATGCCGTTTACGTTAACCGCTTTTTCGGTAATCTTATCCAGTTCATGCTGCAACAGCACAAACTCAGGCGCTAATTGGGCATACTCGCGGGTAAACAAAGCACTGTCGTTCTTATACTTGCGGCTTAGTGCCTTTATTTTGCTTAGGTAGGCAGCACTTTCTGCATTATACATCTTGTGCTCTTCGTAAAGTTCGATTGTTCTGGCGGTAAAGTCGTCCAGTTTTTCAATAAATTCAACTACGGTATTTAAGTTCTTCTTGTCAGCCTTTTTGCCTTTTGGCGGAAAGGCCGATACAAATTTCTCCAAAATCGGTCCGGCTTTTTTTACCAGGTTTTTCGGAGCCATGTAAAAATGCAGGATGCTGCGGTTTAGCACATTGCAGGCTGCATCAAAATCACTTAAAACATCGTAGTGGGTTCCTACTTGTGTAGGAAAGGTGGCGTTAATGGGTGGCATAGTTAAACAGGTTTTGCATGCGTTTACGCCAACCTGTTAAACCGTGTTCGTATTTAGGCGTTGTGCTTTACAACGCGCACATTGTATTACTTAACTTTATAGCCATTCCATACTCTGGCTGCTGTATCAAACAGCCAAAACATACCATTGGCATAGGCAAAATTAAACTGTTCTTCTACCACCGTATCATCGGGCAGGTTAACATACCTGGTCTCATTACCATCTAAATTAAACAGGTGTATCACGTTTAAATCAAAGTCAACTACAGCTATTTCTGCGCCTTTAATACCGGTGTACACCACCGTAGTATTCAGGTAATCTACATCTGTCTCTCCTATGTTCATGTAAAGTGCATTTAAACTCTTGCCGGTGCTTTTGCTATAACGGTCTATATATAGCTCCGGGTAATCCGACTCAAAATACAGTAGTTCATCGTGAACCGGGTCATAAGCAGCTACGCTGTTATCATCCGGCTGTGGCGAGTTAGAAAAAAGGTAGGTAAAGGAAGAAGGAACACCTGCCTTATTTAGCTTATACTGTATCATGCCATGTTGGGCATAACCATTTGCCTCCAGCGTCGCAGTTTTCGGGTTATACCATATGCCCCTAACATCAATCATTGTAGTACAGGTGTCAGTTACAACCTCCCCTTTCGCATTAAACACCACCATTGGAAACGAAGTATTCCCGGCAAATGCGGCATAGTATAACTTTTTTACCGGGTTATAAGCTACTCCGGCACCGTTCGAACCTTTCGTAAGAGAAGCAGGTATCCGCAATTGCATACTTATCGAATCAAGTGTTATAATGGCAATCGTGTCCGGTTCGGCACTGCTGCTAGCTTTAGTGCTGCTGCCCTGACCATAACTTATGCCCATGCCTAAAATTAAAAGCACTGTAAGGGTGGTTATGTTTTTCATTTGCTGCTGTTTAAATATCAGATGTAACGGCCCGTTGTTTACATAATTTACAAACACCTGCCCGTTGTAATTAATAACTCTTAACGCTAAGATAATTCAGTAACCTGTTAGTGCATTCAAATCGTAAGAATTAGCCGAATCAGGGAGAACGCAAAGGGGTAAATTCATCATATGAAGCAATATGCGGTTGCCATTCGTGGTGGAGCAGGTAACAGCGATGGCCGCCAATTCATCGGTATTTATCAATAACAGCCACAACCTTTTAAAACTGTTTGCAGGGCTTCCGAATTCTTTTACATTTGCGCCTCCAAGCGCCGAAGTGGCGGAACTGGTAGACGCGCACGACTCAAAATCGTGTACCCTCCGGGTGTGTGGGTTCGATTCCCACCTTCGGTACTAAAAGCAACTCTCAACGGGTTGCTTTTTTCGTTTATACCCTCCGGGTGTGTGGGTTCCCTGCCCGACTGTTAGGTAATGCCGGTCAGGCGGGGATTCCCACCTTCGGTACTAAAAGCAACTCTCAAAGGGTTGCTTTTTTCGTTTATACCCTCCGGGTGTGTGGGTTCCCTGCCCGACTGTTAGGTAATGCCGGTCAGGCGGGGATTCCCACCTTCAAAAACAAATTTCCCCCGTCCTTGTTATTCCATCTGGTTTTTCGGTAAAAACAATAACTTCCGCATCCAAAAATTATCTGCAATGTCCCGTCTCTACGTCGTATTAGCTCTTCTGTTTTTTGCAATCCGCAGCAATGCCCAACTCGTAAACTACCACCTGCAGCAAAGTTTTACAGCTGCACAGTTAGATAGTTTCCTCAACAGCACCGGGTTCAGTTTACCCATCGGCCCG
This sequence comes from Chitinophagales bacterium, assembly GCA_046329495.1. Lineage (GTDB taxonomy): Bacteria > Bacteroidota > Bacteroidia > Chitinophagales > LD1 > Bog-950. The sequence goes on along the minus strand of JAXLUO010000003.1, from coordinate 308,200 downwards.
CAATACAGCATTGATGTATACCAGGTTATTTATAAAACACCCTACAAGCACCTCGATTCATTGGTAAACGCATCCGGCATTGTAGTGGTACCCAAAAACACTACCTGCCCCAGCGCCTTAGGTTGTTACGCACACGGCACATTCGCCCGCCGCGACCAGGTGCCCAGCTACAACGGCCCCGAGCGTCCAATCGGTTTCTTCTTCGCGGGCATCGGTGGAGTTGTAACTGCCATGCCCGATGAATTAGGCCTCGGCGATAGCGATAGTAGCATCATTATTCACCCGTATGTAAATGCCTTCCATACCGGGTATGCGGCTATCAATATTATGCGCGCAGCACGCCAGTTGTGCGATACATTAGCGGTGCCGTTAAGCGGCGAAGTTGCCATTACCGGTTACTCGCAAGGCGGTTATAGCACTATGGCAATCGCCAAGCTTATTCAGGATAGTTTTCAGAACGAGTTTAATGTAGTGGCCCTGGCGCCAATGTCTGGCCCATACGACCTTAAGGTTACCATGGTAGACCTGATGTTGTCTTTTAACTCGTATGCAACACCAAGCTATTTGCCTTACCTGTTGTTGGGTTATCATTCGGTGTATCCATCGCTGCAGCAGTTATATCCTAACCCGGCCGATATCTTCAAAAGCCCTTACGATACTACCCTGCCCCAAATGTTCTACAGCCGCAACTTCTCTACCGGCGATATTGATGCTTTCTGCAATCCCATACCGCGCAATATGATCAAGGACTCCATTATGGATGCCTTTATCAACGACCCTAACCATCCCCTACGCACCATATTGGCTGAAAACGATATGCTGAACTGGGCTCCGCAAAAACCGGTTAAAATCGCTTACTGCACCGCCGACGAACAGGTAAATTACCACAACGCCATCCAGGCCGATTCTGCCTGGCGTCATAATGGTGCCCCAAGTATCGAACTGGTTAACTATGGCAACTTAAACCACGGTGGTTGTGTTGAGCCCGCTTTAACGGCAACGGCCCTGTTTATACTGGGCAAACTCTCTACCTGCTCGGGTATAAAGGAAACACCAGCGTTTAACTTCCACGTGTTCCCTAACCCATCAAATGGCAACTTTAAACTAATGACCGAAGAAGGCACTTACGAAGTAGCCATCTATAGCAGCAACGGACAATGCATTTACAAGTCTGTAGTAAGCAACGAAGTGGAATCAATCAGCTTAGGGAAGGTTCCTGCCGGTGTGTATGCTATTGCCTTGCGCAACAGCAACGGACAAACCGTACACCAGAAGCTGGTAGTGCAATAGCTACAAGTCTTTCAGAAAGCACACACTGTTTTCTACACCCGCATATTGCCCGTAATTGGGTATAAGGCGGTAACCGCATTTTTTGTAAAGCGCTATAGCTTCGGGTTGTCGCACGCCCGTTTCCAGGGTGCATTGCTTATAACCTAACTCTTTGGCCCATTCCTCAAGCGCATTTAGCACCTGCACGGCAAATCCCTTACCGCGATGGCCGGGCAATGTATACATGCGCTTAACTTCCATTACTCCGGGCTCAATCTCTTTAATGGCCCCGCAGGCTACAGGCAAACTGCCCTGGTAGGCTACTACAGCATATTTAAGAGGGGCAATTTTATTGAACTGCGCATAAAACGCATGCTCATCCCCATCCCGTATAGCCAGGTCTGCATCCAGTTCTTTAACAAGGGCTATAAAATCGGTATTGGTTGAGTCGGTTCGCAACAGGTTAAGCATACTGCGAAGGTACAAAATTTGCAGGCCGCACTTATTTCTAATACTAAAACCCGAATACTATGTTTTTCAAGAAAAGAACCCCGATGCAGCGCATGAAAAGCCGTGCTTTGTTTATGGCCAAGGAAAAATTGCAGGATATGGATGGCAAACACGCCTTACTATACACAGGTTTACTGGCGCTTGCTGTAATCGGATTGCGTAAAATATTCTAACCTTTAGGTAGAAATTACACCACAGGCCGGGTAGTATATGCCCGGCATTTTGGCGTTGTATTATCCGTTATACCGTTAGTTGCTCTGATTACACGTGAGCAACATTTGTTATGCACTCAAAATCACGGCTATAAATTTCCTTTTTTGGCCCAAACGCTTAGTTTTGTCGGCACACACTAACCCCTACATGCAAATGAAGAAATTAGTTACCCTGGCGTTCTGCGCTGTGTTAATGGCTGCTTCTGTTTCAGCTCAGCAACTTTCTAAGGAAGAAAAGAAAAGGCTGAAGGAAGAGCTGAAAGGTTACATGAGCAACCTGGAAGGCTACAAAGCTAAAATGGAAGACCTGCACACCACGCTGGATAGCAACGAAGCAGAGATTAAGCACCTGAAAGATGATCTCGCTTATTCAAGCACCAAACAGGCCGAACTGGAAAACAAAGTAGCTGCCTACGACCAACAGGTACAGAAACTTACCCAGGAAAACCAACTGCTGAAAGGCGAATATGTAGAAGGTGGCGATACAACTGTTACGCAGAACTACATTAAGGACATGAAAAACGCTCCGCAAAAAGGCACTGTTTACAAAGTGCAGATAGGCCTTTACAAGGAGTTTAACATCAACAAATATTTCGATCAGCCACGTTACATCGGCTACGAAGAAGTGGATGGCATGAACCGCTACATCATCAGCTATTTCCCTGATGAAGAAACTGCCAAGCAGTTTGTGGTTGACGTTCGCAAAATGGGCATTAAAGATGCTTTCGTTTCTAAATACATCGATGGCCAACGTGTTTACGAATGGAGCAAAAACCCTAAATACAAAGGCAAAAAAGAACCTAACAGTTTGCAGGAAGCCATTGATATGGACAAGAAAAAGAAGAAAGGTTCTGCTGAGTAATCAGAAGAACAAGTTCACCAATAAATTTATAGCGCCGGGTTCCAAGCCCGGCGTTTTTGTTAGGTGGGTATAGGTAAACGGTGTGTCGTTCAGTTCAGCTAAAATAGTTTGGCCTTCCTGCTCTATACGGCTGATGCAACCTTCGGTGATAGTAACCCTAACACCATTCTTTTGTAAAATAGTTTCAGGGGTGCGACCGTAAATCCACTTAAAGTTGCGGTATTGTTCGTTAGCCAGATCCCCTACAGCCCCCTCATCCGCTACACTAAAGTTATATTTCCCTTCAACAGGCAACTCCCCTATCAGGTAATCAATAAAGGCGTTTATATCCGTCCAGCGGTCCGTTAGGTCTATCAAATTAGTTACGCTACTCCTCACCGAACCCACCGCCTTGGTATGCACCTCAAAGTCATTCTGCTTTAAAGCGCCGCGCAAAGCCGCCAACTCTGCATTAAACAGCAGCGTGCCATGGCTCAGCAGGTTCTTTCTATCCGTAAACTGGGCATTGCCCGATATCTTCTTCTCCCCCGCCAATATGTTGTTCCGGGCATCGGCTTTCGCATCAATACCGGCCTTGCGCAACGCTTCAATAATAGGGGTATTAAAGTGCAGGTAGTTGTTCACCTTATAGTCGGCAAAGGCGCTTATAAAAGCAAAACTCAGGTTGCCGGCATCGTGGTAAACCGTACCACCACCGCTCACCCGCCTGCATACCGGCAAATTGGTTTGGCGCAGATAAGGCAGGTTAACTTCCCGGTAAATACTCTGGTTCTTCCCCACCACTACCGACGGACCGTTTACATACAGCAGCAAAATATCCTGCTTACTGCAATCGGCATGGCGCACCAAATACTCTTCGGTAGCCAGGTTAAAATAAGGGTCCGCAATGTGCCGGTGGTCCAGCAAAATCATAACGCAACATTAGCAGAAAAGCGGCAGTAATCAGCACCAATAAAAAAGCCCCGCCTGCCGGCAGGGCTCCGTATTACTAAGTTTAGTCGCTTATTCAGCAGCCTGGGCTTCGTTGCTTCCTTGTGGCTTATCAAGTAACACTTTGCGGCTCAGTTTAAACTTGCCGGTCTTGTTGTCAATACCCAACAGTTTCACTTTTACCACTTCATTTTCCTTGAAGATGCCATCCATGGTCTCTAAACGCTTGTGCGAAATTTCAGAGATGTGCAACAAACCTTGTTTGCCCGGCAGGAATTCTACAAACGCGCCGTAAGGCATAATGCTCTTAACGGTGGCTTCGTACACTTCACCAATTTCCGGTGTGGCGGTAATGCCTTTAATTTTGGCAACGGCGCGGTCAATACCATCTTTGTTCGGCGAGAAGATTTCCACTTTACCGTAGTTACCCACTTCCTCAATAACAATGGTGCAACCTGTTTCACGCTGCATTTCCTGTATAACCTTGCCACCGGGCCCGATAACGGCACCAATGTATTCTTTGTCGATCTGCAGAACCACCACACGCGGAGCCTGTGGCTTGTAATCTTCACGTGGTTTATCCAGCGTCTTAAGCATTTCGCCTAATATGTGTAAACGGCCTCGCTTGGCTTGTTCTAAAGCCTGGCTCAGCAGTTCGCGGCTCAAACCTTTAATCTTAATATCCATTTGGCAGGCAGTAATACCTTCGGCGGTACCACACACTTTAAAGTCCATATCACCCAGGTGATCTTCATCGCCCAAAATGTCGCTCAGGATAACATACTTACCGCTCTTTTCGTCGGTAATTAAGCCCATCGCAATACCCGATACAGGCTTCTGGATCTGCACACCGGCATCCATCAGCGCCAGCGTACCGGCACATACAGTGGCCATTGACGACGAACCGTTCGATTCAAGAATATCAGATACTACACGCAATGTGTAAGGAAAATCCTTAGGCAGCACTACGTTAATAGCACGCCAGGCCAGGTTACCGTGGCCTACTTCGCGGCGGCCGGTACCACGCGGTACACGTGCTTCACCAACGCTAAATGGCGGGAAGTTATAGTGCAACAGGAATTTCTTCTCGTAGTTATAGATAGCACCGTCAATTAACTGCTGATCCAGTTTGGTACCTAAGGTTACAGTAGTTAACGATTGTGTTTCGCCACGGGTAAACAGGGCCGAACCGTGTGGACCCGGCAGGTAACCTACTTCACTCCAGATAGGACGAACCTCGTCCATCTTACGGCCGTCCAAACGCTTGTTCTGTTGCAACATTACATCGCGCACGGCATTGTATTGGGCTAAGCCCCAGTAAATACCTAATAAAAAGTCGTTCTCTTCTTTTTCCTCGTCGGTCAAAGTAGCTTCAAAGGCATCGTATACAGCATCAAATGCTTCGGTGCGCTTCTTCTTATCGTTAATCTGCTGGGCAGCAACTTCGCAACATTTGTCGTAGCAGAAATCGTTCAGGCGCTTGCGCAGGTCTTCGTTATGTTTCTCGTGTTCGTAGGTGCGCTTTTCAGTTTTGCCGGCTTCTGCTTCCAGTTCTTTCAGCACAGCTACTTGTTTAAAGATAGCTTCCTGGGCAAAAATGATCGCTTCAACCATCTCTGCTTCACTCACTTCTTTCATTTCACCTTCTACCATTACAATAGAGGTAGCAGAAGAGGCAACGATCAGGTCAATGGTAGTGCCTTCGCTTTCCAGGGCACTCTTGGTAGGGTTAATTACCAACTGGCCGTCAATTTTAGCAACACGTACTTCGCTGATAGGGCCGTTGAAAGGCAGATCGGAAACTGCTAAGGCAGCCGAAGCGGCCAAACAGGCAAATGCATCAGGCAGTTCATTCAGGTCGCCTGAAATTAAGGTTACCTGCACTACCACGTTGGCGTGGAAATCATCAGGAAACAGCGGACGCAGCGCGCGGTCAATCAGGCGCGAAATCAATACTTCATCATCGGTTGGTTTGCCTTCGCGTTTAAAGAAGGAACCCGGAATACGGCCTACAGAAGCCATGTTCTCGCGGTATTCAACAGTAAGCGGCATAAAGTCTACGCCTTCTTTGGCCTTTTTATCGGCACATACCGTTGCCAGCAACATCGTGTTGCCATACTTAATAACGGCCGAGCCGTCGGTTTGCTTAGCTAAGCGGCCTGTTTCAATTTCTACAGTACGGCCTCCGCCAAGGTCAATCGTCTTTTTAATTACGTTCATCTTTAAATAATTAATGTTGGTCTAAATATTTCTAATTGTCTTCGTCTTCTTGTCCCGCCAACGCGCAATAAAAGGTGGGATTGTGTATGCGTTGGGGATCTTTTTTGTTTATAGTCGTGGTCCATCCCAAAACCTACCCCGACTTTTTCATCACCGGCTGCCCCTAAGGCGGGCTGCCACCTCCATAAAGCGAAAAGGATGGCTGTGCGCCATCCTCTTCTTTACAGTATTACTTTCTGATGCTGAGCTTCTCGATCAGTTGACGGTAACCGGTCAGGTCCGTCTTCATCATATAATTTAACAAACGGCGTCTCTTACCTACCAGTTTCAGCAACGAGCGGGTGTTCGCGTAGTCTTTTTTGTTTGTTTCCAGGTGACTGCTAATGTGGTTAATGCGCTCTGTAAACAGGGCGATTTGGCCGGCAGTAGAACCGGTGTTGGTCTCAGCACCACCGTATGTCTTAAATAAGTTCTTCTTTACTTCAGATGTAACTTGCATTTCTTTCGTCGTTTAAAGCGCGCAAAGTTAATCATAACAAACGAAATTCCAAATACCCAACCCTATAATCATAAAAGGGTACCAACTTATAGGAAAGGATAATCCTTAAATCCGATCCGGCTGCCCTCCTGCTGGGGGTTAATTTAATCGTAAAGCATTCATTTTAAGCATTTTAAGCATAAAAGCAACGAATTATGCTACCGCTTACTTAATAGGACAATGTTTCTTACATATTGAAAAACACCATGTAACGTTTGGCTGCTGCCTCCGTAATACCCCTACCTTTGGCCCCTATCTATCCCATGAAACAATATCCCACATTGTTGTTCTTGTTCTGTGCCCTATGGGCAACGGCGCAGCTACCCACCGAGGGGCTCATTTGCCATTACCCCTGCAACAATTCAGGTGTTGATGCCGGTCCTAATCACTTAGATGCCCAAATACCACGTGGTGTTAGCTCCACCGAAGACCGCTTTGGAACCAATTGCGGCGCCCTGCGCTTTAACGGCGAAAACGGATTTCTGCAAATTGCCGATAACCCCGCCTTTAAAGCGGCCACCTCCGGCTTTACCGTTTCTATGTGGATTAAACCCGAAAAACCGGCTAACAGCACTAACCTCGTTCTCCCGCTGTTCTATAAAGGTAGTGGCACCGCCTGCCAATATAAAGTAGTAATCAGCCGCAATTTCGGCGATTCGTACAGCCATATCGAGGTATCGAACGATTTTACAGGAGAAGATAAAAGCTATAACAGCCACCCTATAGAATTTGGCACATGGTATCACCTGGTATTGGTGTACGACGATGGCTTCCTGCGTGCTTACCTCAACGGCAGCCTTATCTGGCAACAAATGAAAACCGGTGGCTTTACCGCCGCCGAAGGCGGGCTGGACCTCGGCCGTAGTTTAAGCGGCGGCGTCTATAAATACTTTACCGGCTGCCTGGATGACGTGCGCTTTTATAACCGCAGCCTTTACCCGGCCGATATTACCGCCCTCTACCGCGAGGTTGCCAAACCAATTGACGAGAACTTTACACTAAAAGTGCCCGACAACTTGGTAGCCGTGGCAGATGCAAAAAATTGCAACGCTACCGTTTACTTTATAGCGCCCCGCGTAACCGTAAGTTGTGGCACCTACGAGCTTCGCCAGTTAGAAGGCCTCCCCTCCGGCTCTGAATTCCCGATGGGTGAATCGCAGCTAAGTTTTCAGGCTACTGCCGGTAACAAAACATTAAACGGTAGCTTTACCATTAAGGTGGTTGATAAAAGTCCTCCGCAATTGAACTGCCCCAGCGATCGCATAGTAAAAATCCCCAAGGGACAAGAAACCGTAAAGCTGGATTACCCCGTAGTAACCGCAATTGATAACTGCACCAACTCAAAAGTTGCATTGGTAGAAGGCCCCGCCAGCGGTTCCGAAGTTGGCCCCGGGGTAACACGTGTAACCTATAGTGCTACCGATGTGGCCGGCAACAAAAGCACCTGCGGCTTTAATATTACTGTGGTGGAAGATGTAGCACCGGAAATGCACTGCACCGATGACATAGTAGTGTTCTGCGAAGCCGAAAAAACAAGCCGCCCTATTAACTATGATGAGCCCTACGTTCTACTACGCACCGGCAAACAAGCCATGACCCGCACCTCAGGCCCCGCCAGCGGTGCAGTGTTCCCTTTAGGAGATACCAAAGTAGTGTACGAACTGCAGGATGCTACCTATGGTAAGCTTACTTGCTCCTTTACCATCAGCCTGCGCGATAACAGCGTGCCCGTTATTACCTGCCCTGCCGATATGAAAGTTACCTGCGAACAGGGCGAAAAAACAGCCCTGGTAAATTATACCATTCCAACTGCTATGGATGCAGGCGAAGCTATCCCGGTTATCCGCGAAAGCGGCCCGACAAGCGGCGATAAATTTCCGGTAGGCGTTACCATTGTTAAGTATAGCGCTAAGGATGCTGCCGGCAACAAAACCTATTGCAGTTTTGCGGTAACGGTTGAAAAAGCCGATGGCAGCATAACCGCAAAGCCTATAAAAATTACCTGCCCTACCGATATTGTAAAAGGGAACGACAAAGGCACCCGTGGTGCAATTGTAAAATATACCGCCCCGCAATACAGTGGTGGCAGCGAGCTGAAGTTGATACAAACCAAAGGGCAGGAAAGCGGTGCATTCTTCCCTATTGGCCCCACACTCAACACCTTTAAAGTGTTCGATAACAGTGGCAACAGCCGCGAATGTTCCTTTATGGTGAACGTGCACGACTACGATCCGCCTAAACTTTCTTGTCCGCACGATACTACGGTGGTACTTAGCCCCGACCGTCGCGGTGTGCAATTTTATTACACCGCACCTACCGCAACCGATAACAACAATATCGATACGGTTATACAAATGGAAGGCTCTAAAAGCGGATGCTTTTTACCCATCGGCGTACATACCTTTAGCTTTAAAGCCAAAGATAAAACAGGTAACATGGAAACCTGCGCTTTTATCGTTACCGTTAAAAGTGCCGAGGCTCCTGATATAAAGGTAGAGGCTCCTAAAAAGTTAGACGAAGCACTGAACCTGGGCACCGATAGCGTTCGCTACGAATACAAAGCCGAGGTAAAGGACTGCTACCTTACCATATTTATATACGATGATGGCGAAGAAGACAACGACTCGGTTAGCATTGTATTTAACGGACAAGTACTGGTAAACCACGAAATGATCAGGTTGAAAGAAAATGGTGCTATCCGCAAAAACATCATTCTGGGTGTAAACAACCAAAACTACCTTATCGCCAAAGCCTGGAACACCGGCCGCTACGGATTAAACACGCTGCGTATAGATGCTTACGAAGGCAACATCGAAGACCAGAAAGACATACGCAACAAAAAACCGGCCTTCAGCAAAGTACTCCACTCCCGCCCCGGCGATGCAGGTGGTATGATACTGAAGTGCAACTGGTAAGCAGACTTTAGAAATCAGAGATAAGAAAGCAGACAATTCACTAAATCACGCAACTGTCATATTGAGCCAGTCCGTTAAATAAACGGCAGCGATATATCCCCTGCTCACTATAACAGGTAAAGGCTACAGGATCTCTGCCTTTACAGCAGCAGTCATAATAAAGCAGTACCATAAACTGTCCTCCTGACAGGAGGACGAGGCAATGCACTAAGGCATAGCCACAGCGTGGGGTGCTTTGCCGGAGGAGGTGGAGAATGCATCTTTCAATAAGAATATGAAGTTTCTACCTTTCACTAAATCACGCAGCTGTCATATTGAGCCAATCGGCTAAATAAACAGCAGCGAAAGCTCCCCTGAATAAATAAAACATTCAAGCGGTACCTAAGCTGTCCTCCTTAGTAAGGAGGACGAGAAAAAATGAAAAATGCGTAGCTATTGCCATCCTGAGCGTAGTCGAAGGGGCTTCATTTTTTCGGAGGTGGTTAATAAACCCCGGCTGCATGCACCGGGCCGTACACGCCCAGCCAATAAAACAGAATTGCCGGCATTACAACTTACTAAATTTCCCCTTTGCCACAACCTGCTTACCCTGGCTTATGGTAACCGTATAATCGCCACTGGCAAAGCCGGCAACTGCTACCTTCTGAAAACCACTATACATAGGCAACGGCTGCTCGTAAACCAACTGCCCTAACCAATTTGTAAGTTGTAAATCCGCTTTACCCTTACCCCAATCAATAGTACCGTAGTCTATTACCACATACTCCGAAGCCGGATTAGGATACAGCTTAATCTGTAAATCGCTTAAGGTAGGTGCTCCAATATGGGTTAAAGTATCACAAGGGCTTCCTGCGAGTGCGCCTAACCGGTAATTGGGAAAGTTAGGGACACCGCAACTATATGTTGGTAGGTGTATGCCATGCTGAATAAAAAGACAGCTATCACCTTTTTCGTCCGGCCGCTCAATAATATGGTAAACGTTCTCCGCATTGCCGCAACTTTCATAAATCTTACCATCGGGTCCCATTTGCATGGTTATAAAGTAGCTACCAAACGGGTTCATCGCCCCATCATACACTGCAACAGTATCTACACTGCCGGCAACATCAATTGCCCAGGTATCATATTGAAAAACGTATGCTGTCGCCCCAAGGTATAGAAACCTGCCACTTGGCGAAAAACACAAACCGCCAAAATAGTAGGATGAATCAAACAAGCCCGGGGTAGCTATGTGTAATACATTAGTTAATAAACCTTCGCAACGGTCAAAATCAAAGATCTGTACACCATTTCGGGGGCAATAATGAGCCACCCTGGCTCCATCGGGCGAAACGGCAAAACTACCAACATCGTAATTCGGAAAAACCTGACCAAGGCAAATATCGGGCTGTATAGCGGTTATACCAGTCGCGCTTAGCAGTATCCGCTTATAACAGTTTGTATTTTGCTGCCGCACAATTATCCACCAATCCCTTCCATTGGCATGCCGTATTACTGCCATCTCCATGGATAGTTCACCGTCAATAATAGTTTGATTTCTATCCAGCACACGGCCAAGCCCGCCATTAGCATTTAAGCTCAGCTTATGATAGACTACCTTTTTTATATCTAAAGGACCTGCAGCCGTGGTGTCAATAACGGTATTTATAATATAGTACTGATTAGAAACACCGGGATCCTCCAAAGCAACAATGCCCTGAAATGTTCTGTAGCCGTATTTGTAAATACCTGGATTAACTAGGTAAATAATCCCACCCCAGTTAAGGCTATCACTGTTCTCAATTTTTTCATCGAGGCTATTAGCAATATAAATACCATTTGTATAGAACAGCAAATTACCGCTGCCATCGCAATAGCTGACATTTGTTCTATCAAAGTTCATCTGTATGCTATCATAGTAAATATTCTGGGGGGTATCATTAAAATCCATTACCGAGATACCATACAATGTATTGGTGGAAGAATCGAATCCAACCTTACTATCATAACCCGATAGCCATATGTAATCCTGCTTTTGGCAGATTCCTTGTTTAAAACACAATAACCACAGCAACAACGCGAAAACTCGAATTGTTGCTGTATTATAATAACATGAGGGTTTATTAATGCAATACATGAAACTTACCAGTGTAATTTAACCCTTTTTCGTCTTGCAATTTAATAATATATACACAAACTGCCTCGCATATGTAAAAGCGTCATTACTAAACCTCGCGTTCGCAACACCTCTTACAACAACCCTCCTATCATCAACAAAACCACGCTGTCATATTGAGCCAATCCGTTAAATAAACAGCAGCGAAATATCCCTGCCCACAAAGCACACATAACCGGTAATTAAGCTATCCTCTTTGGTAAGGAGAACGTGAAAAAATGAAAAGTGCGTAGCGATCAGAATATCTTCATTTTTTCGGAGGTGGGTAATAAACCTCGGCTGTATGCACCGGGCCGCACACGCCTAGCTAATAAAACAGCCCGTCATTGCGATGGACATTCCATATAAAATCAATTAGCAACATCGTCCGGAAGCTTCCGAGACTTCGGAACTTCCGCTTTGTGTTTTTGTACTTTCCCCATGCCATTGTAGGCGTTATAGCCTACCGTAACAATAAAAAAACCGACTCACCAACAGAAAAATCGATCGTGTGAAAAAAGACAAGGGGATGCCTTACTCAGATGATATTTTATAAAGCGAATAAAAGCCGATCTCGTGTACAGCTATCACCACAGACCTTTACCAGCTTAATTATGTATTTATAAAAATAGCTATTTTGCATGCAGCATCCGGGCATCGAGACTTTCAAGCATGATTAAGCTAAACACTCTACTACACAAGCTAAAGCACGTCCACTTTCCTCTGAATGTGCTGCTAAAAATACATACGGTAGTAGCCTTGCTTTTCTTCCCCTATTCTATTCTCCAAGTTATTCTTGCACTAAAACATCCCCGTATAGTGCTCGATTTGGGCTTTCTAAAAATGGAAGGCATTAAAGCTGGACTATCCTACATTTTACTCTCCCCTATCCTTAGTTTCCCCCTAAGCCTAATGATTTATTTATCTCTAAAACTTTTCGAACTTCTAAGGTGGCTTATTACTTCCATTTATCTCCTCAGCACAAAACAGACCCCAACGAATCCATCTTCAACAACTGTTCCGGCAGGCAAAAGCTATGTGCTACTGCGAGCACTGGCAGGCTTTGTTGACTATCTGGTAATACTGGCCGTCCTCATTACCTTCATCTATTTCTGGGGCACTAAAATCGGCCCACGGTCCTATACCCTTATAGGTATGCCCTTTTACATGCTTATACTGGTATGGGTGCTATGGACCGCCGGGATTGAATCCTTGTGTGGAGCTACTATTGGTAATTATTTAATGGGACTGAAGGTTGTTAGCAAAGACTCACCTCATAAATCACCCAAATTTCTTCAATCGTTAAAGCGTCACCTGGTTGATTTGATAGACCTGTTCCCGTTCGGCTTAATAGGAATTATGCTTATCCTAAATACAAGTTCAAACCAGCGTTTAGGAGATATTTTGGCAAACACCGTAGTGGTAAAAAGAGAGATAACGTGACGTCGAAAGTCTGCATATTAGTTTAGTTATCGAACCATCTCATATTTTCCTGGAGGCTTCAAATTAAACTTTGCAAAATCACTTGCAGTAACAATTATTTCATTGTTTGAAGGATCGCTAACTTCATAGGCTACCGGGAATTGTAGTCCTGACAATATCTTAGGATCAACTTTCAACAATGGATAAATCTTAGTTCCGGTATACTTCATTGAATCGACCTCAAATTCATAGTAAACAATCAAACGACTGGGGCGTACAGCCCTTACCGTTTTCGTCACCTGACAATCGGTAACTTTAAAGTTTGCTAATAACAAATCAGATGCTCTATGCTGCTTATAGCAACTCCTGACACCCAAAACAACGAGTACCACAATTACAACGATATGTACTGCGTATTTCTTTAGCATACCTTAAATCCATCCTCCACCGAAAATAAGAAAGCTAAAGTTTCAAAAACACTCTTCCCCAACTAGACGAAGCAAGCACATCCAGCAAACATTCCTTTAAGAAAATAACTTGTCCTCCTTTGCCGAGCCATTGTGCGTCGCTAAGGAGGACGAGAAAAAATGAAGAGTGCGCAGCAATCAGAATAGCTTCATTTTTTCGGAGGTGGTTGACAAACCCCGGCTGCGTGCACCAGGCAGCCCGCGCCCGGCCAATAAAACAGACCGTCATTGCGATGGACATTCCATAAAAAATCAATTAGCAACATCGTCCGGAAGCAATCTTCCGCTTTGTATTTCTGTATTCCAACTGCTGTCGCGCGTTTTCAACGCGTTACGACTAAGCTTCGCGTTTGCAACGCGATAACTGCAGTTGAAATCTATTTTGTTAAATAAAGAATATTATTTGAAACAAAACGTCTTTTATTATACCTTCGCATTAACCACCGTTCCTTGACATACCTGCGAAACCACTAACCCGCTGCTGATTTTTTACCTTCTGCCAGGCCACAGCTAAGCAAAAGAAGAAATCTCTGATAACTGAACGGCAGAACTATGCCCATCCCTCAAACACTTTAAGATTTCGGCAATTTGTGCACGCAAAATCAACTGCACAAATGTGCACAAATGAAAACTTTCCTAAAGTGTTCGGTTTCTTTCCTTGAGAAGCATAAAGTTTACACTTCCGTGTAAACCATTGTCAACTTTTCAAGGGACAAAGAGGCATTCACCCCCCATAACCGCGCAAAAACGTCAAAAACAAACGTGTTTCACTACAATCCAGCCTAACAAGACATGCTATAAGGTGTAAACTTTACATTTCAATGTAAGCTTTTGTCAACTTTTTTCAGGACGATACATTGGCTGTTAAATCAACAATCCTCAAATCTTACGAATCTTAGTTCAGACAAGAAAAAGTGTAAAGGAGTGTAAAGTTTTAATTCACAACTCAGCACTCCTAACTCAAAACTAACAAAGTGTAACCCCGGATTCAATGTAACCTTTTGTAACCTTTTTCAGGACGATACATTATAAATCAGCATTCTAAAATCAAAAATCCGGTAATGATTGGAAGATAGGCCTATACGTACTTCCAATCAAATCCTATCATTCCCAATCAAAGCATATCAAACCCTATCACCACTATAAGAACGGCAGAATTAATCTCTATCAGCACAACGCATTTAGTCTACGCCCGAAAAGCTAAAAAATTAGTTTTATCTTTGGATAAAGTCCGATTATGTTACCGCTACATCCGTATATCGAAGTAAACCCAAAGGTAATGATGGGCAAGCCCGTTATTAAGGGAACCAGGCTTACGGTTGAGCTTATCCTGAAATCGCTTGCTGCCGGAGAAACAATAGAAAACTTGCTGGAAGCACACCCACGATTGACCAAAGAAGCAATTATGGCAGCCCTTGAATTTGCCGCGGACGCATTAAATGGCGAAAGCATCTACCCAATAGCTGTATGAAGTTTCTTGCTGACGAAGGAATAGATCGCAGCATAGTTCAGGGACTACGAAACCTTGACCACGATGTCTTTTATGTAGTAGAGCAGGAACGTTCTCTTGAAGATGAGGTACTGCTAGCAAAGGCGAAAGAAGAGGGGCGTATAATGATAACCCGGGATAAAGATTTCGGGGAATTGTCCTTTCGGTTGAATAAACTGCATAACGGTATTATTCTTGTTCGCTTAGACGGCTATAACACAATGGAACGAGGAGAAATTGTATGCAAACTTGTGCATCAACACTTGAATGAGTTGCAAAATTCATTTACCGTAATCCAACCCGGCCTCATTCGTATTAGGCCAATAGAGGGCATATAACTGAAGCTATTACGTTGTATACCCCCCCCCGGTAAATACATCCTTACACACAAGTCTGCTTAAAGGCTGGTAAGCTCAAATCATACACCCATCATAACCATCAGCATTAATCAGCGAGCCGTAAAAAGCTTACTTCATCTTCTCCAACGCCGCCTTCACCACACTATCATCCTGGTTGGCAATAAAGTAGTAACCCTCCATGCGCCAAACCTGTTTGGCAAAAAAGGCCCGTAAAGTAGTCTTGATCTTCGGTGCAATATGACCGTCGCGATCCTTCTTATCCTTTAAACCCTTGACAGTGGCATAGCTTATAAACTCGTTATACAAGGCATCGCTAACCGCAAATCCGCTCGAGTATTCCTGGAGGCTCTTGTATTTGTTCAGGAATTCAGGATGATCAGCCGAGTACTTGTAAACAAACTCAGGCACAAACGAACGCACAGCAAAGTAGTATTCATTATCCGCGCTTGTATCCATCGGCACAAACACATCGGGGCGTATACCGCCACCGCCATAAACCCGGCGGCCACCGGCTGTTTTATAAACGGTAGTATCGCTGCTGATGATCGAGTCCTCGTGAACAAACTCACCACGGGCATAGCGCTCGTAAATCTCGTTGTAATACTCCTCGGTGCCTTTCTCGTAGCTGCGCTGTATGCAACGGCCAGAAGGTGTATAATAACGGGCCACAGTTAAGCGCAGTGCCGAACCATCGCGCAGTTCAAACTGCTCCTGCACCAGGCCCTTGCCAAACGAAGTACGGCCTACAATTGTACCGCGGTCCCAATCCTGAATAGCGCCCGAAAGGATCTCGCTGGCCGAAGCTGAACCCTGGTCAATCAGCACACAAAGTTCACCGGTTTCAAACAAGCCGGTTTTGCTGGCATTATAGTTCTGACGGTCGTACGATTTACCCTGTGTATACACCAGCAAGCGCTTGCCGCCTATTACCTCATCGGCAATAGAGGTAGCCGCCTGCAGGTAACCACCCGGGTTACCGCGCAAGTCGATGATCAGCTTCTTCATGCCTTTCATCTCCATTTCGTTCACCTTCTCTACAAACTCGGCATGTGTAGTAGCGCTAAAGTTGTTGATGCGGATGTAACCGGTAGTAGCATCTATCATATACGAAGCATCTACACTATACAAAGGGATCTTGCCCCTGGTAATATCAAACTCTACCAGCTTCTGGGCACCGCTGCGCATAATGCTTACATGCACCTTGGTACCCGCAGGCCCGCGAAGCTTCTTCTTAACGCCTGTTTCCTCAATATGTACCCCGGCTACCAGCGTGTCGTTGATCTTTACAATACGGTCGCCGGCCTTAATACCAACACTCTCCGATGGGCCGCCCGGTATGGCAGTTACAACGGTAATGGTATCCTGCACCAGGTAAAACTCAATACCTACACCTTCAAAGTTACCCTCCAGCGACTCATTCATTTCCTTCAGTTCCGAGGCAGGGATGTAAACCGAGTGAGGATCGAGGCCGCTCAACAGCTTGTCAATAGCGCCGTCCAGCAGTTGCTCACGATTAACCGTATCAACGTATTTAACGTCTACGTAATCCAGTATCTCCTGCACCTTATCGTAGTTGGCATTGCTGAACATGTTCTGCTTACCCATGGTAATGGTATTAACCACGTAACCAAGGGCTACGCCAAATACCAGCACTACGGCATATATAAACGGAGCGTACGGATTAGGCTTTGAAGTATTCTTCTGACGGTAAGAGATATAATCAAACTCTTCTTTGCTGTTCATCTATCACTATTGAGGGCGCTAATATAACCTGCTTGCCGGGTATGCCAACCACCCTTTAGGATAGTTTATAGTTTATAGGTAACCGACTTAACGGCTTCAACCACCTTGGGCACACTGGGCAGGTAGGCTTCCACCAAATTACCTGCATAGTGCATCGAAGCATCGGCACCGCAAACACGGCGTATAGGTGCATCAAGGTAATCAAAACCGTACCGCTGCACCTGGAAGGTAATCTCCGAAGCAATAGAGGTAAACGGCCAGCTTTCGTCTATAATTACCAGGCGGTTAGTCTTCTTAACCGAGGTAAGGATGGTCTCCATATCCAGCGGACGAATGGTGCGAAGATCAATAACCTCCGCGCTTATACCTTCTTTCTCCAACTCCTCGGCCGCCTTAAGCGCTACCTTCATCATCTTGTTATACGATACAAGGGTAACATCGGTGCCTTCTCGCTTAATATCTGCCTTACCAATTGGTATCAGGTATTCGGTTTCAGGCACTTCGCCAAGGTCGCTATACATCACCTCGCTCTCCATAAACATAACAGGGTCGTTATCGCGGATGGCGCTCTTTAAAAGGCCTTTGGCATCGTATGGATTAGATGGAGATATCACCTTTAAACCCGGCACCGAAGCCAGCATATTGGTGAGCATTTGGGAATGCTGCGCCCCAAGCTGCCCGGCACTGCCCTGCGGTCCGCGGAACACAATTGGGTTACCAAACTGCCCGCCGCTCATGGCCAGCATCTTCGCCGAGCCGTTAATGATTTGGTCAAAAGCCAGTATGGCAAAGTTCCAGGTCATAAACTCCACAATCGGGCGTACGCCATTCATGGCCGCACCCACGGCAATACCGGCAAAACCCAGTTCAGAGATCGGTGTATCAATTACCCGCTTGGCACCAAACTCAGCCAGCATACCCTGGCTTACTTTATAAGCGCCATCGTATTCGGCTACTTCTTCCCCCATTAAAAAAACGGTAGGGTCGCGGCGCATTTCTTCACTCATGGCCTCGCGCAAAGCCTCACGGAAACGTATCTTTCTTTCTGCCACAATCAACAGTTTAGGAAGCTAAAATATAAAACTTGCCTTGCCCGCCTACTGCCCCGGCGTTAAAGCCAAAGCCCTTGCCTTCAAACTTTTATACCAATAGTTGGGCCCGGGACTCTAAAATTTCACCGAAAGAAATATATTTGCGTCCCGCTTTTAAGGAGGTCATCTCCTAAGGCGCAAATGGCGAGGTAGCTCAGTTGGTTAGAGCGCAGCACTCATAATGCTGAGGTCCGGAGTTCGACCCTCCGCTTCGCTACAAAAAGGCAGTCCTTAGCGGCTGCCTTTATTTTTGCCGCATAGGGGCCAGCGCCGTAGTCCATTTCAGCAGGCTTTTAAACATCTCTCCGGCTGACTTCTCTACCACTTCATCCGGTTCAAACTTCCCCTCCTGCGTTAAAAACTTCGCGAAGGAAGGCACGTTAACCGCCTCATTTACAGGCATCATGCTTAAGGCCGTAACAACCTGCTTCAACATCTGCTGGCAGCGGGTGCCACCAGCAATACCACCGTAAGTAACAAAAGCTACAGGCTTAAAATGCCACTCCCAAAACAAGAAGTCAATAGCGTTCTTTAAAGGGGCCGGGTAGCCGTAATTATACTCCGGTGTTACAAACAAAAAGGCATCGGCACCATCAATAGTTTCGCTCCACTTTTTGGTGTGCTCCTTCTCGTACTTGTGCAACCGCGGGTGATTAGCCTCATCCAAAAAAGGCAGGTTTATAACCGCCAGGTCCAGCACTTCTATTTCAAAGTCCGGTTGCTGCTTAGCCAGTTCGGTTATCCAGGCACCTACGGCCTCGCCTTTGCGGCCGGGGCGGGTGCTGGCAATTATGATCTTCAGCTTATACATAGGTATTGGTTTACTGCTCTATTGTAGAACGGCTGGGGTGGCAAAAAATTCAGTAGGCGCTGTTTATAACAAGTCGGCCAGTTTCAGCAAGTCCTTCTCGCGTACCCCCTTTTCGGTTTGCTGCAGGCTGCAAAGTTCATTGGCTTTATCGTGCTCAAAGAAGAGGTAATAGTTGTTGGCTACGGCATAGTCCAGCACCTTCTTCTTTTCATCCAATGTAAGCAGCGGACGCGTATCGTAAGCCATTACATACGGCAGCGGTATATGCGCCATGCTGGGGAACAAATCAGCACAGTAAATAATGGTTTTGCCATTCACGGTAATGTGTGGTATAAACATGCTCTCGGTATGGCCCGATACGGTATGCAGCGCAATGTTGGGATGTACGGCTGTGCTGCCACTTTCTACCATCTTTAACTGACCGCTCTCCTGTATCGGCAATATGTTCTCCTTTAAAAACGAGGCTTTTTCCCGGGCATTGGGTTTAGTGGCCCATTCCCAATGTTCGAGGTTGCTCCAGTAGGTGGCGTTCTTAAATGCCGGGTAATAGCCGCCTTCGCTGTTGCGCTTGATGGCCCCGCCACAATGGTCAAAGTGCAGGTGCGAGAGGATTACATCCGTAACATCATCAAAGCTATAACCCAGAGCCTTTATCGACTTCTCCAGCGAGGCATCGCCATGCGGTTCATAGTGGCTGAAGAACTTAGCATCCTGTTTATCGCCCAGGCCGCAGTCTATCAATATCAGTTGCTTGCCATCCTCAATTAGCATACAGCGCATAGCCCAGGTACACAGGTTATTAGCATCGGGCACATTTAGCTTTTGCCACATGGTTTTAGGCACCACGCCAAACATGGCGCCGCCGTCTAACTTAAAAAAGCCGGTATCGATGGTATGCAGTTTCATACTACGAAACAAAGCCATTTTCCCCGAAAATAAAGCCCTTTTAATGGCTACATTTTTTAGCTTTTTGCTAATTTTGCAAGCACACACGCTAACATGTATTTGAATTGCCATAGCTGGTTTAGCCTTAATTACGGGGTTATGAGCCCCGAGGCCCTGTTGCAATATGCACAGCATGCCGGCATTACTACGTTGGCATTAACCGACATCAACAACACTTCGGGCGTGCTCGACTTTATACGCCTGGCCCCACGGTACAATATCAAACCAGTTATAGGTATTGATTTCCGCACCAATGCCCAGCAACACTATATAGCCCTGGCTGCCAACAACGAAGGCTTCCGCGAATTGAACGAACACCTGAGCTTTTACCGCACCAACCACCTGGAGATACCTACACTGGCGCCTGAACTGCCCAACTGTTTTGTGATTTACCCATGGCAGCGCGGCATAACACACCAACTGGAGCCCAACGAATACATAGGCATAAAACCGGCAGATGTGCCCTATTTCCGCTTGTATGGCAAGAACATATCGCCCCAAAAACTGGTGTTGCTGGCCCCCATAAGCTTCCGCAACAAACACGACTTTAACACTCACCGGCTTTTGCGGGCCATTCATCATAACGTTGTATTAAGTATGCTCCCCCCCGGCGAGCAAGGCACCGAAGCCGATTGCTTTGGTCCTCTTAAGGACCTTCAACTACTCTTCTCCGACTTCCCTACTGCCATCTATAACACCGAACGTATTCTGGAACAGTGTAACGTAACCTTCAATTTCCGCAGCAACAAAAACAAAAGGCGGTTTACCCATTCCATTCAGGAAGACTACCGCTTGCTGCAACAACTGGCCGAAGAAGGCTTGCACTACCGCTACCCCAACCCCGGCGAACAGATACGGCAGCGGTTTAACAAGGAGATGGAAACGATCATCAAACAGGATTTCGCTTCTTACTTCCTCATCAACTGGGACATTGTTCGCTTTGCTACCGAGCAGGGGTTCTTCCACATCGGAAGAGGCAGCGGCGCCAACAGCTTAGTTGCTTATTGCCTGCGCATTACAGATGTGGACCCTATTGAACTGGATCTTTACTTTGAGCGATTCATTAACCCTTCGCGTAAAAACCCGCCCGACTTCGACATAGACTTTTCGCATACCGATCGCGATACCGTGCGCGAATACATCTTTGATAAGTATGGCGAACATGCCGCCTTGCTGGGCAGTTACAGCACTTTTGAAAAGAAGTCGTGTATACGGGAAATAGGCAAAGTGTTTGGTTTGCCCGACCGCGAGATAGACAAGCTACAGGAAGGCGGTGTGCGCACCCAAACCAGCGACCAATATGGCCAACTGGTTTTAAAGTATGCCAACCGCCTGCATGGCTTACCCAACCTGCTTAGCGTGCATGCCTGCGGTATCATCATCTCGGAGCTACCCGTTACCTATTACGGTGCGCTGGAATTAATGCCCGTAGGTTTCCCCTCCACCCAATTCTCGATGCTGGAAGCCGAGGATGTAGGATTATACAAATTCGACATACTTAGCCAGCGTGGTTTAGGGCATATTAAGGACGCCGTGGAGCTGATTAAAACCAACCGCGGGGAAGAAATAGACATCCACCGCGTGCAGGACTTTAAGGTTGATCCCCGCATTAACCAACTGCTTAAAACCGGCGATACCGTAGGTTGTTTTTATGTGGAATCGCCGGCTATGCGGCAACTGCTGCGCAAGCTGGAGGTAGAAGACTACCTGGGCCTGGTAGCAGCCAGTTCGGTTATACGCCCCGGTGTGGCCAGCAGTGGTATGATGCGCGAATACATACTACGCTACCGCTACCCTGAACACCGAAAAAAAGCCCACCCCAAACTGCTGGAGATTATGCCCGACACCTATGGCGTAATGGTATACCAGGAGGATGTGATAAAGGTAGCCCATTACTATGCCGGCCTAACACTGGAAGAAGCCGATGTAATGCGCCGGGGCATGAGCGGTAAATACCGTTCGCGGGCCGAGTTTCAGCAGGTGCGCGATACCTTCTTCAACAACTGTAAGGCACGTAATTACCCTTTAGAAGAAACTGCCGAGATTTGGCGGCAGATCGAGAGCTTTGCCGGCTACTCGTTTGCTAAGGGGCACTCCGCTTCCTACGCAGTAGAGAGCTACCAAAGCCTGTTTCTGCGCGCCTACTATCCTATTGAGTTTATGACCGGTGTGCTGAACAACTTTGGCGGGTTTTACAGTACCGAGTTTTACCTGCACGAGGCCCGCATGTTGGGTGCTGATGTACAATTGCCCTGTGTAAACAACAGCGTTGCACTGGCGGTGCTGGAAGGCACTACTATTTATATGGGCCTTGGTTTGATAAAGGACCTGGAGCAAAAGAGCATAAAACATATACTGGAAGAACGCCAACTAAACGGCCCCTTTGCCGGCCTGCACGACTTTATAAACCGGGTGCCTATTTCGCTGGAGCAACTGCGCATTCTTATCCGCATCAAGGCCTTTCGGTTTACCGGGTTAAGCAGTAAGGAACTGTTGTGGGAAGCACACCTGCTGTTGGGTAAGGCTAAAAAAACAGAGCCCCGCCGCGAGTTGTTTGGTACGCCGCCCGAAGATTCCGTTACCAACCTGCCGGGCCTTGAATACAACCGTTTCGAAGATGCCATCGACGAGATGAAGATACTGGGCCACCCTTACACTTCGCCTTTTACCCTGTTGAACAAGCCTTATAAAAACACCGTTACGGCTGCTACGCTAATGGAGCACCTGGGGAAGGTGGTTTACATTACGGGCTACTATGTAAACATCAAACGCGTACAAACCATCCACGGGGCTATTATGTACTTTGGCTGCTTTATTGATAGCGCGGGCCGTTTGTTCGATACGGTTCATTTCCCTCAATCTATCGACCGGTACCCCTTTACGGGCAAGGGTTGCTACTTACTTAAAGGTATCGTGATAGAAGAGTTCAATGTGCCCAGCATTGATGTAAGCCACATGCAACGTATTGACTGGGCTTTTGGCGACCATCTGTTTACTTAACAACACCTGCCAAACGTCAGCTGTTTTCATAAGGGCTTATTGTAATATTGCCGCACATGTATGCCCGCTGTTTCAAATGCTTTTGGTTGCTGCTGCTTATAGCGTTTGCCACCAACACCCAGGCGCAAAGCGATTCGGTTGCTACCAATACCGGTTGGCAAAAAGGTACGCTGGAAATAAGCGGCTATATAGAAGCTTACTATGTGCGCGACTTTAACCGGCCCGATAAACAGGAGCGCCCTTCTTTCATCTACAGCCATAACCGCAACAACCAGGTAACGGTAAACCTGGCCTACCTAAAGCTGAACTATACTGCACAGCGCCTGCGGGCAAACCTGGCTATAATGGCCGGCACCTACAGCATGGCCAATTTGGCTCAAGAGCCTAAACTGTCAAAGAACATGTTTGAAGCCAACGCCGGCCTGCGATTGTTGAAGAAGCAACAACTGTGGCTGGATGCCGGCATCTTTGCCTCGCACATCGGTTTTGAAAGTGCCGTGAGCAAGGATTGCTGGAACCTTACCCGCAGCATACTGGCCGAAAATTCGCCTTACTACGAAAGCGGCGTTAAACTTAGTTACACCAACCCGGCCGGCAACCTAACTGCTGCGGTATTGCTACTAAATGGCTGGCAACATATTCAACTGCGGGCGGCGCATACCATACCTTCCTTTGGCTGGCAGGTGCAGGGCACCATTGCCGATAAACTGGTGCTCAACTCCTCGGCCTTTATCGGTAACGACAAACCCGATAGCCTGCGCTGCATGCGCTACTTTCATAACTTCTACGCCATCTACAATCCTATTGAACAGTTAGGTATTACCCTTGGTTTTGATGCCGGTGCCGAACAGCAAAGCAGGGGCAGCAAACAATACAACCTTTGGTATTCGCCGGTGGTTATTGTAAGGGCAGTGCCTATACAACAACTGGCAATTGCCGCCCGGTTTGAGTATTACAGCGATGCACACGGAGTATTGATTGCGACCAACACACCCAACGGGTTCCAAACTTTTGGCTACTCATTAAATATAGATGCAATACCTTTTAAAAACGCTTTGATACGTTTCGAAGGCCGCTTGTTCCAGAGCAGTGATAAGGTGTTTGAACGCACAGGCCATACTCCCTCTCACTTCAACTCTTTCATCGGCATTAGTGTGGCCTATTCGTTTGCGCACCGATTTGCCAAGGCATTCTAACTTCTACATCGGGTATTCAACATAACAAACGGTTCGCTCCACCCCGTCTATCAGCTTTGTGATCTCCTCATCCTTTATCGGATAAACGTGATAAGGCCCCGGTATTCTATCCGCCCTTCTTATCTCCTCGGCAAATAAGGCCGCTGCATCATCCTCGCGCCTGAACGGGTAAAACACCACCGCCGTTACAGGCGCTTCGGGTGCTGAGAGCGTTTCGGCTACCAGGCAGCTAAAACCCATTTCTATCAGGTTCTCCAGCTCGCGCCGGGTAAACTTTATGCGGTTACCAATCATGTTGCCGGTATTAAGCGTAAGCAAATACCAACAACGTTATAAAGCCTGACAGGGCAATTAAGCCGTGCACCACCGGCAGCCACTTGGGCACCTGCTTTTTGCTTAGGTCCATATACAGCACGGTTAAACCACCCAGCACGGCTATACTATACAACACTAAGCTGGCAATAGGTGCAGGTTGATTCTTCATGCTATAGGCAATGAGCAAACCAATGCCTGTTAGCACCAATACACCATGCAGACCTGCCACCAACTTAGGCGGATGATTGTTGCCCAACAGAAACGATAGCAGGTATAAACCCACCAAGGCTCCTATACCAAACAAACCCACGGCCGCGTTCAGCATACCGCTTTGGGCCTTTTTGCCATTGGTGGCTACCTCTGCCGCTGAGTTATCGCCCAGGTTGGCATCGCCGGTGCTGCCTTCGTAACCGGTGCGAACGTCTTGTCCGCTACCATTATTGCTGCTGCTATTACCTCCGTTACTACCATTGTTATTGCCATCCATACCATTGCCCGAACTATTGTTATCGCCCTGCACCGGTATGGTGGTTTGATGCAGATGGTCCTGCGGATCATCGTGGTAATGACTGCTTACCGAGGTGTCCTTCTTGTCGGAGCTAATGTATTGACCGGGGGCGGTGTTCTGCGCCATGGCAGCACCCCACAACAATAAATGGCAACTAAGCGCCAGCACTTTAAGCGATTGATTCATAACCCATAGTTTGGGTTATAAAATGCCAAGAATGTACCACGGGAGTTAGTTCCCCAATATTACACAGGCAGTTGGAAAGCCTGCGTCAGGTTATATATTAGCGGGGCATGCCTTTGATCATACGGCCTGCGCTGCTCAGTTTTTGCATGCTCTTCATCATCTTCTTCATCTCCTCAAACTGCTTCAGAAACTGGTTTACTTCCTGAATAGTATTGCCGCTGCCTTTGGCTAAACGGGCCTTGCGCTTGCCATCCAGCAACTCCGGATTTTCGCGCTCGGCAGGGGTCATGGAAAGTATGATGGCTTCTACTTTCTTAAAGCTATCGTCGTTGATATCAATATCCTTAATGGCTTTGCCCATACCGGGTATCATACCCAGCAGGTCCTTCACATTGCCCATTTTCTTTATCTGGTTCAACTGGGCCAAAAAGTCGTTGAAGTTAAACTGCTCCTTACGGATTTTGGCCTCCAGTTCGCGGGCTTTCTTCTCGTCGTAATGCTGCTGGGCCTTCTCCACAAACGATACGATATCGCCCATGCCCAGAATACGCGATGCCATACGATCGGGGTAGAACACGTCCAGGGTATCTACCTTCTCACCGGTGCTTACAAACTTTATCGGCTTGCCAACGGTGTACGAAATAGTTAAGGCCGCACCACCACGGGTATCGCCATCTAACTTGGTAAGCACTACGCCATCAAAGTTCAAGCGCTCGTTGAAAGCCTTGGCTGTGTTTACAGCATCCTGACCGGTCATAGAGTCCACCACAAACAGGATCTGATCGGGGTTAGTTTTGGCTTTTACCGCCGCAATCTCCTTCATCATTTCCTCATCCACCGCCAAACGGCCGGCGGTATCTATAATTACCAGGTCTAAGCCCTGCGACTTTGCCTGGGCTATACCATTCAGGGCAATCTGCACAGGGTCTTTGCTTTCTTTCTCGTGATAAACCGGAATGCCGATCTTTTCGCCCAACACAATCAACTGGTCAATCGCCGCAGGACGGTAAACGTCGCCGGCTACCATTAAGGGGCGCTTGAACTTCTGTGTTTTAAGGAAGTGGGCCAGCTTATGGGTAAAGGTGGTTTTACCGGAACCCTGCAGACCTGCTATTAATATCACGGCCGGACTGCCTTTGATGTTAAAGTCGGCAGCAGTGCCACCCATCAGTTTGGTCAGTTCGTCGTAAACAATTTTGGTCATTAACTGACCGGGCGATACGGCGTTAAGCACGCCCTGACCCATAGCCTGTTCCTTAACTTTATCAGTGAACTCCTTGGCTATCTTGTAGTTAACGTCGGCTTCTACCAGCGCTTTGCGGATTTCCTTGATGGTTTCAGCAATGTTGAGCTCGGTAATTTTGCCCTGGCCTTTGAGGGATTTAAACGCACCTTCGATCCGTTCCGATAAACTTTCAAACATGTTTTATAGCTTTTAGCTGTTTACAGCTTGTTTTTTGAATTTGGGACGGCAAATGTAAGATAGATAGAGGAATTTGGTAACGATTTTGGATTTCGGGACCGAATAGAACGCTGATGACGCTGATTTTTATGATTGAAGCTGAAAAAGGTTACAAAAGGTTACATTGAATCCGGGGTTACACTTTGTTAGTTTTGAGTTAGGAGTGCTGAGTTGTGAATTAAAACTTTACACTCCTTTACACTTTTTGAACCAGGATTTTCAGGATGAAGAATGATTTGCAGGATAAAAGCCCAAAAAGAACTGTATCGTCCTGTAAAAGGTTACAAAAGGTTACATGGAATCCGGGGTTACACTTTGTTAGTTTTGAGTTAGGAGTGCTGAGTTGTGAATTAAAACTTTACACTCCTTTACACATTTTGAACCAGGATGTGCAGGATGAAGAATGATTTGCAGGATAAAAGCGCAAAAAGAGCTGTATCGTCCTGAAAAAGTTGACAAAAGTTTACATTGAAATGTAAAGTTTACACCTTATAGCATGTCTTGTTAGGCTGGATTGGGGTGAATGACGTTTGTTTTTGGCGTTTTTGCATGGTTATTGAGGCTAAAGGCCTCTTTGCCCCTTGAAAAGTTGACAATGGTTTACAACGAAGTGTAAACTTTATGCTTCTTAAGGGGAGAAACGATACACTTTAGGAAAGTTTTCATTTGTGCACATTTGTGCAGTTGATTTTGCGTGCACAAATTGCCGAAATCTTAAAGTGTTTGAGTGATAAGCGTAGTTCTGCCGTTCAGTTATCAGAGATTTCATCTTTTGCTTAGCTGTGGTTTGGCTAAAATCTCAGCGCCAGGATAGTGGTTTCACAGATATGTCAAGGAACAGGATTAGGGCGAAGATATAATAAAAGACGTTTAGTTTCAAATAATATTCTTTATTTAACAAAATAGATCTCAAATACAGTTATCGCGTTGCAAACGCGAAGCTTAGTCGTCACGCGTTGAAAACGCGCGACAGTAGTTGGAATACAGAAACACAAAGCGGAAGATTGCTTCTGGACGATGTTGCTAATTGATTTTTTATGGAATGTCCATCGCAATGACGGTCTGTCTTATTGGCCGTGCGCGGGCGGCCCGGAGCTTGCAGCCGGGGTTTGTCAACCACCTCCGAAAAAATGAAGCTATTCTGATCGCCACGCATTTTTCATTTTTTCTCGTCCTCCTTAGCAACGCACGGTGGCTTGGCAAAGGAGGACAAGTTATTTTCTTAAAGGGATGATCCTTGGATGTGCTTGCTTCAGGAAACACAAAGCGGAAGTTCCCAAGTCTCGGAAGCTTCCGGACGATATTGCTAATTGATTTTTTATGGAATGTCCATCGCAATGACGGGCTGTTTTATTGGCTGCGCACTTGACAAGGCGTTACAGGGACATTTATATAAATTTGTCGGTAGCAAGGCAGAACGCAAAATGGATATAAATAAATTTTTTAAAGAAGAATTAAGGCCCATTCTAAGTGAATATAATTTTGTAGTAGCCGAGGAATACAAGAATTGGATTGTGTTCAGATCAAGCAATGTTAAATTTTCTGTCAGCTTTAATGATTTAGACAGAGAATGTCTTTTTATGATTGGTTATAACAACCATGAATTATATGAAGTTAATGATAAAATAATCAAGGAGATTTTTGAATCTAATCTCAGCCTGACCAGTAATTCTGTAACTGATTTCATGAATAAGTTGATCGCGTTTATGAAAGCTTTCGGGGAGAAACTTTTAAAGGGAGATGAACTGACTTTCAAAAAAATAAATGAGTATTGGCAATCCGAAAATCATAGATATACATCTAATATCGTTAATGCTCCGTACCTATTAGAAGCTGACATAGCCTGGCGCTCGAAAAACTATGAAGACTTTGTGGATGTTATAAAAAGATTAGACCAACAGTTTTTAACACCGTCCTTGTTGCTTAAGTATAAAATTGCCTGCAAAAATATTAAGCAATAATTACTTCTGTTACTCTGCAAACATCCCCAAACAAGATTTCAGCTAATCCATAAGGCTACAATAAATCGTAAGGTCACGATGCGTTATTAACTCCTAATAAACGCCAAGCTTAGCCGTCACGCGTTGCTAACGCGCGACAGATTACCGCTTAGTGTGGCGAAACTGCCCTACTCTCCCACTGCATTGTTTTTGCATACCGGGGAAAACGAGTGTTATGTATAAGGCAGTAACTTTATTGTTTGTGCTTTCCATTCTAATGGGTGGCATAAACACCTGCCGCAAGGTAGAGGATAAAACCGGCAGCCAGTGCCAGGCAGGTAAAAACTTTTGTGTTAAGATTGGCGATGAGCTATTTAATACGGATGCCACACTACAGGCGTTGGATACTACTAACCCCGGTTACCGTGTTACGTTTACCGATGGCAGCGGCAGCACTCAAAGGGTGTTGAAACTGGATATTTATGGCAGTAATGTAACAGCCGGCACTTACCAGTTTACTGCGGCAGATACGCCCATTGCAGGCTCGGCACAGTTGCGGTTTGTTACGCAGAGTAAGGAGTATGTAAGCAACAGCGGTTCGGTTACAGTTACGGATGTGGCGCCACACAGCATTTCAGGTTCGTTTAGCGGGACGGTGGAGCGGGATGGTGAGAGCCTGCCGGTGGCGAATGGGAATTTTAGTGAGGTGGAGTGAGGGCAATAGAACGCTGATTTGTTATGATGGTGATGATAGATTATGATTTTAGGGTTTTAGATTCTTCTGATAATATCGCGATAATTACATCCCCAGCCGCGCACGAACCTACGCACCTCCTTGGCTTGCGCAGAGGCTTCGCAAAGGGGAATTAAGACCGGCCATTTTATGCAAGTTGGTCATCTCAGCAGAAAAAGACGAAACAAAGCAGCTATCAGAAAACAGACAAGGGATTGCTTATGACCGAAGGATTGGGAAAGGCTTGCCACATGTTCGTCATTCCGGCGCAGGCCGGAATCGTTTCGGGGTTTAGGGCAGATGAAGGCTTACATTGCTAAGTGTAATGCATTATTGCTTCATTACTTCGTCATACATATCTGTCCAATTGGGATTTTTTTCGCCTATTAGTTTTTCCTTCCAGGCCCGGTGCCAATTTTTTAATTGCTTTTCTCTTGCTATAGCTTCTTCAATGGAAAGAAGTTTTCGTAATACACCAGTTTGTTGCAATTGTATTTTGCTGTAAAAGATTGGGGGTATTTCTTTTCGCGGTGTTCTTGTAATCGAACCCATAGTTCCGAGGTTACACCGATGTATAGCACGGTATGTGTTCTGTTTGTTAAGATGTAAACTGAGCCTCCGCGAACCATGAACGGAAGTTAATATTTCTGTAGTGGGTAATTGCTATGTGTTTATGCGCCTTAGTGCAATCCAATGGCAGATGCTGAAACGCGTTCAGCATGACGGTAGCTTTTTTATGGGCCCAACGCCTCTCTTACAATTATTGGGATATCTAATTCCTACGAGGACAGAGGCGCTATATTCTCAGGAGTGGTCAAATTGCAGATGCTGAAACAAGTTCAGCATGACGACTTCTTTTGCTGAAAGCTAAGATAAATATAGCTTGATATTGACGTAAATGCTTTAAGAGAGTCAAAATTGCAGGTGCTGAAACGCGTTCAGCATGACGGTAGTTTTTTTATGGGCACCAACGCCTCTTTTACAATTATTGGGATATCTAATTCCTACGAGGACAGAGGCGCTATATTCTCAGGAGTGGTCAAATTGCAGATGCTGAAACAAGTTCAGCATGACGGCTTCTTTTGCTGAAAGCTAAGATAAATATAGCTTGATATTGACGTAAATGCTTTATGAGAGTCAAAATTGCAGATGCTGAAACGAGTTCAGCATGACGGTAGCTTGGGTTCCCCGGTATTAGAACTACCAAAAAACAAAAGCGCCCACATGGGGCGCTTTGTTGTCTGTTATCTGATCTCTGATTTCTAAAATCAAAGTCAGTTATCTACTAATAGTAGGTTAAGCGGCGAACGTTGGCGAGGTGCTTGGCGAGGCGGATAACCTGACAGGTGTAACCAAACTCGTTATCGTACCAGGCGTAGATTACTACGCGCTTGCCTTCTTCGCTTACGATGGTAGCCTTGCTATCGATTTCGCAGGCGTGTGAGTTGCCTATTACGTCGCTGCTTACCAACTCATCGGAGATAGAGTAGTCGATTTGTTCGACCAGTTTGCCATATAACGAAGCGTTGCGCAGCAGGGTGTTTACTTCTTCAACCGTTGTTTGCTTTTTAACGGTAAGGCTAAGGATAGCCAGCGATACGTTAGGCACCGGAACGCGCACTGCGTTAGAGGTCAGTTTGCCTTTCATATGCGGGAACACTTTGGTAACGGCTTTGCCTGCACCGGTTTCGGTAATTACCATGTTGATTGGCGCGCCACGGCCGCGACGCGACTTTTTGTGGTAGTTATCCAACAGGTTCTGGTCGTTGGTGTAGGCGTGCACCGTTTCGATGTGGCCCTGTTCGATACCCAGGGAGTTTTCGATTACATCAATTACCGGAACAATAGCATTGGTGGTGCAGCTTGCCGCCGTAAAGATGTTACCGTTGGCAGCGCTGTATTGTTCGTGGTTTACACCGTAAACGATGTTTGGTATATCGCCTTTGCCTGGGGCGGTAAGGATAACCATACCGGCACCTTTGGCCTTTAAGTGTTCGCCCAAAGCCTTTTCATCGCGCCATACACCAGTGTTATCGATGATGATTGCATCATTGATACCGTATTGGGTATAGTCGATTTCGGCAGGTGAGCTGGCAGAGATCATTTTAACGGTGTGGCCGTTGATGTTGATAGCGCTTTGTTCGGCATCGGGTTCTACTACTCCACCGAATTTGCCGTGTACGGAGTCCTTACGCAGCAGGCTGGCGCGTTTAACCAGGTCATCGCTGGCGCGTTCGCGGGTAACAATACCCTTTAAGCGCAGTTGGTGACCGCTACCGGCATGGTCCATTAACACCCGAGCGGCTAAGCGGCCGATACGGCCGAAACCATACAACACCACATCGCGCGGCACAATGGCCTTTGCCTTATCGGCGGTAAAATCTTTTAACTTATCTTTTACAAAAGCAGCGATATCGCTATAGTTTTTGCTTTCGTTGTTCCATTCCTGCGATAAACGGCCCAGGTCGATTTTAGACGGGGCGATATCCATAGCGGCAATAGCCTCTACCAGGCTTTTGCTGAGGCCGGTTGAGAGGGTAACGCCTGCGAACTTAGAAAGGTAGTTATGGTCGTGGATGATTTCGCTGAGCTTTTTATCGTAGATTTTGCGGCGGAAGAGCACAATTTCCACGTCTTTTTCCAACTGCAGTTTACTTACAAGATGTTGAAGATCAAGGGTGGTTTTCTCGTTGGTTACCCACGCGCTTAACTCTTTTTCGTAGTTTACCGGCATACGTTCAGGCTATTTTTTGAGTGTGAAAATGATTGTTTTGGCCCCTTTTTGAAAGGCGCTGCGAATATGGCAAGTTTTTAGGTAACGCCAACATGATAGATAGCAGGATATGCACAGCCGAAACCGGGGTGCGAATTTATTTTGGTGGATTCCGTTACTTTTAAAACCCGCCGGCATTTTCCTATTGTAATGCAGGTAAATTCAACCTTATCAATAGCCCGGAGCATGGAACCAACGGACCAGAAAACAAACAGCGAAGAAGCTGAGCAGATCCTCGCTGCCAAAAAGAACCCTGACAAGTTCAGGCCGCTCTACGAAAAATACTATGCCCAGATACTGAAGTTCGTGTACCAGCGCGTAACCAGTAAAGAGGATGCGTACGATATAACCCAACAGGTGTTTCTGCAGGCACTGCTGGCGCTACCCAAGTACGAGGACCGGGGCTTTCCGTTCAGCAGTTGGCTTTACCGCATTGCCATTAACGAAATGAACCAGATTTTCCGCAAGAACGAGAAACAGCGCGGTATTAACCTGGAAGAAAAGCACCTGAAAGAACTGGTGGAGGAGATTGACGGACACAGCTCGGAAGAGAAAGAGCAGGCCGTGCTGGATGTTATCGGCGAGTTGGATGAGGAGGACTTTCAGTTGGTAGAGATGCGCTTTTTTGAAAAGCGGCCCTTTAAGGAGATAAGCGAATTATTAAACATTAACGAGGCTACCGCCAAAATGCGCTTATACCGCATACTGGAAAAGCTGAAACCGCAATTGCAGAAAGTATGGAACCAGTAACCTATGCCGGAAACGAAACCATTTTGAAAATGCAACAACAATACACAGCAAGGAAATGAAAAACTATAAAATAAATACGAACCGCGAGCCCCTGAGCGAAGCCGACATACAAGCCGGACAAAACTTTGAGCAGGTGCTGAAAGGATATAAGGCCATTAAGCCGCCGTTTTATAAAGCCGCCAAATTTTGGTTTGGCAGCGGAGCGGTACTGGTAGCTACCGTAGCAGCCGTGCTACTGTTTAAGGGATTAAACCCGGCTGACAACCTGAGCGAACCCACACGCAACTTTATACAACCGCCGATAGCCGAAGCCGATATTACTTACACCACTTACAACTTAGTTGCAGGAACCGATTCGGTGTTGGAATACAAAACAGGCAGCAAGATTAACGTGCCCGCCAATGCTTTTACTGATGAAAACGGAAATGTGGTAAAGGGCCCGGTGCAATTGAGTTATCGCGAATTTCATGATATAGCCGATGTATTTTTAGCCGGTATACCTATGACCTACGATAGCGCGGGCGAAACCTACCATTTTGAAACAGCAGGAATGATGGATATATCGGCCAGCCAGAACGGGAAGCCATTGCGCACCAATCCGCAGGCGTTGATCACTGTTCAATTAGCATCAAAGAACCAGGAAGACCGCTTTAACTCGTATTACCTGGATACCGTAGCCAAGCAGTGGGTGTATTTAGCAAACAGCAATTACCCGGTGGCAAGCGAAGCACTCAACCAAACGGATTCGTTACCTGCTTCGGCAATGCCTGTGCAAGCTCCGAAAACAAGCAACGATGCACAATTAAAGGCACAATCGCCTGCTTACCGCAAAGTGTGTGAGGAAATTGCAGAAGTAGAAAAAGAAAAACCGGTAGCACCTAAAAAGGCAGAGAAGAAAAAGCCACGTTTCTCGATTAAGGTGGATGAGAAAGAGTTCCCGGAATTGAGCGCCTACAATAACCTGAAGTTTCAGGTGGTGGATGAAACGGGATATGACCCTAAAAAAGCCAACGTGGTATGGGAAGATGTGCAACTGAAACGCGTAGC
This sequence comes from Chitinophagales bacterium, assembly GCA_046329495.1. Taxonomy (GTDB): domain Bacteria; phylum Bacteroidota; class Bacteroidia; order Chitinophagales; family LD1; genus Bog-950. The sequence goes on along the minus strand of JAXLUO010000003.1, from coordinate 274,373 downwards.
AGGCACCTTAAATTACGAGATAACTTTTATTAAGCGCACCGAAACCTACTCGGTAATTGCTGCACCGGCCGTGGATGAGAAGGATTACGAAGCGGCAAAGAAGGTATTTGATGAAAAATATGCTGAGTATACCCAAAAGTTAGCTGAACGCAAGGCAGAACAAGCACGTTTGAAAAAGGAATGGGAAGAGAAAGCGAAGGCCATTGAAGCCCAGATACAGAAGGAAGTGGAAGCCCAAAAACAACGGATTAAAGAATACGAAGCACGGTTGGACCAAAGCAATTTGTTCTACCGCACCTTACAGGTAAATCAGTTCGGCACCTTTAACTGCGATTGTCCGCAGCGGTTGCCGCAGGGTGGCGAAGTAGTGGCTGAGTTTACCGATAAAAAAACCGGACAACCGTTAAAGATAGGCACTGCTTACCTGGTAGAAAAAGGCCGTAACCTGATGTTTAGCTACTACCCCGATGGATTAAGCAGATTCCGTTTTGACCCTAAGCAAACAAACCTGGTATGGGCTGTTACAACCGACCAACGCGTTTGTATAGTAAACGCCGAAGAATTTAAAGCAGCTACGGAAGATAAAGCCAAAGGCAATTTTAAAGCAGAAGTGGTGGAGCGCAAATTCAGTAGTAGTGAAGAAGTAAAAGAGTATTTGAATATTTAAGAAGCTTTGAACCTATGTAAACACAGCCGGTGAGCAGCGGCATAAAAACATGATGAAAGTTTTCTGGCATTTGGTACTGGTGATACCGTTCCTCGCCCAAGCTCAGGGCGGGGATTCGGTTTTTATAGTAAAGGCCCCGAATGAAATGGTACAATTGAGCCCCAACAGCAATATTATCTACCGCAATTTGGACAACTATTTTAAAGTGATACAGGAAGCAGAAGTGCAGGCGGATTCGGTGGCATTTAGTTTAGGTAAGGCTACTTTAAAGAATAATCAGCTTATACTTAAGCCCATTAAAGGACCAACGGCTGTATTGAAAATTTACCGGCATTTGCCCGATGGCAAAAGCACTATTGCGCTGGTAAAACAGTTTGAGGTGCGGAGCTTTCAGGAGCCGAAACCTAACCTTGACGGGGTTTGTAGTGATAGTGCGATTTATGGGATGAAGGCTGTGGCACAGGGCTTTGTAAATGTGCCGGTTAGCACCGAGGAAGCCTTGAAACGCATTAGTTACCCTATTGTAAGCTTTGGGATGGAAACCGTAACAGGAGGAACCGTTGATACACTAAGCACTACCGGCAATAAACTTACATATGCCATGAAGGACAAGATTGACAATTTACCTGATGGCAGCGTGCTGAATATTACCAATATACGCTATGTGGTAAACGGCGATACCTTAACTATGCAGCTACCTCTGCGGGTTTATATTATTAACGATAAGGTGCAAAAATTTTGAGAACGGCTTTGCTTGCAACCCTTTTACTATTGGCGGTTATTAGTGCAAATGCGCAACAGGACCGCGTATTTAAAGTTAAGAAGCCGGCAGATAGTTTGCAGAATGAAAAGCAGTATCAGCGCCTGTATAAACTAAACCTGTTTGCGGGGGTGGATACCCTGTATATGATGGGCAGCGTATTTGACTTTAGCGAAGCAGCGGGATTATATGACAGCATCAGCACCTTTAATATGCGCTACAAGCTGTATGGCGGCGGCAAATACATTGAACTTATGACCGGTAAATTTGAGGGCATAGGCATGCTGAAACTGTTCCGTAAAAAGGAGGATGGTACGATGGAACTGTTTTACCTGAAGAACTTCTATATCCGCCAGCCGCGGCGACGTTGGTAAACGGCCCGGCTTTACAAAGCTCTGTCCATTCTTTACAACCCAACCCTTGTAATTGTTGGCAATAAGACGCAACCTACCGGCGGTAGCCTAACATATTCCCGTAAATTTCGTTGAAAGAACATATAAGAGGTTTATGCATATACGCCATTACATAACCACCTTAGTGGTTCTGCTTTATGCTTCGGGCTTGTTGGCCCAGAAGATAAATGGCGAGATGTTTATACCCTTGAACAACCGCAGCGAGATTTGGATGAAGCCGCGGATTGATACGCTGGTAAACAAAACCGAGTACGAGTTTAAGATCCGCGTAAGCCCCGAATACAAGATATCGCAGTTTTTGTTTGAGAAGGGTTTGGCTGTGCAGAACGATAGCGTGCTGAAAATTATACCGAACAGCACTAAATACGGCGATTACGATACGGCTATTCTGCGTGTAATTGTAACCAGCGTTACCGGTTCAAGGATATTCCTTTTTCAGAAGCCCTTTATCATTCAGGTGCCGGCCAAGATGTTCCCTATCATCAGCAACCCTAAAACCAATATGATGTTTTTGAATGAGAAGGTTGGGCTTGAACGCAACCGGCCTTACCCCAAAAACATGTTTACCGATAAGCAGCCGGTGATAAGCATGTACGATAACGAAGCCAACATGAACAAGATGGATGTAAAAGGCGTTACCGTTACATTATACGAAAAGGAAGGTAAGCAGTATGTTTCGCCGGGTGATACCATTACCACGGAAGCGATGCGTGAGTTGAAGAAGATTAAAGACCCTACGCCGGTTTACATTAAGGTTGATGCTATGATGGGCAAAACCAGGAAGGTGATCTGGAACCGGATAGTGATATATGCCGATTAACGGGCGATGTCCAGTTGTTGCCTTAACTGAGTAAAGTAGGCATTCGCCAGACGCAAACGGCTGCCATACCAACTAAACATTTCTCCATCTACCAATACCACCTTTGCCGGCGGACAAACCTGTTGAAATTCTTCGTAATGCTTTTCGCCAAAGGCATAAGGCTCGGAGGAAAGGAAGATGAAATCGGGCTTAGCGGCGGCTAAATCTTCAAGAGTTATTTCGGGATAGCGTTCAAGGTTTTTGAATACATTTTCTACGCCAAAACAGCCCAGCATTTCGTTAATGAAGGTGCCGTTAGCCGCTACCATGTAAGGCTTGCGCCAGATGAAGTAAGCAGCTTTAGCTACTGAAGGAATTGGCTTTAATTGGATGGCGTTTATAATGCTTTGCGCCTGCTTCTGCTTGCCGGTAATGCGGCCCAGTTCATTCATCATGGCAAGGGCATCGGCAATGGTAACTATATCGCTTATCCATACCGGGTAGCGTTGTTCTAAACGGGCGATGCCTTCGGCGTAGTTTTCTTCTTTATTCCCGATAATCAGATCAGGCTGCAGGGAATCTATTCCATCGAAATCGAAACGTTTGGTGCCGCCGATGGTGGTAATACGCCCGGTTAAACCCTTTGGATGAATACAAAAGCGCGTGATGCCTACCAGGCGATCTTCCAGCCCGATATCCACCAGGAATTCGGTTTGCGATGGTACCAGCGAAACAATACGTTGCGGATTATCGGGCAGCGTAATGTGCCGCCCCATTTGATCAGTAGTAGTAATAACAGGCATGGTATAACAATAAAGTTACACTAAGCCATGGCTTCAATCAAGTCGAACTCCGTAATGATGCTCCAGTTGCCGGCATTGGTTTTAACCAATACGGCGGTGCTATCTTTCGATATTAACTTGGAGATATCGGAAGCCGTAGCAGTTAACGCCACCTGCGGGAACGGCTTGCCCATTACCTTGCCCACTTCGTCTTCGCGGTGCACGGGGTTATCCATCAGCAGTTGCAGAATGGTGTGTTCTGCCAGGCTGCCTACAATGGAATCGCCATCCATAACCGGTAACTGGGTAAGGTTCATCTCCTTCATTTTTTTGAAGGCAGAAGCAACTGTTTCGGAAACAGAGGCGGCAACCAGGTTCTTGATCTGCTTGCGGTCTACAATGGCTTTGGCAGTAACCGGCTCATCGGTCAAGAAACCACGCTCGCGCATCCATTCATCGTTGTAGATTTTGGCTACATAGCGGCTGCCGTGGTCGTGCAGGATTACCACCACCACATCATCCTTGCTGAACTTATCTTTTAACTGAACCAAGCCCTGCATAACAGTGCCGGCGCTGTACCCGCAGAAGATACCTTCTTCACGAGCCAGGCGGCGGGCCATAATGGCACCGTCTTTATCAGTAACCTGCTCTATGTGGTCGATATACTTCATGTCGTAGTTCTGCGGCACAAAGTCCTCGCCTATGCCTTCGGTAACATAAGGGTATACTTCGCCCATATCCAGTTCGCCGGTATCGTGGTATTTTTTCAGCAGCGAGCCATACACATCAATACCATAAACTTTAATGTTCGGGTTCTTCTCTTTTAAATACATGGCTACACCCATTACAGTGCCACCTGTACCGATGGTAGTAACGTAGTGAGTAATCTTGCCTTCGGTTTGTTCCCATATTTCGGGGCCGGTTGATTCGTAGTGAGCAGCACGATTGCTGAGATTATCGTACTGGTTCATGTGCACGCTGTTGGGTATTTCTTTTGCTAAACGGCGGGCAACCGAATAGTAGGAACGCGGATCGTCGGGGTCCACATTGGTAGGGCATACAATTACCTCGGCACCTAAGGCGCGAAGGATATCCAGTTTGCCTTTGCTTTGCTTATCGGTAGTAGTAAAAATACACTTGTAGCCACGTACTACAGCAGCCAATGCAAGGCCCATGCCGGTGTTGCCGCTGGTGCATTCAATGATAGTACCGCCGGGTTTCAACAGACCTTTTGCTTCGGCATCCAGCACCATTTTAATGCCAATGCGGTCCTTTACCGAGTTACCGGGGTTAAAGTATTCTACCTTAGCCAGAAACAGCCCGGGAATATCTTTTGTGATTTTATTCAGCTTTACCAGGGGCGTATCGCCAATGGTATCAACGATGTTGTTATAGTATTGCATATGCCGTGTTTAAGTAGCGCACGGGGCGCGGTTTATAATACCTCGGCAGCTTCAACAGCTGCTTTCAGTTTCTCCACAAATATTAAAGTAGCCGGACAGTAGGTCAGGTTGTTTTCAAACGTTTTTTCGCGCACCTGGTACATTACATCCTTCCGGTTGCTGTGCGGAAATTCGGCACAGTCGGTTGGGCGGATGGCGTAGATACTGCACTTGTTGTTTTTGCCTAAAAACTGGCAGGGACGCAGCCTGTTGATAATGTCGTTGTTATCGTCGGTTTCCAGCCACTTATCGTAAAATTCCTTGTAGGTCATACCCAAGTGCGAGGATATCCGGTTGATATCCTTTTTAGAGTAAGTAGGGGTCATTTTTTTGCAGCAATTGCCGCAGGCCAGGCAGTCTACTTCCTCCCACATTTCCTTATCGGCTTTATGGGCAATGGCTGTAAGGCTGCGCTTTTTGCTCTTGCCCAGTTTACGCAGGAATTTCGATAAGTCTTTTTTCTTTCTGTAGGCCCTCCGGGTAAAGGTGGCCACGTTCATTTTCTTAGCCATAGTGGTTATACGTGCCAACGAAATTAAACCTGTTTACGGGCTAAGCAATGGGGTAAAAGGGAATGTGGGTATCTCGTTAAGCGGCGCTGGCCTTGTTCTCCTCCTGACGGCGGCGCACCATGCTGATAAGCGCACCAAGGAAGCAGATGATGCCCCCCAGCCAAACAAGTTTGATGTAAGGGAACACAATTGCCTTCATTACGATGTAATCCAAAGGGCGTTCCTTGTAACGGGCAACGATGGTTAGCTTGTGGCTGTTAGGATCTATACGCTGCACATCAAAAACCAGATCGAGCACAGGCATTTCGGCAGGGATAGAAGAAACTGCATTGCCGTTCTTCATATCAATTACAAACACAGGTTCGGCGGTATACATGTTGTCGTCTACCGTTTTTACATACAGCTTCACCCCTACTATCAACTTGCCGTCGGTATTATAACCCTCGGGTAATTTAGGGCGTGTATTAAACGAATCGACATGCACAGTATACATGCGGAAGCGGAAGGAATCGCTAAGCGCAATCTCAACTACACCGCTGCTATCGCGCAGGTTGGTATTATCGGGTACCGAGGTGATGTGGGTGAACACATCGCGGGTAAGGTAATGCTTGGTATCGGGGTTGGCGTTTAGGCTGCCGCCTTTCATCAGGCTGGCTTCGGGGCGCAAAACAAAAGTTTCAGTGCTGCCTGCTGCGCGGTTTTTATATTCTACGTTGTAGAAAGTACTTTTACCAACTGCATCGGCACCGCGATAAGTAACCAGATAGTCGCCCATTACATCGGCGCTGTCCTTCATTAGTAGAATGTTTTCGGCCTTCTCCTTGGCATCGAAGCTTTGGATAGGTACACCACCGGTGGAGATGACTTCTTTTTTACCCTGAGAGATTAATGCACCCACCACAAAAATGCCGAAACCAAAGTGCGCTATGCTGCCGCCTGATAATTTAATATTGCCTTTTACCACCAACAGCAAATAACCCAGGTTAGCTACAGCCGCATAAATGCCCGCCAGTAAAAGCAGGTAGTACGCTGATACAAAGCTGAAGTTGAAATACATGCTTTGCGAAATGGTAGAAAGATCGATGATATATTTTTGGGTAAAGCCTACACCAGCCAGTAACGCAATGCCAATTGACAGCGCAAACGAAATAAGGAACGTATACCCCGCCCATTTTGCGAAAGAGGATAAGCGACCTGTTTTATAGCTGAAGTATTGCACCACACCCGATAGAATTGCCACCATAATGCCTAACCAAATCTGGATAGAGTTATAATGTTCTACAGCATTTTCGGGTGGAGCAATTTTATCTTTCAGTACGTGCCATTTTTCGAAGAAGAGCAGGTTCCAAACCGGGATAGACGTAGTGAAGGTCATCTGCACGGCACTTAACAACAGCACCAGCGAACCGATGAACATCCAGAACTCGCGGCTTTTAAATTCTTCCTCCTGTTTAGGCGAAACAATTTCGCGCTTAATAACACGAATGAAGAGCAGCGTAAAGGAAGCGACGATAAAGAAGAAAAGATAGGCCAACAGTTGAGGTTCCAATCCATCATCGGTAAAGGAGTGCACCGAGGTATCGCCCAAGCGACCGCTACGGGTTAAGTAGGTGGAGTATAATACCAGTATAAACCCTAAAATGAAAAACACGTAGGTAGTTACCAGCGAGTGTTTGGTGTAACGGTAAACCAGGGCAGTATGCAATCCTGCTACTACCATTAACCAAGGCACAAAGCTCATGTTCTCCACTGGGTCCCAGGCCCAGAAGCCACCAAAGCTTAATGATTCGTAAGCCCAGGCACCACCCATTAAAATACCGGTGCCTAATACGGCAACACTGAACAAGGCCCATGGCATTACTGATTTTATCCAACCATCCCAATCGCGGCGCAGTAAGCTTGCAACAGCAAAGGCAAAAGGGAATGTAACTGAAGCAAAACCAAGGAACAGCACCGGCGGGTGAATGGTCATCCAATAATTTTGCAGCAGGATGTTAAGGCCGTTGCCATCCTTAATAAAATCGAGATAGTGGTGCAATTTATCGGGGTCAGCAAATACAACGGGGGCCATTTCCTGCAGGTTAAGCTGGTTGCGCAGCAGGATGAAAGGACTGCTGCCCAGTTTAAAGCCGAAAATGTAAACGCCTAAAACCATGCTGGCCAAAAACACCTGTGTAAGCGATACCACGCCAAGCACCGGATGCTCGTAGTTTTTGAGCGTAAAGATGCCTACCAAACCAAGCACAGCAATCCAGAACATCCAAAGCAGAAAACTGCCCTCCTGCCCTTCCCAAAAACTGGAAATGATGTATTTCATGGGGAGGTCGAGCGAGGAGTGACGCCAGGCATAATGATACTCGAACCGGTGGCTGATGATCATTATAAATAGCAGTACGAATACACCGAAAATGGCACTGCTTTGGGTAACAAAAGCGGTGCGTGCAATTTTTTGCCATTGTTTTTTCTTCGTATCCTCAGCACTGAATTCAGCAGCAAAGTAGGCCATAAAAGCCAACAGCGAGGCTGCCATACAAAGCACTATGAAGAGATGACCTACATGGCCGATCCACAAATGTTCGCCAACAAAACCATTGGCACCAAAACGTTCAGTAAAAATATTGAGCAGCATCGAAGAGTCTCTCCTTGTTAATTTTCCGCAGGCGAACCTGCCGCCGGAATTACAGCTGCGATTTTACGGTATAATCCGATTCCTTGATAATAATTTTGTCGTTCACGTATTTCGAAGGGCATTTCATGCTTATTTCGGAGGCCTTAAAAATTTCACCATCCATTTTGCCCTTTACCACTAATTGTTCGCTGCGTTCAAAATCCTGGGGCTTACTGCCTTTGTAAATAACCTGCGTTTGCACGCCTTCTTTATCCGTCATGTAAAAAGCAAAGTAATCGGGGTTTACTTTAGGGTCGTAGGTCATCTCTTTATCTTTAACCAGATAACCCACTACGTTCACCGCCTTACCGGCTTTTTCCTTCGCCTGTCCGAAATTAGCATAGGTGGTATAATCGCCCGACTGAGCAATAATAACCCCAACGCCTAACGCAACTGCCAACAACAATACAATGTGCAACTTATTCATCTTACCACTTAATTACGGCGCTAAATTACAGCAAAAGGCAACACCTGACCCCGCGTTGACGAAAATCATGGTGTTAATAACATAAAATGCAATCAATTGTTTGGATTTGAGCAGATTGCAGCAACCTTATCTATTCCAGTAATCCGCGTCCGTATTTCTTAATTTCTCCTTTATCAAGCATTTGCAGACGCACCTTATCTAACACGCCGTTCACAAAATCCTTGCTCTTAGGGGTGCTGTAAAGCTTAGAAATGTCGATGTATTCGTTGATAGAAACCTTTACCGGAACGGTTGGGAAAAATTTGAGCTCACAAATGGCCATTTTCATCAGGATGAGATCCAGAATGGCAATACGGTCCATTTCCCAGTTTTTAAGGTTGGGCTGTATGTAGGTTATTAGCTCTTCGCTGTTCTGAACCGTTTTAATCAGCAGGTCGTTGGCGAACTTCTTCTCCTCTTCCCAGGTATCCATGTTCTGGAAAAAACTGGTGCCTTCTTCCTTAAAACCTTCGATGTGCTTGGTGATAATTAGCAACAGCAGCGAGTTATCATCTTCGAAATTGATGAAGCTTTCTTCGAGGTGTTGAGTAAGATCCTTATCGCCGGCGAAAACCTTCTTAACCAGCAGTTCGAATATTTCACGGTCCTGCTCTAAAGTTGGTTGTTGCAGGGCAGCATATTCCTTATACTTAGGCTTGGAGGCCAAATCGTTGAACAGGTGCTTTACTACATCCTCTGAAACATAGTGACGTATTTTACTTTTTTGAGCCAATGAGTTGAACAACTCATTCTCCTGCAGATAACGCACAATGCGGTTGGCTGCAATAGTGGTGCTTGCTTTCTCGTCCTCTTCGGTTTTTACAAACTTAGCCAGGCGGCGTGCCTTGTCTACCATCGAGTAGTTACAAACCTCTACCAGGTATTGCAAATTAGCGAGGTAGAGGTCTACCGAGCGCTGAATTTGCTGATGCAATTGATTCTCCAGTTTAATAATAGGTAAGTCGCGATCCATTTCCCAGGCATATAATACCTGCATCACTTTTACCCTCAAATTTCTTCTACCCAGCATGATTTATAAGAACGTTTTAATGATTGGTTTATCCCTTTCGGCGTTTCAATTTTTCCTGTTCTACACGGTCAACAGCCGTACGTATAGCTGCTTCCTGCGTAGGAATACTTTCGCTTTCTGCCTTTTTATAAATAGACAACGTGCGGTCGTAAATGTGTTCGATAATATCTTTTGTTTCCTGCTCGCTAAGACTGTGCACTTCGCGGTAGCAATTTATTACACCACCGGCATTAATCAGGAAATCAGGCGTATAGTGTATTCCTTTATCCAGCAACATATGGCCGTGGATGTTTTCTTCTGCCAACTGGTTGTTAGCTGCACCGGCAATTATAGAGCACTTTAAGCGGGCAATGGTATCGTTATTAATAGTTGCACCTAAAGCACATGGGGCATAGATGTCAACATCCTGATCGTAGATAGAATCGGGAGATACCACCGTTACTTTAAAATCGCGGGTAACAGCGTCAAGATTAGCCTGGTTAATATCGGCAACGCAAACGTTTGCACCGTGTTCGGTAAGGTGTTTTACCAGGTAGTAACCCACGTGGCCTACACCCTGAACAGCTACTTTTTTACCTTCCAATGATTCGCTGCCTGTTGCATGCTTTACGCTTGCTTTTAAACCTAAAAACACCCCATAAGCCGTAAAAGGTGAAGGGTCGCCGGTGCCGCCTGCATTTAAAGGCTTGCCGGTAACGTGTTTGGTTTCCTGCATTACAATGCTCATTACATCGGTGCTGGTACCTACGTCTTCTGCTGTTATATAATTACCATTCAGGCTGTCAACAAAACGGCCGAAACGACGCCAGAAGGCTTCATCGCGCTTTACTTTCGGATTGCCGATAATAACCGCTTTACCGCCACCAAGGTTAATACCACTGATGGAAGATTTAAAGGTCATACCGCGCGATAAACGCAACACATCCCACAGGGCATCTGTTTCGTTTTGGTAATTCCAGATGCGGCAACCGCCTAAGGCAGGACCCAAAACGGTATTATGAATAGCTATTATCCCCTTTAATCCTGTTTCGGCATCATTAAAAAACATCACCTGCTCGTGGCCCATTGGTTCCACCATATCAAACACATGTGCTTCCTGCTGATCTACATGCTTTAGCAAACTGCTCTCACTAACCATACGCTTGTTTTTTTGCGATCCGATCAACCTGAGGTCTATAAATCGCGGGCCAAAAATAGCCTTTTCCCTATAACCCCCAACCGCACATGAAAAGCAGTTTATAAATCAAAACAGGCATCAACACGGGCCAGGCTTTCTTTTCTTTTTATTTTACCTGTTTCAGTTTTAACAAAACGGGGCACTATTAACAATTGTCGGGGTCGGGTGGTTTTGTTTAACTGTTGAAGGTAATTTCGTGTAAGATCCAGCTCTTTTTCGGTGATAGTATCCCTTTCAATAACCATCACTACCTTTTCGCCCGTTACACCGTCGGGAACCCCTGCAATAAAAAATGGTACCAGTACCGCGTCTTTTAATTCACTTTCCAATACCTCGGGATATACCTTTAATCCTCCGGTATTAATTACATTATCATACCTGCCCAGCCAATCAAATGAATCAGGGCCTGTTAGCCGCACCACATCGTTTGTTTGTAAATTATGTAAGGCCAAAGCCGGTGCTGTAATTTGTAAACAACCACGTTCATCTGTACTTATATCTACGCCCGGCACCAACCTGAAATGTGCATCTGCTTCGGGTGGGTTTAATTTTTTAAGCGCGATATGACTCACTGTTTCAGTCATTCCGAAGGTGGCATATACACGATTAGTCATGCTCTTTATCCAATGCTCCAGTCCATGGGGCACATCGCTGCCTCCTAGTAATATAACCCCGATAGCCTCTGCACGCTTATATAAGTTATAGGACTCAATTGCCGGAACTATTTGCATAGGTGTAAACGCTGCGAAATCTACCTTGGCATCCATCGGGAGATCCTTACAGGGATTGGCTGAGGGAGCAATGCAAATTAGGCGCAATTTGTAAAGCCAGCTTCTAACCACCATCATCATACCACCTATCTTATCAGCAGGAAGCGCCAATAAAGCGGTTTTGCCTTCCGTAATAGCAAGAAAACGGCAAGTAGCCCCGGCGCTGGCCTGCATACTTGCTTTGGTATGCGTAAACGGACGGGGTGCAGAGGTGGAACCTGATGTGTGCACGGTAATACCGGGTACATCAGGATCGAGCCATTGTGCTAAAAAACTCCAGATCTTGAGTTCCCAGGAAGATAAATCCTGCAATAACTTTTGAGCACAAAGACTACGAAGCTGTTCATCTGAAAGCAAAGCAAAATCGATAGTGAACATGGTGCGCTAAGATAAGCAACATTACAGTTGTTGCCACGGCAGTTGCAAGTTGTAACCAAGTTTGCCCTGCTGTATGTACAGGGGCGAGGTTATGTTATTGGTATATAAACCACCCGTGCCCAAACCTTGAACCATATCGGTTTTAAAACCAGCTACCCATTGTGCAATCGCGTTTAACCCAATATTAGATTCAAGCGCGCTGGTAGCCCACCATCCTATCCCTTCGGCTTCAGCTTTTTCAATTAAGGCATTACATATTTTAAAACCGCCAAGCAAACCCGGTTTAAGGATGATATACTGTGGTTTAATTTGTTCTATGATCTGTAGCTTCTCAAAAAGTGAAGGATGAATTAACTCCTCATCCAAGGCAATAGGTATAACAGGATGGCTGCACAAATCCTTCATTAAGCTAATTTGGCCGGGCTTTAGGGGTTGCTCAATGGAATGAATATTGAATTGCGCAAGTGTTTCCAATTTACGGATTACATCAGCGGCTGTAAAGGCGCCATTAGCATCTAAGCGCAGTTCAATTTGTTCGGGTGAAAACCGGTTACGGATATAAGTTAACAACCGGCATTCTTCGTCAAAAGCCAGCGCCCCTACCTTCAACTTAATGCAACGAAAACCGCCCTCCAGTTTCTGCTTAATTTGCTCCAACATAAAAGCCTCGTTTCCCATCCATACCAAACCGTTTATGGGAATCATCTGCTGCCCTGCTGAAAAGGCATTTTTGAACAGGACGTGATCACCGCCATTTTCCAGATCCAGCAATGCTGTTTCTAATCCAAATTGCAGGGAAGGATAATCGGTTAAATCAGGAAGCTGTGTTTGCGTTTGAAGCGCCACGCAAACAGCGCCTAATGTAGCCTCGTAATTATCCAGATTATCCTTGCTAAGGCCCTCAATAAAACTACATTCCCCAATGCCTTTTTTCCCGTCGTTCTCCAGATATAGATAATAGCCATTTTTAACTTGCATGGCACCGCGTGAAGTAAGTACCGGACTGGTGAATTGAAGCTGATATTTTTTGTAGGTAGCTTTTACCATTACATAGTTTGGTGTAACAAGTTTTTAACCAACTGATCAACCCCGGTGGAAGCGGGTTGCTGGATAACCTGCAAGTTAGGAATACCGGTAGCATTAGCCGGGTTAGGATCGATGAGGTATTTAGGTATTTCGTAACGCGAAAAATTAACCAGTCCGGCAGCCGGATAAACCACCAGCGAGGTACCTACTACTATTAAAATATCGGCTGTTTGCACCAGTGGTACAGCCTCCTCTATTTTAGGAACCATCTCGCCAAACCAAACGATATGCGGCCTTAGTTGAGAGCCTTTTTCGCACTTGTCGCCCAGGTTAATGTCACCACTCCAATCATACACCAGGCGGTCATCAACCGAGCTACGCGCCTTCAATAATTCGCCATGTAAATGCAGCACCCTGGTGCTTCCTGCACGTTCATGTAAATCATCTACATTCTGTGTAATAATTACTACTTCGTATTGCTGTTCAAGTTCAGCCAGGGCATAATGGGCGCGGTTAGGTTGGCAGGTTAAAAGTTGGCGGCGGCGTTGATTGTAAAAGTTTAAAACCAATTCGCGATTGCGCCGCCAACCTTCGGGGGAGGCAACGTCCTCGATGCGGTGCTCTTCCCACAATCCACCCGAGTCTCGGAACGTTTTAATGCCGCTTTCGGCACTTACTCCTGCTCCGCTTAAAACCACTACTTTTTTAATACTCATAATACCCGCCTGATAATCTTTAATTGATGTGAGTATTTTTTGGTTTCAGCCTGAAAGATACCGAAGTGATCAATTTTATCAATGCGCACTTTTCCGGAAGCATGAATGATCCGATTATCCTTTAACAGGATGCCGGTATGCGTTATCTTTCCTTCCTCGTTAGCAAAAAAAGCAAGGTCGCCCACAGCGCTCTCTTCCAAAAAATTTAAAGCCATTCCTTCTTCGGCTTGTTGATAAGCATCCCGCTTAAGGGGAATATTCAAGAATTTAAATACGATTTGTGTAAAACCCGAACAATCGATACCAAAGGGCGATCTGCCGCCCCATAAATACGGCGCATTTAAATATCGCATGGCCACCTTTTCCAGCAACACAGGGTTGCGTGCTCCGTCAGGGATAATTGCCTGGCCGTTGTAAACAAACTTCTCACGGCCAATTTTAAAATTCAACCCATCGAAGGACGGCAAACTGCTACCAGCCAAAACAGCGAGGATTGAGTCGCTGCTGGAGGCCGTGCAGGCGGTTTCAAGGGCAATTGCTTTAGTGCTCTCCTGCCACAACAGGAAATCCCTTTCACTTAACAGGGAGTGCTGTGAGCCGTTTATCCAACCCTGGTAATCATCGTACAAACACTTGATTAACAACCAGCCCTGTTGCTCCTGCAGTACTTCATATATTTCACCAAAAAGCAATTGGCTTATTTGCTCGCTGCGATGGCCTGGTTCGCCGCGCAACGGAACGATACTAAGTTTAACTATACCATAATTCATGCAGCCAAGATACCTACATAATCAGCGTAGATAAGATAACGTATTGATTACCTATCTACATCAGTTTGTGCAGATTCTGAAAAACGAAGCATTTGGTTATGTTTGTAGACGGTGGAAAGATCGGAGCACATGAAATGCAACTTACCGTTTCCTTTCGCACTCTAATAATGGTTTAATTGTTGTTGTAACTGATTATTGTCTATATTCAGTATTGATGATGAAGAAATACCCCCTGATGCGCGCAGCTTTACTACTTATTGCAGGCACCCTTATGCACCTGCTTCCCTTGAACGGATTTAGCCAGGTTACCTGTTCCATTGCCTTGCAGCAAACGAATAATTGTGCCCCTAAACCAATATTGGCTACAGCTACAGCCAGTACGCCTAACCCTTATACCATTACCCAGTACTGCTGGCGCTTAAAAAACTGCGCAACAGGTACGATTCTTTTCCAATCGTGCGGGCCTAATAATACCTTCAGTTATGTAGATACAATACCCGGAATCGTTTGTTTGAATCTAACTGTGTTTAATAGCCATGGAGATAGTTGTAATTCAGCGATAAACAATATTCTCATTTCGGACTATCCGCACATTAACATGACGTTTTCACCGTTAGAGTTTTGCTGTCCGCAAGTGGTTACTACAGGTACTCCCTGCCAGATCACCACCTCTAATGGCACCATCGATTCGCTGGTAATACAGCCAGGTTGCGGACCAATTCAATACTTTGGCAATTGTCCCAACAGTGCTATTCAATTACCCCATAATTGCATATGCCCCCCGGGTTACTACGACATAACGGTAGTTGCTAAAAACTCTGTTGGTTGTTATGCCGATACCACGTATAACGACATCATCCATATTATTGCCCCACCCGTAGCTTCCTTTACAGAAACGAACGCGAAGGCCCATTGCGCTTCGGGGCCGTTAACAGTTGATTTTACCGCCACCAATGCCGGCCCAAACATGACTTATCAGTGGATAGTGGATGGTGTGGTTAAACAAACAGCCCAGGCGCCTACGGGCTTACTATACAGCCAAACTTTCCCCATTAGTCCTGATTGCCATAATGTATGGTTGGTAGTAAGGCACCCCTCTGGCTGTGCAGACACTCTAAAAAAGAATGATCTGGTTTGCGTAACCGCACAACCCCAGGTTGGCTTTTCACAAAATATTACAACAGCCTGTGTAAGCGCTTTATCGCCAGCCACTTTAACATTAACCGATACAACACCTGGCGGTCCTCATACAATAACATGGAACATGAGCGGTGGCACTCCTAATACCAATTTCCCAACCTCCAACAGCCCTAATCCATCGTTTACCATTGTAAATCCCGGCACTTATACTGTAACTGTAACAGCAAGTTTTGGCCCCGGCTGCAACTCAACTATATCTCAACAAGTTTTAGTAGCCAATATTAAACCCGTTGCTGATTTTAGCATGAATGACACGGTTGGCTGCAGAGCCCCGTTCCCAATAACCTATACGGCTACTCCATGTACCGGCTGTACGTACAGCTGGAGCTTTGCTAACGGAACACCAAATCCACAGAGCGGCCAGGTAGTTACAGCCACATATAATACGTTTACGAATAGCCCGGTAAGCACATTATTAACGGTCCAGATTCCGGGCTCCGGCTGTTCTGCATCTGTTTCAAAAACGTTGGCACATTTAAAACGGCTCCGTCCAGTTATTGGGTTAAACCATATCCGGGGATGCGCCCCGCTTTCTGTTCAACTAACGAACCTTACGCCTTCTTTCCCCGGAGAAATAATTGACAGCGTTTGCTGGAGTTTCCCTGGCAGCTTAATTACCCCTACCTGCTCAAGTGCGCCTGTAAACAAGGTTTTTAGTGCGCCGGGCTGTTATAGCGTAAACCTGTATGTTACTACCCTAAGCGGCTGCCGAGACTCTTTGAAGTTGGTGGATACGATTTGTACAAGTTTCCCACCAGTTTGTTCCGTAACAGCCGACCCGGATACCATGTGTTTCGAAGCAGACTCAGTACACTTTACGCTTACTTGCGATTCGGTAAACCTTGTATACGCCAATTTCGGTGACTTTACTCAAGCCTACTACCACAGCACCCAGTTTGACCATATGTACGCCAGTTATGGTAATTTTACTGCCACCATAATAACCTACCGGGATAGCTGCGTTGGCGACACATTTAAACTACCTATACTGGTTCATCCACCTGCTGCTAAATTTAAAGATTCATCCACCTGTGGATTTGGGGATACCGTTTATCTGGTAAACCAATCCAAAGGCGCCAACCGCTGGATGTGGCACTTTTGTAACGGAGACTCTTCTACTGCAGCTACTCCGGCAATTTTAGTACCACACTGTGATAGTTGCAAAGTAGATATAGTTGCATATAATGATACCTTTAACTGTGTTCATAAATTTGAAAAGACATTCTCAACCCCTTGTGATTCAGCAAGTGTAAGTCCATCCCAGGCTAGCGTCTGTGTTCCAAAAAATGGCAATGTTTTGCTCACGTTAACTAACACCTCTCCAAATAGTATACTCAATTTAACAGCATGGGACCTCAATCCCGGTCCGGGAATAAGCTACTCGAGTGCAACAGGGGGCTCAAGAACATATACTATTAATTCACCGGGAATATTGGACTTAGCAATGCGAAATATAAGTGCCTCTCAATGTACCACTGTTGTTCATGCCTCTGTATCAGCGTGTAGAATAATTGCGGATTTTGGGCCATTAAATGCCTGTATGCCTGCTCCTATACAATTCTTCGATGCATCGAAAGATTCTATTTGCGGCATAACTCAGTGGCGCTGGTCGTTTGGTGACGGTGGCACAGATACAGTGGGCAATCCTCTGCACGCCTATGCCGCGCCGGGGACCTACCAATGTAAATTAGTGGTTACAAACTCCTTAGGCTGTAAAGACTCGATAACCAAAACGGTGACGATGGGCAATTTGGTTAATTTCAATTATAAACTGGACACCATTGTATGTCCGGGGAATACGACCTGCGTATCGAACATTACTACAGGTGTAAGTTTAACCTGGCAATGGAACCTCGTTGCTCCGGGGGGTGGTACAAGCACGTATAATACCGCTGCTCCATGTTTTACTTTACCCATTGCTGGTGATTATAAAGTATACATGCGTATGCAATCGGGTGCGTCTTGCACAAAGTATGATACTTTTACTATCCACGTTGCCTTTCCGATAGCAGCCGGGATGGTGAGCACTGATACATTAACCTGTCCTAACCCTCCACAGGTAATTACATTCACCAATTTATCGCAGTATTGGGATAGCACCGTTACCTGGGATTTTGGTGATGGCAACTTCTCTCCAGTTAGTAACACAACGCATATCTATACCCAACCCGGAATTTATCCAGTTATTATTACCCCTACCACAAATGACGGTTGCTCAGCAACGGCTATAGTAGATACCATTGTAATCTTTGGTCCGGATGGATATTTTGATTATAACCCTAAACCCGGCATATGTGCTTGTAAAGATTCAGTAGATTATACGATAACAACGGTAAATGCAACTGACTTAACCTTGATTTGGGGTTGTAGTTCGGGCTTTACTAACGTAAACAATATGATACCCGGCTCGGTTGCCAACCCAACGGTAGTTAACTTATCTATCCCTTACTGTAAAACAGATACCTGCCAACCACAATTGATTTTTGAAGATGCTACAGGTTGCCTTGTATACCGCGATTTGCCATATGTCTGGATTGACTCGCCTGTGGTTAAATTTACGTTTGATAGCTATGGCGTTTGCGAACAGGGTAATGTTTGCTTCCAGGACATTACCTCCTACACCTTACCGCCGGATCATTCCTGGACTGTTCAGCGCTTCTGGGATTTTGGTGATCCGGCCTCAGGTGCATTAAACTTTGATACCTCAGCTAACCCTTGCCATTATTATGATACTACCGGTGGATATAACGTTAAGCTATACATCCGCAGTAACTTGGGATGTTTTGATTCGATTATTACCAATTTGGTTGTAATTTCTGAATATCCGGAAGCAGGTTTCTATGGAGATGACACCTTGGTTTGTGCCTACTCGCCTGCCTGTTTCCACGACACCAGTTGGATCTATCCTTTAACAGCTGCTGATTTCCGCATCTGGAACTGGGGTGATGGAACATCCGATACAGTACACTCACCGGATGCCTGCCATATTTACACGCAGGGGGGCTTTTATAGAGTAAGTATGACTGTTTGGGACAGCGCAGGTTGCCCGGATGCGGATTCCTCTATTTACATTCGTGTGGTTGATAATCCTATTGCAAATGCAGGGGGCGATCAAACTATTTGTTATGGCGCTATAACTCAATTAACCGGAACCGGAACAAGCAACTGTTTCTGGACGGGACCAGTTTCTAACCCTAACACCTGTAATCCAACAGTTCAATTATTCCAGGATGATTCGGTAACGCTTATTGTAACCGACCAGTATCAATGTGCCGACACTTCGACCATACACCTGACGGTTGCGCGTGTTACGGCAGACTTTACGGTTGGCTCTACTTTCTGCTCAGATGATTCCATCTGTGTTACCGACGCTTCTACAAATGTGAATGGAACGCTTATCGATTGGACCTGGGATTTCAGCAATAACGGTCCGCTATTGCATGGCGTACATGTTTGCAACAACTATCATGGTTTCCCGCAAGGCATTTACAATATTGAATTGCTGGCTACGGATGACCATGGTTGTGTAGATTCAATTACCAAGCAAGTAAGCATATTGCCAAGTCCGAATGCTGCCTTCTCGTTAAATGATACCGTTGTTTGCAGCAATCAGCAGATTTGCATTACAGACCTTACTACCAGCCAAACGGCTATATCGAGCTGGCAATGGTATTATGGTGATTTCCCGAATAACCCTGTAAATGGAAACAATCCGCCTTGCCATACCTATGGCGCGCCTTACCTGGTTAATTATACCATTCAACTGGTTGTAACCGATCAGAACAATTGCAGAGATACATCGGCAATTGTTGTTACGGTAAACGAAGTTCCTACGGCCAACTTTAACTGGTCGGTTAGCTGCGAAAGTACCCCGATGCAGTTAACCAGCAGTTCGACACCAGGCGACGGAGCATTGAACTATTGCGAGTGGATGTTCTGGCAAGGCTCACTGAACCCTGTTTACGACAACAATTGCAATACGTCATTCCAATTCCCAGCAGGTCAATACCCGGTTCAATTTGTGGTTGGTGATATTAACGGCTGTAACGATACCATTGTTAAAACCGTTACGGTTGATTCCATTTCTCAATTGGTAATTTACCCGGGCGATACGACCATTTGCGCAGGCACATCGGTTGATTATAACGTAAGCGGTGTGTTTGATCAGATTGTGTGGACACCAAATGTCTGGATCAGCGATCAGAACGGTTCAACCGTTACAGTGAACCCGCTGGCAAATATCGGTTACATTATCAGCGCTGTTAATGGTGTTTGTGCAGCAGCTTCCGACACTTTCAGCATCCGGGTACTGCAGCCTATACCGATTGAGGTGAATGCCACTCCTGATCAGATCGTGTTAGGATTAACATCGAACCTTACTTCGCAGATTCCGGGACAGATTGACAGCATCATATGGACACCGGCCGGTACACTGGACTGCTACGATTGTCCTAACCCGATTGCCACACCGATAGCTACTACTACCTATACCGCAACTATTTACTATAGCGAAAATGGCACTACTTGTACCAACTCGGCTCCGATTACCATTACTGTATTGAATAACTGCGACGATAAGATTGTTTATGTGCCAAATACCTTTACTCCGAACGGTGATGGGTTGAACGACATATTTATGATACGTGGTTTGGCTGCTACTAAAATCAATTACTTCCGCATTTTTGACCGTTGGGGTCATATGGTATTTGAGGCACAAACCGGTGCACCAAATGAACCGAAGTGGGGATGGGATGGAACAGATTTAGGTGGTCAGAAACTTAATAATGGCGTTTTCGTTTACACGTATGAGATAGAGTGTATTAACGGCGAAACCGTGCATGGACAAGGAAATGTAACACTAGTAAGATAAGAAGGAGGAACTATGATTAAAAATTTACTGAAGCCCTTAGCTGTTTTTGCTGCCGGTTTATTCTGTTTGGGAGAAACCCAGGCACAGGACATTCACTTCTCGCAGTATTATGCATCGCCCTTGTTATTGAACCCTGCCTTAGCAGGTATGAACAACTGCGATTACCGTGTTTACGCCAACTTCCGAACGCAATGGATGACTGTTTCATCGGGAAATACCTACCGTACTTTTGCAGGCGGTGCCGATATGAGTATTGGTAAAGTAACAAAGTATAACAGCTTTGCCGGCCTGGGTATATCCTTCTTCTCTGATCAGGCAGGTGATCTTAACTTTAATTCGAACCGAGTTGACCTTTCGTTGGCTTACCACTTTATGCTGAACCGTAAAGGAACTATGCAGATTTCAGCAGCTTTACAAGGCGGCTTTAACTACAGAAGTATCAATGGCGCTAATGCCACCTTCGATTCGCAATATGACCCTGTAACGGGTATTGCTGACCCGAATGGCATTAAGGAGAGCTTTGGCAAGAACCGTGTGATATTTGGCGATGCGGGTTTGGGGTTGTTATACAGCGCTATGATCAAAAACCAAACTAACCTGTTTTTCGGTTTTGCATTAAATCACGTTAACCAGCCAAAAACATCTTTCCGCCCTAATGGTTCAACCGATGCCGGTGGAAACGAACGCCTTTATATGAAAATTACACTTCACGGTGGCGCTTCGGTTAATGTAGGCAAGCGGCTGGCACTGCAACCGCACTTTCTGGTTTTGTTACAAGGCCCAAGCTACCAGTTTAATGTAGGCTTAAATGCTAAATGCACACTTGGTAATCCTACCACCAGCCGTACGGCCCTTCATATCGGGGCACAATATCGCGGTTTGATGGACGCGGTTATTATCAGCACCCGTATTGATGTAAAAGGCTTTAGCGCAGGATTAAGCTATGATGTAAACATCTCGAAATTATTACCGGCTTCTAAATCGGTTGGTGCACCTGAAGTTAGCTTAATGTATCAGGGTTGTGCCCGTAAGAAACCACGCCCAGGCCATTGTCCGGCATTGTTCTGATAACAATCAACTTTTATGACCCAAGCCCCGCCATGCGGGGCTTTTTTATTGTGGTGTTTTCAGCAATCACAGTGAGGGCTCTACATCACTAAACTGTAAAAACAGGATATTCATGCATCGTAAAATGAACGGATAGCACCTTATCTAATAACGAATTGACAACATTAGAAATGCTGGGGCTTGTAAATTGTCGGCTTTAAAACGAAATTAATTTTTGGTCATCAACCAGTAGGAAGGATCTTCCTGTTGGGCTTCTTCCAGCTTAGCTTTGGCAGCGCGGAAGTTATCGCCTACGGCATAGCCTATCTTGGTTAAGCGGGTACCTTTTTCGGTAATGATAACCGAATCGGGATACTTAGCCTGTAAACGCTTCAGAGCTGCTTCTACATTATCGTTCTCAGTAAATGCACCAATGATAACATAATAGGTGTGGCCGGGTTTGTTCTGATAGTTATTGCTGTATTGCTCAACCGATGGAGATATTGTTGAATTAGTTTCCCGGTTGGTAGTAACCACCGAGGGTTCTTCAACTATATTGGTAATAGTAGGATCGGGAGTTAATGGCAGGGTATCAGCAGCAACTGTTGTATTCTGCTCAGCGGTATCAACTGTTTGTTCAGGCTTATTAACCGGCAGCGGCACCACTTCGGGATCGGGTGTTTTAAAAATGCTGCTTACGAAACCGAAAACACTGGCTTCGTCCAGCTTCATTCCCTTAACCTCCACTCCCATCCATGTCAGTTGTGCCAGTACGGCAAGTGTAATAAGCAACAGAACAATAGCAGCTACATTCCAGGTGCGGCGGCCGTTAGCAACGCGTTTTGTTTCCTGCGAGAACTTCTCGGTAAATTCAATTTGCTTACCGCGTAAAACAGGCTCGGCAACCAGCGATTTTAAACCGTAGGAGGTTTTCAGGTAATTGGCTTGCTCGTCGGGCTCAAACTGCAGGTTACCTTCAATATCGGCATGCAGTTTTCCAATTTTATGCAGGTTAATTACTTCTTTATTACGCAACAGGCTATGCGAAGCGCTAACCCAATCGCTGATTAACCCATTAGCGGCCTCCAGCGAAATACGTTTTTTACCTGCCAGGTGGCTGGCTAATAATCCATCGTTTTGCGATAGGTTGCGATTAAAACTAAGTGCTTTTGCCGGCGGATAAACAGTATGCAGAATTGGGTGGATTTCGGCAGGCTTGTAATTGGCGATAAAGCCACCAAAGCCGGGCACTACGATGCAGTCGTGCACGTATAGCAGTTCGCTTATGTAAACCGAAATATCCATTTTGCTTTAAAATCCGTGTAAAAAGGCCCTGATTGAAAGCGAACCTTTGCGACGGGCTGCAAAATAGTTTTTTTGTCTATTTTCCATAGGACAGGTGTAAAAATTGTGGATAAAATGGGTGTGCCGAAACATAAAATGGATGTACACAAAAGCAACTTTGGGCGCTTAAGCAGGCGCGAAATATGAGCCGGTTTTCAAGCCACTAACGAGTTCAACCATCTACTATGCCCAGCACACAAATAAAGAAATTACTGGTAGCCAACCGGGGCGAGATTGCCATCCGCATTCTGCGCGCGGCTTCGGAACTGAGAATAAAAACCGTAGCGGTTTATACGTATGAAGACCGCTACTCGCTCCACCGTTATAAAGCCGATGAATCGTATCAAATAGGCCCAAACAACGAGCCGCTGAAACCCTACCTGGATATTGAAGAAATAATAAAAGTGGCGAAGCAAAACGGTGTTGATGCCATTCACCCGGGCTACGGATTTCTATCGGAGAATGTTAAGCTGGCAAGGCGCTGCGGCGAAGAAGGAATCATTTTTGTTGGTCCGCGGCCGGAAGCGATGGAGCAATTGGGCGATAAGGTAGCGGCAAAAAAAGTGGCCCGTGCCGTTGACGTGCCTCTTATACCTGACAGTAACATTTCGCTGCAATCGTTAACCGATGCATTAAATGAAGCCGCCCGTGTAGGTTACCCGGTAATGCTGAAAGCGGCGGCAGGAGGCGGTGGCCGTGGTATGCGTGTTGTGCGCAATGAAGAGGACATGAGCAAGTCCTTTTTTGAAGCACGTAACGAGGCACTGAAAGCGTTTGGTGATGATACTGTGTTTATTGAAAAGTTCATAGACGACCCTAAGCATATAGAGGTACAGATACTGGGTGATAATTACGGCAACATTGTACACTTGTATGAGCGCGATTGTTCGGTGCAGCGGCGTTTTCAGAAAGTAATTGAAGTGGCTCCTTCTATTTTAAGTGAAGTAGCAAGGCAAAAATTATATGGCTATGCGCTCCGTATTGCAAAGCAGGTTAATTATAACAATGCCGGCACGGTAGAATTTCTGGTTGATAGAGATGAGAACATCTACTTTATAGAGGTAAACCCACGCATACAGGTTGAGCATACCATCACCGAAGAAATTACCGGTATTGATATCGTTCGTTCGCAAATAATTATTGCCGCCGGGCACGAGCTTTCGCATAGTCAGATTTTTATCCGCAGTCAGGAAGATGTAAAATGCAATGGTTGGGCAATTCAATGCCGCATTACTACCGAAGATCCGGAGAATGATTTTAAACCAGATTACGGCACCATTGTAGCGTATCGTAATGCCGGTGGTTTTGGTATACGTTTAGATGAAGGCAGTAGCTACGACGGTGTTAAGATATCGCCGTTCTTTGATAGCATGCTGGTGAAAGTTTCGGCATGGAGTCGAACGCTGAAAGGCGCCACCCACCGCTTGAACCGCGTATTGCAGGAATTCCGCATACGCGGCGTAAAAACCAATATACCTTTCCTTACTAATGTAATGGAGAGCGAGGAGTTTCAGGAGGGCCGGGCAACGGTTGGTTTTATTGCACGCAATCCGCAACTGTTGGTGCCTAAATGGGGCTATGATAAGGACCGCGGCACCAAGTTGATCAAATATCTGGCTGAGCTAAAGGTGAATGGTCACCCCGATGTGAAGTCATACGATCCGAATAAAACATTCCGTACGCCGCAGATACCTGCAGTTGACACCTTTGCCGCCTACCCGAAAGGCTATAAAAACCTGCTGGAGGAAATGGGACGTGAAAAGTTTTTGGAATATATTACCAAAGGCGAACGCCTGTATGGCGCTAAAGGCAGCGTAATGTATACCGACACCACGCTGCGCGATGCACACCAATCGCTATTTGCAACACGACTGCGCAACAACGACATGTTAACTATAGCTGAAGGCTTTGCCAAAGCACATCCGGAAGTTTTCAGCATGGAGGTATGGGGCGGCGCTACTTTTGATGTATGCATGCGCTTTTTACACGAAGACCCCTGGGAGCGCTTGCGGCTTTTGCGTAAGGCAATGCCTAACCTGTTGCTGCAAATGTTGTTTAGAGGCAGCAATGCCGTTGGCTATGCAGCCTACCCCGATAACCTGATTGAGAAATTTATTGAAAAGAGTGCGGATAATGGTATTGACATCTTCCGCATCTTCGATTCGCTGAACTGGCTGGATGGTATGAAAATGAGCATCCGCACGGTACGTAACAAAACCAATTCGCTGGCAGAAGCCTGTATTTGTTATACGGGAGATATTATGAACCCCAAGCGCCAAAAGTTTAACCTGAACTACTATGTGGAACTGGCAAAACAACTGGAACAGGAAGGGGCGCATGTGTTAGGTATTAAAGATATGGCAGGTTTGCTAAAACCTTATGCAGCCGAAAAACTGGTAAGCGAATTGAAAAAGCACATTCGCATACCTATCCACCTGCATACACACGATACTTCGAGTTTACAGGCCGCTACATATTTAAAAGCCATTGAAGCCGGCGTAGATGCTATAGACGTGGCGCAGGCCAGCATGAGCGGATTAACCAGTCAGCCCAACTTTAACAGCCTGGTGGCTATGATGAAAGGCCATGAACGCGAGAGCCCGGTAAACTTAAAATCGCTGAATGCCTACTCCAATTACTTTGAGGTAGTGCGAGAATACTATTATCCCTTCGAAAGTGAATTGAAAGCCGGTACCGCCGAAGTGTATGAACATGAAATTCCCGGCGGGCAATACAGCAACCTGTTACCGCAGGCGCGGTCGTTAGGATTAGAGGATAAGTTTGAAACCATTAAGCATAACTACGAGGTAGTAAACCATTTGTTTGGTGATATCGTTAAGGTAACCCCATCCTCTAAAGTGGTTGGTGATATGGCCTTGTTTATGACCAGTAACAACCTGAGTGCCGATGATGTGTTTACCAAGGGCGAGAGTTTATCTTTCCCTGACTCAGTAAAGCAAATGTTCCGTGGCGATTTAGGGCAACCCTATGGTGGCTGGCCTAAAAAACTGCAGGAGATTATTCTTAAGGATATTGTGCCTTATACCGATAAACCCAATGCCCACCTGGGGCCAATAGACTTTGAACGTGAGGTGGCTGAGTTCCGCAAGAAGTATGATGACATGGTAACCATGGAAGATTTCCTGAGTTACAAGATGTATCCGAAAGTGTGGGATGAGTTTTACAACTTTAAAAAGCACTTTGGCGATGTGCAACATCTGCCAACCCCGGCTTTCTACTATCCGCTTAAGCCTAACGAAGAGATATTGATAACCATTGAACCGGGCAAAAATTTGCTGGTGCGCTTTATGTATATGAGCGCGCCAAACGAAGATGGTAACCGTGATGTGTTCTTCAAAATTAACGGGCAAACCCGCAGCGTTAGCATCCGCGACCGTAGCATTAAAGTGCAGAAGGTGGACCATTATAAAGCCAAAGCGCCAAATGAAATCGGCGCACCTTTACAGGGCAAGTTGGTAAAAGTGATGGTTAAGGATGGCGAAGCAGTTACCAAAAACCAACCATTGTTTGTTATAGAAGCCATGAAGATGGAAAGCACCATTACAGCTCCACAAGCCGGAAGCGTTAAAAAGGTACACCTTGCCGAAGGTATAATGGTAGAACAGGATGATTGCGTAGTAAGTTTTTAGCATACACCACGCACTAACTTTCAACAGTTTAGCCCAGCCCTCGCTGATTACAATCAGCATAAGCGTTGAGCAGGATCACATCTTCATACATCGCCAACTATCAACTTTACTACTGCTAAAACAGGAGTATGAAAAAATTGATGTTTGTGCTTATGGCCTTATCAGGCTATTGGATGGCTTCGGCACAGGAAATACGCGAATCGGTAAACCGGTTGTTGGTTCAGGATAGTGTGGATGCAACTACCATTGCAGGGTACGATGCACCTGTGCGCGCAAACACTTTTGAAGTGGCTACAAACCCGCAGATAGTAGCGAATTTGAACGACCTGCGTCTGAAAACAAACAATGAGTTTAAAAATAAGCTGAGCACTTACCCCCGCGAAGTGCAGCAACAGCTTTGGAACTTAGCGCGTTACGAAGGATTAATAAATGAATTAGTAAGTGCCGGACAATTAGCGAATGAAACACGCCGGAATTTGTTAGCAAAGTATCCCGACGATATACGCACCGATGCGGAAGACTGTGTAAAAAACCACTTCGATGCATTAAAGGATATAAACCTTACCTACAATAAATTTAATGAAGGGTTTAATGCTATGATAGCCCTGTTACCCGGCGTTACGCAAAAGGCATTCAAAGATCTTTTAAACTATCCCGACCTGCTGAGTTTACTTAGCAATAACATGAACCTTACTGTAAGGCTTGGCGATTTTTACCATAAGGATGCCGCTGTGCTTGTAGCAGCCTTCGACACGCTGCATAACCAGTTAGAGGCACAAAAGGCACAAGACCTGGAAGATTGGAAAGCTGCCATGCAGAACGATCCGGATGCAGCAGCAGAATATCAGGCTTCGGCAAAAGAATTCGGAACAGCATACGGTTATACAGGCGATTATTACAATAGCACCAATCCGATTGTTATTGAACATTACGTGTTTGTGCCCTATGCTTACTGGTGCGGTTACCCATGGTGGTACGAATACCAATGCTGGTATCCTTATCCTTACTGGTATTATTGGGGTTTTACCTATTGGGGCGGACAACTTGTGTGGCTATCGCCCCCAAGCTGGTATTTTATGCATTGGCATTTCGGTCATCCGCATCACCACCATCACTACCCCCACGTAACTAACTGCTACATCAATTATTACTACGGCCATCATAGAAGCGCCCCCGGTAATAATGCGCAGGTAGGCAACTTTATAGAGCATAACCGCGAGATTGTTCGTGCCGATTTTGGTACGAATGCCAATAACCGGGTGGAAGAGATAAAGCAGTTGGGAAAACTGGAAATGGATCGCGAGGAATACAATAAGAAAACGGCTACACCTGTTAGCGAAAATGATTATCTGAAAAATCATGCCGGCGAATTTCCCTTGCTGAAAAGCTTTGAAGAACCGGGAGTATTACCTGCTAAACAGAATAACCCAACAACCAAACCAACGGAGCCTACTAAAAACAACGACAACCAGCGTTACGATTATTACGACCGCGAGAAGCAGCCTAATACACAGCCCGTACAGCCAAAGCAACAACCGCAGCAACAGCAGAATGTTCCTTCTACACAACCCAAAAACGATTACAAACCATATACTGAGCCCAAGCAGCAAAACACCCAACCAACGCAACCTAAACAACAATATAATCCTCCCACACAGCCCAAACAGCAATACAACCCGCCCACACAACCTAAGCAAAATTATCAGCCCACACCCCAACCAAAACCCAACATAAACCCACAACCCAAACCAAATCCATCACCTTCCATGAAGCCCAAAACAGGTGGCAGGTAAGAAATATTGGTTGGTTCACCCAAAAAACGAAAGGTTATGTATATCCTTCCATTTTCAGCAATAACATTAAGGGATCTACCCGAAACGGGCGGTAAGAACGCATCGTTGGGCGAGATGTTTACCAAGCTTAAACCACTTGGTATAAATGTACCTACCGGCTTTGCGATAACTGCTTCAGCTTACCGGTATTTTCTCCAACACAATAATCTGGTACCGCAATTAACAGCTACTCTTAATAAACTGGATACTGATAAATTAGATAACCTGCAGGAGGTAGGTTCGGCATGCAGGAGGCTGATTGCGGAAGCCCAAATGCCTTCAAGTTTGGTGGATGCCATTCAAGACGCATACGAACAATTAGCCATTAATAATCCAAACTTATCAGTAGCCGTACGCAGCAGTGCAACTGCTGAAGATTTGCCGACCGCCAGTTTTGCCGGTCAACACGACTCCTTTTTGAACATAAAGAATGCCGAAGATGTAGTGAAGGCATGCAGGCATTGTTATGTTTCGCTGTTTAATGATCGTGCTATTAAATATCGTCTTGATAACGGGTTCGAGCATATGCAAGTAGCCTTATCGGTAGGTGTGCAGCAAATGGTTCGGGCTGATGTAGGAGCATCGGGCGTGGCTTTCACCCTTGACCCTGAGACAGGGTTTCGCAATGCCATTTACCTTACAGGAACCTGGGGACTTGGCGAGAACATTGTACAAGGTGCAGTAGACCCCGATGAATTTGTATTGTTTAAGCCTACGCTTGCAAACGGTTTTGATGCCCTGCTGAAAAAGCGCTTAGGCGCTAAAGAGCGTACGATGATTTATGCTAACGGATCTGGAACGCTGAATACGGAAACCCCGGCGGAGAAAAGACGGCAGTTTGTGCTCAACCAACAGGAACTGCAACAACTGGCTAATTGGTGCACCGTAATTGAAAACCACTACTGCCAACCGATGGACATTGAGTGGGCGAAGGATGGAATTTCGGGCAACATTTATATCGTTCAGGCAAGACCCGAAACGGTTCACGGGCACCGCACATCGCGAACTACAAAAACCTATAAATTAAAGAACAAGGGCCTTGAACTGTGTAAAGGCAAAGCAGTTGGCAAAAGCATAGTTACAGGCAGAGCATGCATCATAAATTCGCTGGCCGATAGCCTGAAACTGCAAGCAGGTGATATTATAATAGCCGACAATACCAACCCTGATTGGAATGCATTGCTAAAAAAAGCTGTTAGCATTGTAACCAATAAAGGTGGACGCACCAGCCATGCCAGTATAGTAGCACGCGAACTGGGCATACCTGCGGTTGTTGGTACAGTGAACGCCACAGGTGTTATCCGCGACGGACAAGTAATAACCGTTAGCTGTGCTGAAGCTGAAACCGGCAAGGTTTACGACGGCAAACTGGATTGGGACGAAAAGGTACTGGAACTGGATAAATTTCCTGTTACGCGCACAGCCCCCATGCTGATATTGGCTAACCCCGACAGGGCGTTTGAATTATCATTTTACCCTAACCGGGGTGTTGGGCTTTTGCGCATGGAGTTTATTATCAACAATGCCATACAGGTTCACCCTATGGCGCTTGCGCGCTACGATCAATTACCGGAAGGAAATGATAAAACTGCCATTGCACAATTAACTATTGGTTATGCAAGTAAGGGGCAGTTTTTTGTAGAAACACTTGCGCGTGCTGTAGGCCAGGTAGCGGCCGCTTTTTACCCCCATGATGTAATTGTGCGCATGAGCGATTTTAAAACCAACGAATATGCAGCACTGATTGGTGGTAAATACTTTGAGCCGGAAGAGGAAAACCCGATGCTGGGTTTCCGTGGTGCTTCGCGCTATTACAATGAACGCTATAGAGAAGGATTTAAACTGGAGTGCGAAGCCATGAAAATGGTGCGCGAGAAGATGGGATTAAACAATGTAAAATTGATGATACCTTTTTGCAGAACCGTTGAAGAAGGGAAAAAAGTGGTGGACCTGATGGCGGAATACGGATTAAAGCGCGGTGAAAACGGCCTGCAGATTTATGTAATGACGGAAATACCGAGCAATGTAATTTTGGCTGAAGAGTTTGCCAAAATATTTGATGGCTTCTCGATAGGTTCGAACGACCTTACGCAATTAACCCTGGGTATTGACCGCGATTCGGCTATCATCAGCGATTTGTTTGATGAACGCAACCCTGCGGCTAAATGGATGTTTGCCACAGCCATAGAACGTGCACACAAAGCAGGTATAAAAATCGGATTATGCGGACAAGCCCCCAGCGATTATCCTGAGTTTGCCAGGTTTTTGGTGGAACAGGGCATAGATAGTATCTCCTTTAATCCGGATGCATTGTTGAAGGGTATAGAAAACATTTACGAAGCAGAAAAAACATTACAGGCGCATGCCTGACACTTAAACTTAAAAACATGTTAGGCCACTTAACTGAAACCGAAATTGAGGCTGTTTTACAAACGAATGTTATCGGACGCATTGGTTGCTACGGCGGCAACCGGGTATATGTAGTACCGGTAACATATGTATATCAGGATGGCTATATTATGGGCCATACCGGCGAAGGCATGAAGGTAGAATACCTGCGCAGCAACCCCAACTGTTGCTTTGAGGTTGACCATATGGAGAACATGGCCAATTGGCAAAGCGTTATTGCCTGGGGCACCTTCGAAGAATTACAGGGGGAAGCTGCCCAGGGCGTTATGCTGTTGCTAATGCAGAAATTGATGCCGCTAATTACCAGCCAAACCAGTATGCCCAGCCATGGTGTGCAACAAACGCACCGGGCTGATACGCACGGCATAAAGGCTGTAGTTTATCGCATTAAACTGCACGAAAAAACCGGAAGGTTCGAAAAAAGGTAATCAACTACATGATCATGGCCAACCGAAAAATGTTCACCGTATTACTTATTGGCGAATTATTGGTAAACGCACCCGTTCCACTGATAATGCTGGGTGCCGGTTTTCTGTTTCAGTCATTTACTGTTTCGTTTTATTGGGGCTTAGGTGTAGGGTTTGTTCTTGCATTGGCCTATCGCTTAAAATTACACGCCGCCTGGCATAGTTGGGCTATAAGCACGGGCATTAACGAATTACAATTGCACAGGTATGCCACCTATGGTTTATTAGGTTGGAAACGTGATGAAAACGATATCATTCCCGACAAGAACCCCGAAGACCGCCCGCAGGAATATCAATAGTAAGTGCAATTCTTCCGATTTTGTTTTCTTTAAGCTATGGAAGAAATTTTTGCCACGCCCCGCATAAAAGAGTTACTGCCCAAGGTAAAAGCCTTTGTTGCCGATGAGTTGATACCGCTGGAGAAAGAGCACCACAAATACAACTTTAATGAAATAGCTCCGCAGTTAGAAGCTAAACGCGAAAAGTTAAAAGCGCTTGGTTTATGGGGTATCCATTTACCGAAAGAGGAAGGCGGCTTGGGATTAACCCTTTGCGAATTCGGACAACTTAGCGAGGCATTAGGCTATGCCCCTTTGTATGGGCATTACACCTTTAATTGCCAGGCACCCGATATAGGCAATATGGAATTACTGAGCCGGTTTGCCTCGGAAAACATCAAGCAAAAGTTCTTACATCCGTTGCTGGAAGGTAAAACAAGAAGTTGTTTCGCGATGACGGAACCTGAGTTTGCAGGCTCTAATCCTGTTCGCTTAGGCACAACGGCCGAAAAAGAAGGTGATGAATATGTAATTAATGGCCATAAATGGTTTACCAGCGGGGCCGAAGGTTCGGCCTTTGCAATTGTAATGGCGGTAACCAATCCTGATGCGGTGGCGCATCAACGGGCCAGTATGATCATTGTACCAATGGGCACTAAAGGATTTGAAATTGTGCGGAATGTGCCGGTATTTGGCGATCATGGTTATGGCTGGGCCAGCCATGCCGAAGTTCGCTTTACAGGCTGCCGTGTGCCGGTTAGCCATTTAATTGGCGAAGAAGGTATGGGTTTCCGGTTAGCACAGGAGCGCCTGGGGCCGGGCCGTATACACCACTGTATGCGCTGGATAGGCATTGCAGAGCGGGCCTTTGATATGATGTGCCAACGTGCCGTAACCCGCGAAATTGAGGAAGGAATAATGTTAGGCGAAAAACAGTTTATTCAGGGTTTTATTTCGGAAAGCCGTGCCGAGATTGATGCGGCCCGCTTGTTAGTGTTGCGCACGGCCCACAACATCGATCTGTTTGGAGCCGCTTCTACCCGCGATCAGATATCCGCTATCAAATTTTACGTGGCTAACATAATGCTTCGTGTAGTTGACCGTGCCATACAGGTGCATGGAGCCTTAGGTGTGTCGGATGATGTAATACTGAATGCCATCTGGCGACATGAGAGGGGCGCGCGGATTTGGGATGGTGCCGATGAAGTTCACAAACAAAACCTTGCCCTTAGCATTTTAAAAGGCTATGGCCTGGATGTAAAGAAAAAGAAGAAGGTTACTTAACCACAAGCAGCAACAATGTCGAACATACCGAATGATAGCCCTGCACCAACACGTGCCGGAGAAGAGTTGAACCTGGAAGGATTGAACACCTGGTTACAGGAAAATGCAGCAATGGTAGGTAGCATTCAAACCATTACCCAGTTCCCCGGTGGTTTTAGCAACCTTACATACTGCCTGCAAACAACTACGGGTGAATTTATTCTGCGTCGCCCGCCGTTTGGAGCCAACATTAAATCGGCCCACGACATGGGTCGTGAGTTTAAGGTGCTTACGCTGTTGAAGCGGAACTACGACAAGGTGCCCTTCCCAATTGCTTATTGCGATAAGGAAGAAGTTATCGGCGCTCCATTTTACATTATGGAACGATTGAAGGGCGTGATATTGCGAGCTGCCAATGCGCCTAAATTGAACCTGGCACCTGAAATTTTACGAAGTACCAGCGAAGCACTAATCGATAATCTGGTGGCGCTACACAGCTTGGATATTGAAGCAACAGGTTTAGCGCAATTAGGTAAGCCAGATGGTTATGTTACCCGGCAGGTAGAAGGCTGGATAAAGCGATATTACAATGCTGAAACCGACAGAATACCTGCCTTTGATGAAGCAGCAATCTGGTTGCAAAAAAACATTCCGGTTTCCTCCTCTCCTGCTTTTCTGCATAACGATTATAAATACGATAACGTAGTTTTAAACCCGAATAACCTTTCGGAAATAATAGGTGTACTGGATTGGGAAATGAGTACGGTGGGCGATCCTTTAATGGACCTTGGTGCTACCCTTGCCTATTGGAGCGAACCGAACGATGCAAAGGAGATAAAGTTTTTTAACCTGACATGGTTGCCCGGCAATTTAAGCAAGAAAGAAGCTGCGGAACGTTATGGGCACAAGAGCGGACGAAAGCTGGATAACATCCTGTTTTATTATGTATTCGGCTTGCTGAAAAATGCTGTGATTGTGCAGCAGATTTATGCCCGCTGGAAACAAGGCCATACGCAGGACCCTCGTTTCGCTACTTTACTGCCGGTAGTACAGGCACTAAGTAAGCAGGCAGTTGATTACATTAACCGGGGTAATTTGTAAATCAGGCCGTGGGCTGGGTAGCCATCGCCTTAACCAACACATCTACCGCTCTATCTATATCGACTTCGGTATTGTATTTACTGAACGAAAAACGCACTGCTTTGCGGTGTACATCAGCTTTAATAGCCTCCAGCACATGCGATGCCTTTTCGGAGCCTGACGTGCAGGCGCTACCACCACTGGCAGCTATACCGGCCATATCCAGGTTAAATAATATCAGATCGGTTTTAGGATTAGGTGGTAACGAAACGCTTAACACCTTGTAGTTGCTGCCCGCTTCGGTAATATCTCCATTAAATTTTACACCGGGTATCTGCTGCAACAAGCTGTTCATCATATAGCGCTTTAAACCCAGTATATGGTTGCGGTTGGCCTCCATGTTGCTTACCGACAAATCAAGCGCCTTACCCAAGCCAACAATGCCGCTCACGTTTTCAGTACCGGCCCGCATGTTGCGTTCCTGGGCGCCACCATCCAGGTAAGGGCCAATGTGTATTTCGCTGTTGATGTATAAAAAGCCTACACCTTTAGGGCCGTGGAATTTATGAGCTGAACCGCTTAAAAAATGAACCTTTATCTGTTTCAGATCAATCGGAAAATATCCAATGGTTTGAACGGTATCGGAATGCAGATAAGCACCATATTGCTGGCACAGGTCCGAGAGTTGTTTCAGGTTTAGCAGGGTGCCAATTTCGTTATTGGCATGCATCAAACTCACCAGCGTAGTACCGGCAGAAGTATCCTGTAACAATGTTTCTAACTGCGAAAAGTTTACCCGGCCGACTGCATCCAATTCCACATGGTCAATACGTATGCCCCCTTTCTGCATAGTTTCAACTGAATGCAACACGCAGTGATGTTCTGCCTTTGATGAGATGATGCGTTTAACACCTAAATCGCGCACCGAGTTTTTAATGGCGGTATTATTGCTTTCTGTTCCGCTACCTGTAAAGAAAATCTCAGCAGTTGAAGCATTTAAATACCGCGACACGGTTTTTCTTGCCTTTTCGATAGCAGCTTTTGCTACCCTGCCGTAACCATGGATGGAACTTGGGTTACCATAGTTATCGGTCAAAAAAGGCATCATCTCCTGCAACACTTCATCCGCAATACGGGTAGTGGCTGCGTTATCAAGATACACGTTCATAACTGCACAAAAGTAATGTTTTAAGGCTTTTAAAAGCCTTGCAGACTACCCCTTCGTTTATATCTTTACGGCTGTTAACACCCAACCATGAAAAAATTAGCCGCTGTAACACTGATTTTCACCCTTTTAACAATTGCCTTCAGTAGTTGTAAAAAGTGTTTTACCTGCCACAATACCTGTGTGCAGTGTTCCATTACCGTTGGCAGCAATAACTTTTCGCATACCCTTTGCCGCGATAGTTTTAATACCGAAGCCGAATATAATGCTGCTATTGCCACTGATACGGCTGCCGGATATACCTGCGGCTCAACAGCACCTACTTACAGCTACGACTATTGTGTAAACCAACCGGGCGAAGAAAGCTATCAGAACTATTTCAATAAAGGCAAGAAAGTAACCTGCGATGAAAAGTAAACTGGCTATACTATTTGCCATCAGCGGACTACTGTTTGCCGCTGCATGTAAAAAAAAGGTAGAAACCTGTAAGCCCGGCCGTGTCTATGTTACGGATGGAACAACCACCCCTAACCCTACCATTTATGCATTTAACGGTGAACGCCTAAGCCGGGTAAACTACCCTAACGGAGATTTTGACAGCCTGGTTTACAATAACGATACCATGTGGGTATTTACGTTTGATAACCGCGACTCGTTAACCACTTTGTTGCATGCTATTACCGACGGTAATGGAAACGTGACCACTGCAACCCAAACTACGTACAATTATTTTGGTCAACCCACCGGCATTGATAATATCAACTGCACCTACAATGCCGAAGGCAACTTAACCCAACAAACTATCAGCAATAGTACCGGCACCACCATCTATACCTACAACTTTAATAACGGCAACCGCATTAGCGGCAGCAAATTTGTGGGCGCTGTTAAAACCGAAACCTATAGCTTTTTTGCAGGAACGGTGGATAACAAAGGCGGTATAAACGACCTTACTAATTTATACACCCCCTACCTCGGTAAGCCTTCCTACAAGTTGCTGGATAGCGCCTGGACCATTACTAATACCGATACCATTCGTATAAGATACGAGCATACGCTGGATGCTAACGACTATGTATCGAAAACCGTGAAAACATATTTAAGCCCCGGTTTTCAAACAAAGTACTATACCTACAGCTATTTCGATTGTAAGTAATTACTGGGCAAGCGCCTTATCAATGGCTTTGGTAACTTCGGCCTCTGTTACCAGCGTTTTAGGACTAAAGGAGGTTATAACCATTCCGTCCTTCCCTATCAGGAACTTTTGAAAATTCCAGGTAACCGGTGCATCTAACACACCATTCTGCGACTTCTGGGTAAGATAAGCATACAGTGGAGCCTGGGTGCCACCCTTTACCGAAATTTTTGAAAACATCGGGAATGTAACAGCATACTCGCGGGTGCAGAACTGCTGAATTTCTTTATCGCTGCCCGGTTCCTGGCCCATAAAGTTGTTAGCCGGAAAGCCCAACACTACCAATCCTTTATCCTTGTATTTTTCGTATAAAGCTTCAATATCCTTGTATTGCGGTGTATTGCCACACAGGCTGGCTACATTTACAATCAGCAATACTTTGCCTTTATAAGTGCTAAGCGAAACATCTTTGCCTTCAATGTTCTTAACGGTAAAGTCGTGCACTGTTTTGGTACCCTGCAGGGTAACGGCAAATGCAGCAATTAAAGCAGCGGCCACAATTTTCATAATCTGATTTTTGGTATTAATTGAAATACAAAGCTACAACAAACCGCGTACAAAAAAGGTTTGCCTTAGTTATTAAACAGTGGGTAAAAGAATGCGGAAAGTAGTTCCCTTGCCCAGTTCGCTGCTTTTTACAAATATTTTACCCTTATGGTAGTCCTGCACAATACGGCGGGTTAAGGAAAGCCCCAGCCCCCAGCCACGGCGCTTTGTAGAAAAGCCCGGTTCAAATACCGTTTCGAATTTGTTTTTGGCAATGCCCTTTCCGGTATCCGTAACATCAATAAAAACCTGTCCGCTTTCGGTGCCTGCTTCCACGCGTATTTTACCGGCACCTTCCATAGCATCAAGGGCATTTTTAAGCAGGTTTTCCAATACCCAATCGAACAATTGCGGATTGATATTGAACTGCAACTTGCGGTCGCTCACCAATTCCATATTAACCTGCGCGCTGGCTCTTCGCCGCATGTAATTAACGTTACGTTCCAGTGTAGCAAAAACGTTGTGGGGCATCAACTGCGGCACCGATCCGATTTTGGAGAAACGGTCGGCCACCAGCGATAAGCGGTTCACATCGCTCTGTAGTTCGTTTAATATATTTTCATTGCCTTTCAACGCTTCGGTATCGCGCAGGTATTCCACCCATCCTTCTAAACTTGATATGGGCGTGCCCAATTGGTGGGCTGTTTCCTTGGCCATACCCACCCATACCAGGTTTTGTTCGGCACGCCGGGTGTTGCTAAAAGCCAGATAACTGATGAGCAAGAACACGGCGAATATGCCTAACTGCACAAAAGGGAAAACGCGCAAACGTTTAAGGGTAAGTGAATCATCGTAATAGATATACCGTTTTACACCGGAGCCAAGGTCCGCTACAATCGGCTCATGATCGGCCTGCATTTCCTTGATCATTTTAAGCGCAGCATCCTCGTCCTTTATCTTGGCTGAATCAATATTGCCATAGTCAAGGATATTCATCTTTTCATCGGTAAGTATTACCGGTGCCGAAGCCGTATTTACTACCACTTCGCTAATGAAGGTGCCTACCAGATCGTTCAGCGTTTGTTTAAGTTTGGTAAACAGGTTGCTATCCTTATAATAAATAAAGTTGCGGCTATAGCGGCTGTTTACTTCTATCGGTGCATAAACCGAGAATTCTTGCTTTATGCTATCAGGCAATGCATTAAAAGTGAGTTGCCCCGCAGGAAGATCGATATTACGGGCACCTACAATGTTACCGTCGTTATCCGTTAATATCGCCGGTATATCGCTATTGGAGGTGATAATATCGTTAAAGAAGGTGAGCAGGTCGTTATCTTCAACCGTAAGTATAAACTTGGTACTCTGTGCATATACGGCCACCTTATGGCGTTCATCCTCGGCCAGCTTGGTAAACAGTTCTTTAGTATATCTAACCAGCCGTGCTTTTCGGCCGATAGCTTCAGCCCACAGCTTAGCTTTATACTTTTCGTCGCGGGCCAGGCGATTGGCAATTTGATTGGTATACAATACCGTAGCAACACCTATTACAAGGCCCAGCGCAATAAGCACTAATTTTAAATTCGATTTCCTGGTATATATATCCATGGCAGGTAGGCTACCGTAAGCTCAGCTAACTTATAAAAAGCCGCTTAATAACGCTTACCCATTTATTCAAGTATGTGTTTAGGGCTCCTTGTTGTCCTCAAAATCCATAAACTGCGGTTGCTCCTTTACATCAAAATATTTGTCTTCCCGCTTCTTTTCATTCTCATCCACCTTAGGCGTATTGTTGTTCAGCAGGTTCTTCAGCACATCCTTTTCCTTTTTAAAGTCCTCCTTAATTTTATTGCGGGTACTGGCCTTATCAAGTTTTATTTGCGGATCGTTAATCTTACCCGACATGCTCAGATAAATATTTACGCCCTCATATGGATCGTCTTCCATGTATTGCAAATCGGTGCGGCGGCGAAACTTTTGCGCCAGCAGTTTGTGTAGATTAATTTTGAAGTGATAGTCAACCGTGTTATCAAAATAATGGTAGCCGTAGATAATAAGGTTAAGTGCCGATGATTTTATCTCAAATTCCGGCAGATCCAATCGCCCATTGGCAATTTTGATGGTATTGGCCAGCTCCGAAAACTTAATATCTTCCAATTCTTCGAGGCGGATGAATTTAGATGCTGCACGTAACGGCTCAAAATTTATCAGTTCTCCATCCTTTATGCTGAAATCTACTATGGCCGTTAATGCATGGGGGTCAAACTCTTTGTAATTGCGCCAGGTGGCATCAAAGCTAAGTGCAGTGGTAATGGTGCCTTTTAAATGGCGATCGGTAAGTGCGGTTTGGCCAAAATTTTCGCATTGCTGAAAAATAGTTGGTAAACTTAATCCCGCAGCCCGAATATCGCAGCGCATATTCAAATCGTTGGATGTGGTAAAAGCAACCACGCCCGTAGCCTTTACATCGCCCTGCATGGCACGGGCGGTAAGTTCGTTAATACGAATTACCCCCGGAGCCACCTGTAAACTGCTGCGCACTTCGGTAAACTCCATTTTATTGTAAATAAAGCGGTCAATGTCTACGCTCAGGTTGCCCTGCATGTTCAATACCTCTCTTATATTAATTTTTTCCCGTATCTGGGCTTGTGGTCTGTTCTTTCGGTTATAGGCCTCCAGTATACCCGAAAGGTTAAAGGTTTGTGCCTTTACGTGTCCGTTAACACCCAGTACAACACCATTGCTGCTGCGTTTTTTACTTAGGTTATAGGCAAAGGCAAACAGATTTTGAATGGTTCCTGTAAAGCTGAAATCGGTGCTGAGGAAGTTGAGTGTAAAGTTCTGCGCTTCTATCACCTGCTTATCGTAAGTAAGCACCCCTCCTATATTGCCATAGGTAATGCCATTGTTCCGGAACTCCACACCGTTTAAGGCAAACTTACCGCTACCGGTTAAGGTTGAATTCTCCACATCAGTAAAATCGCTTTTACGACCACTAAGGGCGAAATTGGTGAAAGTAATAGCACCGCCGATATCCTGCACCACACTATCCGGCACAAAGGCACTTAATTCCTCTAACTGCAACACACCATTTGCAAAGAAGCTGAAGGACGGGTTCTTTAATTGGTCAATACTTAATTTAAAATGAAAAGGTTGTTCATTTAACTTACAGTCGAAATTGCTGATAACCAGTTTGTCATTTCCGGCAGCATCCAATTCATAGGTGGCCGTTGCATTCACTTCCTTCAACAATTTATTGTACTGCCCGAATTTTACCTGGCTATCCTTTAGCGTGGCGGCAATATTAACTGCAGGTAAAACCGACTTGCCAATAGTGCCTTTTACTGTAGCAAGAATACTATAAGCACCCGTACCTTCGGCTCCGGCCATATTTTGCCTTATACCTTCAGGGAACAGTGCAACCAGTTGTTGCAGATCTTTTCCCTCATTGGTTAGCTTAAAATCTACCTGAGTGCCACCTTTGGCTGAGGCAAAAAATCCGTTAACGGCAAATTCGCTCTCCCCTATTGCCAGTTTACCTTTGTTAAAGTCATAGCGCTTTTTAACCTTGTCAACGTTAATTGAAACCTCAGCACTCAGGTCCTTCCCTTCTAAAAAATGCTCTTCCTGCACCGAGGCCTTTTTAACACTTAGTTTGCAGGACACATCCAATACAAAAGCTGCTTCTTCAAACATTCCCTTTAGGGCCGCCTGGTTAACAGTTACGTCAAATACACTGGCCTGGGTTTTATCGGTATAGTTTAGCCGTATACGTTTTATTTCAACCTTGTTTAGTTGAAT
Source organism: Chitinophagales bacterium (assembly GCA_046329495.1). Classification (GTDB taxonomy): domain Bacteria; phylum Bacteroidota; class Bacteroidia; order Chitinophagales; family LD1; genus Bog-950. The sequence continues at coordinate 233,913 of JAXLUO010000003.1, read as the reverse complement.
GGCCATGCCTTTACCGGTATCAGCCTTTTGTTCTTTTAATATCAGGTAATTGGCCCGTCCGGCGTCGTCGCGATATAAATTTATTTCCCCATCGCGCACCACAATTCTTTTAAACTCAACCTCATCGCTGAATAAGCTATAAATATTACAGAGCAGGGATATTTCGCTAACGCCGGCTAATTTCTTGCCTTTGCGCAGTTTATCGTTGATGATGACGTCGTTAAATGTTAATGAGGCATAAGGGAAGTGCTTAAAAAGCGATAAATTAATGCCTCCTTTTATCTCTATTTTAGCATCAATCCGTTCATTAAGTTCAGCTACTATTTTGGCTTTTATCTTATCTTCTAAAACCCACGCGGCAATAATAGCCACGGCGAAAAGAGCTATTATTGTAGTAACCAGCACAAGGATTATGCGCTTAATGCGACTCCTTACGGGTTTTATCTGAACCTGGCCATTGTTTTCGGTCATCGTTTAGTTTGAACGCAGCTGGGTTTACAAAATTTTATTTATCTAAAAACGCACTTCGGTTTTGTTACTTAAAAGACTTAACTTTCAACATACTATGAGGAAAAACAATCTGTTTTCCGCCCTGGTGGTTTTCCTGTTTTTAAGCCTTACCGCTCAGGCGCAAATCAATACCGATCTGGAGCCTAAATCCTTTTCACTTGCCAAAAAATTCTTTGCCGCCCCGCCTTCGGTTGCTTTACCTGCACTAAACATAACCGATGCAGAGCGCCTGGATAAAATTGATGTGAAAAACGGTGAATTACCCAAATTCTCCCGTTCCATTTATACCAACCTAACGTTGGATAATTCAGGAAGTTGGTCAGAAATGCCGGATGGTGGCCGGGTATGGCGCTTACGCTTAAGCAGTTCAGGTGCATTGGCACTTATCCCCTACTTCAATCAGTTCTTTATTCCCGAAGGGGCTTATCTACACGTATATATGCCCGGTAAAGAAGAAGTATTAGGTGCTTTTACCTCCGAAAACAATCCTGCCAATGGCTATTACACCACCGGTTTATTACATGGCGATGTAGCCATTTTTGAATATTACGAACCCGCTTATGCACGCGGCAAAGGCGCTTTAAGCATTAACGAAGTAGGTTATGCTTACCGTTGGGTACGTGCTTTATACAACGATGGCCGTGAGTTTGGCGATGCCAGTAGTTGCGAAGTAAACGTAGCCTGCAGCGAAGGAACTCCCTATGCGGATCAAGTCCGTTCTGTGGTACGCATTCTGGTGAACAGTAGTCAGGGCCAGGGCTGGTGCTCGGGTGCCATGGTTAACAACACACTGCAGGATTGCACGCCTTATTTGCTAAGTGCGCAGCATTGCAGCGAAGGCACCACCGCAAGTCAATACAGCCAGTGGGTATTTTATTTCAATTATCAATCCCCAACCTGCAGCGATCCGGCTTCGGAAGGGTCGTTAGGCAACAAAACGGTGATTGGCTGTACAAAGGTTGCGGATAGCCGAGATGGTGGTGGCGATAAAGGATCCGATTTCCTGCTGCTGCAATTGAACAAACAACCCAGCGCGGCTTACAATGTATATTACAGCGGATGGAACAATCAAAACATCGCGCCGGCTTCAGGAGTGTGTATTCACCATCCTTCAGGCGATATCAAAAAAATATCAGCTTATTCAGCAGCACCCAGTTCGGCCACCTGGGGTGGTAGCGTAGCCGATACGCATTGGGAGGTGCACTGGGTGGCAACTACCAACGGGTATGGGGTAACCGAAGCAGGATCATCCGGCTCACCATTATTTAATTCAGCAGGAGAAATTGTTGGTACATTAACGGGAGGTGGTTCATTCTGCAACACGCCTAATCAACCCGATGACTTTGGTAAAGTGGCGAAGGATTGGACCAGCAATGGCGTAAGCGCCTCTGTACAATTAAAACCCTGGCTCGACCCTTCTAATAGTGGAACGGTTAACCTGTTAGGCATTAACGCTCCTTGCGGCACCCTGCCAACCTTGGATGCAGGCATCCGCAACATAAAATCGCCGGTTAGTGCTTTGTGCGATAGCTTTGTTCCGGTAGTAGTACTCCGTAATTATGGCAGCGCATCGCTTACCACGGCAGTTATTAACTACACCATCGATGGCAACGTGTATCAAAAGAACTGGAGCGGCAATGTAACATCCGGTTCATCCGTAAGCGTTAGCTTACCTGCTGTAAGCGGACTTTCTCCCGGGCCGCATCAACTGGTAGCTTCAGCAGAAAACCCCAATAACGGAACCGACGGTAATACAGCCAACGATGGCAGTACACAAAATTTTACAATCCCCTCTTCGGATGGCACCATGAACCTGACCTTTGTTACCGATAAAAGCGCTGCCGATAATGTATGGGAAGTGGTAGACGCCAGCGGTTTTGTGGTAGCTACCGGCGGCCCTTATACTTCGGGAAGTTCGCAAACCATTCATAAATCCATTTGCTTAAGCGACGGCTGCTACACATTAGTTGTATACGATGAAATGGGCAATGGCATGAAGAGCGGAGCAACCGGTCAGTTAACCTTAACCGGTGCAAACACCGGTACTACGTATGCAACTATCAGCGGCACCGGGAGCTGGTATAAAAAAGAAGCCTCCTTCTGCGTATCTACCACAGGAATTATGGAGCAAACGCCATTGCAAATCGCCGTATTCCCAAATCCCACTACCGGTGAACTGCAACTTACTTTTGCCGATTCCGACAGTAAGACCATTAACATAACCAACGCACTTGGCCAGGTAATGCTATCTACTACCTGCACCCAGTTGAATTGTTCAATCAACCTTGGCGGTGCTGCTAAAGGTGTTTACTTTGTAGCTGTTGATTCCGCTAACGGAAAAGCAGTTAAGAAAGTAATACTTGAGTAAGCATGAATAAGCTATACATTATACCTGCCCTGGCCACCTGTTGTTATTTGCTGGCCTGTAAAAGCTCGCAAAAAGGCACGGGCAGCGTATCTGTTACCGATTCTATTATCAGCGATATGAGCAACCGTAAGCTTATTACCGATAAGGAGTTGTTTATTGCTACTACCGAGGTATTACCCGTTGATACCGTTTACCTGGAAAGCAGCACGCTGCACATCATCACCAAAAAAATGCAGGCCTGCAACAGCCAGAACTTTCAATTGGTGTGGAACGGCGCCATGATGAAATCAATGCCGCCACAAGCGCCTACCAAACTGTTGTATATAAACGATGGCACCTGCAAAACTTTGCATCAGTTCCATCTAACATACAACGTTAGTGCTGTAAAACTTAAGCAGGATAGCACTTCTGCCAAAACCACCATCATTCGTGTAGGCGGCTGGCAACAAGGCGTGCGTTACGATTATTAATCTACAGATTCAGATTTTCAAGGCCCTGACCGGCAGCAAGCAATTCGGCAATATCAAACACCTTTACCTGCTGTTGCATATCCTTGCTCTTTACACCGTCGGTAATCATGGTGTTGCAGAACGGACAAGCAGCGGCCACAATTTTAGCATCCGTTTCAAGCGCCTCTTCTGTGCGGGCTATGTTGATACGCTTTTTGCCGGGCTCATCTTCTTTAAACATCTGGGCACCACCTGCACCGCAGCATAAACCTTTGGTACGGCAGCTCTTCATTTCTACCAGTTCGGCATCCAATTCTTCCAGCAATTGGCGTGGCGCTTCGTATACTTCGTTGGCGCGGCCAAGGTAGCAGCTATCGTGGTAGGTAATCTTTTTGCCTTTAAACGAGGCCGTGTCTGTCAATTTAATCTTACCCTCGTTAATCAACTTCTGCAAGTAAGTGCTATGGTGCACTACATCATAGTTACCGCCTAAGCTTGGGTATTCGTTCTTCAGTATGTTAAAACAATGCGGACAGGTTGTAACGATATTCTTAACCCCGTAATTATTCATCACTTCAATATTCTGCAAAGCCAGCATCTGGTAAACAAATTCGTTACCGGCACGTTTAGCGGGGTCGCCGGTGCAGCTTTCCTCGCTGCCCAGTACGGCAAACTTAATGTTCAGGTGCTGCAATATTTTTACAAAGGCCCGGGTTACCTTTTGCGCGCGCTGGTCAAAACTGCCTGCACAACCAACCCAAAAAAGTACTTCCGGTGTTTCGCCGTTAGCGGCGTATTCCGCCATTGTTTTTACGTTCAACATATCCTTGTTTTTATCCCTTGCGGGTCGCACACATTGTATCTTCTACCTAATTCTTTTCCTAATCTTTTTGCCAGTTCAAACGGTCCTGCTGGCTAAACTGCCACGGCGCACCGTTGTTCTCCATATTGCTGAACATGCCCGCCCATTCAGCCGGCGCATTACTTTCTTCCATTACCAGGTTACGGCGCAGTTGCAGGATAATCTCCAGCGGCGAAATCATCGCAGGGCATTCTTCCACACAGGCGTTACACGTAGTGCATGCACGCAACTCTTCAACGCTTATATAGCCGTTTTCAATCAGGCTCTTACCATCTTCTTTCCAGATACCGTTGTTAGCTTCCATGGCATAACCTACTTCCTCCAGTCGGTCGCGGGTATCCATCATAATTTTACGCGGGCTTAGCTTTTTACCTGTTTGATTAGCCGGACAAGCTGCCGTGCAACGGCCGCACTCGGTGCAGGTATAAGCATCCAGCAGGTTCTTCCAGGTAAGGTCCATTACATCCTTGGCACCAAACTTTACGGGCTCGTTGCTGGCTGCGGGTTCAACAGCCGCATTCGGATCCATCATCAGCTTAATCTCCTTGGTAATTTCGGGCATATTGTTCATGTAGCCTTTAGGCGCCAAACGGCCGAAATACGTATTAGGGAAAGCAAGCAGAATGTGCAGGTGTTTTGAGTAAGGCAGGTAAACCAGTAAGCCCAATACACCAACCATGTGGCCCCACCAGCCCAGGCGCTCAACCACATGCAGGGTCGATTCGCCCATACCGGCAAAAAGGCCCGAGAGCATGCCGCTTACCAGGAAACCGTATTCGTTGTTATGCAGGGCCATATCGGCGCTGTTCATGCTGAAAATGCATATCAGCAGGTAAATTTCCGATACCAGAATCAGCGTAGCATCCATCTTTGGAAAACCTTCCAGTTCGGGCTTATTTAAGCGTGGCACACGGGTTAAATAACGACGGGAAAGGAAGCTAACCGTTGCAATGAATACCAGGATTGATAATACCTCGATGAAGGAAATAACAAACGTGTATAAGCCTTTCAGCGCACCGATATGTTCAATAGCATGATAAATAATGCGGTGATGACCGGTAAAGCCGTCAATAAAAACTTCCAGCAGGTCGATTTGGGTAATTACAAAGCCCACATAAATAAACACGTGCAGTACTGCAGGGGTAATGTTCTTAAACATCTTCTTCTGCCCGAAAGCTACCAACAACATGTTTTTCAACCGCTCACTCGGGCGGTCGCTGTAGTCGGCCTTGCGGCCCAGCATAATGTTACGGTAAACGCGCCGGTAACCCTGAAAGGCAAAAAAGCCGGCTAAACCAACGGCAGCAATAAAAAGGTATATCTGAAAATACGTGAGCATATGCGCTTTGTAATGAGTGAGCGAAAATACATTTTACGCTATAACTTTCAAGCCTTTGAACCTAACACCACCCAGAATATTTGCCTACCGGCGGTAGGTAAAAAACAATGCAACGGCTTTGTGAAAAAACAACTTACCTGCATCTTTAGTTCATGGATTACGAACCCGAAATACCACCCATTGTAAAATACCCGCGCCCTATAGGCGCTGCTTTTTTAGCAGGCAGTGCACTGCTTGCTTATTTATGTGTTGCAATACCTGTTAACGACGCACGTGCCGGCAGCGAATCTATCAGCCTCTCTATGTCGGGTGTTTTCATGACCTTCTTCTGCTTTATTGTGGGCTTTGTATTCCTCGTGTTCGGAGCCCGCTTTGCCCCTTATTTTGTGGCGCAGGAAGGCCGCTCCAAAGCAAAGCTTTATGCCACTGTAGCTGTAATTTGCGCCGTAAGTTTCGGTGCTTATCTGTGGCTTCAGCAATATCTGGAAAGCCTGGGGTATACGTTTCAATAGCACACATCGTTTTATAGTAAGTTCAACTGCATTGTTTACGCCTTATCGGTAAATGCCAAAATCATTTACCTTTAGCCGGCCGAACAGGCTTGTAACACCATGAAACGACTGCTGAGTTTTATAACCCTGCTCACCATTAAGGTGTTAGCTAAAACCTTTTACAGGTTTAAGATAGGCTGGCCTACCAGAGGGCAGGTGGAATGGCACCGCATCCGCTGCATCGTTTTCCTTAACCATACTTCGCTTTACGAACTGCTGTATGTAGGGTTCTTACCGGTCAATTTTCTCTGGATGTTATCGGCCCGCATGGCAGCCCCCGGCGCCGATAAAACCCTCAATCGCCCCTTTGTAGGCACCATCTATAAATTATTTAACCCCGGCATGGTAGCCATAACCCGCAAGCGCGATGATAGCTGGAAACAATTCTTAGACTCCATCCGCGATGACTCGATCATTGTTATTGCCGCCGAGGGCCGTATGAAACGCCGCACAGGATTGGATTTACACGGCAAGAAAATGACCGTTAAACCCGGCGTTACCGATATTCTGGCAGGCCTGGATAAAGGCCAGTTGGTCTTGGCATACAGTGGTGGTCTGCACCACGTGCAGGCACCCGGCGAAGGTTGGCCTAAACTCTTCAAAACCATTCGTATGGATATTGAGGTATTCGAAATACCCGAATACAAAAATATGTTCGATGCCGATGCCGGAAGCCAGACCTGGAAGAAATTGGTATTAGATGATTTACAGCACAGGCTGGAAACCAAACCACCAACCATTTTGCCTGAAGATATGTAAGGCAACCGCTACCCGTGGTCCATTCCTTTGTTATTCATTAATTTCGGCTTATGAAAACCCTTTCCCCCCTTGCCTGTGTTCTATTGCTATTTATAGCAGCCTGCCACGACGGCCCCAAACACCGCGAAATTGATGTAGTTGGCAAAAAACCGGTGTATGCCGATGAAATTGCCTGGACCACCATTAGCGTTAAGCCGGCCCGTGCAGCACAAAGCATTGGTAAAATAGTAACCTATAACCAGTTTATTTTTTTGGTAGATAACGGCTTAGGCGTGCATGTAATTAATAACGCCGACCCTGCCAATCCCCAAAAGATGGCCTTTTTATCTATCCCTATGTGTACCGATATTGCAATTAAGGACAACCTGCTGTATGCCAATAACGGTATCGATATGGTTATCCTGAACATTAGCGACCCAACACAGGCGCAGTTAATACAGCGCATGGAAGGCGTTTACAACAAAAGCAGCGAACATTCCCCGGCTGTTTACACCGGTTATTTTGAATGTGTGGATGAAAGCCGCGGACGGTTGATAGGCTGGACCGATACCCTTTTACATAACCCTGAATGCCGTAAATAACATGAGAACATTTTGCACCCTACTGCTTACGGCCGGCATAATGCTGCTAACCGGTTGTTCTAAAGAAAGCACCACCACTTATAATAGCAGCCCAACCGGGATATCCGGCTCTTTATCGCGCTTTACCATTATCGGCAACCGCCTTTTTTGTTTGGATGGTAATACGCTTAAAACATTTGATATTACAAACGGCGGACAACCTGTACTGCTAAGCACCATTGAACTAAGCACGGAACCCGAATCCATTTTTACTTACCAAAACTACCTGTTGTTGGGCACCACTTCGGGTATGCTTATTTACAACGCCGGCGATCATCCTACCTATATTTCAACATATGAGCACGTGGTTAGTTGCGACCCTGTGGTGGCCGATAACGGCTATGCTTTTGTTACACTGCGCAACACTACCAATTGCCGCCATACTTCCGAAGCAAGCAGGTTAGAGGTAATCTCGTTGGCCAACATGTCCACACCCGAACAGGTGGCACAATTGAATATGATGGACCCTTATGGATTAGCAGTAAACGACACCCTGCTTTTTGTGGCCGACGAAGATTTGCATGTGCAGGTCATCAGCATTAGCAACCGTACGGAGCCTTACTTTTTAAAGACCCTCACTTTAATGGGTGCACGCGATGTAATAGCCCTGCCCAACCACCTGCTGGTAATGGCAGAAAAGAAATTAGCACAATACGATTACAGTAACGTACAGAACATTCAGTTGATTTCGCAAATAGATCTGTAATGCGCAAGGCTCTCCTCCTGCTTCCGTTACTCTTCATGCTGTTCTCTACCGCTAAGGCGAAGGACCGTCATGTTGATTCAGCCCAATATGCTGCCGTAGTTAAGTTCTCTGTTTTCCCTTTTTTCGAAATCTATCCGGCTCTGCAATTTGGGGTGGAACATAGTTTTAAAAAGCGTTTCTCGGTAGCACACGAAATTGGTTTTATAGCTGATGAGTTCAGCTTTTGGCGCGTGATAACAAAAGATGTGATGGTAAAGCGCATGGGCGTGCGTTACCGTTTTAATCCGCGTTTTTATTTCGAAAACGTTGACCCGCACAATTTCAATTTTTACCTGGGGCCCGAGTTGATGTACAAGTACATGACGTTGCGAACCGTGGACGAGTATACGCGCTACGGCAAATCTTACCTGCAATCGCTGGATGTGCTGCAACACCGGCACGACATAGGTTTTGGTATCAAAACCGGCTTCTGGACAGGTTTTAAGTTCACCAATTTTGTTATGGAGTTTGAAGTGGGCCTGGGAGGCAAACTAATGGTTAAGAGCGATAACATTCCTGCTGATGCTTCGCTGGACCAACGTCGCAATTATGGCCTCGTTAAAAACATATTTCTCTTATACGAGAAAGGCAAGGATGTACGTATGCTCTTCAACAGCGTAATCTCCATGAAACTGGGCTGGGGCATCAACCACCGCAAGCGCCATGCAGCTAACGAGTTGATTAACGGCTTTTGAAAGTGATTACACAGATTAATTGGTGATTACACAGATCTAAAACTGATAACACGGATAAAGGCAGTTCAAACTATTTGCCGGAAGGAATAATTGGGTTTAATGTACAGGTTATAATAAGCGCCGTGAGATGGGGCCTGCATCAAAGCACGGTAAACGGCAACCGGAACCTCTAAATATTGATACACTTTTCCGCTGTGGAACTTAACCTCCAGTGTTTTACTGCGGGCCAGGTAACCGATGGAATGGATACCTGATGATGATACTTTTTTACGGCGCATATAGGTAAAACGGCCAGCGCCGGTATATGGTATTCAACCGTTATTGGCGGAAAGCGGTAGCCACTATACTTACAAAAGCTATTACCACTATTGCCGCATAAAGCATTTTTTGTTGTAGCGTTTTTTGTTGTATCCAGCCCAGGTAAAAATCAATTATCCGGCTGGGTATATACAGCAACAAAAACAGCAAACAAGCAACGAACATTTTTATTGCCGTGGTGCTGTTAGTATCTATTAGTAATTCCCGGATGTATGTCTTCTCGAAATAAGCAGCTATTAAGGCCAATAGCAGTATGGAACAAAACTGCGCGGTTATTTCAACAGGCAAATTAGGCTTAAGCGTAAGCCTGTCTGTTCTATCACTAATAATAAACCCCAGAAACACCTCCGCTAAAAAAAAGTAGGTCAAAATTATATACGCCCATACACTGCCATTCTCTACATCAATATCGCACGATTCAAGCACTGCTATGGTAAGTACAATGCGTATCAACACCCGGATAATGGAAGACAGAACGAGATAAATAACCGGGATGTGCAACTCACCTTCGCTGCGATAATTTTCGTAACCTATCCGCTTATATAAAGCCACAGGCTCCAGCAATAACAAAACCCCTATTAAAATGGCAAGCGGCAGGGGTAAAAGAAACACCGAATGCTCCCCATAACTATCAGTGGTTATTATGTTTTGCTGCATTACAACCGTAGCACCAAAGTAAAATGCCGTGAACAAGATGGCGGATAATGGTCCGGCTATCGAGGCAGGTGTACTGGCAGCTAAATTATCTGTGTCGCGTTGCAAGATGTTGAAAGATAGAAACAGAACATTATAACGCCAAATTCATATCCCGCGCTATCGGTATTTAACTTTATAGGTCCATTCCACGTTGCGCACACTGCCTTTAAAACGTATACGCTCAATGATTATAAAAAGGGTGCCCGGTGTTCGCCCTATAAAGCCCCTGGTTTGCAAACTACCCAGGCCGTTAAATGCCGACCACTTAAATATTTCTCCTTTGGTGCTGAATATGCAGGAGTAACTCAAAAACTCCACACCCGGTATAGCCGAAACCAATGTATCGTGCTGGGTAGGTAAGCGGCTACTATCTATCTCAACAACATTGGCATCCATATCTTTCGATGCTACAAAAGCCGGAAATGTGATCGTGTAGACATCAACTTTCTGACTCCTGCAATACGCAACAACAAGTATGGCAAAAACAAGTAGTAAAGTTTTTAGCATGCCCGTACAATACAGGGACTGCTATAAAGTAACAACGCTGTTAACCATCAACTACAATGGTATCGGCTGCACGGTCGCCAAGGCGTTGGTTATTGGCATCCCTGGCCGCTATAAAAAGGCCAATGAGCAAAAAGCAATCAACAAAATCCAGCAGATGCCTTATGGCAGAGGAGCGCAGGTTGTTAGGGTTGCCATCGCGCTTTACCACCTTAAGGTTCAAAAACCATTTGCCAATGGTTTTTGAGGTCAAACCTTCGGGCACTACCATTATCAAATAAGCGCCCACATTAAAAAACGCTGCAGGCCATCCGTGTAAACTAAAACCTATGGTTCCCTCTTCAGGGTTTGTTTGACCGGTAAGGGCGGCTATGATGGTTCCAAATACAAACAGCACAAAAATGTCAATTAGTGCAGCTACTACGCGGCGGGTTTTACTGGCTGTAACCGGGGTTTCGGGTTGCAGTTCTTCAAGTAGTTCCATAGGCAAGGTTTGTACTAATATGCGCAGCCTGTTCTATATATCCAAATACCGCACACTAAGCAATCTCATAGTTCCATCATCCAACAAACATTAACTTTATGCTAATATTAATTATTCACCCTTTATCCATTCGGATATGAATATCTATCTGATACAGTTTGCCATTGGTTGCGCCCTGATATGCACCGCCTTTTGGCAATACACCAAAACAGAAAGTTTACTTAAACGCGGCAAAGTTGCCCTGGCAGAGGTGGTTGATTTGGTTACACAGTCCGGCAGCAAAGGCGCTACCTATGCTCCTGTTTTCGAATATACCGACGCGTCTCAGCAGCTACAACGTTTTAAAAGCGAAGTTGCATCCAATCCACCTGCTTTTCAGGTAGGCAATAAAGTACCGGTAGTGTACGACCCTGCCGATGTTTCGCAGGTTAAGGTAGTATCCTATTGGGGGCTCTACCGCTGGGCGGTAATACCTTTAGTTATAGCGCTGCCATTGCTTACTATTTCAATAGGCAATTGGTTGTTTATTTGGAGGTTTAAGTAGTAGGCTGGTTAAACCGTCTAAGTTGTCTGGTCTTCCACTGTAGCATCCGGCGCATTCTGCTTCACCGATTCAATACCGTTCTCTCGGGCCTGCACACTTTCGTATATCTCGCTGCTGCCTATAACCTGTCCGTTACCGGCCTTCAGGTTAAAATAAAACTTTCCATTGGTGGATGTTTTGCGCTCGTACCGGCCATCGTCCGCGGAGTTCTTTCTCACCGAATCAACCCCATTATCACAAGCCGCACGGGTGGTATATCCCTCGCTGCTTAAAATGGTCTGTCCGTTACCCGCCTTCAGGTTAAACTGAAACTCTCCGTTTCTTCTGGTATTGATTACAAACTTTCCCATATGTAATTGTTTTGCATGCAAACTAACAGCCACCCCTATTCCATTTTATGACTTTCGTTAGCTCAAATTACTTATGAAAAATATCACATAGTGCATGCCTCCCCGCGCCTCGTCCCCCGCTCTCGTCCCTTTCCTGCATAAAAAAGCCCCCCGCTTTCGCGAGAGGCTCTGTATTAAATCTGCATTCAGCAATCAAACTTCTACATTCAATTACATCATACCGCCCATGTCAGGCATTCCGCCGCCAGGCATACCACCTGCTTTCTTCTCTTCCGGCTTGTCAACAATTACCGCTTCGGTAGTCAGTAACATGCTGGCGATAGAAGCTGCATTTTCCAATGCAATACGGGTAACCTTGGTAGGGTCAATAACACCGGCCTTCTTCAGGTTCTGGTATTCGTCGGTGCGGGCATTGTAACCAAAGTCGTCTTTGCCTTCGCGCACTTTCTGTACCACAATCGAACCTTCTAAACCGCTGTTAGCCACAATCTGGCGCAGTGGCTCTTCAATAGCACGGCGAACGATAGCAATACCGGTGTTCTCGTCGTCGTTATCGCCTTTTAGTTTCTCCAGCGCAGCCTGTGCACGCACATACGCTACACCACCACCGGCTACAATACCTTCCTGCACCGCAGCGCGGGTTGCATGTAAAGCATCATCTACACGGTCTTTCTTTTCTTTCATTTCCACTTCGGTAGGTGCACCGATATACAATACAGCTACACCGCCACTCAGCTTAGCTAAACGTTCTTGTAATTTTTCGCGGTCGTAGTCAGAAGTTGTTTTCTCAATCTGTGCTTTAATTTCTTCTACACGAGCCTTGATCTGGTCGCTATCACCTTTACCGTTTACGATAGTGGTGTTGTCTTTGTCGATCACCACTTTCTCAGCCTGACCTAAGTAGGTAAAGTCGGCGTTTTCCAGTTTGTAACCCATTTCTTCGCTGATAGCAATACCACCGGTAAGGATGGCGATATCTTTCAGCATTTCTTTACGACGGTCGCCAAAGCCCGGAGCTTTTACAGCAGCCACTTTAATAGTGCCACGCAGTTTGTTTACAACCAGGGTAGCCAGTGCTTCGCCTTCTACTTCTTCCGAAATAATTACCAGCGGACGGCCGCTTTGAGCCACTTTCTCCAGAACAGGAAGCAGTTCGCGCATGTTGCTGATCTTCTTATCGTAAATCAACAGCAGGGCGCCTTCCAGTTCAGCTTCCATGCTCTCAGGGTTAGTAACAAAATAAGGCGACAGGTAACCGCGGTCAAACTGCATACCTTCTACTGTCTTCACTTCTGTTTCAGTGCCTTTAGCTTCTTCTACAGTAATAACACCTTCGGTACCAACTTTCTTCATGGCATCGGCAATCATTTTACCGATTTCGTTGTCGTTGTTAGCTGAAATAGAAGCAACCTGCTCGATTTTGCTGAAATCCTTACCTACGTTTTCGCTTTGCTTTTTCAGGTTGTCTACAATAGCTTTTACAGCCTTGTCGATACCGCGCTTCAGGTCCATAGGGTTTGCACCGCTGCTCAGGGCTTTTAAGCCGGGGCCTACAATAGCCTGGGCTAATACGGTTGCGGTAGTAGTACCGTCACCGGCCTGGTCGGCAGTTTTGCTGGCAACCTCTTTGGTCATTTGGGCACCCATGTTTTCAATTGGGTCTTCCAGTTCAATTTCTTTCGCTACGCTAACACCGTCCTTAGTGATATGCGGGGCGCCGAATTTTTTATCGATAATAACGTTACGGCCTTTAGGACCCAGGGTAACTTTAACGGCGTTAGCCAGTTTGTCAACACCGGCCTTCAGCTTGTCGCGGGCGTCTTTTTCGAACAGAATATTTTTAGCCATTTCTAACTTGATTTAAGTTTTAAAAAATTTTGATTGGGATATAGCGGGCTATTAAACAATAGCAAAAATGTCGCTCTCTTTCATAATCAGGTAGTCAACACCATCCACCTGAATTTCGGTACCGCTGTACTTGCCATACAGTACGTTATCGCCTTTTTTAACGGTAGTAGGTTCGTCTTTTTTACCGGGTCCTACAGCTATCACGGTTCCACGTTGCGGTTTTTCTTTAGCTGAATCGGGGATAATAATGCCGCCGGCAGTTTTGGTTTCTGCTTCAGCCGGTTTTACCAGCACTCTGTCGGCGAGTGGGGTAATCTTTACATCTGCCATAGTATTTGGTTTTTAAGTTTAATAATAGTAACCCCGCCTATATGCGAGGTGCAAATTTGCGGTGCGAATATAACAGACTTCGTGCCAGCCCGAAATGGACTGATTTTTTGGCAGAAATGGCTGAAAAACGTTCAGTTGCAACTAAATTTTTGTCAGCCTGTCTATTCGGCCAAATAACCACGCCAAGCACACAATTCCCTGATATCCATTTACTTAAATAAAATAGCAGGTCGCTCAACAATAAAAAAGGCAGCGGGAACGCCGCTGCCTTAGTGCTCTCAGGTCTGGTATCTTGCTTATTCGGCTATCATTTTGCCCTTGCCGACAGTTTGTCCGTTTTGCTTAATCCTGAACAAGTAAAGTCCTGCTACCAGGCCATCGCGGTTAATGGTAAACTGTGCGTTGTTGCTGCTGTACTGTTGCAGCAACCGGCCGCTTACATCTAATACTTCCAATTCAGCCAGGCCCTTCAGCCCTTCAACGGCAATGGTGGTAAATTGCTTAAACGGATTAGGTTGCAGGGTTATGGTAAACCCACCGTTTGCCAATTCGGTTAAGCCCAGTTTGTAATCAATGGTATTTAGCGTGGTGTTGGTTAACACTACCTCGTTATAATCGAAGTAAATGCCGGCGCTGTTGTGTAGCTGGGTACCTTCGGCCAAACCACTTACCGGTTTAATGGTAAACGATGCAAAGCCCATGGAGCCTTCAAAATCGGTTCCGCTATCAGGCAGCATAATGTTACTGAAGATGACAGTTAACTCTCTACCCTCCAACTGCACATGGCAAGGGTGACTGGCCGATTTCATTTCGAACGTAGCTATGTCAAGCTCCGGACGAATGGTATCCAGCAATATAACGTTCACTGCAGGTGCCGTACCCGTGTTCTGGAAACTGATGGTGTAGTCCAGCGGTTGATCAGGACTAATTAAGTGCTGCACGTCCTCTCCCACCGGCGATACATGCTTATCGTTAGGGTCCCAACTGCTTTCTACCACCTGGTGCAGGGTATCATCATTGCATGCCATGTTTACATCCACATAACCGTTATCGGGCACAAAGCTAATGGCGTTAAATACCGGTGCCCCTAATACTGCATTCTGATTGCAATAGAAGAACGGCTGATACATAACAGTTTGACCCAAGGCCAGCGTGGTATGCCAGCTAAGCACATAATTGGCCTGGCTTACCGTGGTAGGCGTAATGTTGGCATGGTCGTACGTTAAGTGCGGATCGAAATACATATACAGCGTGCCAGCCATAGGTATATTACCGTTGTTGGCTACATATATTTTATACATAGCAGGGAAACCCGCCACCACATTGCTATACGCTGTTAAGGTTACACAAGCATCGCCGGTACCGGTATTTAAGTGCAGGCCAAAGTTATTACCACCATAGGTATTACCTGCGGTTGTAGCATTAACCGTGTACGAAGTAGGGCTGCTGCTATAACCTGCATAATTGCCCGTTGGCCAATACACCACAGCATAATTACCCGCCGAAACAGTAATGCTCCAGTTACCACCGTTAACCGTATTTACTATAGAATTACCTACATGCACCGGCTGGCCTGTTATACCCACCTCACCGGCATCATAAACGCCGTTGTTGTTAGCATCCAGATATACTTTGCCGGTAATGGTTACCAGGTTACTGCGCACCCCAAAGTTTAAACCCGCAACACTATTGGTTACTACAGTAATGGTATACGTGTTAGGGTTTATAGGCTGGGTAAACACCATACCTGCAAGCGGCTGATAACTTACCGTATAGGTTCCGCTATATACCATTACACTGTAATAACCCTGGGCATTAGTGGTAGCAACATAATTATTGCCGTTGCCTATGGCATGTACCTGCGCATTGGCAATAGGTGCGTCGCCGGCATCGTAAAGTCCGTTGGCGTTGTTATCGGTAAACACAATACCTGAAAGCAACAGGGTATCATCGCGCATACCAAAGTCAATGCCGCAGATATGCTCATTAGCGGCGGTTTGTATGTTGTAGTTTAATGGATTTTGCGGATAGGTTTGCGACCAGCCAACCGGGGCATTTAACCAAATGCCGTGGTTACCTGCACTTACCAAAGCCTGATAAAAGCCATTGGCCCCTGTAAGGTAGGTTGTACCATCTACTACCACGGCGCTGTTTGGCCGTACGTGTTCGTTTACATCAAATATGCCGTTACCGTTGGCATCGTTAAACACCATACCGCATAGCGTGTCGTTTAACGGTGGTGCCGCCAGCACTATTGTATCGCAATAGTTGTTGGTGCATCCCCCTGTGCTAAGGGCGTTAATACATACCGTATATACTCCGTATTGCGGATAGGTTACTACTACCGTATCCGCTGTGCTTGTTGCTGGGCTGCCACCTGAAAAAGTCCAGTTAACACCCAATAAAGGCAAATTACCGGTGCTGTTGTTATAGTACGTAACGGTGGAGCCTGAAGTCATGTACGTAAAGCCCGGGTTAACTGTGCACGTTCCGCTAAATATAGTGGTACAGAAAGTGTCCTTACAAACCCCTGAGGTATCGTGCACCACCAAACAAACCTGCATACTGGTATCGCCAGGAATAAGTAGCCGGTTAACCGCTCCAAACGTGCTGCCCGACTTATAGCTGTATAGCACACCCGTTGAACTGTTATGCGCAAAGCTTTCGTAGCTGCCTATTGTGCCCGTTGAAAGATTTGTAAGGATGGCTGTATCGGGATTTGTACCGGCACCTTGTGCTGTTATGTAGTTAAAGTTTGCCTGAATGTTACAGGGGTTGGTGCTATAGCAAACAACCAGTTTAGGGCGCTTGGATGCTATGGGATTGTCGCTGCTGCAAAATATCATGCTGTTGTAAAAGTTAGTGCCTATCATATCCAGCATCATACCATTGTTTTGGGCAGGCGTGTTCACCCAGCTTTGCGCAAACGAGGTAACGTCGATATTAGTATAGTCCATCACGGTGCTGGTTGCCTGCGGCAATAATATTTGACCCGCTGTAGTAGTAGTGGGTTGATTGTTCCAGGTAACGGTATTCTCTCCCCAACTACCCGTAACAAATTTTAAATAGCTGGCATTGTTGTTACCATAGGTGGGCATACCGAGATACCCACCCACTGAATTGATATTAGCATACAACGATAAGGTGGCTGAAGTTACGGTTGCACCTGCCGGTATAGCCGAAAGATCAAACTTGATCAGACCTCTATCCTCACCCGGCACGCTGTTATAAGTCCACTGACTGGCCGAAAAATCGGGCCAGCTACCGGAAGCCGTGTTAGGTGTTAACTCAAAAATATGTGCATCAATACCGGCCGTTGAATCGGGCTGCAGTGTTATACAGTTACTGCTTGGCACTTGATAACACACCACCAACTCCGGCCAACGGGTTGAATCGGCATTATCGCTGCTGGCATAAATCTGAAACCTGCCCAGGGCACCGCTTTCGGTATTCAATGTCATCATCCAACCATTGTTGGTCATGCTGCCATTTACCCAACTCTGCACAAACGAGCTTACATCCACGTTCAACTTATCGGAAGTAGTGGTTGGTGCATTACCGATATTTAAAGCGCTTACAGCCGTAGTTGGTTGATTGGCCCAGGTAACGGTGTTCTCGTTCCAGGCAGCAGTAATCGCAGCAATTTTAATATCGTTGCTGGTATTGGTGCTGTGTGCTGCTGCAGGGTCGTGATACAAGTTTAACCGCGCAGAGGTTATAGTTGCGCCCGCCGGTATACCTGATAAATCAAACTTTAACAAAGTGCGCGATAAGGCCGGCACTGTATTGATGGTATTATAACCCGCATTCAGATCACTTACCGAACCATAATTGGTACTGGCATTTATGTCCCGAATCATGGCATCCATGCCCTGTGCCCCGTTTGGTTTTAAGGTTAAACAGTTTACAGCAGCGGAAGGAGTAATTTGCAATTGCAGCGTATCGCGACAACTGCTATTAACCGAATCGATAATAATAAGCTGTGCGTAATAAGGCTGCGAACCTGTGTATTGAAATACCGGATTTTTCGATGTATTGGTTCCCAATGATCCCCCACCTCCATAGAAGGTCCACACACTTCTAACTCCGTTAGCACTGGTAGAGGAATTATTAAACTGCATCCAGCCGTTGCCTAAATCCTGATAAGTAAAAGCGGCATTGGCATTGCAGGTTGGCAAGGTAGAATCCGTTCCAAACAGCTCCACCGAATCCATACAACCTATATCATCATTCAGCGTTGCCTTAATACTGTAATCTGTTCCCGGAGCAAAAACAAAGTAACCCGAGGTACTCGTGCTGCTGCTATTGGTTAGGGCTGTCAAATTTTGGAACCATATGTTCACATTATGCACCGGTAAATGGCTACCCGCCGTAGTAACGGTATAGAAAAGTGTATCCTGATTACCACCGTTGCTGTTAGCTAAGCTGGTAGTTAAACCAACGTGCATAGTGCAGCTATCCATATAAACCCATTGGCTGGTGGTATCTCTGCATCCAATCGAATCAGTTACAATCAGTGTAATCCAATAACTGTTACCCGGGGTATAAGGATAAATCCTGGCATCTAAACTTGACTGATGATTGCCCCCGGAAAAATAGGACTGTCCTCCTGCTTCGCCCCAATACCAATCCATCAACCCATTGGCAGATGTAGAGGTAGAGGTTAACCGCAAATAATCAGGGCTCATATTATTATAGCCGCCCTGGCTATACGTAAAGGCCGCGTTAATGGAGCTGCAAGAGCCGCTGGTATCGCTGATAAAATAAACCACCGAATCAGCACAGCCTATATCATCATTGCTGAATAGTACCAAGCGGTACGTTGCATTGGTATGTGGTATTACAAAAAAGCTATTCAAACTTGTTTTGCTGCCTACTACAGTTCCTGTAACAGCATTATATAAGGTTGCCAGGGCATGTTGCACCGGTAAATGCCCTGTTGTAAAACTTGCACTATAATTAATGGTATCGGCATTAGTGCTGTTAAAGTTCTGCAGGTTCCAGGTGGCGGTATGGCTCAGGTTGCAGGTATCTAATACTACCTGTTGTATTACCGTATCCCGGCAACCCATTACATCCCCAACTATCAACTGCACATTATAAACAAACCCCGGCGGCGAGTTTAAGGTAGCATTCACGGCACTCGTATTGGTTGCCGAATTCCACTGGTAACTACCGTTCCAGATGTTCCAGCTATAACTGTTAATCGAATAGTTTGAAACACTACTGCTTGTTAAGGTTACAAAATGGCTATTGGTATTGGCTGTGCCGCCCTGGTTGGTAGTAAATTGGGCATTGATATTACAAACCGGAGGTCCCATATCCACAACGCCCACACTGTCGGTGCTGCAACCAAGCGAATCCTGAGCTGTAAATGTTAAAACATACGTGCCTGCCTGCGCATAAGTATGATTAAACGAAGGATAAAAATGACTGCTATAAGAATTCAACCAAGGTGTATGGTAACCATCGCCAAAATCCATAGAATAAAACACCGGAGGGTTGGCATAAGAAATAACTTCGCCATCCAATGTCAATTGCAAACCTTGCAGTTGGTTAATCGAAAACCACTCTGCCGTGGTGGGTCCAGTACTGCATAAACTAACAAAGTGGCAAAAAGTATCGGTACAAACATTACCATTTAATTCGGCAGTAGTTACCAAACATACCTGCATCGGACCGCTTTGTTGCTGGTACGTGTGCTGCGCATTGCCCGTTCCTGCATAGGTGGTATCCGTTCCATCATCCCAAATCCATTGCTGGCTAAGCACGTTCCAGCCCGCATATAGCTGATACGAAGGCTCTACGAACAAAACATCGTTACCATTGGATTGCCACGTCTGCCAGTTAAAGTATACCGTCCCAAAACACGAGTTTTGTGCTTGCACCACATACAGCAGGGTAATTGCGGCAAGGGTTAATAAAAGGCGAATTGTTTTCATAGCCTGGGTTTTATAACTGCAAGATAGGTTTAGCCTTGCAGGGGTTGTTTTACATATTTTTAACTTCTTACGTAGTTAAAGCCTCCAGCGGCCACTTAACCACGGCGCATACCGTATTATTTCCGACTCCAATACGGCATCCGGCACTTTGGCCTTCACAAATTGCTCCACCTGCTTCTTTAGTGTTTTATCACTGCGGTAGCCTTCCTGCACCACCATTTTATCCAACAGTTTCAGCAGTTCCATTTCGCGCTTAAAATCTCCCTCGGTTAACAGCTTTCTAAACTGCCTTTTTACAGCCGCCGAACGCAACATAAAGCTCTGCGGATCGCCGGCATCAAACTGCATGATCAATTCCGTCACGGCAATCTTCAGTTTAAACGATTCATCAGCCTGTTTAAAGTTATCGTTCACATACAACCTTACAATATTCTTAACCGCCTCCTCCGCTTTACCTGTTTGGTGCAACAGCATGGCCTTGTTGAAATACAAAAACTGGTCGTAGTAGCTGTTCTTTTTGGTGCGGGTTTCGCGCTCAAATTCTTCTAATATTTTCAACGCCCGGCCTTTATCCAGCGCGCTGTAGTTTATCACCAGCGAGTTGTAGTAGAAGAACAGATACTTATCATACAGCAAATTATTAAACGAACGTATCTCCTGCCCCAACAGCTCTGCATACTGCAAACTCTCCTGGTATTTATTCAACCGGAACAAGGAATTCACCAAATACGTAAGCATCTGCAGCTTCACATCATGGTTCTCGCGTTCAAACCAGCGGGCGGTTTCAAACAAAGCATACATCTCTTTCAAAAACTTCTCCAACCCTGCATAATTATGCTGCTGCAAAAGAGAAGCACTCATAGCTCTGTAAATCCGCGTTTGAAACGAACGGCTCTCCTTCACACTCGCATCACTGGTAAATTCCTTCAGTGTGGCATTCAATATCTTCAGCGAATCGGCCTGGCCGCCCGTCACATTCTGGGTAATCTTTAAGCGGTATTTCAAGGCTGCCAGTGCCTGGTCCATCTCGCGTAACTTATTCAGGCGCTCCGCATTCTCCTTCCTGCGGGCAATGTATATCTCGGGGTTTATATCCAGCAGCTCGGTGCTCAACTTTATGTAATGACTATATATCACCTCCAGCATCTCAAAGTCCTCTGCTGCTATGGCCTTTTGCTCGGCTTTCTTTAAATAAAACTGGGCCACCTTTAGCTGATTGCGCTTTTTAAAAATACCGTACAGCGAAAGATGCCGGTTCATCTCATTCAAATCCCCTTTACGGGTATGGTGCAGCACCAGGTAATCGCCCATATAATCCAGCAAGCGGTTCTTTAACCGGTAAAAGCCTGCCTTATCGCCTTTGCCATACAGTTTAGCCGCTATGTAGTCATCATTATAAGCCGCACCGCTTTTACGCACATAATCCAGCAGTTTAAAATCCTTGCGGCTGGCGCTGCTGTTCATCCGCTGGGCAAACACCTTAAAATAGCGCAACTCTTCTTTATTCAGCGAACTCACAAACTGGTTCAAAATATCCATAGGCCGGGGGTAGTACTGGTGTAAGATAATACAAGAACCCGCTTTGGTTGCATCTTAACTGCGTTAGTTTTTAAACAGATACACAGCAACCATTTGCCACATCCGCTTATCTTGCATATCAAATAGGCATCATGAGAAGGTTTACGCTATACCTGTTCTTACTGTTTTCCGTTTGCTGCGATCTGGCACAGGCGCAAAGTTCACTGGGCTTTGGTGCTACCACCTTTTCAAAGGATACCCTGTTTCTGGGCGATACGCTCTTCATTCATACCTACCTTAAAAACAACGACACCAACGCCTATACCGATACCGTTGCCTTTAAACTAAAGATCAACGGTATATTGAATATCAACCAGAACATCTTCCCCAATCCGCTCAACAACCAGGGCATCAACCTGCCTGCAGGCGATTCCCTATCCATTACCCTTATTGCCGTTATCACGCCCGCTTATTACCTTGTAGGACCCGATATCCTGGTGGTATGGCCTGTGGCCAATACCGGAGGTCTTGCACACGATAGCATCATTAAGCAGATTATAGTGGTTGAAAACACCGGACTTAACGATGGCCCCGATGCCCGGCTGCGTATCTTCTGCACCCAAAACCAGTTGAACATCGAATCCACCGATGGCAATTTAGGCCTTAACCACGTTAGAATTTTTGATGTGCAGGGCCGCGAATTGGTAAACCGCGAAATAGCAGGATCTACTTCCATCCCTTTCCGCGACTATCCTACCGGTTTATATCTGATAGAGGTTACAGGCCCTAACAACCAACGACAGATATACCGCATTTACAAGCCTTAAAGGGGCTGAATACCGCGAAAATATCAACCTATTCAGGGCAATATTTCGCTGTTTCATCCGACTAATCAGAAAGCTTAACATTTTTATACCCGGGCAGTTGCCCCGAATCCTATTTTTGCGCCCGATGTCGGAGAATAAAGAGGCTGTTGCAGCCAAAAAACTCAACCCGAAGCAAATTTCGCATGCCCTGCGTATTTACCGCTTCATTTTACCTTATAAATGGCAGTTTATTATCGGTATGGTTTGCCTGGTGGTTTCCTCAGGCGTAGTATCGTTCATCCCCGGTGGCTTCGGTAAACTCATCGATGCCGCCCTTCCTGCCAAAGATGCTATCGAGAAAGTGCTTGGTGTGCTTACCTCTTCTCTAACCAGCGATGAAAAGGTAAAACAGGCTACCGATCTCATCAACGGCTACAAATCGCAGATCAATCCCGAAAAGCTAAAGGATATAGGCTTCCTGCTGGGTGGTATTTTGTTATTGCAGGCGGTGCTCTCCTACTTCCGTATTTACCTGTTCGAATACGTAGGTCAAAACGCTATGTCAGCCATTCGCCGCACATTGTACGAGAAAATCATAACCCTGCCTATCCGCTTTTTCGAAGAAAACCGCGTTGGTAATCTAACCTCCCGCATCTCTTCCGATGTTTCGCAACTGCAGGACTCCTTATCCAACCAATTAGCCTTCTTCGTCCGCCAATTGGTATTGCCCATTGTTTGTATTCCGTTGTTGCTTAAAGTATCGGTTAAGCTTACCCTCATCATTCTCGCTATTCTTCCCATACTTATTGTTTCCGCGGTATTATTCGGTCGCTTTATTCGTAAGGTATCGCGCAAAGCGCAGGATGAATTAGCGGAGAGCAATACTATCGTAGAAGAAACCTTCCAAAGCGTTGATGTGGTAAAAGCCTTTACCAACGAAGCTTACGAAACTCGCCGTTACGGACTTATCAACCGCAGTGTGGCCAGCATTGGTATGCATGCCGCTAAATACCGCGCGGGCTTTGTATCGTTCATCATCTTTGTCATGTTCGGCGCTATAGTAGCGCTTACCTACGCAGGCTTAAGCGAGGTTGCCAATAACAACCTTACCATGGGTCAGTTAATTGAGTTCTTCTTCCTAACCATCTTCATCGGCAGTTCCCTGGCCGGCCTTAGCGAAAGCTACACGGTGCTGCAAAAAACCATCGGCGCCAGCGAACGCATCAACGAAATTCTGGATGAACACAGCGAAACAAAAATTGCCGACGAAGCACTCACTTCGCCTATACAAGGCAATGTTGAATTCCGCGATGTGCACTTTGCTTATCCTTCGCGCCGCGATGTGCAGTTATTCCAGGGTTTAAGTTTTACGGTTAAAGCCGGACAAAAAATTGCACTGGTAGGCCCCAGCGGTTCAGGTAAATCAACCATCGTTAAACTGTTAGCTGGCCTATATCCGTTTGATGGTGGCAATATTTTGGTAGATGGTAAGCCATTGCAGCAATACAACATCACTGCGCTACGCAAAAACTTTGGCACTGTACCGCAGGATACCATCCTTTTTGGCGGTACCATCCGCGATAACATTGCCTACGGCAAACCGGGTGCTACCGATGCTGAAATACAAAATGCCGCCGAGCGCGCTAATGCCTGGAATTTCATCCAAACCTTTACCGATAAACTGGATACCGTAGTAGGCGAACGTGGCACTAAGCTAAGCGGTGGACAAAAACAACGCATCGCCATTGCCCGCGCCATCCTCCGCGACCCTAAGATATTGATCCTCGACGAAGCCACTTCTGCCCTGGATAGCGAAAGCGAACGGTTGGTAAAAGATGCGCTGGATGAGTTGATGAAGAACCGTACAACCTTTATTATTGCGCACCGCCTTAGTACCATTCGCGAAGCGGATGTTATTCTGGTGATTAATAAAGGCAGGATTGTGGAACAGGGCACCCACGACCAGTTAAGCGAACTGGAAGAAGGCATCTACCGCAACCTGCTGAAGTTGCAATACGAGTTGGAATAAACTCCGCTCCCCGCATCTTCTCTATATTTACACGCAAGCCATGAAGTTATCTGCATCTATTTATTCCAACAACGGTAAAAACCTCGAACAGCTTGTTCGGGAACTGGATGCGCATAACATTGATATGCTGCATGTAGATTGCAAGGATAATCCCGCAGTTTTTGAGGATATCCGCATCATCCGCACGCTTACCAATACACCTATCGACCTGCACCTGATTACTTCTACCCCCGAAAAATATTTTGGGTTGATAGAAGAACTGCAGGTAGATTACGTATGCCTGCAATACGAGAACCTGAAGGCTATACCTGCTTTACCAAAAGGTGGCGCAACCCAATGGGGTTTAGCCCTCAGTTCTGATACAGGTATAGACGTATTTGAACAAGCTACCGAGTTCGATTTTGTGCTGATAATGGCCACCATACCCGGCGAAAGCGGCGGTAAGTTCCGTAAGGAGAATTTTAAGAAGATCATCGACTTTAAAAACCGCTACCCGCATAAGCAGTTGCATGTGGATGGTGGTGTAGATGCCGATGTAGCTTACATACTCCGGGTATTGGGTGTGCACAGTGTAGTATCGGGCAGTTACCTGATGAACCACGAATCGCTGGGGGCAGGCATGCTAAGCCTGCACAAAGGCCCAACTGCCGAAAACCGCGAACCGTACTTAGTACAGGATTTTGCCACCCCGGTAAACTACCTGCCCGTGCTGCCCGAAGTTGGGCTCACTTTTAATCAATGCCTGCAAACCATCGAAAAATATGGTTTGGGCTTTGTGCTTGTTACCGATGCCGAAAACAAACTGGCGGGTATCGTAAGCAATGCCGATATCCGCCGTGCCCTGCTAAGGCATATGGATAACCTGAATGCCGTATCTACCGATAACCTGATCAACAAAAAGCCGGTAAGCATTACCGGTTCAACGCCCCTGCATGGTATGCTGCGCCTGCTGAACAACCTACACTTTATTGTGCTATTTTTGCCGGTAGTAGATAGCCAAAACCGCTTACAGGGGGCTGTTTTACTCAATCAATTAACGCGCGCCTGATGATAGTTCATTTAAAGAAGGATATTACCCAGGCCGAAGCAGAAGCTTTGGCCGTTAAATACCAATCGGTGTTGTTCCAAAACGGCACCTGGGTGCTGGTTACCCCCAGCAAGTTAAAGAGTGCCGATGCCGAGCTGCAAAGTAAGGCCGATGCCGTGTTTGTTACCGAAACCGATATACAGTTAGCGGGCAAAGCATATATGAATGGCAAACGCAGCATTGCTATCGGCAATACCGTAATAGGTGGCAACAGCAACAACAGTATTGTTATTACCGGCCCTTGCAGTGTGGAAAGCGAAGAGCAGATTGAACAGGCCGCACAGTTATGCATAGAGTTAGGCGTAAAAGTATTGCGTGCCGGTGCTTATAAACCACGCACAAGCCCATATACTTTTCAGGGTTTGGGGTTGGAAGGCCTGAAGCTGCTGGATAAAATGCGCAGCAAATACGGCTTACAAATTATTACCGAAGTACGCGATAGCACGCATGCCGATGAAGTGATTGAATACGCCGATATAATACAGATAGGTGCTAAGAGCATGTACGATCACGGCATACTGCGCAAGTGTGGCAAAACCCGCAAACCGGTATTGTTAAAGCGTGGCTTTGGCACTACCCTGCAGGAGTTTGTGCAGGCAGCCGAGTTTATCCTAAGCGGCGGAAATGCCAACGTCATCCTCTGCGAACGCGGTATCCGCACCTTCGAAACCAAAACACGTTTTACGCTCGACCTTTGCGGTGTAGCCTGGTTAAAGCAATACACCAACCTGCCCGTGATACTGGACCCCAGCCATGCCATTGGTTATGCCTATGGCGTGCCCGACCTGGCCCGTGCTTGTGTGGCAATGGGTATTGATGGCCTGTTGATTGAAAGCCACCCTAACCCAAAGGTGGCCAAGAGCGATGCCGACCAGCAATTGAACTTTGATGAATTCCGCCAACTGTATGCCAGCTTGCAAAAAGTAGCTGAGGCAGTAGGTTATAAACTTGTGTAACAACCCATGGAAAAATACGAACAGCGCGGAGTTAGTGCCGGAAAAGAAGAAGTGCATGCAGCCGTAAAGGACCTGTACCACGGCCTGTATCCAAAAGCCTTCTGCAAAATTTACCCCGATTACATGGGCAACGATGAGGCCTGGTGTAATGTGATGAGTTCCGATGGTTCAGGCACTAAATCCATATTGGCGTATTTGTATTGGAAAGAAACGGGCGACATCAGCGTATGGCAGGGCATTGCGGTAGATGCCATGGTAATGAACCTGGACGACCTGGCTTGTGTAGGCGCCGTAGATAACTTCCTGTATACGTCCATCATTAACCGCAACAAGCACCTGATTACCGGCGAGGTTATTGCCGAGATCATTAAGGGCGGTAAATTGTTTATGGACCGCCTGCAACAACAGGGCGTAAACGTGCACCTGATGGGCGGCGAAACCGCCGACCTGGGCGATTGCGTGCGCACTACTACGGTAGACGCTACCATGACCGTGCGCATGAAGAAGGACAACCTGGTGCTTACCAAAAACATTAAACCCGGCGATGTAATTGTGGGCCTTGCCAGTTACGGACAAGCCACCTACGAAACAGCTTACAACAGCGGCATCAGCAGCAACGGTTTAACCAGTGCCCGCCACGATGTATTGCATAAAATATATGCAGAGAAGTATCCCGAGAGCTTTGATGCCATTACACCTGCTAACCTGGTTTACAGCGGCAGTAAAAAGCTAACCGACCCTTTAGAAGGTACACCGTTGAACGTTGGCCAGGCGCTCCTCTCCCCTACCCGCACCTATGTGCCGGTACTAAAGAAATTGCTCGAAACCATCCCCGGTCAAATTCACGGTTTGGTAAACTGCACCGGCGGTGCACATACCAAAGTGTTGCATTACATCGAAAATCTGCGCATTGTAAAAAACCATCTGCTGCCCATCCCTCCCATTTTTGAACTGATACAAAAAGAAAGCGGCACTAGTTGGAAAGAAATGTTCAAAGTGCTGAACTGCGGAACACGCATGGAGGTTTACATCGATGCCAACTATGCATCACTCGTGATTGATGTGGCTGAATCTTTCGGCATTGCAGCACAGGTAATAGGCCATGTAGAGGCCAGCGACAAAAACGAAGTGCACCTCAAAAACCAGCACGGCGAGTTCGTTTATAATTAAGCTCCTTAGAAACGGGATATACTGCATCTTAACTTCGGCGATAGGAACCTTTTCATTCGGAGGTGTTGCTGCATTTTATTATTAGCTATTGCGTATAGTGTTTATTTTCACTTAATACAACACTTTCTGTTTTGAAACACCTTTACAGCCTGACACTTCTTGTGTTGCTTTACGTTCCATTTGAGCTAAAAGCAAACAGCAGCCGTACCGTCTTCGAAGTAGAATTGCAGCAAATGGGCGTAGATGATTTCAGCCAACTTTGCTTTGTCCCTAACTCACATAAACTTTTAGTTTCTTCTAAAAACACGCTATACTTTACCGATTATTATCGAAGCGGTATTATTAAATCCCTCACCTCACATAAGGATTACATCCAAAAATTAGCTGTTGCAAATACTGGTAAGTTAGCAGCCACAGTGGGCGCCGATGGATATCTTATACTCTGGAACTTGGATAGCCTGACAGTGCAAACCGTACTTACTACAGCCAACAATATGTCGGGCGGTACCTTTACAGGGCTAAGTTTCTCAGCAGACAATCATTTTCTGGCTCTTACCTACGACAAAAAAGTCGGCAACGATTTTATTTCCTACCTAACCATTTTGAATCTCAACACAAATGAATTTAAGCCGGAAGTTAGGGTTGAGGAAAATATTACTACTTCTAGATTTTCAAACGACAGCTCTATTCTTCTGTTGGGGTTAGAAAGTGGTTACATAATCAAATATGATATATTAAGCGGTTCGCAACTGGATCGTTTAAAAATAGATAACCAGATCATCTGCCGTTTATCAATGTTAAAAAATGGACAATTAGGAGTTTATACAGACAACACTTCCCGTATTGATTGCAAGAAAAACGGAAAACTATTTCTGGTTGACTTTAATAAAAAAACCAGGGATTTATTTTGGACCTCAAAGGCACTGTGTATGGCCCCGGGACTGATAGAAAGTATAGATGACTACGAGGTTGTAAAAAATTATTTTCGGACAGATTCTTCCCTACTTGTATTTGACACTGATTGCGATCAGGGTCCTTCTCAGCTACCATTTCCCTTTTCTTTTACCTATAATCCTGATAAAAAACTGCTTGCCAACATTGGATACCGGAGTGTATGGGTTCATACGCTATCGGGCAATCTTAATAACAAGATTGATGATCACCTTTTACCTGTCTCAGATATTTATCCGATCGGCGACTTTATCCTGGAAAAGCCTGCAAAGCAGAATATTTTCGATTATGAAGAGGACTACCCTTACAAGGTTTGGAATTTGAATAACCCTTCCCTAATGGGAAACGTTCCGATTTTTAAAGCTGACTATCTGAATATATCTACTACACCAGGCGAAAGTGCGGTATGCTATTCAAATTTCAACGAATGGGGAAAAAAAACCAAATTTAACCGCTTCGACACCTCCTGTATTTCGGGAATATATCTTTGGGACCCGGTAGAACCGGCACAAAACCACCTGCTTATTGCAGGACAATACCTGCCACCTTTCAGTCTCAATAATGAGAAAAGTAAAATCGCACAAGGTGGATTGTTTAGTGCAAGCGTGCGGCTTGTTGGGCAAAATAAAAACAGGTATGACCTTTCTATTTCCAATGGAAACGAAGTACTCTCTTGTATTTGGCCTGCTGGTGTAAACACACCAACTGATTTGTATACGATCGAGCGGAGCGAAAAATCGGAACTGGAACTATATTCTAATCAATTAGCTCCGGCAGCCCGTCACAAGATACTATCGTTGTCCGGATGCAAAACTTGTTTACCTAAGGTGGCTGTTAACGAAATCCGATCACTGGTAGCCATCTATAGCTCTAACAACGGAAACATAGATGAAGCATCGTTAACGCTTATTGATTTAAGACAAGAAAAGGTTACCCTTAAAAAATCCTACACAGCTATTAGGGACATTACTTTTAGCGGCGATACGGTGATTGTTTTAACATCAGATAGTTTACACTTCATCTTAGGAACAACAGGCGATGTAATACGTTCGGCCTATATACCGGGGATCAGTAGATTTAAGCTTACTGGCAAAGATGACATTGGACTGGCATTGCGCTATTCCGGAATAATAGATGTGCTGAGCATAAACAGGATGCAGGTAGTAGCTTCTTTAATAACGGATAAAGATGGCGGTTGGATGGCTTTATTGCCTGACAATTATTACTATGGATCTAAATACGGCATTCGATCTGTTGGTTTTAGATACGGAAGTGAATTACTACCGCCAGATCAATTAGATGTTAGATATAATCGGCCCGACAAGGTATTGAGTGCGGTGGGAACAGCCTTGGGTCATGCAGATACTACTTTGATCAATGCATTTTATAAAGCTTGGCAGAAACGGGTTCAAAAGCTGGGCATTGACACTGCTGGCTTTTCAGGAACATTATCCATACCGGAGTGCGACTTTTTAAACCGTCCTGAAATCAAATATGAGCAGCACGATTCTATAATTCAATTGACCATCCATGCGATTGATTCAAACGCTAAATTAGATTGTTATAATGTTTGGGTGAATAACGTACCCCTATATGGTAAATCGGGAATACGCATAAACTCCCAAAACCTCAATGACATAACAAAAACAGTTTCTATCGAACTATCTGCAGGGATAAATAAAATAGAAAGCTCCGTAAGAACAGTAAATGGCATTGAAAGCTACAGACAACCTCTGTATGTGCAATACATACCGAATAGACAGTTAACTGCCAAACTTTATTTTGTTGGGATTGGTATCGACGAATTTCAGGAAACTGGCCATAACCTTCAATACTCTGTAAAGGATATTTATAACCTGGCCGACAGTCTAAAAAAACAGTACGGATTAAACATGATTACGCATGTTTTAGCAAATAAAGAGGTCACAGTAAATAACATATTAAAATTAAAAGAGCACCTCTTGCAGTCTAATGTAGAAGACAAAGTAATCTTGGCGTACTCCGG
Organism: Chitinophagales bacterium; assembly: GCA_046329495.1. Taxonomy (GTDB): domain Bacteria; phylum Bacteroidota; class Bacteroidia; order Chitinophagales; family LD1; genus Bog-950. The sequence continues at coordinate 203,477 of JAXLUO010000003.1, read as the reverse complement.
TCACGGCTTATTGGATAAGGAACTGGATTACTACCTGTCAACCTACAACGTCAACTTTAAAAACCCCGAACAGGGCGGTTTGTCTTATATAGATTTCGAATGGTTGTTGGACAGCATACCGGCCCGAAAAAAGCTAATGCTTATTGATGCCTGCCATAGTGGTGAGTTGGATAAGCAGGAAGTGATAGCAATAAATCAGGCGGTAGATAGTCTGTCGCAGGTAGGAAAAGGAGAACGCGGATGTGTGCTAACCTATACCGGAACCACTAAACACCTGGGCCTAAAAAATAGTTTCGAGCTTATGCAGGAATTGTTTGCCAATGTTAACCGCGGAACCGGGGCAACGGTCATTGCCGCCTCGGGAGGTACCCAGTTTGCCCAAGAAAACGGAACACTTAAGAACGGCGTTTTTACCTATAGTATCTTAGAACTGATGAATAAATCAAAACAGGTAACGGTAAGCCAGCTCAAAAATATAGTAAGCACCCGTGTGCAGCAATTAACCAATGGCATGCAAAAGCCAACCAGCCGTGCAGAGAATATTGATAACGACTGGGTAGTTTGGTAAACATTTGTGAACCACTACTTGCCGGAAAAAATCAATATCAACCTGGCTTGGTGAAGCCTAATTTTTCACCGCATTACGCTATAGAATCCACAGATGAGCGATGCCAGGTATCCCCCATGGCAGACCTATGCGCTACAAAACCCATCGGCAAATCCAGCACCTCCTGCAGCGTTGCATCTATTGCCAACAGTTCATTTATAGAAACCAGCATTACTTCCTCCACTACGGCTCCATCAGCACTAAAAAACTGCCAATCGCCATCAGCATCATGTGCTACATACAATATAGCGGCTCCCTGCTTAACAACAAAAGTGGTAGTAAATACAGCGGTGTTTAAATCCGGTAGCAAGGTCATATACAGTAGTTTGGTTTGGGTTTCCTTTCAACAAATTTAGCGCTATCAATAACAATTAACTAAGGATAAGCTGGATTCAGAATGAACATGCTTCCCGCATGACCTCCCCCACACAAAAGGTTAAAACGATTCCCGGGGCCATCGCTTTATATAAATCAAAATATATACCTTCGCCGCAGCAATTAAAAACAGCGATGTAATTGCCTGTAACAACTAACCCATTATATGCGCAATGCCTATACCGTGCTGTTAACAGCATGCCTCTGCTTTACTGCAATAATCCGTTTACCGGCCCAACAATTTTGGCTTACTACCCACGAATTCCCCGGTGGGCCCAAAACAGCCATATCCCTGCAGGGCGATAGTGTAGTGTTTACCTCCACCGCTTCCGGCATCATGCGCAGCCTTAACCAGGCCTATACCTTCGATACTGTTTTAACTAATCCCGCTATAACCGCCCTGCACTTTAGTAACCAGTACCTGTATGCAGGCACCCAGGGCAAAATTTATCGTACTAATAACCTTGGCCAAAGCTGGGATTCTGTAATGCTGAACACCAACAACCCGATTACCAAATTCATTCAGTTACCCAACGGACATATAATTGCAGGCAGCGGTAATGTTGACCTTCCGGGTTACGTGGGCGATGGTATTTTTATCAGCAGCGACGAAGGCACAACCTGGCAACAGCGCAATAACGGCTTTGGCAGTTATACCGCCTGCTTTGGTTTAACCGCCGATAAAAACAGCCGCATCTACGCTGCCATGGCCGATGATTTCAGCACCGGTGATGCCGGTTTGTTTTACAGCGATAACGAGGGCCAGCAATGGCAGCATGTGAACATCTATTTCGATGGCCAAAATGCAGTAAACGATACCTTACAGGTTACCCAACCAACCGGACTCGCCGTATCTCCTGATGATTCCCTGTATTTCAGTTTTGAGGGGGCGGCCTTTAATACATCAGTACGCCTTAATCTGGTGAAACATATTAATGACATAGCCGACACAAGCAACTGGCAGCGTTACCAGATAAAAAATACCGCAACCTGGTGGAACGACGCGCCGCTTACTTCTGTGCACTTTGCTAAAAACGGCGATAGATATTCTTCCTATGCTTCTTCCATGAACACCGGCGGCACCTTCTTCTCAAAAGCAGGCACCAACAACTGGGAACGCCACGCGGAAGGCCTGGGGCTGGATCTTTTCAGCAACCGCGGCGCACAGCAATTTGTTGAAACAAGTGAGGGCAAAATACTAATGATAGCCCTGCTGGATGAACGCATTTACAAAACAGATACAAGCAGTTCTACACAGGTGGGCTTACCAATTGAAACAAACCCGCACTACACGGTGTATCCTAATCCTGTAAAGCACCTGGATTACTTCACCATACAAACGCAAAGCCAAACACCATCCGAAGTAACGCTCTACAATGAAAACGGTCAATTACTTTGGCAAACGCAAACAATAGGTGCTAATACCCTACCCGCCCCTCCAACCGCAGGCATCTATCTGCTACTTGTAAAGCAATCGGGTAGAACCAGTGCGCTAAAATTAGTGGTGTACTAAAACCTTGCAAATCTATTTTTAAGAATTACACCACGCCTGTCGCGCGTTTGCAACGGCCTCAAAAACAAACGGCCGTCAACCTGTCCAGAGACCTCGGTATTGTTTCAGGATCTGGCTGTTCGGCTACCTCAATAGCAAGGTGATTCAGGATAAATGCCTGCCGCGCGTTTGCAACGACCTTAAAAAAAGTCGTCATCCTGAACTTGTTTCAGGATCTGGCTGTTCGACTACCACAATAGCAAAGCGATTCACTATTAGTTGGCATTGAACTAAATGAGGATAACTACCTGTCGCGCGTTTGCAACGCGTGACGATTAAGCTTCGCCTTTGGAACGCGATAACTCTTGCAATTTTGTTAATTAAGAAATATTTTTTGAAACAATTCGTCCTTTATTATATCTTCGCACTAACCACCGTTCTTTGACATACCCGTTGAAACACTAAATACCCGGCGCTGAGACTTTACCTTTTGCCCTTGTTGGTGTTATAGCTTCCATAAAAATTAACAGAAAAGCGTCACCAACAAGTTCCTCCCGGTGCTGAGACTTTATGTTTAACCAAGCCACAACCCGGCAAAAGATCAATCTCGGCAGACTGATAGCAAAACTATGCCCTGCGCTCAAACACTTTAAATTTTCAGCAATTTGTGCACTCAAAATCAAGTGCACAAATCTGCACAAATGGAAACTTTTCTAAATTGTTTCGTTTCTGCACCTTGTAAAGCAAAAAGTTTACACTTCTGTGCAAACCTCTGTCAACTTTTTATCAGAAAACGACACGCTTAGCATCAGAAACCGCGTAAAAAGGCTAAAAACATGCGTCTTTTCCCCCCAAACCAGCTTAAAGCAGGGCGCCATCAAGTGTAAACTTTACATATCGATGTAAACTTTTGTCAACTTTTTCCGGACTATGCAAGGCAGTTATCCTGAATATCCTCTTCATCCTGTAAATCCTGGTTCAAAAGTGTAAAGGAGTGTAACGTTTGCGCGACTATATAGCAAACAAAAAAAAGGATCTGCCTCAGCAAACCCTTTTCATAATCTGTGTAATCTGTTGTGATCTTGTTCTAGCTCTTCACCGGCTCCGGCTTATCGCCCGCTGCATCGCCAAACTTAATGGTGTTCAGTATGCCCTGCAGTTCTTCCTTGCTGGCATCGCTTACATAAGTTACCACAAAAGCTAAGGCAAAGTCGTTGATAATGGTGGCGTAGTAATCCTGGTGCAGCACCGCAATACCGGCATCAAGCTTCATAGTCATTTTGTAAAACTCCTGGCCGGATAGATCGCTCTTTACAATATCACCTTCCTGCTCAAACTTCATAGCCGATTGCGCCATCAGCTTTTTGGTAGCCTCCAGGTAATCTTTGCCATTATCTATATGGTTAGCGGCCTTGGCTAAGCTGCTCAGGCGCTCGGCTACAGCAATAAAATTAGGGTTATCAGGTTGGTCCTGTCCGGGGTACTTCGTGGTCATCAGCAGCGTGGCGGTATTAACCTCCGAAGCCTTGATGGTTTTCTTTAAAGTGCTGTTATCACCGGCTACCAAATCCTGACCTTGCTTTTGCAAGGCAGCCATTTCCTCCTGGCTCTTAACGGTCCAGCTTTCGGGCAGGGTTATGCGGAAGTCGAAATACGAATTACGATAAACGTGGTTTTCTATTTTGCCGTAATCAAATTCTTCGGGTATTCCTTTTTTGGTATTGCAGGCGGCCACCAGCAACAACAGCCCGAACAGGTAGATGGTCTTTTTCATAACTTGAGTTTGGTTTTGCAATCGGGTAAATGTAGGTAAAATCAACTTATGCAACTTCAGATGTAATTGTAAATACCTTTCCATAATAACCCAAATTATTGCTCGTTTAATGGCATTAAAAGCGGCACGGCCCAACGCATGAATCCACTATCAAATTTTATCCTACTTTCCCTTATGGAAACACCCATCAACCACACTCTTTAAACTATGACTTCAACTTTACAACATCGCCTGCAGGAAGTGCGCAGTCACTACCAAAGCGGCGACTATAACCTGGGCCTTCGCCGCCTGCTGGATGCCGCCCTTGATACCCGGCAGCCCGCCATATTTGAGCAGGTGCTTGCTTTTTGCGATAAAAGCGAAGCCCCCGGTACTACACCTTCTTTAACTGAAGTAGATGCTCTGCTGGATAAAATTGGTAATGCCGGAATGGCGGAAGGTGCCAATAAAGAAATTAGCCTGCTAAAAGCCGAAGGCGTTGCTAAACAATACAGTGGCGGGCGTTTCAAACTATCTCCCGTAAACCTTGACCTTAAACGCGGCGAAATAGCCGGACTGGTAGGCGAAAACGGCAACGGCAAAACCACCCTGCTGCGCATTTTGGTAGGCGAACTGTTTTACGACGAAGGCAGCATAACGTATAACCTGCACCACCGCCTGCACGATAAATACGAGAAGCGCACCTTTTTAGCTTTTATACCGCAGCGCATACCAAAGTGGTGGGGCACGCTAACCGATAACCTGCATTTTACCGCCCGGCATTACGGTTTAATTGGCCGCGAAAACGAGTTGTGGGTGGAAATGATTATTGCCCGCTTAGGCTTACGGCCTTATAAAAACCTTAGTTGGAACAGCATCAGTTCCGGCTACCGCACGCGTTTTGAAATTGCCCGCACCCTGCTCCGCAAACCCGAAGTATTGCTGCTGGATGAACCCTTAGCCAATCTGGATATCATATCGCAGCAAACTATTTTGCAGGACCTGCGCTACTTGGCCCAATCGCCGGTACACCCTATGGCGGTGGTGCTCAGTTCGCAACAGATATATGAGGTAGAAAAGGTGAGTGATAAGATCGTTTTCCTGAAACAGGGAACACCTATTTATCAGGATTTAAAACAAGCGCCGGAAGAAAAGCCCGCCGAAGAACTAAAAGCGCTGTTTGAAATAGAAACCGCCGCCCCGCGCGAAGAATTAACGAATCTATTACAGGGCTTGCCATTGGAGCAGATCCAGTTTAACGGAGGTATTTATATTGCCACCTTTAAAGGAGCCGTAACTACCGCACAGGTAATGGAAGCGCTTAGCCGTGCTACGTTCGACATCAATTACCTGCGCAACATTTCGCTTTCATCGCGCCGCTTTTTTGCTAACCAATAGCCCCATAAACCCATGATAAAAAGACTTAACAAATACTTATTACTGCACTACCCGCAGTTATGGAACACCAGGGTAGTATGGGCGCTCGGCACTATAGCCATTATCCACGCCTTATTTTTTATAGCCGGCGTGGGACATTTTGAAGGCTTTCATACCCTGCACCGTTATTACAGCGTCAACTTTATTGTCGACGATTCGGTGAACATTGTATTCTCTATGCTGGCCAGTGCGCTGGTGTTCATTATCTGGCTGGTGTATTATCTGCGTAATAACCCGTTTAAAAGCTTTTACCCGCTGCCTAATCTGTATTTCCTGAAGGAGTTCAGTATTCAGTTTATCATTATTCTGTTCGGCATTATGTTCTATGCCAGCTATGCCAACGGCTTCTATGGAGCAATTCGCTCCAAAACCAAGGATGTGAATATCAAGGACGAGATAAACACCACTAACCTGGCTTATGCCCTGTTGCTGCAAAATGCAAGTGATTATAATCGTTATGCCAGTTGCGAATCGCAGGATTTTAATGATTCGCTGATGAACCTCCGCAATACGTATTACAGCACCAAAACCAAGCAGCAACAAGCAGATGAACTGGATTCGGTCATCAACGATTTCAACCAGCATCAGCAAAATGATAATGCCTATAGCTACTTTAACTTCTGCCGTAAATACTATACCGGAATAGATAACGATTCAACCCTCGATAACCACCAAATAGCAGCCCAACTGCGCAAATGGTTATTAAGCTCCGATTCGGTAGCTATGCTTCAACTGCTTACCAAATTTGAAGCAATGTGCAAGCGATACGAAATAAACTATCATGCCGATATACCTTCTTACGCCACCAAACCCTTTAAAAACCCCGGCTTTGCACTCAACTTCAACGACTTTATGACACCCGCCTATAGCGTTGAACCGGGCTATGAGGGCAATACCGAAAGCATCTACTTTAACGACTTAACCACCACGCTGGAAAGTATTGACAACATCCGCCACAGCCGTTTCGATCTTGACTTTTGGCTTGTCAATGCTTACCTGGCCTTAGGGTTTGCGCTGCTGCTCTTTACCTTCCGCTTAACCTCTATACGCGTATGGCTAACCAGCCTTATAGGCGCAGGGGTTATTGCTATCGTATTATCATTAATGGCTATAGGTATTTCATCTACCGGCGGCAACCTGCTGATGTTGATGTTTATTGTAGGCTTATTTTACCTGCTGCACATACTGGCGAAGTCGGAAAAGCGCAAGATACTGGCCGGCGTTAACCTGGTTTGGTTTACCTGGTGCCTGCCTTACTTCGGCTTTTTACTGTGGGGCTATCTCTGTGAAATCCGCCGTCCTTTTTCATACTACGAGGAGAGTCCTTTTACACCCGATCCGTTGTATGCTTTCCTAACGAATCATCACTCGGCTATCTTCCTGGTAAACTTTGTTATTGTGTTTATAGTAACGGGCTGGCTGGTAGCCAAACACTACCAAAGCTGGATGGCGATGGAAGAAGAGTAGTGCTAACCGCCCATCATCTCCTGTCGCGAAGGAACGGCAGGCAACAATTGTATACCCTGCTTTAAGGAGCAGCAGTAGTTGTGGGTACCGTTTGTAACCCACAGGTAATCTACACGCAGCGTTTGGTTGTAGTTAGCAATTTGGGTAAACACCTTTTCGTTCAGCAGCTCTTCGGGGGCCTTGCACTCCACCAGTAAGCGTGGTGCACCGGTGTTATCAAACACCACTACATCAAAGCGCTTGGCAAGCCCGTTTAACTCAATGCCTCGCTCCACAGCAATAAGTGCCGGCGAGTATTGCTTCTCGTTCAGCAGGTATTGCAGCACATGCTGCCGCACCCATTCCTCGGGCGTTAAGGGTACATACTTCTTACGCACGGGGTCAAAGATGTATCGCACGCCCTCGCGTTGCTCATATTTAAAGCTGTAGGTTCCAAACACTACGGTGGTCATAACCAAATGGCAATATGTGCCGCTATATAGAGTTTTTTACCTTTGTTTGGAAACAGAATTAGAAGAATGAAGACAAAAGAAGAGATTGTTTCGAACTGGTTGCCCCGCTACACAGGCCGCGAACTAAAGAGCTTTAGCCAATATATACTGCTTACCAACTTCGATAATTACGTCGAGATGTTCGCCCGTAACCACGGTGTGGAGATAATGGGCGAAGGCCGCCCTATGCGCAGCGCCAGCGCCGAAGGCATTACCATCATCAACTTTGGTATGGGCAGCCCCAATGCCGCTACCATTATGGACCTGCTAAGCGCCATTGACCCTAAGGCCGTATTGTTTTTAGGCAAGTGCGGCGGTCTAAAGAAGAAGAACGAAGTAGGCGACTTTATACTTCCTATAGCAGCCATCCGCGGCGAAGGAACCTCCAACGACTATTTCCCGCCCGAAGTACCTGCACTCCCCTCCTTTGCCCTGCAAAAAGCTATCTCTACCACCATCCGCGATTACAACCAGGATTACTGGACAGGCACCGTATACACCACCAACCGCCGCGTTTGGGAGTGGGACGAGAACTTTAAGGAATACCTGCGCACCATCCGCGCCATGGCTATCGATATGGAAACAGCCACCATTTTCAGCACGGCGTTTAAGAACGAAATACCCGTAGGGGCACTCCTGTTGGTATCCGACCAACCCATGATACCCGATGGCGTTAAAACCGAAATAAGCGACATTAAAGTAACCGGTAACTATGTGGAGCAACACCTCAAAATAGGCATCGACTCCCTCAAACAACTCATCAACGACGGTTTAACAGTAAAGCACCTGCGCTTCTAAATCTTGTTCTTCTCGCTACGGATGTAGAGGTAGAAGTAGAAAGTAGAGGTACCGGCAAACAAATGCCACAAGCTATGCGGCTGCAACACACTATCTGGGTTGCAAAGTATCTTGTGTGTATCAAACACAAACCACACAATAGCAATCATAATAGCGGCTATGCAAATGATAAGGTAGCGGTGATTGGTTCTACCGGGGTCTTTGCGTTCCAGTATGGCTCCCATTACCACCATTATCAGTATCAAGGCAAATACCACCTGGTCGTCCCAGCCATCGGGCACGCCAAAGGTAAAGGCAAAGTACAACAGGCTAAATACCGGTATAACTGTATACAGGCTCTTTGCATGCCTTCGGTTGCTGGGTAACCCCAGGCTTAGCAGCCAAAGCCGGTGCGTAAAATACATCATAGGGAACAAGGCCAGCGAATACACCGCCGAAAAGTCGAGCCGGGAAGCAAAATGGATTAACGAGGAGTGAAAGAAGGTGCTGGCGCAAAAGGTATAAAACAAGATCACCCCATACGTAATGCTATAAAATGGGTTAGCCGATACAATGTTATAAGGCGCTTTGCGGCCCTGATCTTTCCAGCCACGGCGCAGTATTATAACTGCTGCCATTAAATACACAATGTTGCTAAAGGTGTTAATGGGCTGCCGCACCACCTTCTCCATAAAGGTCTGTTCGCAAAAGTAGGTGCCTATATCGCTTTCGGCCCGGTAACCGCTCCATACATCGTAAAGGGGTAATAAGTTATTAACAACGTAAATAGCGAAGGCAAAAGCCATAGCCGTAAGGATAAAAACCAGTAACCGGCGTTTGCTAAAGCGGAGGAGATCGTATTGCACCATAGGCTTACAATAATAAAATATTGATAGCAATGGAAAGCCCTAAAAACAAAGAAGGGTGCCCTTGCGGACACCCAACTTTGAACCTATGAAAACACTAAATCTTAGTGAATACTACTTTACTTTGTCAACTACCGCTTTAAAGGCAGAAGGGTTGTTTAAAGCTAAGTCAGCCAACACCTTTCTGTTCAATTCGATGTTTGATGATGCTAATTTAGAAATAAACTTTGAATAAGACAAGCCATGCTCGCGTACGGCTGCGTTAATTCTTGTTATCCACAGGTTACGGTAATCTCTTTTCTTGAGTTTACGGCCTACATAACTGTAAATACCGGCTTTTTCAACCGCGTTTTTAGCAACGGTATAAACGTTGCTGCGGCTCAAAAAATAACCTTTGGCCTTTTTAAGGATTTTCTTTCTCCGGGCCCGGGATGCTACTGCATTGACTGAACGTGGCATTTCTTTCTTTTTTTTCTTTTACCAATTTCTACTTCTGACGATTAAGCCATTCCAAGAAGTAATTTCACTCTGTGTTCGTCGCTCTTATGAACGATGGTGCTCTTCGAAAGCTCCTCTTTTCTCTTCTTGCTCTTACGACCCAGCAGGTGGCGCTTAAATGCTTTGGCGCGCTTGATCTTACCTGACCCGGTTACTTTGAATCGCTTCTTTGCACCGGAGTTTGTCTTTTGTTTTGGCATATTACCTTTTTAATTTGGGAGCGCAAATATAACCCCCTTTTCCTTAAAACCAAACGGATTTTTAATCCCGCCCCACTAATTTTGTTGAAAAGTAAGGGTTTCCACACAAATTTTAAAACAGCTTTTCACTTTTCCGTGAACCGTGCTCCAATGGGCTCCTTTATAGCGGATTACCAATGTGTTAGCGATGATTTAAAACAGCCAAAGTAGCGTTTTTAGTACGTACGGGTTGCGCCTGGTTGCTTATTCCGGCATAAAAATAAAAATGCCACCCGTGGGTGGCATTTTACTATAGTTCGTTTCCGGGTTATTTCTTTTTGCTTTTTGGTGCCAGGGTCATAAACATCCGCTTACCTTCCAGGGTAGGTAACTGTTCTACCACACTTATCTCCTTCAGCTTATCGGCAAACTGCAGCAGTAATAACTCACCACGCTCCTTAAACACAATGGCGCGACCGCGGAACATAACATACGTGCGCACCTTATTGCCTTCCTTCAAAAAGGCTTCGGCGTGCTTGCTCTTAAAGTCAACATCATGTTCATCGGTATTTGGGGTAAAGCGTATTTCCTTTACTTCTACCTTCTTGGCATGTGCCTTTATTTCCTTTTCCTTACGTTTTTTCTCGTACAGGAACTTGTTATAATCTACAATACGGCAAACAGGTGGAACAGCCTGCGGAGAGATCTCCACCAGGTCTAAACCCTGCTCAATAGCCATATCAAATGCCTTACGGAATGGGTAAACACCCGGGGTAACATTTTCGCCTACTAAACGAACTTCGGGAGCCTTGATGAATTCGTTGATTTTGTGTTCAGCTTCTTTCTTAATTGGTCCGCGACCGCGCGGATTCATGGGACGTTGAAAAGTGCTCAAAAGAGATGCGTTTTGTTAATAATTTACAGCAAAAGTAATAAAAAGGCCGCACAGAAAGCAATCTGCTAATTGAATTTATCAACCTTGCCGGCAATGGAAATATCCTTGCCGCCGCTTAAATGCAACTTGGTGTATACCAAAAACTGGTGCTGAGTTTCATTGTAACAGAAATCTTCTACCCGGCGCAGCAAAGCCTGAACGGCCTCATACGGCCCTTCAATATCGGTGGCAAAGGCACCAACCCGGTATTTTAATCCTGATTGTTGAATAATGGCAATGGCCTGATCAACAATGGGGTAAGCGTCTTTTTCGTCGGCAATAGGCACTACCTGTAAGGATGCATTTACAAGCATGAATAGTTATTTATGAATAATGTAGGTATCTAATGGATGGATGGGGTCGCCCACACCGTAATATTCAAATACGGCTGTATGTTGGGTTACTTTCACCTTCATGGCACCTATGTGCGCGTTATCGCAATACACCGAGTAAGCGGCCGAATCAAGTGGATGATCGGTGCAATTGTAGCCATTCTCGTTGCCACCGTTGCCCGAAACAAAATAAACAGGCGTAGGCTGCGCCTTTACCTGTATGCGCTCATACACATGGTCGTGCCCGTTCAAAACAGCATCAATGCCCCAGTCGGCATAGGGCCAGCGCATATTCGTGCTGCTGCCATGCTGACTTACTGAATAAGGCGGGTGATGGAAATACACCATTTTAAAAGGCAATTGACTTTCCGTAGCACGACTTTGTAACCAGGTCGATTCTACCGAACCACAACAGGATAGATTGCCTGTTAAACCGGTATTGATCGAAAAGAAGTGCACCGGCCCCCAGGTAAATTCATAATTGCGTTCATCGCCCGGCAGGGTAAAGTAATCAAGGTAGGGCTGTAAAGCGGGTGCTGAGGCATTATCGTGGTTGCCCGGTGCAGGAAAAAACCGGTTGATCTCCTCTTCGGCAGCCTTACCATGGCAGCGCTGCGTGGGCGGAGCATCAGGATTATAAATGTAATCGCAATAGTAATCGCCTATGTTGCTTACAATAGTACCGGCTGAACCAACGGGATAGTTGTTATCGCCCAGGGTAATAATAAACTCCGGGTTCCAGCTTTTAACCATATCAGCTACCTGCTGCTCATCATTGCCGGCATTACCGTAATCGCCTATCACAGCAAAGCTTACCGAATCGCCGGGTACACTTACGGCAAAACCTGCAAAGGCAGGGTCAACCGGTAATTTTTTACAAGCCGTAAAAAAAGTAAGCAGCACTATTACAAACGAAGAAATACGGATCATGATTGCAGATTGCGGATGCGTTGCAGCAACGTAGGGTGCGAATAGTTAAGGAAAACATAAGCCGGATGCGGCTGTAAATTGCTAAGGTGGTTGATAGAGATTTTCTTAAGCGCCGATATAAGCGGTGCCGCTGCATAGTTATCGCGGGCATAAGCATCCGCCTCGTATTCGTTCTTGCGGCTGAATACATTCATCAGCAAGCCTACCACCTGCGATACAGGCGAGTACAACAGCGAGAATGTGACCAGCGATAAGTGGAAGCTATTGATCTGCGCACCTAACACTTCGGCCATCCATGGGCGCGATGCTAACCAACCGAAGAGAAAGAACATAACCCCCATTTGCGCAAACGAAATAACAAACGATTGCAGCACGTGTTTCTTTTTATAATGCCCCACTTCGTGCGCCAGCACAGCCGTTATCTCTTCAGTGTTCAGGTCCTTGATAAGGTTATCGTATAATACAATATTCTTTTTACCGCCTATACCGCTAAAGAAAGCATTGGCTTTGCTGCTGCGTTTAGAGCCGTCCATTACCAGTACATTGGTAAGCGGAAAACTAACCTTGTTGGCAAAAGCTTGAATGGCGCTACGCAGTTCACCTTCCTCCAGGGGCACCAGCTTATTGAAGATGGGTAACAGCAGATTAGTGTAGAACATAACCATAAACAAGCTAAAGGCGGTTACCACACCCCAGGCTGCTAACCAGAACCATTCACCCAACAAACCATATAAAAAGGTAAGCAAGGCAAGCAAACCGCCGCCGATAACAGCACCTATAAGCAGTCCCTTTATTTTATCGGCTACAAACAGGCCGGGTGTGGTTTTATTAAAGCCAAACTTTTGCTCAATAACAAAGGTGTTGTAAATGCTGAACGGCAGGGAAATCAAAGAGGAGCCCAGGCCTAATATCCCGAAAAAGATAAGCGCAACCACGATGGGAGGTTCGCTGTAACTGCGGGCCAGATTATCGGCCCAGGCAAAGCCGCCAAGCACCAAAAACAGCAGGGTAACCAGTAAAGAAAAAGTACCCGATACTAAAGAGAAGTAGAAGTTGGTTTTGGCATAATCGCGGGCCTGTTGGTATTTGGCGTTGTCATACAGGTCTTTTACCTCAGCGGGCAGGGGCCTATCCCAGGTTTGCAGGTTCAGGTATTCCAGCACCTTTTCCACCACATATTCCAGTAAAATAAAAGCTACAATAATGTATAAGATTACCTGCGTCATAGAGCGAAAATAACTTTTTGCTCCCGTTGATAAAACCTGTGCTTGGGCAGGTAATTCGTTTCAACTAAACTTGTTGCCGTATTTGGTGTTTGTTTAGTATTTAGATATTAGCATTTAGAATTTAACCCCATGGCATACTGGCTTGTAAAATCCGACCCCGAAACCTATTCGTTTGAACGCATGAAAAAGGAAAAACAAACCTTCTGGGATGGCGTACACAACTACGCGGCGCGGAATCACCTGAAAGGTATGAAAAAGGGTGATCTCTGCTTCTTTTATGAAAGCATGAATGGTGAACCTTCAATTGTGGGCATCGTTAAGGTCGTAAAAGAGCACTACCCCGATCCTGCCGATGCTACCTGGGTATGGGTTGACTTAGGTTATAAAGAAACACTGAAAACACCTGTAACATTGGCCCAGATAAAAGCCAACAAAAATTTGGCTCAAATGGCCTTGGTTCGTATTTCGCGCTTAAGTGTACAGCCTGTTACCGAAGAAGAATGGAACGAAGTTTTGAGCATGGTGAAGTAGTTCACTAATTTTACACAATGGCTAAGTTCTCTTTCAATTCATTTTTGGGCTCCATAGCTAAATTGGTATCGGAAGGGGAACAGGATAAAAGCGCACTTACCCAACAACAGCAAGCGCATTTACAGGAAATTGAAAATGCCGTATTGGTATTGGCTGCTGAAGTAATTCGCTGCGACAAAAACTTTACGCAAGAAACTGAAGTAGTGGTAAAGAATTACTTCGGAAAACAGTTTGGCACTACGCGTACAGCACACCGCGTAAAAACTATTTTAAGCCATGTAGAAACCGGCACCGAACCTTACCTGAAGATGGCCTGTAAGGAGCTGAAGCTATTAACCACTCCTGATTCGCGTTTAGGTATTCTGCACTTTTTGTTCAGCGTAGCAAATGCCGATGACTTTATAAATGCAAAGGAAGGGCGCTGTTTGCACCGCATTGCCGGCTACCTTGGTATAAGCGATGCAGATTTTAAAGAATTAAAACACCGCTTTTTAAGTGATAACAATCCTTATAAGATACTGGGCCTGGAAGAAGACGCCACACCTGAACAGGTAAAACGGGCCTACCGTCGCATGGTTTTAAAGTATCATCCTGATAAACGCGATAAGGACATGAGCATAGCGGATGCCAATCACAAATTCAGGGAAATTAAAAGGGCATTTGAAGTGATTAGCAAAAAGGGAGAGTAATTATTGCTGCTTCGCCTTAGCCAAATTCCACTCCTTATCTTTAAAAAAGAAATAGAAGGTTATCCATGCCAGCAGGATAAAGATAGAACTTATCAATAGCGGTAAACGGAAATCTATATTTACTATAAAGCCGGCAATTACAGGCGGAATGGTAAACGCCAGCGATGCCAGCGATTGTTGTATTCCCAGCATCTCGCCCTGGTTTTCCTTAGGCGTCATTACCGATACTATACTGGTTTGGTTAGGTTGTGTTAATCCCTGGAAAATGGCAATAAAAGGATTTACCAGGAACAACATCCAGGCTTTATCCGGTAACAGGATGGCAACAACGGCTAGCGATAATCCCAGAAGCGATAATCGAAGTATTTGTGGCGGACTGAATTTTCCCGCCATACGGCGTACGATAAAACCCTGTGTAAAGGCAATCCAAATACCAATGTAACCAAACAACAGGCCTATTTCCATTTCTTCAAAATGAAACTTCTCGTGCAGATACACCTGGTTAAACTGCATAAAGAAGCTAAAGCCGAATGATTGAAGAAAAGCCGTTAACAGTACTACGCGCATACTTATTAAACTAAAAGCCCGGCGCACATTGCGGATACCCGCCAGGAAGGTAATTTTAGCATTGGAGCCGGGGTTAAATGTTTCTGGGAAACTGGTAATAACGTAATAGATATTCAGCAGCGTTAGTAAAGCCGTAAACCACAGCGGCGTGCTGTAATCAAACCAACTGCAGATTCTATCGCTACCCAAAAAACCGCCTATGGCAGGCCCCAGCACAAAGCCCATCCCGAAAGCCATACCTATTAAACCAAAGTTCTTAGCGCGCTCTTCGGGTTTCGAAATATCAGCCAGCGCCGCCGTAACAATCGAAATATTGCCGCCCATAAAACCCGGTACCGCACGGGCAATAAACAGCAACCACAACAACTTATAATGCACCGCTAAAGCAAACAGCACATAGCCAACAAAGGTGCCAACCAATGTAAAGCGCAGTACTTTCTTACGGCCGAATTTATCGGCCAGGGTGCCCAGTATTGGTGCGCCGAAGAACTGAAAGAAAGGGAAAGTGGCCGTCAACAAACCATAAACCATCTTACGCGTGGCTTCATCCATACCGGCCGGCATCATGCCATGCTTGTTACCGATAATAAGCGGAACAAAAATGGGGATGATGATGCCTACACCCAGCAGATCAATAAACACGGTGATGAATACCGATAAAATCGGATTACGCTTCTTTTCAGCCATGCTGCGAAGAAAGGATATTAAGTTATGAAAAAAACAACCGATTTATAAAACTACTGTGCAGGAACCGGCGCTGCTGCCTTACGCTTAACAAAACCTGACGTATAAACGGTGAGTGTAAAGTGATTGGCTACCTGGCCTTGTGCCATTGGTTGAAAACCGTAGCTGAAATCGAATTGGCGGATACGCACACCCAAACCGAAAGAAAGGCCGGGCACGCCACGACGGGTAGTTAACCGAAGTTCCTGTTGGCGCAGGTGGTTATAAGCAATATCTACGCGAACTATCTTTTTGATGTTGAACTCCACTCCCACCACAACGTGGCGGAATAATTTATCGGCAATATACTTTTTAGGTTTGGCCGTGGTATCAGCAAACAAATCGGTTTGTTGATTATCAGCAGGGTTGTCATAACGTATA
Source organism: Chitinophagales bacterium (assembly GCA_046329495.1). Lineage (GTDB taxonomy): Bacteria > Bacteroidota > Bacteroidia > Chitinophagales > LD1 > Bog-950. The sequence goes on along the minus strand of JAXLUO010000003.1, from coordinate 187,222 downwards.
TCCCAACGATACAGGTCGTGGAAGTTTAAGTGAATGCGAAAAGGAACGCCCTTAAAGCCAAATGATAAACCTGCCTGCAGATCGAAAGGCATGGCTTCGCGATTGCCTTTGGTGTAGGGTTTAAATTGTCCGCCTATGTTTTTAGCAACAATGCTTGCCGTAATCTGGTGCGCTGTATCGTTGATGGTAAAACCAATATCGGTTACCATACCAACAGAACTATAAGGGCCTAATTGCGAATAAATGAACTTACCATTGGCACCAACCGAAAACATTTTGCCGAACTGATAGGCATATCCTGCGTAAGCATTCAATTCGCCGGCCGAGAAATTACCCAGCACATTAGCCATTTCATCAGTCTCCTTAAACTTACCGTAAGCTATATACTGCAAACCAAACCCAAAAGTGCCGGGCACCTTAAAGCGGCGTGCATAAGCAACATTACCAAAGTTTACACCACCCGGGTAAACTACCGTGCTAAAGGCCGCTTGTCCGTTCATTTTACGGTTAAGCGACGCAGGATTGGCCAGTTGGGTGTTCAAGTCGTGGTCGAAAATGGTGACATTAACGCCCCCCAGGGAAGTAATACGCGCATCGGGCGAAAGTTTTAAGAACGTATACGTGGTGCCGCCTCCGGTAATCTGGGCAAACAGACCTTGCACCGCAAAAACAAAAAGTAAAAGTGTTCTTAACTTCAAACCTTCTCCGATTTTAGACGCTAATAAACGGAATGAATTTGAGATTATTTTGTATGGCAATCAACAAAGTATCAGCGGGTGTTTCGCCCGGTTTAAGTCCTCCTCCCTCCTTTTTATTTACTTTGCCGGCGATTTATTGCAAAAATCAAGGGAACTATGGGCTACGATATAGATAAAATAATACGCGAAGCGCTGGAGGAGGATATTGTGGATTATAACGGTGTTTTACCCGGCGGCGACCATACCTCACTGGCCTGCATACCTAACGATAAAAGCGGACGCGCCCGTTTACTTTGCAAAGCCGAGGGTGTTTTAGCCGGCGTAACACTGGCTGAGAAAATATTTAAAGCCGTAGATGCCGGTATTACTATACAAGTATTATTACAGGACGGCACTCAAATAAAAAAAGGCGATATAGCTTTTACCGTAGAAGGTGAAGTAAAGGCATTATTGCGTGCCGAACGCGTGGTTTTAAACTTTATGCAACGTATGAGTGGCATTGCCACCAACACCTCGCGATATGTACAAAAAATAGAAGGAACCAGGGCCCGTGTGTTGGATACACGTAAAACCACCCCTTTACTTCGTTACTTCGAAAAAGAAGCGGTGCGTATTGGAGGTGGCCATAATCACCGGTATGGTTTGTATGATATGATCCTGATTAAGGATAATCATATTGACTTTTGCGGAGGCGTAAAAGCTGCGCTGGAAGCCACTAACAATTATCAAACTAAAAACAACCTGAACTTGCCGGTTGAAATTGAAACCCGAAGTTTAGAAGATATAGAAGCCGCACTGCAATACGGTCATTTTACCCGCATTATGTTCGACAACTTTACGCCTGAACGCATGGTGGAAGCCGTAAAACTGGTGAACGGACGCTACGAAACCGAGGCCTCCGGCGGCATAACCCTGGATACCATACGTGCATTTGCCGAAACAGGTGTGGACTTTATTTCCGTTGGGGCGCTTACGCATTCCTCAGTTAGCTTAGATCTTAGCCTGAAGGCTTATTAAAATTTCTTCAAACAAACCACGTCATTAACTTTACGTACAGGATGGAACCCACGCCTAAGAAAAAAATCATGTTCATTATCAACCCTATTTCGGGGGTGCTAAAAAAGAAGCACATACCCGAAAACATAGGGAGGTATATTGATTATGTGCAGTACGACTACACCATCCGCTTTACACAATATGCCGGCCATGCTACCTTAATAGCGCAACAGGCCGTAGAAGAAGGTTACGATGTATGCGTAGCGGTAGGCGGCGATGGAAGCATTAATGAGGTTGCCCAGAGCCTTATTGGCACTAACACCAAACTGGGTATCTTACCTTTTGGTTCGGGCAATGGTTTTGCCATGCACTTAAAAATTCCTCCGCGCGATGCCGAGAAAGCCATCGATGTGCTCAATACAGGTAAAGCTGTAAAACTGGACCTTGTAAAATCTAACGTTCGCTATTTTGTAAGTAATGCCGGCTTCGGAATTGATAGTTCCGTCGCCCGTCGTTTTCATCACCACGGTGTTCGCGGTCTGGCTTCCTATGCCTGGGCAGTGGTAAAAGAACTGATGTTCTACTTCCAGCCATTTGAAGCCAAGGTAGAGATTGATGATACTACCATCGAGCGTTCCTTCTACCTGTTTACCGCCTTCAATGCCAACCAATATGGTTACAACTTTGGCGTGTTCCCATTCACCAGTATGAAAGACGGCGTTATTGACGTAATTGTACTCAACCGCTTCCCTGTTTGGAAATTATTCTACGTAGTAGGCTGTTTAATGATGAAACGCGCCGACTTATTGAAAGAAGCTGAATCGTATCGGGCTAAGCGCATTGTAATACACGGCACTAAAAAGATGGTTTACCAGTTCGATGGCGATTCGGTGATTTACCACAACGACGTAACCTTTGAGGTAGACCCGCAATGTATTAATGTTATTGTACCAAACGATTTAAATGCTTATTAGGGTATGAGCAAGCATAAGGATGACTTTAAGAACCGCGTAGTATTCTCTACCAATCCCGACTATAAACCGGAAGAAGAGAATAGTGAAGTAGATACTCCGGCACCCGGCGCACAAACCTTATATGTTTCGCTTGAACGCTTAAAAGGCGGTAAGGTGGCTACTATTGTAGAGAACTTTATCGGAGAAGAAAAAGTGTTGGAAGACCTTGGCAAAACGCTAAAGAGCAAATGTGGTGTTGGCGGTTCAGTTAAGGATGGTGTAATAATTATACAAGGCGAACAACGCGATAAGGTAATTGCCTTGCTGCAAGGACTTGGATACAAAACCAAAAAGAAAGGCGGCTAAGCCGGTTGCGGCAGCAACTTGTTTATCTGCGTCATCAAAAACTCAACCGAACGGTTACGCAAAGCACCAATCACCATATCGGCCGGGGTATGATACATTTTGCGGAAAGCTTCAATTGCTTTTTCATCGCCTGCAAGCACTATTATTTCATGCAACTTTTGCTCAGTAACGGCTAAAATTTCCTGCACCTCATGGGCGGGCTTGTTCTGCCCCTGCAAATGCCCTGCAAACCGTGCTTGTAATTTAAGCACCAGTTCGTGCAACGAAATCTCCGCAGGTAATTCGGTTGTTTCAACCAAAGTGTCAGCTTGCTTCATCCATTGCTCAATTACCGAAACAAAATAGAAGTAATGTCTGCGGTTTCTGCTTTCCATTGCATTCGTTGCGGGTAACTCCGCTTGTTGTAGTTGTTGATGTATTCGCTGCAATTCGGCCTTAGGCAAATTATATAAAGCATGTTCCTCAGGAAACCACACCTTATGAAAAATGGCTTCGCAATTCATCTCATTGCAAAACCGCACAAAGTCAGGCAACTCATCCCAATTGCTGCGCATTACGCATGTACTTATATTAAAGCTATGCCCTTTGCTGCTATTGTAAGCATTAAACCAGGCAATATTCTCCATCACACGCTCATAATTGGCGTTAACCCGGATACTTTCATAACGCTGCTTCTGTAAGGAATCAAACGATACCCCAATTTTAAAATTGCCGCGTTGCAGTAAATCCTTTATGCGGCTGTTTAAAACGGTACCATTGGTTTGTACCATTATTAAACAATCGCGGTTTATAGCAATAATGCGTTCCCATAACTCAAAATTCAGCGGAATCAAAAATGCCTCCCCCGAACTACTGAAGCGGGTTTCTTTCAAATGCGGGATAAACTCTTCCAACTGTTTTACGAATTCACTGTCATACGGACTTTTTAACTCCGGTAATTTCTCCCTGTTTTTACGAATGGACGAGGAAAGTTCACCCGTACACATCACACACTCCAGGTTACAGGTATTACTCAGCCAAAACTCCATCATAGTAGGGTAATCGGCATGCCTTGGCATCGTATCAAAATGTCTTGCGCTGGTTTCAAGGTAATTACCCGATTTTAAATCAGCATCACAAACCCGGCACCCTTCCGTTAAATCAAATCTGCGCATACGCTCCCTAAAAGCTTGCGCCTTCTCTCCTTTCCAAATTTCTGCAATGCCGGTTTCGGGGTATTTACCAATACTGAAGTCCTTATTATGGCAGCAGGCTTTCACGTTGCCATCGGTGCTAAACAACATGTTTACCGATGGTGCATAGCAGAAGTGCGCATGGTTCTTTTCATCTCGTGTAGCATTATAACCTTGCACCAACTGGGCAGGAACGTGCCAATTGCCGGTGGCCGCACTACGGCCAAACAGGTATTTTTTTATGCCGGTCCAAAGCATAATTAATCGCTGAGGACCTCAATATACAAATTATATGAAATTACATTCCTATAATTTTATAAATCTACTTGTAACGGTTTCACCGGTTCCCAACTTGCCTGTTAACAGGTAGCTACCTGCGGGCAAAGAGCTCACTTCCAGGTGCTTTATGTTGCCCTCAACCTCATAGGTAGCAATCAGTTGGCCGGATAAGGAATAAAGATATAGCTTATTTAAACCCGGTATAGACTGTATATCAATAATCCTGGTAACCGGATTCGGAGAAATATGTAGTTGAAATGGTTGTTCTATATCGGAAATTGCAGTTTCGAGATCCTCGCACGTATATCCATTTAACTGCTGCATTAAATTGGTGTAGCGTGTAACTACAAAAGGCTTCAGCCCCAAACTACCTGTAATGTTCGAATCTATGTTTGCATCAAACTGAGCATTACTATAAAACTTCTTAGTGTCGGCATACGCACTTGGCTTTATGCGATTATGCAACGAATCAATAACCGGAAATAGCGTTGATGCATTAAAATAATCGGACAAGGCTACACATACAAAATGCTTAAAACTGTCCCAATACACACTGTCCGCACTCATCTTTACATGCAACGGACGACTATTTTTCGGGTTGGGTATATAGTTCATGGCCAGCGATGCCATTTGCGATGCCTGGTTACCATTTAAAAATGTGCCAAATGCCTCGTTCACATCCCAGTTTATCCATTCAAAACGGTCAGTCTCGGTATTGTGATAGATGTAATAATTATGTCCGCTACCGGTATACGAATCAAGGTTCGAGAACAAAATGGTGGTCGCCCAACTCTTTACATAATCCTCTGTATTAAAACAGGCATATAATGAATCGTGCCACTGCCCGGCAGGTGTATTACTCAAATTGTCGCATAACCACACCAGGTCGCTCCAGTCGTTTGCCGTTTCATTGGTTTTTAATTCATACGAACTGTAATAGCTCGCCGGTGCACTTCCCTTAAATGTCAAATCACCATGCGGATCACCTTTATATAAGTTGCCCCCTTTGTTTCCGAAATGCGTTTTCAGAAAGGCTTTATCAACTTCCTCAACAAGTATATACAGCCCCCATAACTGGTTGTTTACATATACATTTACATAATCTGCACGAGGTGCAGGTATTCCAAAGTGCCGCAGGAAATCCAGACAGATTTTCTCACGCAAAAGCGTAGGATCCTTAAAGCCGTTATTGAGATTGATCTGCTTCAACCCATTCAATTCATTAGAGGCTTTAAACTCTTCAAAATCCAGTTTCCAGCTTTTCTTTTGCGATTGGTTGTTATACGACGAATTACCTTTAAATCTACAACCTACGCTATCATACATAACGCCATCAAATTGTACGGAGGTAGCCATCAAGTAAATGGTAGAATCCAGTTGACTGCTAACCGTGTAGTAATGAGTTAAGGTATCATACCACTTATTATTCGTGAATGTAATGCGTAGCTCATGGATTAACTGCCCGCTGTTAAAAACACTATCCCCAGGTTGCTGAGCACCTACGTGGGCATACATATAACCAATAAAACCTGCCAGTAAAATCAATTTGCGCATAATCCTGTCTATCACTTTTGTTAATGAAGCATATTGAATTTAACAATTAGGGGATACTTGATAAGGTTCCATATACCGGGACACTGGCCGGATGTTCGATGATTAAATTGGCTCCCTGATACTGAGGCAGTTAAAATTTGCTACACCCGGCTTTATTTTCCACAAATCCTGCCAACCTGCGCATAACCTTCTGCATTTTTCGCTTGGCAGATTCGTATCTTCGCCTAAAGCTAAAAGGCCCGTGTTGTAAGCGGTGCCCGCACAAAAAATTCAGCAGTTTATTATGAAGTTTTCGCACCTGCATACGCATACGCAATTTTCATTGCTCGACGGAGCGGCCAGCATTCCATCGCTGTTTAAAAAAGCAGCTAAAGACGGCATGCCCGCACTTGCTATTACCGACCACGGTAACATGTTTGGTGCCTTTGAATTTGTAGCTGAAGCAAGTAAACACAAACTACCTGATGGTACTCCCATTAAACCGATTGTGGGCTGCGAATTTTACATTGTAGAAGACCGCACCCGTAATAAGTTCACTAAGGAAGAAAAGGACCGCCGCTACCACCAGTTAATGCTGGCCAAAAATGCGGATGGTTATAAAAACCTCATCAAGCTTTGTTCGCTGGGTTATATCGAGGGTCTATATGGCAAATATCCGCGTATCGACCGTTCCCTGGTAGAGAAATACCACGAGAATCTGATTGCCACCACTTGCTGCCTGGGTGCCGAAGTGCCGCAGGCCATTATGCGCAAAAGCGAAGATGAAGCCCGCAAAGTGTTTGAATGGTGGTACAACCTCTTCGGCGAAGATTATTATATCGAGTTGCAGCGCCACCATATGCCTGAACAGGAAAAGGTGAATGAGGTGCTAAAACGCTGGGCCAAGGAATACAACGTTAAGATCATTTGCACCAACGATTCGCATTACGTAGACCGCGAAGATTCCAACGCGCACGATATTCTTCTTTGCATCAACACCGGCGAAAAGCAAAGCACACCTTCCATGAAGGAGTTTGCCGATGATGATGCTCAGATAAAAGGGAAACGCTTCGCTTTCTACAACGACGAGTTCTACTTTAAGACCACGAAGGAAATGACCGACCTCTTTAAAGAGGTACCTGAGGCTATTGATAATACAAATGAGATAATCGGTAAGTGCGACCACCTGAAGTTGAAGCAGGACATCATGCTGCCCAACTTCCCTATACCTAATGAGTTTAAGGTGCATGCCGATGACACCCTGAACCAATGGGAATACCTGCGCCACTTAACCATGGAAGGTGCCCGTAAGCGGTATAACGAAGGGCTCACACCCGAAGTACAGGAACGTCTGGACTTTGAGTTGAACACCATTAAGATAATGGGCTTTGCCGGTTACTTCCTTATCGTGCAGGATTTCATTAACAAAGGCCGCGAGATTGGTGTGTTGATTGGTCCGGGCCGTGGTTCGGCTGCGGGTTCTGCCGTAGCCTACTGCATCGGCATTACCAATATCGACCCTATTGCCTACAACCTGCTGTTCGAACGTTTCCTGAACCCCGATCGTAAGAGCATGCCGGATATCGATACCGACTTTGACGACGAAGGCCGCGATAAGGTTATTGATTATGTGGTAGAGAAATACACTAAAAAGCAGGTAGCCCAGATTGTTACCTACGGCACCATGGCCGCCAAAATGAGTATTAAGGACGTGGCTCGTGTGCTCGATCTTCCCCTGCAGGAATCGAACATGCTGGCTAAACTGGTACCCGAAAAACCGGGCATTGAATTAGGCCGTGTATTGCATGCACCCTTGGATGGCGATAAAAGTTTAAAGGATAAGGAAGGCCTGGATAGCGAAGCAATTGAAGACGTGAAGAAGCTGCGCAAAATTTACGAGGACACAACGCTGGAAAGTAAAGTGCTGCACGAAGCAGAAAAGTTGGAAGGCAGTGTGCGCAACACGGGTATCCACGCGGCGGGTATTATCATCGCTCCAAAGGACCTCACCGAAATTATTCCCGTAGCACGTGTTAAGGATTCGGAATACTACGTAACGCAGTTTGAAGGTAAGGTCATTGAAGATGCAGGCGTTATCAAGATGGACTTCCTGGGTTTAAAAACCCTTACCATCATCCGCGATGCCCTGCGCATGATAAAGCAAAACCACGGTGTAGAGATTGAGATCGATAACATCTCGTTACAGGACCCCAAAACATTCCAACTCTACCAGCGCGGCGAAACCAACGGTACCTTCCAGTTCGAAAGCGCCGGTATGCAGAAATACCTGAAGGAGTTGAAGCCCGATAAGTTCGATGACCTTATCGCGATGAACGCCCTCTATCGTCCGGGTCCGTTGGCCTACATACCTAACTTTATTGCCCGTAAACACGGACGCGAAGCTATTACCTACGATTTGGCCGAAATGGAGGAATACCTGAAGGACACCTACGGTATTACCGTTTACCAGGAACAGGTGATGTTGCTTTCGCAAAAACTGGCAGGCTTTAGTAAAGGCGATGCCGACGTGCTGCGTAAGGCCATGGGTAAAAAGGACAAGGCCACGCTGGATAAAATGAAGAGTAAGTTCATGGATGGCGCCAAGGCCAAAGGCTTTGATGGCAAAATCCTTGAAAAGGTATGGACCGACTGGGAAGCTTTCGCACAATATGCCTTCAACAAATCGCATAGTACCTGTTATGCCTTCGTGGCATTCCAAACTGCTTACTTAAAAGCAAATTACCCGGCCGAATACATGGCTTCGGTGCTTACGCACAACCAGAGCAACATCGAAAAGATCACCTTCTTTATGGAAGAGTGTAAGCGTATGGGCATTCCGGTAAAAGGCCCCGATGTAAACGAAAGTAATGTGCAGTTCTCGGTAAACGATAAAGGCGAAATCCGCTATGCCCTCTCCGCGGTTAAAGGCGTAGGCGAAGCAGCCGTGGAATCAATCGTTTTAGAGCGCAAAGAGAAAGGCCCCTTCAAAAGCATTTTCGATTTCTCGCGTCGAGTAAACATGCGGGCCGTAAACAAAAAATCGTTCGAAGCCTTAGCCCTGGCCGGTGCTTTCGATAGCTTTGGCTACAACCGTGCCGCGTACTTTACACCTGACAAGCGCGATGGGCTGAACGTAATTGAAAAAGCAAGCAAATACGGAGCAGGCATACAAAACAACAGCAACACCAACCAAAGTTCGCTGTTTGGTGATGCAAGCACCGGCGGTGTTGATTTAACCGAACCAACCGTTAGCCCCTGCGAAGAATGGAGCTTGCTTGAAAAACTGAAGAAAGAAAAAGAGGTAATCGGCATCTACTTAAGCGGCCATCCGCTGGATGATTACAAACTGGAGATTAAAACCTTTACCAACTGTCCGCTCAAGGAAATTGAGATGAAGAAGGATAAAGAGGTAAAAATTGCCGGCATCGTAACTACCACTGAAACCAAGATTGCCAAAAACGGTAACCCCTATTGCCGCTTTGCTATCGAGGACTTTGATGGCACCTACGGCTTCTCTCTTTTTGGTAAGGATTACCTCAGCTTTAAAACCTACATCGAAACACCGGGCGCTTTATTACACCTAACCGGCCGTTATCAGCAACGCTGGAACAACCCGAACGAATACGAGTTTAAGATTCAAAAGATAGAACTCCTGTCCGACATCCGTAGCAAACTGGTGCGAGCACTTACCCTGGAGCTCGGACTTGGCGAAGTTACCGAGCAGATGATAGAGGATATCACAGCATTGGTAAGCAAGTATCCGGGCAAGGTTAAACTGCGCTTGAAATTCCGCGACGAAGAAGAAGGCATTTTGTTGGGCATGAAGAGCAACGCCAACATCGACTTGAACAACGATTTGTTGCGCGAACTTGAAACCATGAACATTACCTACAGCCTTAACTAAGCGCTACATCTTTTTTGTAGCATGCAGTAAGTATGCTTTAATAAAGTCATCCAGGTCTCCATCCAGCACCGGCTGTATGTTCGATACCTCATAACCGCTGCGGTTATCCTTTATCAGTTTGTAAGGATGCAATACATAGTTGCGTATCTGCGAGCCCCATTCAATCTTCATCTTGGTACCTTCCAGCTTATCGCGCTCTTCGTAACGTTTCTCTAACTCTTTCTCATACAACTTGCTCTTCAGCATTTGTAAAGCACGGTCGCGGTTATCGTGTTGCGAACGCGTTATCTGGCAGCTTACCACTATACCGGTAGGTATGTGCTTTAAGCGCACAGCGGTTTCTACCTTGTTCACATTCTGTCCGCCCGCACCGCTGCTTCGGAAAGTATCCCACTCCAGTTCAGAAGCAGGTATATTAATCTCAATCGTGTCGTCAATTACCGGATACACAAACACCGAAGCAAAAGATGTTTGGCGTTTGCCTTGTGCATTAAACGGCGATATACGAACCAGCCGGTGTACACCGTTCTCGCCTTTCAAATAACCGAACACAAACTCGCCATCTATTTGTATGGACACAGAACGAATCCCTGCTACATCATCATCGGTGCGTTCCAGTTCGCTTATCTTAAAATTGTGTCGCTCGGCCCACATAACATACATACGCAGCAGCATCTCGGCCCAATCGCAACTCTCCGTTCCACCCGCGCCGGCGTTTATTTCCAGCACAGCACTAAGGCTATCTTCTTTTTGATTCAGTGTGGCCTTAAACTCCAGTTCATCCACTGCTTTCAATGCATTTTCGTAAGCGTTTTTCAGCTCGGCATCAGTCACTTCGCCGGCTTCAAAAAACTCGCGATACAGCGAAACATCCTCATAGGTTTTCCAGGCTTCGTCAAAAGCCATCAACCATATTTTGTTCAGCTTAATTTCTTTTAGAAGTTCTTCTGCTTTCTTAGGATCGTTCCAGAAATCAGGGTGCAGGGTAGTCTGCTCGTCCTGCAGCAGTTTTAGTTTGCGGTTATCGATGTCAAAGAAACCTCCTCAGGGTCTCAAGTCGACTCTTTATATCGTTTATGTTCTCCGTTGTCATGTTACAATGTTGGTGGCGAATATAACAGCTTTGGTTAATAAACGGTGGTGCTCTTACCTCCTCATTAACAACCTAACTGTTTCACACTTAAAGCCTAACACCTATATTCGTTCGATGGCCGCCAATCATTTAAAATGGTATAATCAAACCCTGCATCAGTATCTCAGCAACGAGGAGATTAAAACCCTGATGCAAAAAAGCAACTGGAAAGGTGCTTTCGAAATTGCCCATACCTGGTTTTGGATTGTGTTTGCCTTTGCTATTGTAGGCTTGTGGCCTAACCCGCTCACAGTGCTTATTGCCTTATTCATTTTGGGAGGCAAACAGTTGGCCTGCGCCATCATCCTGCACGATTGTTCGCACGACAGTATGTTTACCTCGCGCACAGCCAACCGCATCATCGGTAACTGGTTTGGTGCTTATCCTATCTTTCACGATTTAGAGAAGTATCGCCCCTACCATACGCAGCATCATATGCATACCGGTTTGGATGAAGACCCCGATCTGCCGTTGGCACAAGGCTACCCTACCACCCGCATTAGTATGGTGCGTAAATTCTTTCGCGATTTATTTGGTCCTTCCGGACTCAAAGCAAATTTCGGCGTGCTGTTTATGCAATTGGGTTTAATGAAATACGCGTTGAACGGCAAAGCTGAATGGGTTTCTTTAAAAGAAAAAAGCGCTTTTGAAATTATCGGTACCGCAGCTAAAAACATGGCTGGTCCGTTGGCAGCTAATCTCTTAATGTTTAGCATCTGCTGGCTTATAGGCAAACCCTGGTTATATCTGCTTTGGCCTGCGGCTATGCTTACAACATTTAACTTCTCGCTGCGCGTGCGTTCCATGGCCGAGCATAGTATGGTAGCCGACCGCACTAACCCGCACAAAAACACGCGCACCACCTACGCTAATTTTATCGAGCGCATGTTGTTTGCACCGCATCATGTAAACTACCATGCCGAGCATCACCTGTGCATGGGTGCTCCCTCCTACAATCTACCTGCCATGCACAAATTGTTGGTAGAACGCGGCTATTTTAAGGACGGTGCTTTAGAGAGTAACTACGTTACTATCGTTAAGCGGGCCATATTGCCATCGCAACAAGCTGCTCTTTAACCTAACACTTCGCGTAAGCGCGTAATCATACCATCCTGCCACTCCCCTTTTCGGTTATCGTGTACAGAAAAGATTAACTCATCACTATCCGGCAAAAAAGTCAATTCCAAAACGCCTCTGTCCTTTCCCAGCTCAAAATGCCAGTGTGTATTAACCGGTAGTTGTTTTAAGCTGCCTTTCATGCTAATACTTAAGCCGGCCCGTAAACAAGCCTGCTCAATGCTACTGGCTGTGCTGCCCTTTGCCAACTGTATTTTCTCCTCGCGCATAGGCAATAAAAAAGCCCGGTTATTAGCCGGGCTTTTAAAGGTATAACTTAAAGTTGATTACTTGCTAACTGTAAATTTAGTGCGGGCAATCACTTCGTTTTGTTTGTTTACCAGTTGCACACCATACATACCGTTAGGCAGGTTGGCAATGTTTAACTGGGTGTTGTTGCTAACAACGCTGTTGCTCATTACAATGTTACCTACCAAGTCGTAAACTTTTACGGTAGCACCTTCAGCGTAATCAAATAGTACGTTTAAGGTGTTGCTGGCCGGTACAGGAAATACGGTTACAGGAACCTGTGCAACTTCGTTAATGCCGTTAGGGTTTTTAACCAGCATACGCACAAAAGCAGGTGTTGAAGTATTTACACCATCGTTCAGCGTGTAGTAGAAGGTATCAACACCAACATAACCGTTGTTTGGTGTATAAGTTATTTTACCGGTGCCGGCTACTGCAGTACCGTGTGCGGCATTGGTTGATACGGCAATGGTTAAGGTGTTCAGTGCATCGTTGCAATCTTCGTCGTTCGTTTCAATCATAACATCCTTAGCGGTGTTAATGTTGGTAGTATCGAAGTCGTTGCGGGCAAACGGTGTAAAGTTGTAGTTACCTGGCAAATCTTCAGTGCCCAGGCTATCAACTTCTAATGTGCTACCGGGAACCAGGTTCGAGTTGCCTGTTACCAGTGCCGATAAATTGGGTAAGCTTGGTGCCATTAATATAACCAATGTATCAGGTATATCGCAGGTATAGTAAACAAACGGAGCTTCAAAATACTGGTAACCGGTAGTTTGGGTAGTGCTCTTGTAAATTGCATCAGCTACTACGGTTGTTCCTTTGCGAAGGGTAGCCCAAATTAAACAGGTATCGTTACCGTTGGTGTTTGGGTTAAACACCGGTTGGTAATTGCGGTAGCCTGTAATTTTGCTTAAACGCTTGTTGATCGGAGTTCCGGCGCCACCTATTGCAGATGGAGTTAGAACAGTGCCGCTACCTAACAGAATGCTTGAGTTTACCGCAAATTTGCCGCTTACCACAAAGCCAGGTAAGGTACGGGTGCCTAATGAAGGAACTTGTAGAGTATCGGTAATCATGTGTACGGCAAAAGAACCACTGTGGCTTGATGCAGTTTGCGATACAAAAAACTTATTGCCTAAACCGGCAGCTCCCGAAAGAATGTTACTGCTGGTCCAACCGGCTGGTTCTAAGTGCTCAAAAGTATCAGGAAGTACTACTGGGGCAAAACCCGGGAAAATCAGCGTATCGTTATTCCAGGTTTCAAAATCGTTATTGCCTATTTGGGCATTAGCCTGCAAGGCAATAAACGCCGCAAAAGCAAGTAAAAGTTTTTTCATGTTGTTAACAGGGTTTGTTCGTTATGCAATAAAGCGAAGATAAAGTTTAGGCGGGATATTTAGCATGTAATGGCCTGAAAATAAAAGCCTCCGCCTTTTGGAGCGGAGGCCTTGTTTAACCCTTAAAAACTAAACTTGTAATTAGAAGACAGTTAAGACAGCCGGATAGTTGCATAAGCTTTTCTAAAATATTTTATTTGCTACCGAACCGGGTTGGCCCCGGCCTTGTTTTAATAATTATCTAATTAACCTAAAAATCTCAATATCATGGCTTTAGCAATTGGTGCCGCAGCTCCCGACTTCAAACTTTTTAATTCTGAAAAAAAAGAAGTTTCCCTGGCCGATTTTAAAGGCCATAACCTGATTATCCACTTTTTCCCAGCCGCCTTTACAGGTGTTTGTACCGCTCAAATGTGCAGCAACCGCGATGATCTGGCTTACTACAACAACCTGGATGCTGCCGTGGTAGGTGTTTCGGTGGATATGCTGTTCTCATTGGCAGTTTTCAAAGCCCAAAACAACATCAACTTCGACCTCCTCTCCGACTTCAACAAAGAAATGATCCACGCCTACGACATGGTTAACGGCGCTTTTGCCTTTGGCTATAAGGATGTTGCCAAACGTGGTGTTGTGGTAGTTGATAAAGAAGGTATCGTCCGCTACCAGGAAATTACCCCCACCCCCGGCGACCAGGTAAACTTTGCTGCGCTGAAAGAAGCATTGGAAAAATTGAAATAAGCTCACCCCACATATAACGTTTTTAGAAGCCGCTCTTTAGCGGCTTTTTTAATTGTCTGAACTAAGATTTGTAGGATTAACAGATTACACGATTCCGGTGCGGCAGAAACATGTTCGCATTCTCAAGTAAGCTCCGTAGATTACCTTGCAAAGGCATTTTATGGAGCATGAAGCATTAACGCATAAGATAATCGGCTGTGCTATGAAAGTGCATCGCACACTTGGCAATGGATTTCAAGAGGTGATATACCAACGGGCTCTGGCTATAGAAATGGGCAAGCAAAAACTAGATTTTGCCCGCGAAATGGAAATGCCAATTTACTATGATGGAATAGATATTGGCACCCGTCGGGTTGACTTTTTTGTGGCTGATAAAATAATGGTTGAGCTAAAAGCAATTATAAAACTTGAAGACCTGCACCTCTCGCAGGCAATGAACTATTGCGAAGCTTACAAATTACCTGTTGGTCTACTAATAAATTTCGGAGCAAAAAGCCTGGAGTTTAAAAGAGTATACAACGTCAACCATCCTGATAATAAAAACCAAATACGATAAATAACAGTAAACCTTACACTCCAGCATACAGTGTCAGCCTTTTTCAGGACGATACGCCCTGTGTTAATCCTTCAATCCTCTAATCCTACGAATCCTAGTTCAGACAAACAAAAAAGGCCGCATTTGCGGCCTTTTTCTTAGTTGCGGGGGCATGACTCGAACATGCGTCCGCCGCGGCGGATATGAACCCAACGAGCTACCAATTACTCATTTGTTTTTTGATAAAATCTCTTCCAACCCCAGATTTCAACCATTTTTCTTTTTTCAGCGCTTCAGATTTTGTTGCAAAGGTTTCGGTATATACAACTCGCCAAGGTCGAAACTTCATTGTCCAACCCTTCGTTGCTTGTTCGTTGTGAGCTCGTAAACGGCTTTCCAAATCCGATGTGAATCCCACATAAGTCTTCTTATAAGAATCAGAATACAATATGTAAACAGTAAACATTGCCTTGCAATTTACCGATACCTCAAAAGCTTAAACAAAAAAGGCCGCAATTGCGGCCTTTTTCTTAGTTGCGGGGGCATGACTCGAACATGCGACCTTTGGGTTATGAGCCCAACGAGCTACCAACTGCTCCACCCCGCGATTTGGGACTGCAAAGATAACCAATAACTTGGACTTAACAACCGTGTGGATAACAAAAGGACAACTAAGGGCAAGCGTCCTAGTCTTACTTCTTCATCACAATCCCATTCTGCACCAAATCCCTCACCAGCATCCTGCCATAATCGTTAGCCAACTTATCAGCGCTTTGCGGGTTAAACGACCGCGATTGGGCCGAATAAACCAGTTTTCCCGTGCCTAAGTCGTATAAGTTACTTTCCCAGAAGTAATGTACATCCTCCTCATAATAATAATCGGGCGAATAGGTGCGGTCGTACATCACGGAATAATAACCCCAGAAATATGGATACCCATACACGTAATAAGGGGTATAATACATATGCTGTGGCACATAGTAGCGCTCCTTCTTCTTGTTCAGCAACGAAATAGTGATAACCCCATCAAACCCTTTCTTTTTTATCACATTATTCATCTGCTCCTCGCTCATCTTTACAAACACCTTCGGACCATACTCCTCATACGCCGATACAGCATTAATGCCCTTCTTCTGCAAATCGGCCGCCAATTCCTTTTCAAGCGTCTGACGTAACAATCTATTCGTATCACCCATTAAACCGATAACAAGCACTTTATCATAACTGCGCAGTGCTGCATCTTTTGCTTTCCACGAGGAAGTAACATACGTTGTATTGCACGCCGCTAAAAACAATAGCGCCATTATACTCAAAAACACAAAGCGTTTCATAATGCACTTTTTCAAATTGCTACAAGCACAATGCCAGCACGGCACACCTTTTTACGGCAGGTATTTCTACAATCCACCGCATGCAGCTTGTTAAATGGTTAAAAACCGAATGGAAAGCGCTATTTGAATGGCAGCAAACGCAAAAACTATGGCATATAGCCCTGCTTGCTGCCCTTTGTATGGCTGTGCCCATGCTTTTTGGTTTATACCTGGGCCAATTAAAAAGCGCGTTACTGGCGGCCATAGGCGGACTTGTAATCTTCTACCTCCCCGATGCGCCCGTTAAGCAACGGATGCTAACCTTACTTATTTGCTCAGCATTGTTCGTGGTATCCTACGGCATAGGATTAAGTTTCAGCTTTCAATTTGTGCCTAAAATTCTGGCTTTAACCATGTTTACATTGGTAGTGCAGGCCGGGTGTTTGTATTACAATCTTGCACCGCCGGGCAGTACCTTTTTTATCCTGCTGGTTTCCATTGCTGCCTATACCCCCTACAACGCCGGTATTATTGCTCCTCGCATCGAAATCTTAGCAGCAGGCACTTCCGTAGCCTGCACCATTGCGTTGTTGTATAGCTTCATTACCGCCCAAAGCCATCCACCGGTAGCAGTGGTTGCGGCGGCACAATTATCTAAATCGGAGATCGTTTTTGAAGCAGCCATCATTGCCCTGTTTGTGGGCTTATCCTTATTGGCTGCACATCTTTTAAAACTCGAAAGGCCTTATTGGGTACCGGTTAGCTGTGTAGCTGTTATGCGCGCTGTGGACGTGCAACAGGTGTGGCGCCGCAGCTTTCAGCGGGTATTAGGCACCATGGCAGGATTAGGCTTAGCACGCGTACTATTGCTGGCTCAAATAAATACCTTAACTATTTGTCTTTCGGTTCCGGCCCTGCAGTTTTTAGCGCAATACTTTGTACCACGTAACTATGCCCTGGGGCTTGTATTTATAACACCCATGGCGTTATTGTTGGCGGAAGCAACTACGGCTAACTTTAATCCCGATGCTTTAATAATTACGCGGTTTGCCGATATAGCCCTGGGCAGTGCCATAGGTGCCATAGGCGGTTATCTGTATCACCAGCAGCTGCGCACCCAAACAACGCAACAACTGCGCAAATGGGGCAAACCATTGTCCGAACGAATATGGAGCTTGCGGGAAACAGAAAAATAATTTACCTTTATTTTGTATTTTGTTTCTTATTTTATTATTTTTGAAACCAGTTAAAAACCGGAAAACGTTTCCGGCCGGTTCTCTTTTTTTGTTCTTTGAAATAAAAGGGCTGCTATCCCTGTACCCGTTAAAAAAGCTATAATGCTTTTTGCCCCCACTTGTGCACTTTGCAAAACTTGCACAAGCATGCACAAGCAGTGTTGATAACCTCAACAGAACATCTGAATTTACGATCAAATCGGGCAAAAATCGCTCATATCACTTTTCTCACCATGCGTAATCGTATACAATAGTGCACAGCAATCTATGCCGGAGCAACTTGTACTATCCTTTTCCATCGGGAACATTTTTTTAAGCAACTCACCGAATCAACACCTTGGGTTATGAACCGTTTGCTGAACCTTGTTATCGTAATGGCCATTTCAGGCACCGCCAGCTTGCTACTGGCTAATAAATTGCATCAGCAATCAAATGGTTTACCTGGCTTGGTAGGCCCAACGGGTGTTACAGGTCCTACGGCAATAACCGGACTAACCGGTCCTACCTCCTTACCTCCTGTTACCGGACCAACCAATTTGTTATATGGCAGCACCGGTCCAACCGGTAAGTAAGGCTATTTCCAGATTTTAAAGCGAAAGGAGAACTTCTTCTTTTGTATAAGCGTGCGCCAGTCTATAAACAACAAGGCACACAACAGCACACCGCCCAGCACCAGCATTACAATCGACTTCCACGAAATGGCATCTTGTGCTAATTCTTTCACATTCTTTACTGCAAAATCGCCCATAAAAACAGCAGCCGTATCGCTTGTAAACTTGCCGATTATAAAGGCAGGTATAATGTAAATGGCTTTTAAACGGGCCATACCCGCTGCCACAAACAAAGGTGTGGTAGGCAAGGGTAGTAAACTGTAAGCAAGCACCGCCAGTTGGCTTTTCCAACCCTTCTCCTTCATCTTCTTGCCCAGGTATTTAACGTCTTCGTTTTTGTCGGGCTTAAATACGCTGTCGGATAACTTGGGGATGTATAGGGTAAGTAAATACCTGCCCAGCACCGAGCCTGCAACACCTATCACTATTACTGCCCATACATTCAGCTTAAAAATCAGTTGCAGCAATATCATTACGGTAAAGGCCGGTGGAAACGGAAAAGGAACTATGTCGCAAATAAATGCGCCGATAAACACTAACAGATACGCCCACCACATAAATTCAATTTAAAGCTGTTCAACAAAGAGCTTGTTGTATTTCCACTACTTGTATAACGCGCTTAAAATTAAATTAATACTGTAAAGCTGCGATCAATTCGACAAGGCAACGCTGATAAGGCCTAACATATAATACAAGGTAGGCGCAATAAAAACCACCGCGAAACCTGTATACAGCAGGTAAAATAAGCCCGCACTTAGCACGGCAGCGTTTTTGCGCAGCGCTAAACTAATGTATAATCCAAGCGCCAGGTAAACGGCCACACCCAATGTAAAAAGCAGCATATAAGTAATGGCCCCGTCCTGCGCACCCGGCACCTTAAACTGTTCGGGTGAAATCATCAGCCGGTAAACTGCCGAAATAAGCACAAACAGCACCAGCGATAGCAGCACTACCAGGTACCCAAAAGCTATGTTACACAGTATCCTTCTTAGCACTTTATTCTATTTTAACCCGTTTAAGTGTAAGCAGGTTAAGCGCGTTAGGCGCTAATCCTTTTGCATGCTTCTGCGTAAAGCGTATCACCTCATCATAATACAACGGCACAATAGGTGCCTGTTCAATTATAATAGCTTCCATCTGGTGGTAATAGTCGTTCCGTTTTTGCAGGTCCTGTTCGGCTACCGCTTTTTCATACAAGGCATCAAAGGCCTTGTTATTAAAGTGGGTATAGTTAGGTGGGGCAATATGCTTACTATAAAATGCTGCCAGGTAAGTTTCGGGGTCGCTATAATCAGCTATTAATGAAGCACGGAAGAATGGAGCCCTGCCACTTGCTTTCATTTCCTTAAGTAACGAACTCTGCACCAATTCCAGCTTCACCACCACGTTCAATTGCTCCAGTTGTTTGCTTATCTGCAATGCATATTCTTTGTAGAAATCGTTGGTATAGAGCTTAATTTCCGGTAGGCCTTTACCACCGGGGTAACCGGCTTCGGCAAGCAACTGCTTAGCCTTAGCTACATCATAGGTATAACCTTGTACGGCGTTGATATCATAATCACCAAAGCCGTAAGGCACAAACCCATGCACCGCCGGCTTACCAACCCCGTTACGCAGGTAGTTAATGATCTGCTGCTTATCAATGCCATAGTTAATAGCCTGCCGTACCTTTTTGTTCTGCAGTGGATTAAGGCCATCACCATCTTTCATTAAAAAGCACAGGTATTCGGTATTCAGGTTAGGCACTTTGTAAAAGTTGAACTTATCCTTCCATTGTGCTTTTACCTGCCCGTCGTCCTCCAGTATCTCGTCAATGTATGCAGCATCAATACCCGAAACCATATCAAGGTTGCCTTGCCTAAAGTTCAGGAACTCGGTTTTGGTATTGTCAATAAAGCTAACCTTAATACCATCCAGGTAGGGCAATTGTTGTTCGCCGTCCTTTTCAAAATAGTGTGGGTTGCGGTCCATTACCAGCGCTACACCTTCCTTCCAGTTGGTAAAAGTAAACGGCCCGGTTCCTACAGGGTGTGCGCGGAAGTCCTTGCCATACTTATCAATGGCTTCATGCGGCACTATGGCGCAATATTGCATGGTTAGTATCCCAAGCATAGGTCGGAATGGCCTTGCTAAAGCCAATTGAAAGGTAGAATCATCAATAGCAGTAAAGGCTTTAGTAGTATCAATTCGTCCATTAAACACCCACGAACCACGTGCGGCCGTAGCAGGGTCAATCAACCGCTTAAAACTGTAAACCACATCTGCAGCTACCAGCTTTCTGCCCTTTCCGCCTTCAAAGCAGGCATTGTCATGAAAGTAGACATCGCTACGTAAGTGAAAGGTATAGAGCAATCCGGTACTATCAACGCTCCAACTTTGTGCTATGCAAGGTTGTATGTGCAGCGAATCATCTAACTGCAACAGCGAATTGAACAACTGGTTTACAGCCCATATGTTTTCCTTGTCCGAAGCAAAAACAGGATCCAGCGAGGTAATACCCGCAGCCGAATTATAGCGGAAGATCTTCTTATCGCTTTTACCGGTGTTAGTGCCACAAGAGGCGAGCAATACCAATAACAGGGTCGCTACCCAATACGTTCTAAACATATGCATGTAACGAAGGTAGAGGCAAAAAAGAGGAAGCCTTTAACTAAATCCACTTAAATATTAACATCAGCGGGTCGGTTGAGGAACGGTAGTATTCCCTACTTCTTCTTGAAGTCGCCATTCTTCCATGCACGTATAAACTCCGCCCAGGCCAACGGGTTAAAGATGTTTTGCGAAGGGGATTGCTTGTAGTAATAGGTTTTGGCAGAGTTGGCCATCAGCGCCATGTGTGTGGCTTCGCCCCCATCCATCTCCAGTTGCTTGCCTAATTCAGCCAGGGTTTCGCGTTCCAGGTTGCGTTTGGCGCGCTGCAGATCATCATCCGGCAAGCGCAAATCGCGGAAGGCTTGTTTAAAACCTTCGCGGTCGCCCCAAGGCCAAATGATAACATCCTTTATGTAGTAATCGGTATGCGACATCAGGTGAATAACCGAGAACTTATCGCCGTTGATCTGTTTTGGAATCACATACTGCGAAGTCTGAAAACCGATACAGGTAAATATCAGTGTATCGCCGGGATGTGCGGCAAACGAAAAGAAACCGTCAGGACCTGACTGCGCCAAACGGCCACGGTTTAGGATGGTTACGTGGGCAAAAGGTACGCCCATTAAACTATCTGCGGTAAGCGCATAGCCCGAAAAAGTGATTAGTTTCTCAGCAGACTTGGTAGTATCCTGCTGGGCGAAACCAACATAGGTTAGCAGCAGGGCAACAAGGGTAGTAGCAAATTGCTTCACATTCAACATTTCGCGGTAAATTTAAGATTCACTACAAATCAAGGGTGTAAATATTATGCCAACCGCGTGGTATTCTGAGGAATTAACAGCTTTAAAGCAGGATCCCGAGAGCATTTACCAAAGGTTCCAAAGCCAATGCTTACAACGGGTCATATACCTGTTAAGCCATAGCTTATTATTGGGGGCGTAGAGTGGTAGCGTTACAGTTTGGGCCTGAAAACCCGAGGAAGCAAAAAGCAGGTTCTCTCCCTTCCGCGCATAAAGGGCAAAGTAGCCATCCGGACCGGCGGTATACACCTTGCCGTTGCTCAGTGTGGTAACCTTGGCATAAGGCAAACCTCCCACACTATCCTCGCGCATAATGTAGCCGCTAACCAGCAAACGGTCCTTATCCGAATCAACGGCTTTTGTTTGACCCGATGCCATAACAGAAACCAAAGCGGTTAAAAGCAGCAGTTTAAGAAGTGGCTTAATCATTGGTTAAATTTAACCTACAAACAGCAGAAGCTCAAAATTATTGTATGTTAAAAGATTCCTTTTATCCCCATACAGCGGGTTATTGAGGTAAAACTGCCTTTAATAGAGGAATTTACTCTTTATAGAAGCGTTTGATATGCACTAAACGGCCGTTTTCATCATAAAGGGTGAGCACATATAAACCATTAATATAGCTACTCAAATCCACCTCCAATTGGTTACAACCACATTCCAGGTGCATCTCGTTCAACACACGGCCGGTTATGTCCATAATCTTTATCAACCCCTTATCCGCATTCAATACCGGCTCAATATAAAGCACGTCTTTTGCAGGATTAGGGAAAACCTTCACTTCAACTTTAGCACGGTTATTAAAGTCCTCAATCTTCTGCAACTGCGATTTTGATGTGGTGTTTACAGCCACTTCGTCAGTGCTTTGGGCATTGGCACTATTCATGCTCAGTAACAGAGCGGCGGCGATGGCAAGCAGGCTTTTCATAACAATGGATTTAGGGGTATGACCTGTACTGAATCGCGAGGTTTAACAAAGCAATGCGCGTTTTATGATTTTCTTAACACATTCCCATAAAGCAGCTTTCGGTTATTTTTCAACAGCGTGCATAGCCAACAATGCGAGTGTTCCTGTTGTTTATATTTGCGCCTCTATTCCAAACCAACTTATACCAAGAAGCATAAAGCAATGATTAACCTGCGTTCTACCGACCAATTCAGCAACCGCCACATAGGCATTGATGACAAAGCATTAAAGGAAATGTTAGCCGCTGTGGGGGTTAACAACATCGACGAACTGATTGAACAAACCGTTCCGGCAAATATTCGCCGCCTTGATAAGCTAAACCTGCCCGAAGCGCAGAGCGAATACAACTACCTGAAAGAGTTGCGCAAAAAAGCTTCAAAAAACAAGGTATTCCGCAGCTACATCGGAATGGGTTATTATAACAACATCACACCGGCAGCTATCCGTCGTAATATTTTCGAAAATCCGGGTTGGTATACGCAGTACACCCCTTACCAGGCCGAAATTGCACAAGGTCGTTTGGAAGCCCTGCTGAACTACCAAACCATGGTAAGCGATTTAACCGGTTTGCCCGTTGCCAATGCCTCTTTGTTGGATGAAGGCACGGCCGCTGCCGAAGCGATGCACATGTTTTGGGGATTGAAGAACAAACGCGATGCACTACACAACAAATTCTTCGTTTCTGAGCTTTGTTTTCCGCAAACACTGGGTATCATCCGTTCGCGTGCCGAATTTTTAGGCATTGAAGTAGTAGTTGGCGATCATGCCACTGTTTCACTGGATAACGATTTCTTTGGTGCCCTGCTGCAATATCCCGGTAAAGATGGCAGCGTGCTCGATTACAAATCATTTATAGACACCTGCAAAACACAGGAAATTTATGTGTGCGTTGCCAGCGATTTATTGGCCTTAACCATGTTAACCCCTCCGGGTGAATTTGGTGCCGATTGCGTAGTAGGAAACTCACAGCGTTTTGGCGTGCCTATGGGCTTCGGTGGTCCGCATGCAGCTTTCTTTGCTACCAAAGACGACTATAAGCGCATTATCCCCGGCCGTATCATCGGTTTATCAATAGATGCCAACAACAAGCCTGCTTTACGTATGGCCCTGCAAACCCGTGAACAACACATCCGCCGCGAGAAAGCAACCTCTAACATTTGTACTGCACAAGCCTTACTGGCAATTATGGCAGGTATGTATGGTGTTTACCACGGACCGGATGGTGTTAAAAACATCGCGGTGCGTGTGCATCAATCAGCCTCCATCCTGCGCCGCGAGCTAACGCACCTGGGTTACAAAATCACAAACGCCCATCATTTCGATACGCTTACTATTGACACAGCGGGCAAAACACAACTGCACGACTTTATTCATCAACTGGCCTTAAACCACGAGATGAACTTTTACTATAGCGAAGGTCGCATCAGCATTACGCTGGATGAATCAACCTCGCCCGACGACGTGTGCGATATTGTAAAAGTGTTTGCCACTGCAGCCGGCAACGATACTTACAACTTCGATATCTTCCGCTATGCCAAACAACCGGTAAATGTGCCTGCCGGTCTGCAACGCACATCTGCTTACATGACGCATCCGGTGTTTAACACCCACCGCAGCGAAAGCCAGCTGATGCGTTATATCAAAAGTCTGGAGAACAAGGACCTTTCTTTAACCACTTCTATGATTCCGCTTGGTAGCTGCACCATGAAACTGAATGCCGCTGCCGAACTGGAACCTGTTAGTTGGAACGAGTTTGCTAACGTGCATCCTTTCGCTCCGCAGGATCAGGTTACCGGTTATCTGGAAGTTATCACTGCACTTGAAAATTACTTGAGCGAAATAACAGGATTCGCAGCCACCTCCTTACAACCTAACTCAGGCGCACAGGGCGAATATGCCGGCTTATTGGTTATACGCGCCTACCAGCGCGATATGGGTCAGGGCCACCGCGATATTGCGTTGATCCCTGCCAGCGCACACGGCACCAACCCTGCCAGTGCCGTTATGGCCGGTTTAAAAGTGGTAGTTGTAGCAACCGATAGCCATGGCAATATCGATTTTGAGGACCTGGTTAAAAAGGTAGAAGAACATAAGGATAACCTGAGTTGCTTAATGGCCACTTATCCTTCCACCCATGGTGTGTTCGAAGACAAGATTAAGGACGTATGTGCTCTGATTCATGCTAATGGCGGTCAGGTATATATGGACGGCGCTAATCTGAATGCGCAGGTAGGTTTAACCGCTCCGGGCATTATCGGTGCCGATGTAAACCACATTAACCTACATAAAACATTTGCCATACCGCACGGTGGTGGCGGCCCCGGCATGGGCCCTATCTGTGTGGCTAAACACTTAGCACCTTACCTGCCCGGCAACGCCGTAGTTAAAACCGGTGGCGAAAAAGCCATTCATGCAGTAAGTGCCGCACCATTTGGCAGCGCAGCTATCCTGCTTATCAGCTATGGCTATATCCGTATGCTGGGTTCAGCAGGCGTAACCAATGCTACCAAATACGCGATACTGAATGCCAATTACATTAAAGCCCGTTTAGAGCCTTATTACAATGTGCTGTATGCAGGTAAACAACACGGCCGTGTAGCCCACGAGCTTATCCTGGACTTCCGTTCCTTTAAACATACTGTAGGTATTGAGGTAGAAGACGTAGCCAAGCGTTTGATGGATTATGGTTTCCACGCGCCTACCGTTTCTTTCCCTGTTGCAGGCACCTTGATGATTGAGCCTACCGAAAGCGAAGACAAGGCCGAGTTAGATCGTTTCTGCGATGCTATGATCAGCATTCGTAAAGAAATAGAGGCCATTGAGAACAAACAAATGGACCCTGCCGATAACCCTTTAAAGAATGCACCGCACACCCTTGCCGTAGTTGCCTCCAGCGAATGGAACCATGC
Source organism: Chitinophagales bacterium (assembly GCA_046329495.1). Taxonomy (GTDB): domain Bacteria; phylum Bacteroidota; class Bacteroidia; order Chitinophagales; family LD1; genus Bog-950. The sequence goes on along the minus strand of JAXLUO010000003.1, from coordinate 161,790 downwards.
CTATACCCGCGAGGTGGCGGCCTTCCCGCTGCCTTATGTGCGCGCCAACAAGTTTTGGCCAAGCGTGGGCCGCGTAAACAACGGCTTCGGCGACCGCAACCTCATCTGCACCTGCCCTCCTATCGAGGCATATGCAAGTGCTACTGCTTAACATAAAAAAGCGGCTACCTATGGGTAGCCGCTTTTAATATTATATTTATTTAAACTATAACTTTACTATTTCTACCCTGCGGTTCTGTGCCTTACCGGCATCGGTGGCATTATCGGCAACCGGCTTAGTTTGTCCCCAGCCCTTTGAGACCAAACGGGCTTTGTCAATGCCCTTTGCAACCAGGGCAGCAACCACTGCTTTCGCACGATTCTCCGATAGTGTCTGATTAGCAGCTGCAGTGCCTACATTATCCGTATGGCCTTCAATACTCACCTTTAACGAAGGTGTGCTCTTCAGCATCTCGGCAATCTGGTCAATTATCTTTTGCGACTCCGCCTTTATATCGCTCTTACCTGTTTCAAAGTTGATATACAGCGCAACGTGGCCCGCTGCATTTAAGGCATCCAGCATCTCCTGGGCCTGTATATCCTGCTTCATGGCTTCCACTTCCAGAATCGTTAAGGTATAAGCATCTGTGGCCTCTGCCGCAGGTGCATTAAATTGTATCCAAACTTCCTTAGTGCCTGTTTTAAAGTATAGAGTGGCATCAGTTCCACCAAGGTAAATGCGCTTAACGCCATTCTTGGCAAGCGAGTTCTCATAGTTCTTTAGTATTTGATAGAATGAGGGTGCAGACTTTCCGCTTTCTGTATCAAACACATAGCTAATCTCGGTCTTATATCCTTCAATATCCTTTGAGTCGCTTCCACTCATCCAAACCGTTACATTGTCAAAGTTCTGCTTACAGTTATCTATATAAAAGTTTGGCATCCGGTTAAACATGGGGTGGTCCTTACAGCCGCCGGCATCTTCCGGTTGTGCCGCGCCTACTAATGCAAAAACCATCATGGACGCTATCATAACAAGCTTTCTCATATACGTTAAATTTTAAACAAAAGTAGCTGCAACCCCACGCAACAAGCTTGATATAACTCACACAGTGCCCTGACAGGAATCACCACTGCACCGTAACGGCCGCGTGCACATTCATTTGTGTGCTATATTTGTTAGCAGTACGAATTCTAATCCGGTATTTATGAAAAAGCACGTGTTATCAGCACTATTTATAGCCTCCCTTTTTTGTAGCAGAACATGGGCGGGATCTTTTACCCTTACCGGTACAATCAATGGTGCCGATAAGGTTTGGATTTACCTGGACTACCTGCCTGCACTAAACGCGGATGGCCGGCAGGATTCTGCCTGGGTTCTAAACGGGCATTTTACCATAAGCGGGCAAATTGATGCACCTACTATCGGACAATTGTATATCGAACAACCACGGCTGAATGCCACCCTGTTCTTTGAAACGGGCACTACACTTGTTAGCGGAGATACTTCCAATGCCAAGCAAGTGTTTGCTTCAGGTGGCGAGGCAACGAAGCTCTATCAGCACTTTCGCTCATCTATTCAACCATACGAGCAATACCGCGATTCGATTCTTGAATTCCTCTCCGGGCCACATCCTGTTTACGATTCTGCACCCCGGGCACAATATCTCGATAGATATTACGCCTCTAAGGATGAGGAAAATGAATTTGCTGCCCAACTCGCTAAGGAGCATCCTAACAGCGATGTAGGAGCTTATCTGCTCTACAGCAGGTTTTCAAATGAAGATAACATTGATAAAGGATTGGCGCATCTAAAAGCCCTATCTGCTACGGTGCAACAATCCAAGTATGCGCAAAAAATGCTTAAGCTGGCCTATACCTACAATCTATCGCAGGTAGGTAAACCTGCTATTGCGTTCCAGCAAACTGACACGGCTGGTAAAATGGTTAAGCTCTCCGATTTCCACGGTCATATTGTGCTGGTAGACTTCTGGGCCTCCTGGTGTGGACCCTGCCGGCGCGAAAATCCGAATGTGGTAGCTGCTTACAAAAAGTATCATACCAAAGGCTTCGACATTCTTGGTGTATCGCTGGACGATTCGAAAGTAGATTGGCTGAAAGCAATTTACAAGGATGGCCTAACCTGGACCCATGTAAGCGATTTGAAAGGCTGGGACAATGCCGTAGCCAAGCTTTATGCCGTGCGCTCCATACCCACCAATCTATTGCTTGATGCTAATGGCAACATCCTGGGTAAATCGCTCAGAGGCGAAGACCTGCAAAAGAAGCTGGAGGAGCTTCTCGGCTCTAATTAAATCCAATAAAAAAGCCCCGGTTTCCCGGGGCTTCGCCACCTATGGTAACATTAACCATGGCAACATCCAACGATTTGGTGATTAGTGGTTCTTTAGTTCAGTGAACAGATGATTTTCCCAATCTACCATTCACCTCCACCAATCACTATTTGTTATCCTTCACTTCTTCATACTCTACATCGCTCACATGGTCGCCTCCGCCGTCGCCGGTGTTGGTGTTGCCGTCATTCGATGCTTGTGCACCCGGTTGTTGCTGGGTTGCATTGTATATATCCTGCGATGCAGCCTGCCAGGCAGCATTCAATACTTCGGCTGCTTTATCCATTGCTTCTGTGTCGTTGCTTTCTTTCGCCTTCTTAAGGTCAGCTAAAGCTGTTTCAATAGCGCCTTTTTTATCGGCCGGTAACTTGTCACCAACTTCTTTCATCTGCTTCTCAGTTTGGAAGATCAACGAATCTATCATGTTGGTTTTCTCAGCCTGTTCGCGCACCTTCTTATCTGCTTCTTCGTTGGCTTTGGCTTCGTTACGCATTTTTTCAATTTCCTCTTTGCTTAAGCCGGTTGAAGCTTCAATACGGATGCTTTGTTCTTTACCTGTCCCCTTATCTTTAGCCGATACATGTAGTATACCGTTGCTATCGATATCGAATGTTACTTCGATTTGAGGGATACCGCGTTGTGCAGGCATGATATCGCCCAGGTGGAAACGACCGATGGTACGGTTGTCCTTAGCCATAGAGCGCTCACCCTGTAATACGTGGATCTCTACCGAAGGCTGATTGTCTACCGCAGTGGTAAACACCTGCGATTTTTTGGTAGGGATAGTTGTGTTGCTTTCAATTAAGCGGGTCATTACACCGCCCATGGTTTCCAAACCTAACGACAGAGGTGTTACGTCAACCAACACAATATCATCCTTCACTTCGCCACTTAAAATACCACCCTGTATTGCAGCACCTACGGCCACCACCTCATCAGGGTTAACACCTTTCGAAGGTTTTTTGCCGAAGAACTTCTCTACTACTTCCTGAATTTTAGGAATACGGGTAGAACCACCTACCAGGATCACTTCGTCAATCTGCGAAGCCTGCATGCCGGCATCTTTCAAAGCCTGGGCACAAGGTGTAATGGTGCGCTCCACTAACTGGTCAACCAGTTGCTCGAACTTAGCACGGGTCAATTTCTTAACCAGGTGCTTAGGCACACCGTCAACCGCAGTTATATAGGGCAGGTTTATTTCAGTTTCCTGTGAACTTGAAAGTTCAATTTTGGCTTTTTCAGCAGCTTCTTTCAAACGCTGTAAAGCCATAGGATCTTTGCGCAGGTCAATACGCTCCTCATTTTGGAATTCGTTCGCCAGCCATTGTATGATTTCATTATCGAAATCATCACCGCCTAAGTGTGTATCACCGTTAGTACTCTTTACTTCAAATACACCATCACCCATTTCCAGGATAGAGATATCGAACGTACCGCCACCCAGGTCATAAACCGCTACACGCATGTCTTTTCCGCCCTTATCAAGGCCGTAAGCCAAAGCAGCAGCAGTAGGTTCGTTTAAGATACGACGCACTTTTAAGCCAGCAATTTCACCGGCTTCTTTAGTAGCCTGGCGCTGACTGTCGTTAAAGTAAGCCGGCACGGTAATAACCGCTTCGGTTACAGTTTGGCCGATATAATCTTCAGCAGTTTTCTTCATTTTCTGTAGCACCATTGCCGAAATTTCCTGCGGAGTGTATAAGCGGCCGTCAATATCTACCCGCACGGTATCATTATCCCCCTTTACTACTTTATAAGGCACGCGTGGTATTTCTTTACCGGCTTCGGCAAAGCGTATACCCATAAAGCGCTTAATACTTTGAATTGTTTTTGTTGGATTAGTTACAGCCTGACGCTTAGCGGGATCGCCTATTTTGCGTTCACCGTTAGCTAAAAAAGCAACGATACTTGGCGTAGTTCTTCTTCCTTCATCATTCTGAATCACCACCGGGTCGCTACCCTCCATTATCGCTACACAGGAGTTGGTTGTTCCTAAGTCAATACCGATTATTTTACCCATGATCTAGTTTTATTTGGTCTGCACCAATAAATCAATCGGCGTGCCAGTGCCGCGTTTTAGGCTTGGGCGGGCAAAAATGACACAATAAGGATTTAATTTCGGTCAAAAAGCTTTTGTTAAAAGCCTAAATGACTGATTTTCAGCGCCGCCAATTTGTCATAAGGCCTGCCATGCCTTGAAAAGTCCCTTGGAGATGGTTAAAAAACCGGGGTCGAAGTGTAATTATTCGCAAATCTGGTTGTGCGCCCCCTTAAAGCGCAAGCCGCTCATAAGTGGACTACAAGCCAAACTATCAATGGCATCATTATTCAGAAGCACGCTATCCACCTGTTGGTAAATGCGACTGCTAAAGATACCATACCCCCCGCTAACATTGGTATATGGGGGCAGAGCTTCGTTACTGGCTAAACTGTTAGCCTGAGCCAATTGCGAGTTGGTAAACTTAGCTAACTCATCACCACCGGCGGCATAAAAAAAGGTCAGCCCCTTCTGCTGATTATACATCCGGTAAATAGTGCTTGACTTGGTTAAATGATGTTGTAACGAGTTCATGAGATAGATAGCATTGAACTCGATAATCTGTTGCGAAGGAACACCACCAAAATCAATTAGCGACGAACGTAGCAGGTATACATCCTCAAACGTATCCTTTAATAAGGCATTTGTAGAGCCATCGTATTCCTTATAGGGAAAACGAACACGCATATCATATACCCCCGCATTCTGCGCGGTATAGAAGGTTAGCTTTGGAGGATTAGTAGTTAGTAGCGGTAGTTTTTGCCCGCTATATGGGGTAATAACCGTAAAGCCATTTACAAGCGTGGTTGTGGCACTAAATTCCTTGCCGTTGCTGGTATTTTTTACTACCAGCTGATAACTCCTTGTAGGATCCAGATTAGCATTAAAGCGATACAAAATGTTTGGCTGGTTAGAGAAGCTACCGGGGTCTTTAGGCAGGCCAATCAGGTTGCCATCAACCTTTTCAAGGGTATAGGTAGCGCCGTTTGGCAATGTTTTAATTTGCACAAACAAACTATCGCTGTAATAGATCGAATCGGGACTGGCTGCTCCGGCATAAGCGTTGCCATCAATTAGATAACCTTTCTGTATGCGCACATAGTGCGTGGTTTCATTAGCATTTAAAAGGGCATACACCACAGGTATCTCACGGTAATCGGCAGTAATATCAAAATCCTTTTCGCAGGCACCCAGGCCCAGCAACAGAAACAGGAAAAGAAAGTGTTTTGCTTTCATGCGGGGGCAAAAGTATACATTTAGTTGAGAGTGAATAAAACCTGAGTTAGAAGTCCGATTTCCGTTAAAAAAAGACAAGCCCAAATGTATTTATCGCAATAAATTACCTTTGTGTTATGCTTTTTAAGCGCTTTGTTTGTTTACTTACTGTTCTGTTGCTATTATTTGCTGATAGCGGCCAGATGTTGTATGCACGCACCTGCCTTAAAACAGGCCAGCTTTCGTTTAGCTTCACACAACCTGATAACTGCAACCATACTACCGAACATGCCTGTTGCGCCCGCAAACACGGCAACCACCAAAGTTCTTCAGTTTCTAAAGCGCCCTGTTGTGCAGTAGCGCAAACATTAATTAAACAGGCCATAAGCGGGTCTTATGCCCCTCAATACAACGAAACTGCACCCAAAGCTGTTGTTACCACCATTTCCTTTGTGCTTGCACCCGTTATAGTAGCATGCACCTTACCCTTACAACAGGCGCAGGCCCCACCACCAACAAGGTATTCTGCCGATTTTACCGGGGTATTCCGCATTTAAAAACATACCGCACTTTATGCATCCTCAGCTAATAGCCTGGGGATGTGGTATTGCATTTTGAAATTCATAAAGTTGGTATGAAGTATTATTTTTTAACGGCAATAGCAGTTGCCGTCAGCTTGTTGGCAGAAGCCCAGCAGACAGTACACGGTCATGTATGGCATACCGAAGGCGGTAAAAAACTGCCTGCTGCTGATGTAAGTATTTATATAAAAGGAACAACCACAGGCACCTATTCCGATAGTAGCGGTCATTTTATGCTCGGAGTGGTAGATCTGGTGCATGATACACTAATCATCAATGATGCATTTTATCAGGCAGATACGATTGCGTTACAGGGCCGCACCACTTTAGATATAACCCTTCGTGCTGTTGCGCTTTCGCAGGTGGAAATATCAAGCAGCAGAAGGGATAACTCAGTAGCCAACGTTGAGTCATTTACCCAGGCCGATCTGGTAAAAGATGCATGTTGCAACCTGAGTGAAACTTTTGAAAACAGTGCTACAGTAGATGTGAGTTATAGCGATGCCGTTTCGGGAGCTAAGGAAATTCGGATGCTGGGCCTGGATGGTGTTTATACACAAATGATGAGTGAGAACTTACCGGGGGTTCGTGGCTTAGGAAACACTTTTGGTATGCTATATGTACCGGGCCCGTGGATGAATTCCATCCAGGTAAATAAAGGGGCCGGAAGCGTGGTAAACGGTTACGAAGGCATAACCGGACAGATAAATGTAGAATACAAAAAACCGCAAAACAGCGATCGGTTATTGGTTAATTTTTTCCTTAACCAGGATGTACGCAACGAGCTCAATATTATAACGGCACATAAACTGGGCAAACAACAGCGATGGAGTTACCTGGGGGCTTTGAACGGCTCGTTCAACTGGCTAAAACAGGACATGAACCACGACCATTACATTGATAATCCGCTTACCCGCAACATCAATGTGCTCAATCGTTTTAATTACCAAATCCCTAAAGGAGGCATGATTGCCTTAGTGTTGCAAGCCACTTACGATGACCGGCAGGGAGGAATGCGGACCTTTAATCCTGCTGAATCTGTATTTACCCAGAGCCATTGGGGCTTGCGCCTTACAACAGCCAAAGTAGATGCTTTTGCAAAAACCGGGTTTGTTGTAAAGGATAACGACTATGTAGGTATACAATACAAATATGGCTACCATCATCAGTATGGCTACGTGGGCCGGCGCATGTATAATGCAACCGAGCATTTCGGTTATGTAAACCTGATCTTCCAGCACGGGTTCGGACAAAAGAACTTATTAAAAGCAGGCTTAAGCACACAGATAGATAATGTGGTTGAAAGATTCGATACTCTTTACCGCAAACGATTAGAGGTTGTGCCCGGAGCCTTTGCCGAAGGAACGTTTATATGGGGACGAGATGAAAAACTAACCGTAGTAGGCGGTGTTCGCGCCGATTACCACAACCTTTACGGGCCTTTCCTTACCCCACGGTTTAACCTGAAATGGAAAATTCTTTATGACTTCAGCTTACGCTTAAGCGCAGGACGAGGCTACCGCGTGCCAACCATCTTTGCTGAAAATTTTGGTTGGTTGGCCAATAACCGCGAGCTTGTAGTAGCCCCTGATCTGCAATACGAAGAAGCATGGAACTATGGTGCCAGTTTAACCTATAAGTTCTTCCTCAATTTCCGCGAAGGCAGCATTAGCGTTGACTATTACCGCACCGACTTTACACACCAGGTAGTTGCCGATATGGAAAATACTCGCCAATTGCAGTTCTATAACCTGTCCGGGAAATCGTTTGCCAATGCATTGCAGGCTGAGATCAGTTACGAACCGGTAAAGCGTTTCGAAGTAAAGCTCGCTTACAAATTCGAGCAGAATAAAACCGATTACAAAGAAGGCCGAAAGATTTATCCGCTTAGGCCACAACACCGGGGCCTGGTTTCTTTGCAATATACAACACGCAACAAACATTGGCGCTTTAACAGCAGTTTAAATTGGTATGGTAAAACACGTATACCAAGCACAGCCATAAATGATGTAACTAATCAACGGCCATTGCAATCAAAGGATTGGTTGCAGTTAAATGCACAAATAACTTTTAGCTGGAAACGCTGGGAGATTTATGCCGGTGGCGAAAACCTGATCAACTTTATTCAAAAGAATCCCATAATAGCCGGTGATACACCTTTCAGCAATCAATTCGATGCCTCGCTGGTTTGGGGGCCGTTACGCGGGGCTATGGCCTTTGCAGGGTTCAGATTTACCCTTTTGTAAGGGAACATTTTTTTAAACTGATAATTATGAAAGCCCTACTTGTTATAGCAGGATGGCTGGCTTATCAGGCCTTAGCTGCCCAGCAGCATCACATGGATGAAATGCAAATGCCAATGGACAGCATGCCGGCTCACATGCACATGGAACATTCCCATAGCACCTCCTTATCGCAAGATATGGCAGATACAGGGAAAGTAGGCATGCACAGCGCTTATTCACTAAGCCTGCCTATGAGCCGCAATGGATCGGGAACTTCCTGGCAACCGGACGAAAGCCCGATGTATATGTATGCCATACAGGTCCGCAAATGGACCTTAATGCTGCACGGGATGTTATTCATGCGTTACAATTCGCAAAACGTGAATAATAAAAATAAACGCGGCCATGCTTCGCAAATTGACGCACCCAATATGGGTATGCTTATGGCTTCTACACCGATCGCAAAAAACGGACTGCTAACTTTAAATGGTATGTTTTCCGTTGACAGGTTAACCATGGATGGCAACGGTTATCCTCTGCTTTTGCAAACGGGCGAATCCTGGAAAGATAAACCGCTGGTAGACCGGCAACACCCGCACGATTTATTTGCTGAACTTTCTATTGCATACACTCAGCGTTTTACAAAAGACATTGATCTTACCGCTTACTTTGGTTTACCCGGCGAACCAGCCCTTGGGCCTACCACCTTTATGCACCGTGCTTCGGCTATATCCAATCCCGATGCCCCTTTGGGGCACCATTGGATGGATGCCACGCACATTACATTTGGTGTTGCTACTTTAGGCTTACGTTACAAAATAATAAAAGCGGAAGGTTCCATTTTTACCGGTCGCGAACCCAACGAGCAGCGCTTTGATTTCGACAAACCAAGATTTGATAGTTATTCGTACCGTATAAACGTTAATCCGCACCCAACACTGGCGCTTCAGTTTTCGCAGGGGTTTATTCATTCGCCTGAAGCGCTGGAACCGGAGGTAAATATTATGCGCACTACAGCTTCCGCCAGCTTTACCAAAAAATTTCGAGGGCAAAGTTTTGTAGCCATAACGGCCGTTTATGGCCTAAATACAGCCTTACATAAAAATGACCATGCTGCCTTGTTGGAAGCCAACTACCTGGTAGAGCGATTTGATATTTATGCGCGGTATGAATTTGTACAGAAATCAGCCCATGAATTAGACCTGCCCACTACCATTTCCAAATTTAACCTGCAGGCGTTGACCTTGGGCAGCGACTATAAATTCTTTTCTATGGCCAATCTGGACGCAAGCCTGGGTGCACAAATAAGCGGATTCTTTGTTCCGGCGTCCTTAACAACCACCTACGGAAGCCTGCCCTTGTCGTACGAAATTTACTTCCGCATAAACCCTGCACAAATGATTATGCAACACCACGATAAGCATATAAATTAAGTTAACCTGCTTTACCCAAAAGGACAAAAACAATCAAACCATTATTTTTAACCAAATTTCCGAATCATGAAAGTTGTAGTAAAATCTTTTCTCTCCGCCTTTTTACTAATTGGGCTGCTTGCTGTTGCTATTAAAGCCGAAGCCAAACCAAAGTCAGAAACAGTAACCATTAAAACTTCTGCTATCTGCGGTTCGTGCAAAAACCGGATTGAAAAAGTATTGAAAGCCACCGTTGGCATAGAAGAAGCCGTATTGAACGTAAACAACAAAAAAGTAAAAGTTAAATACGATCCATCAAAGATTACGGCCGATCAAATACGCCAGGTGATCGCAAAAACAGGCTACGATGCAGATGATGTAAAAAAAGACGAAGCTGCCTTTAATAAGCTGCCCAATTGTTGCCAGCGTCCTATGGAAGGTGATCATGAATAGTCTACGCCTCACAGCTAACATAAAAACGCCCGCAATAATCATTGTGGGCGTTTTGCTTTTATAGAGTAGATGATAGCTACGGAATGTATAAAGTGCCGGTTCCATAATCCAAAATCATTTTATGTTTTAGCATGAGATCGCTGCCCAATATGCCCTGTATTTTTGGTTTTTTAAGCTTGGCATAAGTAGCATTTACGTGGCTAAGGTCTACCGCCGCTACGGCATAATTTTTCACTTTCAGTTTTCCGATCTCTAATTCCTTGATGGTGCCAAAATGCGACTCGGGAACAGAGCTGTGCAAACCCGCCGTTTCGCGCTTAATGGTTTTAAGGGCCTTTTTATTAGCCAGGTACTTTTCATAAAAACCTTTATCAATAACCGACTTCGACGCGCCGGTATCAATTAAAAAACGGGCACGTTTGCCGTTAACTTTTATACTTAAAAACAGGTGATAACCGCCGCCGTCAAGCTCGGTTAATAGCATTCTCACTTTCATTTGTTTGGTGGCCATGGGCCTCAAATATAGAAGTACAATGCATATTAACAAGCTGTTACAAACACCCTATGGAAAACAGGCAAAAGATTAGTGCCTGAGCGCATTAATTTAGCGTGGTAGATTTTTGGCTGGCATATGAGTTTTTTACTGGACTTTATTCGGGCGCTTACCGAGGAGGAAATAGCGAAACTTAATAGCATGCCCTTAACTGGGCGTGAGGACGAAGTTTTAACACATTTGGTTAAACACCGCCTTACTAAAGGCAATGTTGACAAGAATAGCCTGAAGTTGTTACATCTTTCCGCTTCGCATTACGATAAGATCAATTCCGTATTACTCGAAAAAAGCATCACGCACCTTTGCGGTACCGATATTGCCTCGGCCTTTAACCTGTTCTGCGACCGCAACCTCATGGATCTCCTGTTTCATGAAATAAAAATTACCGAGCGCCAACTGCTAAAGAAAAAGCCGCTGCCTGATATGAGCGACTTTTACCGTAAGGTATTGTTCGTTCTGCGCCGGGTGGGAACGGATGCTTACGACGAAGAGAAGTTAATGTTGTATGCCAAACGCTATCTCCAATCACTCCCCACAGCAACTTTAGAAGATGAGGCAGAAGTGTATTTAATGTGCCTGCTTACACGCATTTTTTATCATGCGGTAACCGGTGGCGGACCGGCCTTTGAGCCAACCTATAAAAGTGAAATAGCTTATTGGGAGGATCGACTGGCGGGGAAACAATTACACCGCGCCAATTTTCAGTTCTGGTTGTGCAAAGCAAGCTATTACGACTTCTATTCACACGACGATAACAATTTGCTCCTAAGCAATCAGAACGCATTGGATGAAATGGAATTAGCGGGCGACGCTGTACCAGAGAATATGCGCATTTACGCCACCACCAAAATGGCTAAAGCTTATACCCATTGTAACCGCTTTGCTGATGCGCTCCTCACCTATCGCGATGTGTTTAAACGCTGGCCTAAATCATTAAGCAACAACCGTTACCACATCATTATGTACGGTGTAATTGCTTTGATTAATAAGGAGCTTAATGAAGCCGAAGAGGTATTGGAAAGATTAAAATACATCCTGGGACGCGAAGAGGATAAAGGCATGCAATTGAATTTAGCGCGCAATCTGGCCTTGGTTTACCTAAACAAAAAGAAGTTTGATGAGGCCTGGGAGATGCTTACGCTTACCATGCAATTGCCCCGTGCTGATACTGATTTGCTGAATGATATCTTAAACCGGGTAGTGCACAACTGCTATTTTGCACTAACCGGGGAATGGGAAACCGCTGCCCGGCTGCTAAACGCGAATAAAAAATTTCTTGTAGCCCGTAAGGACAACCCAATGACGGTGGAATACGATGGCTTCTTCAATATGCTTAAGGCCGTAATCCGGTTCAAGCAAGGCAAAGCTAAACTGCCTGCAGATTTTGAATCGCGCATTTCATATTACCGCAATGGTTTTATGAACCTATACGGCAACCTGCTCGACCAAATGCTAGCCTAAGCAGCACGGTTAAACTTATTTTGCACTATGGCGTTGCTGGCATTAAAAATAGCCACCAATTCGCGGAACAAATCACGCAACTTGCTGTCGGAATCAAACTTAACCCGGGTATGAAATTTATACCGGTTTAAATCAACCTGCGGGTATTGCTTTTCAGGGTCCACAATTACCTCACCGTCATAATCAACGGCAATGTTGTGCTCTGTTTCTTTCTGGGTGGTTGTATCTACCAATTGCCGTAAGGCAAAAATGGATGGGTCATAAAACAAGTTCATAGCAGTAGTTTTAGCGGTTACTAATGCTCTTGCTACAAAACAAGTGTGCCACGTAGTTTCATCCCTGAAAACCTGCAATCACGGTTGTTGCATTTTGGGGAAAGAGTTCCATTCGCACTTTGCCACTACTCCCACCTATCCAAAATAAAATAGCCCGCCTTGCGGCGGGGCTATCAACAAAACAGTAAGTTGCTGATTACATACCTAAGGTGCTTAATACACTGTTCATGCTGCGCACAGCTTCAGCGCTCTTATCAAAAGCAGCTTGCTCTTCAGCATTTAGTTTGTAATCTATAATCTTTTCCCAGCCGTTCTTGCCAATTACTACAGGAACGCCTAAGCAAATATCTTTCTGGCCATATTCACCATCAAGCGATACACAGCAAGGGAATACTTTCTTCTCGTCGCGTACAATGCTTTCCACTAAAGCAGCACCCGATGCACCCGGAGCATACCAGGCACTGGTGCCTAACAATTTTGTAAGGGTAGCACCGCCTACCATAGTATCAGCTACTACTTTATTTAAAGTTTCAGCATCCAGCAAGCTGCTAACAGGTACACCCTGGTAAGTAGCTAAACGGGCTAAAGGAATCATGGTTGTATCGCCGTGGCCACCAATTACGCTGGCTTGCAGATCGCTTGGGGCACACTTTAATGCCTGGCTCAGGTAATATTTAAAGCGGCTGCTATCTAAAATGCCACCCATACCAATAATGCGATTCTTAGGTAAGCCGCTGCTCTTAAGCGCCAGGTAAGTCATGGTATCCATCGGGTTGCTGATAACTACGATGATAGCATCCGGAGAATATTTCAGGATATTGTCGGTTACGCCTTTTACAATACCGGCATTGGTGCCAATAAGTTCTTCGCGGGTCATACCCGGCTTACGCGGAATACCGCTTGTAATAACTACTACCGAACTGCCTGCAGTTTTCGAATAGTCATTCGTGGTTCCTATAACTGCATTATCAAAACCCAGCAGGGCGGCAGTTTGGTTCATGTCCATGGCCTTACCTTCGGCAAAACCTTCCTTAATATCCAATAAAACCAGTTCCTGACATAATTCCTTACGGGCGATATTATCGGCTACGGTGGCTCCAACAGCTCCGGCACCTACTACGGTAATTTTCATAAAAATCAGATTGTTTTTGGTTTAAAAAAGCGGTGCAAACATAGCCTAAAACACAAAACGGTCAAATGAGTTTCAGCAGCTTACAAGCTCCACTGGAATTATTTCCACGCTGCTGAGGAGTTAACTGCGCAGGCAGACGAAATATTTCCAAAGCTATCAATTTGAGGGTCGGTATTTTTACAGCAACCACAGCCCTGCAAGCTATTAAATATCAATCATTTAGACAATTAGGATTACAAAGCACCGTTAGATGGCATTTGTTTTTGCAGAGAACGATCGAGATAAAATGAAAGGTGATGCGTGTTTTTACTTTACTTGTTCTTTTTGTGATAAGTGTTACAGCCAGTTCCTATTCCAAACGCGATACGGAAAGCACCTGGCAGGGAACCCTGATTGCTACAGTTAATGGTCAGGCATTTCGCATTCGCAACGACCAGCCTTATGCCGGCATACTACTTACCAAAGGCGGAAGCATGGATGGCCGAATACCGCCCAGAACCGTCATCAATTCCACTTTCTATGGCCCTTCCTATAGTTTGTCGGACAACCGCACCTTTGATGAAAACATTGCCATCGAAATACAATACGACTGCGATAAAAAATGCACCGGTAATCTATTTGCCTTTGCTCTGCAATACGATAGCACTAACTATTATATGGTGCGCGAACAAAGCAATTTAAAGGTTATCCAATTCGTATGCGAATCCGACAAACGCCATTTTCGGCTGTCTGCAGATTTTGATTGCGTAATGCGTAGTTGGGGCTATCCCGCTGATAATAAACCGGATATACAATTGCAGGGCAGTTTAATAAATCTCCGCATTACCATCCCGGGTTGGTTTGCAAGCCGTATCTAAACCTTGCTTACTTGACAAACCTCAACCCGGCCATTACCTTACCTCAACAAAGCACCCGATAATAAACCCGTGCTTTGCTGTATGAAAGCCCTTATAGCTGCTACCCTATTTGCTTGTACCACCTTAGCCCCATGGCATGCCGGCCCCGATGACGGAAGCCTGAACAACGGTGCATTTGTGGCCATGATTAATGGCAGGACATTTAAATTGCGCGACGACCAATTGTTTCGTGGTTTGCTTGTAACTAAAAGCCCATCTATGGACGGCCGCACTCCCGCCCGCACAGTAATAAGCACGGTGTTTAATGGGCCTACTTATACCACTGATGCAGGCAAAGAGTTCAATGAAAACATTTCGGTTGAAATTGACTACCATGCCGATAAAACAGGTCCTTATGACGCATTTGCATTTGCCATGCAATACGAAAGCACTAACTATTTCATGCTGCGGGAAAATTGTAAACTAAACGTTACGCAATTTGCTTGGGAAGAAGACAAAAAACACTTCCGCTTATCGGCAGATTTTGATTGCAAAATGCGCAGTTGGGGTTACCCCGGCGATGGTAGCCAGGACGTTGCACTAAAAGGCCGAATGAGCAATGTGCGCATAACGGTGCCAAGCTGGCTGGTGCAAAAAAACTAAAACTCCTTTTCGTCGCTGTTTTCTTCACGGCGGGGTGCAGTTTCGGGCATAGGCCCTATCTGTGCCTTTATTTTTTCCAGTGCATCAAAAATCTTAGCGAAATCTTCCTGGAAAATCAATACGCTGTGGCGGATAAATTCACCGTCGTTTTTACGGCTTTCGGTAATCTTTAAAATCTTCGACCCTTGCTGGTTTTCTTTCAGGTCAAGAAAATAAGTTCGCTTACCTGCCAACACTTTTTCAGTAAATAGGGTTTTATCCTCAAACATTCTTCTTTGTTTTGCGAACGAAAGTTAGAATAATTTAGTCATCTCCAAAATTGGTATAAATGGCCTCCAAAATTATGTTGCTGGGTAGCGGCGAACTGGGAAAAGAAGTGGTAATTGCGCTAAAACGATTAGGCAAGTATGTGGTGGCCGTTGACTCCTACAACGATGCACCGGCTCAACAAGTGGCCGACGAGCGCGAGGTGATAAATATGCTGGATGGCAATGCCCTGGATGCCGTAGTTGCTAAACATCAACCGGCCATTATTATTCCCGAAATTGAAGCGATACGCACCGAGCGCTTTTATGATTACGAAAAGCAAGGCGTGCAGGTCGTTCCCTCAGCCCGTGCTGCTAATTTTACCATGAATCGTAAAGCCATCCGCGATTTAGCAGCAAAAGAATTGGGGCTAAAAACGGCTAATTATCGCTATGCAACAAGTCTCAGTGAGTTGCAGACTGCAGTAAAAGAGGTTGGTATTCCTTGCGTAGTTAAACCCTTGATGAGTTCATCGGGCAAAGGCCAAAGCACTATTAAAAGCGAAGCCGATATTGAAAAAGCCTGGCATTATTCGCAAAGCG
Source organism: Chitinophagales bacterium (assembly GCA_046329495.1). GTDB lineage: Bacteria > Bacteroidota > Bacteroidia > Chitinophagales > LD1 > Bog-950. The sequence continues at coordinate 145,765 of JAXLUO010000003.1, read as the reverse complement.
GTAAACGAGGGGATATTGCAGAAGTTATAGTTGAGGCATTTGTAAAATTCCATACCGAAATAACGCTGCTGACAGTTACCCAGAAAAACGGCCCAACCCTGTTCTGTCCTCCTATCGGCCACCGGCAGGAACGTGGCGATTACCAGGAGAGCTGGCAGCCTTGCGTAATGAGTGATGAGCATTTGAAAGAAGCACAGCACATTGCCGATAAAGTTACAAAGGCATTAACGGGTGCAGGCCTTTGGGGTGTTGAGTTCTTCTTAGCAGACGATGGTGTTTATTTCAGCGAACTATCTCCCCGCCCGCACGATACCGGGATGGTAACATTAGCCGGTACTCAAAACTTAAGCGAGTTCGAACTTCATGCGCGGGCTGTTTTAGGCTTACCCATACCTGAAATTGAATTGCTTAAAGTTGGCGCCAGTGCCGTTGTACTGGCCGATGCCGAAGGCGTAAACCCCACATTTACCGGCGTTGAAGAAGCCCTTCAAGAACCACGAACCGATTTTCGTTTGTTTGGTAAACCTACCACGCGCCCTTACCGCCGCATGGCAGTAACGTTGGCATACGATGCCATTGGCAGTGATGTAGAGCAGGTAAAACAAAAGGCTATTGCAAATGCTAAAAAAGTGAAGGTACATTCATCGCAGCCTAACCGCTAAAACGGATAGCCTACGCCTAACTGGAACTGACCGTGCCTGAATTGTGCATTCTCAAACAGCCAACGGTCTCCATCGGCTTTACGCGGATCACGTAGCGGGAAACCATAGTCAAATCGTATTTGGAAGAAGTTGAAGTCAAGGCGTAAACCAACACCTGCATCAACCGCAAATTCTTTCCAGAAACGCTTGATATCGAAGTTGCCCAGGGCGCGCGTATCCTTTCGTACCGTCCATACGTTACCCGCATCAATAAATACGGCACCTTTCAGCCATTTGTAAATATCAAAGCGCATCTCTGCATTTAGCTCCAACTTTATATCACCTGTTTGGTTAAAGAAACCTACGTTTCTGCGCTCACCTAATTCCGGATTATAAGCCGAGGTATCCACATATCCTCCGGGGCCCACCTCCCTAATCAAAAACCCGCGTAAACTGTTTGGCCCCCCTACAAAAAACTGCTTAATAAATGGCAGGGCATAGCTGTTCCCGTAAGGTACGCCAATACCTGCATAGGTTCTTATGGCAAACGTAGCATGGCTGCGGATTTTTATATAGTTACGCCAATCTGCATCAATACGGAAATACTGCGAAAACGGGCGTTTGAAAATATAAAAGATGGAATCGTTCTGATCGTGCAAATTGGCCAGCTTAAAAATGGCGTATGGCACATTACCTGCTACTTCCACATTGCTGATAAAGCGCATGTATTTGCGGTCCTTATCAGTTTTCAGGTTATTGAAATCAAGAGTGTAGTTTGGGCCTATGATAATCTGCTCTTCAAAACTGCTTTTTAATATCGGGTTCTGGTCTAACCTGCGTGTAAATTCCTGTCCCCGTTTAGGAATTAAATAGAAAGTAATGGCCAGCGGATTAAAGAAATGTTTTAGGCGGTTGCTTTCCAGCCAATCGTAACCAAAACTAAAGTTGAAATTGTGCAATTGATACAGGAATATAACATTGGCCGATGTGTCAAAGTCAAAACGGTTTTCAAAAGTATAGGCCCCTCTTAATTTGGTTTTAGGACTACCGATATTGGCAAACGCCTTTGGCTTAAATGGCACAAAACGATTCAGATAATAAGTAACCGAAGCACTCACATTATTACTCACAATCTTTACACTCTCTTTTTTGCTGAATTTAAGCTGTATACCTACCGAAAGATCAATCAATAATTGATCGGCACGTTTGCTCAAATTGCTGTTCCGGTACGAAAACGAACCTGCCGTTCCAAACAAGCCTTCATTGGTTACGTTAATTTCGCCACCTGCTGTTACCGCATGGCGTTTGGCTGGTGTAAGGCGTATTAAACCATCCAGATATCCCGGCCTGGTTTTACTCTTATCAAAATCAATACTGATAAACCTGAAAGCACCTAATTGCGATATACGGCTTAACGTGCGAGTTTCGGCATCGCGGGTATACAAGTAATCCTTCTGCAGATACAAAGCCTCCAGCATCACCTTTTCGCGAATGTTGCGTTTCTGCGAAATGAAATAATAGCCGGCCATTTTCACCGTATCCCTCCGTATAGTATCCGCTCCCAGGCTACTGTAATAATCAGTTACTACGTAAATGTTATCCAGTTTAAAGGGTTCATGAACCGAAGTATCACTCGGCTGGTTAATAGTCATTTTAATATTCACCGTTCGGTCGCCCGAAGTATCCAGATCGTAGGTGACATACTCGCGCGAAAAGAAGTAGTACCCATTATTTCGCAACGTATCCTCTACCCTAATGCGCTCAGCTTTTAAGTTGGCAATGTCAAAACGATCGCCTTTGCGCAGTAAAGTTCCGGTTTGCCGTGCTCTTACAAGCGAATCCGTAGCCGTGTTACCTGTTGGGAATGTAACAGTACCAATCTTCCAGGGTTCACCCGTTACGATCGTATATATAGTTTTCGCCTTTTTATTTTTAACCACCACACTATCGTTAACATCGGCATAAAAATATCCGTAGTTAAACAGGTAGTTCTCCATCAATTTTTCGCTTCGGTCGGTTTGCAGGGTATCTACAATTACGGGCTCCTCTCCCAACTTGTCCAATAACCACTGCCTGAATTTATTCAGCTTCTTTTTGTGGGTTACGGAGTAATAAATCCACATGCGCACCGGCATCCCCAAAAACTTGCGGTTAGGCTTTTGCAGGGCAATTTGTCCCAAATCGGTATGTAACTTATCCTTCTCCTGTCCGCTCAGCTTGCTTTTGATGTCAATTTTGTTCTTTACCAATAGGTATTGCCCATCAGTAAACTCCTTGGTTACTTTACAGGAAGGTAAGGCAAACAGCAGGTAACCCAGAAAAAGTAAGAAGGTAAATTTTATTGCTCCGGGCTTCTGCATCAAAATTTCGATTTTAGCGCATCTTTATCTGCAAATAAAACGCCAGAATGCTTTCCAAAAAACAAGCCGGCTATGTGCGCTCGCTTCATCTCAAGAAATTTCGCCAAATGTATGGCAAATTTATCGTTGAGGGTGAGAAACTTGTACGAGAATTGCTCCATACCGAATTAACGGTAGATACAGTTTTTAGTACGGTACAACTACCTGAAATAAAGCATTTAACAGAATTGGTGGAGGTAACCCCGGCTGAACTGGCAAAAATTGCTACGCAGCAACAACCCGATAAAATGTTGGCGGTGGTATCCATTCCACCTGCCGCTGCCCCGGGTTTATTGCAGGATGACCTCTATCTGGCACTCGATGAAATCAACGACCCCGGCAATGCAGGCACCATAATCCGCATCGCCGATTGGTTTGGCATAAAACAGATATTTCTTTCGCCCAATACAGTGGATATCTACAATCCCAAAACTGTGGCAGCTGCTAAAGGCTCGCTTTTTCGTGTACCATGTAGTTATGTAAACTTACCGCAATTAATGAAGGCAAACCCTTCTCTACCTGTGTTGGGCACTTTTATGCAGGGCGAAAACATTTATCGTACTCCCCTGCCTCAAAAAGGGATAATAATAATCGGCAATGAGGCGAATGGTATCTCCGCCGAAGTGGAAGCACTGGTTACTCAAAAACTTACCATCCCTTCCTTCGGTAAAGCCGAATCGCTGAATGCCGGAGTTGCAACCGGCATTGTGCTAAGTGAATTCAAGAGGCAGGCTTTAACAAAATAGGCATTTGCCTTATACTTCGTATTTTGGCACTTCAAAACTTAACGCATGCGCTATTACATCCCTTTACTGCTATCGGTAGCTGTATCACTTTCTTCCTGCAATCACGATAAGGATACCAAGGGCCGTTTATATCTCGACAAGCTGGAATCATCGGCAGGTACAGTAAAGTTTGCCCCTATGAGCCGCACAGTGGCACCATCAAAGTTCAAACCCGATACATTTACTTATAAAGGTGTTCCATATACTGGTCAGGTAGCTAAGTATAACGAAAATGATACCCTGATGATGGAAGGCACCCTGGATAAAGGCATTGCCAACGGTACCTGGACGTTTTATTATGCTTCAGGCGGGGTACAGGCCAAAGGCGAATACAAAAACGGCCTCGACGTAGGTATCTGGCGCAGCTATTATGGTTACGACAAAGTACGCACCGAAAAGCACTATGATGAAACCGGCTTAATGCGTCTGCGCATCGACTATTATGATAATGGCAAAGTTAAATCCTGGGAAAACATTCACGCCCCGGAGTTTCAGGATAAAGAACGCCTGATCCGTTACGACCGTGGTGGCAACATCACGAGCATCTACGTAGAGGATTCCATCCACTGGGAAGAAGGCAAGTAATTGCAGAAATTACTTCAGTCTTTTCAGTAAGAATTTTCAAAATCCGGGAATGTCAACTTCTTGCCGGATTTCTAAATTGCACGCATGAAAAAGACCATCTTATATCTAATTGCATTCATATGCACGCAGTCCGTTATGGCCCAATTCGGCAACTGGGGTGCATCAAAGGATGCCAACCCTAAAGTGAAAGAGATTTGTGCCGCACACCAGGTAATTGCCATTTTACCCTTTGGCACCAATTACGAACAAAAGGCTATCAACAAAAATGCCGGCAAAAAAGAAAAAGAGCGTATCGATAGCAAGCAATTCTCACTCGATTGCCAAAAGAACGCCTATACCTATTTCGTAAAACTGAAAGAAAAAAAGGACGTAGAGGTAAACATTCAGCATCCGGATTCTACTAACCGGGTAATTGATAGCCTGGGATTAAGTTACGATAGCATTATGGCTATGAATTACAGTGATGTTTGCGCCTTGTTTAATGTAGATGCTGTCATCCGCGGTTTTGTGGATGTAGATAAATATATGACCAAGGGTGGAACAGTGGCCATGAATATGTTTGTGGGTGGTGCTCCACCGGATGAAACAGTTGATTGCACGCTATCTATCTGGGACCGCAAAACCGGCGAACAAGTGTGGTATTATTCCAACTCCTTACAAGGCGATTTGTTCAGCAAACCCGAAAAACTAATTAACGCCCTTCTTATGGGTATTGGTAAAAAGCTGCCTTACTTTAAAAAGTAAATGATACGCTTAAACTAAAAAAGGAGGACCATTGGCCCTCCTTTTTTTATTTCGAACGCATAAGTTTAAACGGCCGGATACGAACCGGGATCAACCTCGCTCATCATACCGTAAATAACTTCAAAAATATCTTCCGCATTAGGCTTGCTGAAATAATCGCCATCGCTGCCATAAGCGGCACGGTGGGCTTTAGCGGTAATGGTGCGTGGTTCCGAATCTAACCAACGGAAAGCACCCTGCCCTTCAAACACCTGCTGGAACATATAGGCCGAGGCACCACCGGGTACATCTTCATCTAAAAACACAACTCTGTTTGTCTTTTTCACCGAATCAATAATTCGGTGATCCACGTCAAATGGCAAGAGTGTTTGCACATCTATTAGCTCAACAGATATCCCTGTTTCTTCTAAAAGCTTAATGGCTTCTTCGGCCACCCGTACACAGCTGCCGTAGGTAACCAGCGTAACATCATCCCCTTCACGCAATACTTCAGGCTGACCAAGCGGTACCGTAAACTCATCAACGTTATCAGGTAAGCGCTCCTTTAAACGATAACCGTTCAGGCATTCAATTACCAGGGCAGGCTCATCGCTTTGCAACAGGGTATTATACATCCCCGCTGCCTGGGTCATATTGCGGGGCACGCAAACATGTATTCCACGCAGCGAATTAATGATCATACCCATGGGCGAGCCAGTGTGCCAAATGCCTTCCAACCGGTGTCCGCGTGTACGTACTATTATCGGGGCCTTCTGTATACCACGCGTGCGGTATTGCAAACAAGCCACATCATCCGATAACGGCTGCAAACCATACAACAGGTAATCCAGGTATTGTATTTCTGCTATCGGCCGTAATCCGCGTAGCGATAAGCCTATGCCTTGCCCGATAATGGTAGCCTCTCGGATACCGGTATCAAACACACGCACTTCACCAAATTTTTCCTGCATTCCCGCAAAGCCCTGGTTTACGTCACCAATCTTACCAAGGTCCTCGCCAAATGCAACTACATTGGCATGTTTGCGGAACATTTTTTCGAAGGCATTATTCAGTATTTCATAACCGCTCATCTCCTGCGATTGTGGCGAGTACTCAGCTTTCACCTCTGGAACTAACAATGCTTTGTACTGCGATTCGCTTTGTTGGTGATCGCTATATACATGCTGATAGGTTAATTGATAGCTACGTGTCCATTCTTTCAGTTCATCCAGCGCGGGGCTATAGACACTTCTGCAAGTACGCAGTACTTGTTTTGCCGTTTTCAAAATGTCGCGGCGTATAGCATCTTTCGTACTGCGCAAGGTACTAATCGCGCTATTGATTTCATCTTCAAAATCAGTTTCTGCCGCAACACGCTCCAATAGTTCAATTACTGCGGCGATCTCTTCTCTGATTGGAGCAAGAAATTTACTCCAGGCCGCTGCTTTACTTTCTGCAACAAAAGCTCTTGCTTCCTCATTAATCCGCTCGCATTCTTCTTTAGTTGCAATGCCGCTCTCAATAATCCAGGCTTGTGTTTTAGCGATACAGTCAAATTCCTGCTCCCATTTTAAGCGTTCAGGACTCTTATAACGTTCATGCGAACCCGAAGTGCTATGGCCTTGTGGCTGCGTTACTTCGGTAATATGGAATAAGGCCGGCACATGCGTAGCCCTTACTTTTTCTATTGCACGCTTATAGGTTTCAACCAGTTTAGGATAGTTCCATCCTTCGCACACATAAATATCCACGCCCCTTCCATCACCATCAGCCTGAAAACCTTTGGTAATTTCCGAGATGCTCTCCTTGGTTGTCTGATACTTCTTGGGCACCGAAATACCATAACCATCATCCCAAACCGAAATAGCCAAGGGCACCCGCATAACACCTGCTGCATTCAGCGTTTCCCAAAACAAACCTTCGCTGGTGCTCGCATCGCCAATCGATACAAAAGAAACCTCGTTCCCTTTATCCGTAAACAAGGTTTGGCCATGCAACGCCTCATTATTGCGGTAAAGTTTTGAAGCCAGTGCCAACCCTAATGAACGCGTCATCTGCGAAGCAGTTGGCGAAGCATCGGCTGAGGAGTTATAGCGATTAGCCTGATCCAGCCAATTACCCTTTTCATCCTGCAAACGCGTGGCATAGTGGCCATTCATTTGCCGGCCGCCGCTCATGGGCTCTTCTTTCTGATCAACATTAGCATACAACTGGGCAAAAAACTGCTCCACAGTTAACTCGCCCAGGGCCATCATCCATGTTTGGTCGCGGTAATAACCGCTGCGCCAGTCACCGGGTTCAAAGGCTTTTGCCAGCGCTATTTGTGCTATTTCCTTGCCGTCACCAAAAATTCCAAATTTGGCCTTACCGGTAAGCACTTCCTTACGGCCAAGCAAACTTGTTTGGCGCGAAATACAGGCAATGCGAAAATCATTCATCACCTCATTTCTGAACTCATCAAACGTCATCTTCTTTGGTTCGGCTGCATAGCCTGATGGATTTGCCATAATCAATGCTTCTATCCCTGCAAATATAACCCGGATAGCCCCTTGTTTAAAACCGGCTGAGCCTTAGTTATTTACACACCTGGTACAGCAAAATCCTTTTCAAAATGAAGCGTTCCGCTAAATGCTTCTCCTGTATGGACAACATCATAGGCCTGCACCTGGCCATCCATTACCAAAACCTGCGCGTGTTCACCGTAAAAAATGCACATTTTTTTTTTGAACAGCCCTATGCGCTTACTATCGTATGTATAGGTAAGCCGGGTGGTGTGGCCAGGTAGTACAGGCTCCTTACACCATCCGGGAACATCGCAACCACAACTGGTGGTGGCATTTGTAATTATCACAGGAACGCTGCCTGTGTTTTTGGCATAAAAAGTAAGTTGTATTTGTTCGGGATTACCCTTTATTACTCCAAAATGATAACGGCAACTATCAAGCGAAAAAACAAGCTCACCGGTTGCGCAATTACACAAAGCTGCAGGCGCTGAAACCGAATGATACACCGAATCCGGTTTTGGGAAAAACGCCACTGCATTTTCTAATCGAAGTGCCGGAGCTAAATCAGCGGCTACACAAAGCAATAGGGTGCTTAGGGTAAGGGCCAATAGGTAAACATATTTCATGCTACCAAGCAAGCTTATGTTTAGCAAGGGCTATAAATAGTTAACGGGCTTTAACCGCCCGTTAACACATATTAAAATCAGTCCAACCTTCATTATTTCACTTCTTCATACTCAATTTCCTTCACATCGTTGGCCTTTTTGTAATCCACCGGTCTTGTTGCACAGCCCGCAGGCCCGCACCCTGTATTAAACACTGCCTGTACTCCAAAAAATAAGCCGGCAAACAGTGCAACTGTTTCCCCCTGCTGATAATAGGCAGAGAAAAACACAAGCGCCATGCCTAAACGCAGCACGCGCATAAAATGCCAGTTGGTCAATAGTAAATCGCGCATTGCTTTATATTTTGTTGCGTACGCTTAACCAGCTACCGCCGTTATAAGCTTCCATACCATGCGATTTAAGCATACCTGCTGCCGATGCACTGCGCATACCCGAGGCACAACAGGTAACTATTACTTTGTTTTGCTTTTTAAGTTTATCAAAGTGCTTATTCAATTGGTCTAAAGGTATATTAACCGAACCCTTTACATGCCCACCTGCATATTCCGATTTTGTGCGCACATCTAAAATAACCGCACCATCTTGTATAAGTTGAGCAATATCCACCGATGGGCCAATACCCATCATTTTCTTTAACAGATCTAACATAGTTTTCTTTAGTTGTTACAGTAGTAATTTACATCAAGCCATGAACCGCCATTGTAGCAATCTTTTAGTCCGGCAGCACGTAATAACATTTCGGCTTGTCCGCTACGGTTACCCGATGCACAGCATAAAATAATTGGTTTACCTTCAGCCTTCGAAGATAGCTCTTCTCGGCGCTGCATAATTTCCTGTAAAGGAATGTTGATGCTGCCATTAACATGGCCTCCCATAAATTCGCCCGGGGTGCGCACATCTACAATCAATGCTTCATTGTTCTTCAACAGTTTTTCCAGATTCATACCACTTTATTTTTTTTTGATTTTAGACTTAAAAAAAGGGCCATAGTTCATAAAGCTCACCCATGCTCATAATACCCACCTATGGCCCTTTTAGATTTTGCCGGTTATAAAAACTTCATCACAACCATCGTACTTACCCACGTACCGGCAATTACTTTTCGCTTACTGCTTACTACCTGTATTTATACCAAATGGTAAGTAAAGCGGACAGAAACTTATCATGCTTGTAAGCACAAACACCACAGCTAATACCAACAACACAATACCTAAAGTACCGGTAATAACATTGGTAAAGTAAAGTGCTGCAATAATTGCCGCTACCACTAAGCGCAGTATGCGGTCTAAGGATCCCATGTTCTTTTTCATATCGGGTGATTTTGATTTACACAGCAAAGATGCTGCGCCTATCATCCGCATGGCGTGATAAAAGTCACGCGAGCGGGTTCACCTCTATACTATTGCGCGAAAGCACAATTTTTGCCTGGCGTTGTAACTGGTGCAAAAGCCTCGTAATCACCTCTCTCGGCGAGTTCAATTCGTTGGCAATTTCCTGGTGGGTTATTTTAAGGGTGTTATTTCCTGTGGCAAGCACCCGCTTAATTAAGTAGTTCCAAAGCTGTTCATCCAGTTTGGAGAAAGCAACCAATTCAAGTGTTTCAAGCAGTTCCGAAAAACGTTGCGCCTGTGTATCGCTAACAAACTTCTTCCACTCCGGAAATCTCGACCATTCATCCACATAGCGCACCGGTATCATCAATAGCTCGGCATCATCTTCAACCACGGCCTTTACTTCGCTGGTGCGCTGGCTCTGGCAACAAGTTAGCGACATTGCGCAGGTTTCGCCGGGATATAAGTGGTATAAATAATATTCATCTCCCTTTTTATTCTGAAGCACCACACGTATCGAACCCTTCTCTACAATCGGAATAAACTGAATGGTATCCCCGGGGTTCATCATCACGGTGTTAGCAGGCAAATTTTTATGAATGCCTACAGCCTCTATCTCCCGGTTCAAATTCTTATCTACAAACTTCATTCTGCATAATAATGAAAAAACCCGCAGATTTTAAACTGCGGGTTTGCTATTTAAAGTGAGGTTTCTTTCTCCTTGTGGGTCAAAAACTTATCAAAGCTAATACCGTCCTTGATCCGGTTTTTCTGTAAAGCAAACTCCAGCACCTCATCCATATGCTTCACAAAGTTGAACTTCATGTTTTTAATATAAGCCGGATTGATCTGCTCTACATCCTTGCGGTTGCGTTCGCTCATCACTATCTCCTTAATACCAGCGCGTTTTGCAGCCAGTATTTTCTCTTTAATACCTCCTACCGGCATTACCTTGCCGCGCAAGGTTATCTCCCCTGTCATGGCTAAAAATGGCTTTACACGGCGTTGTGTAAACAGCGAAGCTAACGAGGTTAAGATTGTGATGCCTGCACTTGGCCCGTCTTTAGGTACGGCCCCTTCCGGAAAGTGCAAATGCACATTCACCTTACTGAACAATTCAGGGTTAATGAACAACTTCTCTGCATTTGCTTTCAGAAAGGTTACTGCCGTTGAAGCAGATTCTTTCATCACATCCCCCAAATTACCAGTTAAGGTAAGTTGTCCGGTGCCTTTGCTCAGCGTGCTTTCTATAAACAGTATATCGCCGCCTACAGGTGTCCATGCAAGGCCAACCGCAACGCCCGGTATGTTCTCCTCGGTATAAATGCTCTTATCAAAACGCTCCGGCCCTAATATCTTGCTCAATTCTTCTCCCTTTACCTGCGGGCTATACTCTTCTTCTAACGCCACTTTTTTAGCGGTATTACGCATTACTGCTGCAAGCTGACGGTCTAACTCACGCACACCACTTTCTTTGGTGTATTCTTCAATTAGCCGCTCCAACACCTTATCGCTCATTTGTACCTGCTTAGTCTTCAACCCATGATTGCTCAATTGCTTTGGCACCAGGTGTTTCTTGGCTATCTGCAGTTTCTCTTCTATCGAATAGCCTTCAATTGGTATTATCTCCAATCTATCGCGCAAGGCCGGCTGAATAGTTTGCAACGCATTGGCTGTAGCTATAAACAATACCTTGCTCAGGTCATATTCCAATTCCAGGTAATTGTCGTAAAAATTATTGTTCTGCTCAGGATCCAGCACTTCCAACAAGGCACTGCTTGGATCGCCTTTATAATCTGCTCCAACCTTATCAATCTCATCCAGTATAAAAACCGGATTCGAGCTTCCGGCCTTTTTCAGTCCCTGTATAATGCGGCCCGGCATGGCGCCAATATAGGTTTTGCGATGGCCGCGTACTTCCGCTTCATCATGCAAACCGCCAAGTGCTATACGCACATATTTGCGGCCTAAGGCCCGTGCAATACTTTGTCCTAATGATGTTTTTCCAACCCCCGGAGGACCAACCAGGCAAAGTATCGGGCTCTTTAAATCTCCTTTCAGTTTCAGCACTGCCAGATATTCAATAATGCGATCTTTTACCTTATCTAAACCGTAGTGGTCGTCGTTCAGTACCTCGTTGGCATGCTTTATATCAAAGTTGTCCTGAGTATACACGCCCCAGGGCAAATCCAGTATCAGCTCCACATAATTCAGCACTACCGAATATTCCGCAGCTGCAGCATTCATACGCTGTAGCTTCTCCAACTCCTTATCTACCTGCTCTTTTACCTTAACGGGAAGGTTCAACTTGGCCATTTTTTCTCTTAACCGGCTAATATCCTTATCAGCCGAGTTCATCCCCAACTCTTCCTGTATGGTTTTTAATTGCTGGCTCAGGTAAAAATCGCGCTGCTGCTTATCGATATCCATTTTCACCTTGTTCTGGATCTCGTTTTTCATCTTCAGCATCTCCAGTTCCTTGTTCAGGTGGCCCAGTACAATCTTCACGCGCTCCTTCATATCAGCCAGTTCCAGCACTTTCTGTTTCTCGGTTATGGCAATATTCAGGTTCGAGGAAATGAAGTGGGTAAGCGTAACCGGGTTGGCAAAGTTGCTAAGCATGATGTTTGCCTCGCTTGGTATCTGCGGATTCAGCTTTATGATCTCCGAAGCCAGGTCTTTAATACTCATTACAGAGGCATCGAACTCCTTATCGTTAATTGGTATTATATCCTGCAACACTTCCACTTTAGCCCGCATAAAAGGCTCCTCACTTACAAGCTCACCGCTCATAAAACGGCTGCGGCCTTGTATAATAGCAGTAGTACTGCCATCCGGCATCTTAATAAGGCGCATTATTTGGGCTACGGTGCCAATGCGGAATAAATCCGAATATTCAGGTTCCTCGATGGTTCCGTCAATTTGGCCTACCACGCCTATAAGCTTTGAGGTTTTATATGCCTCTTTGACAGCCAAAATGCTCTTATCTCTCCCTACTGTAATTGGTAAAACCACCCCGGGAAACAGTATGGTGTTCCGCAGAGGCAGTATAGGCAGCACATCAGGTATCTCCAGTTTCTTGCCGTCCGCACCCTCTTCTTCGGGTAGAATGGGCAAAAACTCTACTTCCTCATCGCTTACCGGTTGTTGAAGAAACTCCATTGAATTCATACATCCACAATTTAAACTACTAAAATCAGTTCAACCATAGGTCAATTGCTATGCCATACAAGCCGGATGTCCGTCCAAAAGTCATTTTGTCGGAACGCCGTTATCCACAAAAAGAGCCTGCAGTCCGTATTCCGCAGCCTGTATTTACGTCTAAAGTAGTGCTTTCCTGTAACCATCGATTGTATTCTATCTCCCGCAATGTCCCCTTACAATCAGGTTCTTTTCTTCTATATGTGCCAGCCTATCGATAGTTTCTATATCATACTTCATTACTGCAGGCCAAAACGCGGTTTAAATACATGCAAAAAAAATACCCTGCAAAATGCAGGGTATTTTTTTTAATCTGGCGTGGAAACCAATTACGACAGGTTCTTGTTGATGTGCTTAGCCATCTCGAACATCGAAACTGATTTTTTACCACCAAACACAGCCTGTAAAGCAGCGTCAGCATTGATGTTGCGCTTTTCTTTAGCATCCTGAAGTTTGTTCTTCTTAATGTATTCCCAAACTTTCTTGGTCACCTCAGTACGAGGCAGAGCCTTGCTACCAACAACAGCAGCCAGAGCGGTGCTTGGGGTCATTGGTTTCATGAATGCAGCGTTTGGCTTTCTCTTTGCAGCCTTGGCTGGTTTAGCGGCTTTCTTAGGAGCAGCTTTTTTTGCGGCTTTTTTAGGAGCGGCTTTCTTTGCTTTTTTAGTTGCCATGTTTTTAATTTTAATAAGTGAAAAGTAAGCATGTCCCCCATGTACCACAATTTTACCACTACAAAGTTATGCACACTCTGTGCATGCCTTTACCAATGAAAAACCGCCTTTAAAGGCCCTTACCACCCCCTTATTCAACCATCCCTTTTTATACTACGACCTACGTACTCGTTTCCTTTTTATATATTCGCTCAGCCTTTCAGAGATGCAACCTCGTGTAATACTCGACAGCAAAAAACTTGACCTGACCATAACCCGGCTTTGTCATCAGTTAATTGAACAACATAAAGATTTTTCAAAATCAGCCCTCATAGGCGTGCAGCCACGGGGTGTTGCCCTGGCCGATCGTATCTACAAGCAGCTTTGCAAAATCCTGAAAACCGATAACATTGAATACGGTAAACTGGATATCACCTTCTACCGCGACGATTTCCGCCGTAAAGGGCCCATGATAGCCGATAAAACCGATATCCGCTTTAACCTCGAGAATAAGAATATCATCCTTATCGATGACGTGTTATACACCGGCCGCACAATCCGCTCCGCCCTCGATGCCATGCTTGATTATGGCCGTCCGGCAGACGTGGAATTACTGGTGCTGGTTGACCGCCGCCTGCAAAGGCACCTGCCAATCCAGGCCAAATACGTGGGCAAGGTTATCGACTCCATTACTTCCGAAAAAGTAAAGGTAGAATGGAAAGAAACCGACGGAGTAGATAAAGTGTGGATTGTAGATGATAAAGAGTAATAACTAAAATAAAGCAACTGGTCGATGAGCGCATTGAGCACAAAACACTTAACCGGCATCAAACATCTTCAGAAATCTGACATCGACCTTATTTTTCAAACTGCCGATAATTTTAAAGAGGTTCTACAGCGCCCTATTAAAAAGGTGCCTTCACTACGCGATATCACTATCGCCAACCTCTTCTTCGAAGACTCCACCCGCACCCGCATTAGTTTCGAACTGGCCGAAAAACGCCTCAGCGCTGATACTATCAATTTCTCCGCTTCAGGCTCCTCAGTAAAAAAAGGCGAAACCCTGCTCGATACGGTCCGCAACATCTTAGCCATGAAGGTGGATATGATTGTTATGCGCCACAGCAGCAGCGGTGCCCCCGAATTTCTGGCCAAACACATACCCGCCAACATCGTTAACGCCGGCGATGGCACACACGAACACCCTACACAAGGGTTATTGGATGGCTATTCGGTGCGCGAGAAATTTAAAACACTGAAAGGCTTAAACTACCTCATTGTGGGCGATATCAAACACTCCCGTGTTGCCGGTAGCGATATACCACTCATGATAAAAATGGGCGCTAAAGTTAAAGTATGCGGCCCTCCAACCCTGGTTCCAAAGTATATCGAGGAAATGGGCGTAACCTACGAACCCAACCTTAAAAAGGCTTTAGAATGGTGCGATGTAGCCAATGTACTCCGCATTCAGTTGGAGCGTATGGACATTAAATTTGTGCCATCCCTACGCGAATACGCCCTGTTTTACGGCGTAAACCGCCAACTGCTTGATTCGCTTAACAAGGACATCACCATCATGCACCCCGGCCCCATTAACCGCGGCGTGGAATTAAACAGCGATGTGGCCGACTCTAAACAATCTATCATTCTGCAACAGGTAGAAAACGGGGTAGCCATCCGTATGGCAGTGCTTTACCTGCTTGCCGGTCGTAGCTAAAAAAATTCAGCCCTTCACTTTCGCAAAGGGCTGAACAATTTCTTTCAACTTCATTTTTTAGAATCCGTATTCCGAAAAATCTTCGGTAAACTCATCTGCCTTAAAGGTCGGGTTAATCACCAGGTTGCTGAACTCATAATGTTCAAAAATCCCTTTATCGTCGTGCATCTCCTGCAGTATCGGCATAAAGGTCTGCTTATCGATAAACAGGATGGTCTTCTTGGCATAACTGGTAGGCACTTTTAAGGTACGGCCACCCAGGTTCTCTTCAAAGTTCTTTACACCATTCAATTCTACCAGGCTGTATTCCGGTATCATCAGCTTAGTGGCAATGTCATTCATTTTTTCGTTGGGCAACGCCTTGTACGTGGTGTAGGTCCAGGTAGGGTCTTCAATTACAATCTTGTAACATTTGCGGCCGCCCCACTCCACATCGCCGGGGTATTTAAATACCGAATCAAACTTAGCCTCGGCATCCGCTCTTCTTACCGCATCGGCCATAATACGTGCTGTGGTTGAAAAACCCGAAGTAGTAATCACATGGTGCTGCTCTTTGGTAAGCATGCTGTTGGTTGGCAAAAATTTTAGCGTAGGCAACATCTTACCGGGGTTCACCACAGCCTTACCATCGCGCTCGCCTTTTACATACAGTATCTCGGTTCCCTTGTTAGGGTCGGTAATCATCTTTAAATACAGCTTCTGCGGGTTCACATTTACCTTGGTATAAATGTCGCCACCGCGCAGGTTTTTCATACCCACAATACGCTCATTGCTCTTCATAGTGTAAGTAAACCCTTTAGCCGAATTCATCGCATTCAGCATTTTGGTTATTATCTGGTGGGTTACGCTTTCAGGTGCCGAGGCTGAAAAGTTGAACATCGCTATTACGGCAACGGCGGCAACTACAAAAATCGATTTCTTCATTATTGGTTTTAATTGAATGGTTGATTAGTTATTGTTTTACAAACATCATACCGTATTACAAACTAACGCCAAGCCGCTTGTAAATAAAGCTCATTAACCAGGCCGGTCCTATCATTAAAAATTGCAAATCCTTAAAAAAACTTGGCTTCTTGCCTTCTACATTGTGTCCGTAAAACTGACCTACCCATGCCAGCACAAAAATGGCAATACAAACCAACCATAAAGGCAAACCCGTGCGCTCAATGCCTTCTGCAGCCAGCACACATACCGCCGAATATAACAGCATGCCAATCCACAAGGTTCGCGATAACATAAAGTAATAGAGGATAACGCCAACCAAAATCGGCAACGCCAAATTCAGTTTATAGCCGGCCATAAGTTCCACCGGAAATTTAACGCTGTATAGCATGCCCATAATGCTGAAGAATATAAGCGGCACACAAATCCAGTGTATCGTTTTATTAATTGGGTTTTGGTGGCTTACGGCATATTCATCAAGCCAGTTTTGTATACTTTTCATTAGCCCTAATTGGTTTGGTAATTGGGCGAAAATAGGATACCCCCCTCATAAAAAAAAGGCGCGGAACACTCCGCGCCTTTTTTATTTACACCGGTAATTTCAGCAAATTATTCGCTAACCGAAAAACGGCGGGTAACAACATTCTTACCATCGCTTACTTGTAAAAAGTAAACACCGGCAGCCATGTTGTTGCGCTCAATAACAGTTGTATTGGCACCTGTTTTTAGTTCCACAGTTTTAGTTTCAACTGCTTTGCCGGTCATATCGGTAACAGTTAATGTGTAAACGCCTGCTTCAGCAGCTACCAGGTTTACAGCAGCCTGACTGGTCATTGGGTTCGGAACAATTGAAATTGACGACACCTTAGCCACTTCATTAATTCCCACAGGGCAGCTTAGGCTGGCCGTTAAGTTTAATGGAGAATTAGCGGCAGTATCTACGTTAGGACAGTTGCTGCTGCCATTATCCTTAACACGCAGTATTAAACGAATACCTGTTTGGTCGGTTAACGAGGCAGGGATATTTTGTGCCTGAGCTGCGCCATTGATCCATGCTTTTAACGCCAGACCCAGTTTGTATTGGCCGGCAGCATCGTTGGTAGTTCCGCTAAACTTAACACAACCATATTCGTTAGCGCTGTAACGCTTGTCGGTTTGGTTTACAGCCCAGCAAATACCGCAGGGCAGGTTATCTATCGATACAAATTCAATACTGTCAACGCTCTGCTGACCCAAAAAGTTGAATACATCAAACATCTGGAACTGCAATACAGCGCTGTAAGCAACCTGGCGCTCGGCACAGGGGACGGTATTCATATCGGCAAAACCGGGGCTGCTTAAACTGCCATCAGGCGAGCATACGCTGCCGCCGTTATTTCCGCAAGCTTGCGAAAAACCATATGCTAAAGTGCAGGATAGTAAAAGTGTAGAGATTAACTTCTTCATAAACATTGTTTTGGTTTAAATAATAGCGAAACTTTCGCAGCACAAAACAAAAAAGTCTCTCCCTTTCAGGAAAGACTTTCTCGTTAAAGTTTTCAACAACCTTATTCTGAAATTACAATGCGCTTAACAGTGTTGTTACGGCCATCGCTTAAAGCGTAGAAGTAAACACCTGCTGGCAGGTTGTTACGGTTGATAACCGATGTATTCTCACCTACTTTCACTTCAATGTTGTTGCTGTAAACTTCAGCGCCAATCATGTTAGTGATACGCTCAGTCATAACACCGCTCTTAGTGCTGTAGAATGATACAACTGCGTTGTTAGTGAATGGGTTTGGAACTACGTTCAGGCTGTTTAAACCGCTAACTTCTTTTATACCTACGTTACAGTTCTGAGTTTGAGCATAACCGGCAGGCTTAATGAATGGGTTAGCTGAAGTTTGAGTTGAGTCGATAGCAACATCAGCATCGCCTTGGTTCTTAACACGTACAAAATACATCAGGTTAGCAGCATCAGCGTTGGTAGTAATAGGAATACCGATGTTAGCTGTTACTACGATATACAGTTTGTACTGGCCTGGGTCAGAACATACCATACCTGATACTTTGATACAACCGTCTTCCTGGTTTTGGAAAGTGTTATTGCTCTTGTTAGTAGCCCAACAAGTTCCTAAAGGCAGGTTGTTAATGGTATCTACCTTTAAAGAGGAGATAGTTACTACCTGACCGCTGAAGGTGATAGTATCGAAGTTTTTGAATTGGATTACAGTGTTAGCGTCAAAGCCGTTAACCACCGGAGGCAGACTGTCAGATAGCGGAGAAAGGCCTGGCTTGGTCATAGTTCCTGATGGAGAACATACGGTATTGCCTGAAGCACCACAATACTGGGCCTGTGCGCCGAAATACATTACAGTAGCAGAGAACAGAGTAAAAATTACTTTTTTCATGAGCACGTTCGTTTTAGTTTCTAATTGATAATATTACAAAAATAGGGAAGCTTTTTGAACCTCCCTAATAGTTATTCACAAATTTTTAAAAGCCGGTGGCCGCTTTAATAAACAGCCACCGGTACGTATCTTATTGAACTACAACAAGCTTGTTCATTTTGCTGCCCGCAGTTTCCAGGTTCAGCACATAAACACCCTTGCTTAAGCCGGTTAAATCCAGTTCTTCGTTAAAATCGCCGGTAAAACCACTCAGTTTTCTTTCAAACACGTTCTGGCCCATTACGTTGGTAACAGTCATGCGGATGTCCTCGCGGCTGTCCAGCGCAAAGTGCAGGTTAAACTTGCCCTTGTTAGGGTTAGGTGCTACTGTCATATCATAAATTGGTGAAGCAGCTGCTTCGTTTATGCCCGATACAAATACATTGTTAACAGCGCTTTCGGTGCGGCAGAACGGGAAGTCTACGTTGTACAGGATAGCACTGTAATCGCCGTTACCCAGATACGACAAAAACTTGCCGTGCTGGCCTGTTACCAGGTTGCCGTTGTAGAACCAATCTACCGCAAAACCCGTTGCAGGGAAAGGCGATACAAAGCACTGCATATTGGCCTGGTTAAACAACACGTTGATGTTTGATGGCGGAGGTGTGCCTACTGCCAGGTTTGCATAACCCGACCATTCGCTGCAACCGGTTGCAAGGTCAGTAATTTTAACCTTGTAGGTGCCCGATTTTTTAGCCCAAATGGCCGAATCAGCAGTCAATAATTGGGTAGTATCATTTAACCACCATTCGTAGTTGTAACCGGTTAACGATTGTGCAATCGAAACAGTAGTTGAATCACCGTTACAGATTGAATCGGAACCAACAACCAGAACCGGAACCGGAGGGTGCGGGTTAACGATAATATTTACTGTTTCCGTAACGCTGCTGGTAGCAACGGTATCAAAGGTTACAGCAACGCTGGAATTGCCTAACAACGAAACTACCTGGTTAGGTACACCCGGCGTAACATAATGGTCGTTAATATGGTCATCCTGCGAACCCAGTGGGTTGGTGCCTTGTGGAGGGCCGGTATCTTCGTCCCATACCTGAATTTCAAGTGGCGAACCGCAGCTTGCATCAGGTATTACCAGGTTCAGGTTATTATAGGTATTGCTGTTCTGATCCGAGCTCGATCCGCGATTACTGAAAGCCAGCGAATTGATACGGATATAAGGATCCGGTTTAGATGCACCGGTCAGTTCCTCAATATCACCGGTATAACCACCGGTTACAGTAACAGTTACCGATTTAACGCGGTAAGTATAATAGGTAGTTACCAGGGTTAATGGAAAGGTGTCAGGGGTGTTGTAAGTAACACCACCCGGTGTTTTGCTGTGCGATGTTCCGCCATTACCATAACTCCAGTCGTACGAAATCAGGTTCGAACAATTGCTGTTGGTTAAGGTGGCATTCAAATCAACATGCACCGAATCGCAAGCCTGGGTAACGCAACCACCGGCTCCTAAATCAAAGGAGGTTGGGCAGGCTCCCTGGCCGGGATAAATTACCATGGTGTCGCGGTAGCTTTGCGGTTGGTCATTAGCCTGCACCGAACCGATTGGTGTACCGTTTGCAGTAACGTCAGCCAGCAGGTTTACGGTAACATAGTAAGTGCCGGGTGCAACCGGAATACCGCAGAAACGAACACAACCAAGCGAGTCGCCGCCGGCTACGTTGTAGCTGCCGCCCTGGCTGGCGGTATAGCTTAAGCCCGGAGGCAATCCTTGTATACCTACAATGTCTATTTGCCGCAGGTCAACACTCGAGCATCCACCACACTGCGATAAGGTGGTAGGGTCGGTAAGTTTCTTGGGCATGTAGAACGAAATTACGTTGTCGTACGTCTTACCCGCTGTATCATCGGGAAGGTTATTGCACAAACCACCTGTTGGTTTGGTGCTCGAGCAGTTTACCGGGGTACACTGCGCACACTGGGCGTTCGCAAGTTGTGCGATTCCCGTTGCTAAAAATAGGGCAAGTAAAAGCCTTTTCATTTAGGGCGTTTTGGTTTAGAAATATGGTCAAATATAATAGGATAAAGTTAAGCTTATTATCGGCCGTATTATTGAATGTTGAAAAAGATGACACTACTATGTTAATTGCCTTTTCGCCATATCTTAAATTACCATTCGCAGTTTATCTTTTTATGCCTGTTACTTTAGCTAAAAAAACACTTTTATTTAAAGCTAACCGCCTTTTTAGTTCCTTTGGCCTGCGCTTTGCAGGTAATAAATAAAACCGCCGAAACGTTAAATAACAGCATGCGAAATTTCCTCTTTCTCCTCCCCCTTTTTACACTGTTTTCAGCACAGGCTCAAATCTATAAACCTACCGGCCGCCCGGTACCTGCCCCGCTGGTAAATATCCTCACCCCGGCCGACCAAAAATACCTTGCTTTAATGGAGGATACCCTACACCGTCTATCCAATCTTTTTACCATGGATACGGTGCTCGAAAACCGCAAAAAAGCTTGCTATTCTTTCATCCCCAAGTTGGTGCAGGCCCTCAAAACACCTAACTCTTTTTATTTCCCTTTCGATTCGTTCGAAACTATCTCAAAGGTTTACCCGCCCGATAGCACGTTCCGTATCCTCACCTGGCAACTTTATACAACCGTTCCGGTCAACATTCCTGCTAAATATTCCAAAACCGGACGAGACACCTTTTTCGAGAAACCCTACATCCGTTATTACGGCGTAATTCAAATGCGTAGCAGAGAGCTTACTATGTTTCCCTTATTCGATGCCGGCGACACACTGGCATATGGAACCCAACAAGTTTTGGGGCCCAATAATTGGTGGGGACAACTCTATTATAACATCATACAAAAAACAGTAAAAGGAAAGAACTACTATACACTGTTCGGATACGAAGCAGTGGATCAATTAGCGCGTCGCAAAATCATAGACGTTCTTACTTTTTCCGAAGATAAAAAACCCAAATTCGGCGCCCCGCTTTTTTACTTTAAATATACGGATACCGCAGCCATAAAAGAGCGCGATACGCTTAGCCGTTTTTTTATAGAATACAAGTGGAATGCTACCACCCATTTAAATTACGACCCCTCGCTTGAGATGATCGTTTTTGACCATGTAGCACCTCCTTCCGACAAGGCCAAAGGTGCTACGTTTACCTACGTGCCCGATGGCACGTACGAAGGTTTTGTTTGGGCTGCAGACCATTGGAACTGGGTGGAGAAGGTATTTACCTACGCCATCAACAAAAACGATGCGCCACCTATACCGGTTCCTTTATTTGGCCCAACCCAAAATCAAACGGTAAACCCCGGCGAAGAATCACCTCATTAGCAGTTCTGGCAGCGCCATCTTATTAGCCGTAGAGAAGCAAAATTTTGCGTCTCCGCTTGGACTAAAATATGCCATCAAACCGGCACTATAAACACCAAATAAAAAAGGGCCTGCATTCCGCAAGCCCTTTCAAAATATAGCGTTCAAAAATATTACTGTCCTTCCGCTAAAGTCCAGGTGCTGGTACGGCCCAGGAAAGTGGCTGAACACAGGTAACCGCGCAGGTCAAGCGTGTTGCCTTTAAAGGTTATTTTACCACAGTAGGTTTTACCATTTTTAGGGTCGTAGATATTACCGCCGGTATACAAATTCGGATCGCTCGCATCTTGCTTAAACTGGCGTAAAATCAACAGGTTAATCAGCGGGGTTTCGCGCTTATCCTCGTCTGGATTTTCCTTGTCCACACGTGGCTTTCCGGTATCCTTGTCGTTTGGTTCCTTCAACCAAACAATCTTACCGTAATACGATCCGTCCTTAGCCAGGTAAATCTGAATTTTGCTGGTCTTCTCCTGGTTATACCAAATCTTCTCAATCTGGTTCTTTTCAGGGCCGGGAGTCATGGAGGTAATAACCATAAAAAACAAGGCCATTACCGAGGCAGTTAAAATACTTTTTCTCATAGCAGCTTTTTTCGCTTTAACTTTAATAATCGTGCCAATTTATAAAAACAACTTCGGCTTGCAAATAGCCTGGCGCATAAAGTATGACTGCTTATCACCTGCTGGTTAAATACAGCAACATCCAAATAAAAATTCCCCCCACCGAAAGAACCTCCATTAACCATAAACTGGTCAAACGCCGGTTAAAAATTTTGCGCAATTCCGGGGTGGTTTTGCTTTGTTTGGCCTTATATCTTATGCTAAAGTAAACCTCGGTTCCAAACGAGTAGATTTTAGCCAGCGAAAGCGTGGCCCAAATCCAACTTATAACCAACAATACTAAAACACCAATCATCATACTGTTTTCGGGTTACTCTTTTAAAAAAAACCGCTGGTTCATCACATGCTAACCGGCAAATAAATCGTGAATTAACAGTCTACAGCTTTCAGCTCAAAACTATAAAAAATTGGAAGTCTGCAACCTAAACCCAAACTTTTATATGACAATTTTTGCAAATGAATTACATGCAGGCTTAAAATATTAAAATTCAATTAGCATATAGAATAAATATTATATACAATTCCGCCATCTACCTAACCGCGCCACTTAATTACTGTCCGGTCTCCTTTCATTTAATTCTGCTAAATAAATTTGCAAATACTACTTATTTTAGCTTTATTTGCTAACTTAATTAGCATTAATAAGACTAAATCATTGGTTATGAAACAGTTCGTGCGAGACTTTATCTACCTGTTTGTAGATGAACAGGAAACCATCAGCGACCCCGGCGTTTATTTTACCATGCTTCTTTTTACTATGGCTATTATGGTGGCGTGGTTTAATGTATGGCGGTAAAACCGTACTCAAAAACTGGCGCGAAAATTAGTTCCGTTCTACGCTCAAAAAAACTCTATCGCGCGTTTGCAACGCGTGATGACTAAGCTTAGCGTTTGCAACGCTATTCTCATTGTTCACTACCCTGCCAATAAGAGCTGGCGCGGAAGTTTCTTCCGTGCCTCACCTTTTTCCGGGAACTTAGTTCCCTTCCATTCCAGGGTTGCACTGCTGATTATCTGCAAGCTCCTTATCTATTATCTAACAACTAACTCCAACGTCTAACGCCTATTCCCTACCTTTGCGGTAATGTCGCACCACCACCATCATCATCACGAACATAGTGTCAGGCTAACCCACGTAAATACAGCCTTTGTGGTAGGCATTGCGCTTAACCTTGTTTTTGTAGTAGTGGAAGTAGCTGCGGGTTTATGGACGCATTCGCTCTCCCTACTCTCCGATGCAGGCCACAATCTGGCCGATGTAGGTTCGCTGGCGCTTAGTTTGCTGGCCTTTCGCCTGGTTAAGGTAAAACCTACCGAACAATACACCTATGGCTATCGCAAAACATCTATTATAGTGGCCTTGTTCAACGCCATGGTGCTTATGGTAAGCATTGGCGCCATTACCTACGAGGCCGCCCACCGCTTTTTTAACCCCGAACCACTGCCGGGTGGCATTATCGCTATTGTAGCAGGAATTGGTATTCTGGTAAATGCAGGCAGTGCCCTGCTTTTTGCCCGTCATAAGGAAACCGACCTGAATGTAAAAAGTGCTTATCTGCATTTACTTAGCGATGCCCTGTTTTCCTTTGCTATTGTTTTAGGCGGTTTGCTTATTCTTTACACCGGTTGGTTTTGGATAGATAGTGTGCTGAGTATTACTACGGCCCTTGTAATCCTGTTCAGCACATGGAAACTGCTGAAAGATAGCCTGCGACTTTCGCTGGATGGTGTTCCGACTGATATTGATTTTACCGAAATAAAAGCAGCCGCAGCCAACCTTACCGGGGTAGCAGGCTTGCATCATATTCACGTATGGGCTATCAGCACAACGGAAAACGCCCTTACAGCCCATTTAGTGCTTAAAAAAGACGTAACCATTGCGCAGGAACAGGATATTAAGCACGAACTGCGCCATGTGCTGCAGCACCAAAACATCCACCACATAACCCTTGAAACTGAACGGGAAGACTGCCCTTGTGGCGATAAGGAAGATTGCAGCTAAATGCACGACACAAGCTGACTTCCTATTACAGGTAAATCCCCTTAATAGTAATGGCATGGCAGGTTTAACTAATCTGCCCCAACAATATAAGTGTTTGCAAAGCAAGGTAAACAAATACACCCGCTGTAACGTTCCACTTAAACTGTTTCCAAATTACAAAGTAAACAGCTGCCATAATCCAGAAGGCTAAGCCCCTTCCAAATCCATAAGCCATGTCCGCTCTCCATATCCACAAGCAACCCAGGGTAATAAAGCTGCAATAAATAGCTATGGTGTATTGCAGCAGGCGCGTATTATACACCGGCTTTTCGATTGGTTGATCATCCAGTATTTCCATAATCAGCATGTTCTTGCCGAAGTTAACGTTTTGTTCAACAACTGCCAGGCGCCCTATGCTGGCGGCCCTATGCTGGCGGCTCTATGCTGGCGGCTCCGACCATCTCTCGCCCGTTTGCATCGCGTGAGGACTAAATTTAGCGTTTGCAACGCTATTCACGTCCACCACCAGCAGAAAACTTCGGTGCTAAATCCCTATGCTGGCGCGGAACTTAGTTCCGTGCCTCACCTCTTTTCCGGAACTTATTTCCGACACCACCTTTTTTTAACATTAATAATTTTAAAATAGTTTCTTTATTAATTACTTTTACACACAAACACTAAACCTCATGTCCCCAATCACCCATCCACCAATTCACCAATTCACCAATCCACCAATCCACCAATCCACCAATTCACCAATCCACCAATGATAGGCTTGATAGGCCATATCGCACAACCTATCAAACCCTATCATTTCCAATCAAAACCAATCATTTCCTATCTCAACTGCCCAAAACCAGCCCCATACCCTATCACTTTAAACAACACCTAATATGTTAAAAGGTTACACTCAAAAACACACTTTCTACTTAAAATCAACCACTTACGTAAAAACTTCCCACTTTCATGTAACCTTTTTGTAACCTTTTTCAAAATGCCCGGAAATAGCCCAAACGCCACTCTAACTTTAAATTTTAAACCTGAAATTTTAAACTCAGTCCGTCCCCAACTGAAAACTGTAGACCCGAAAACTGTAAACTACTATGTAACCTTTTGTAACCTTTTTCAAAATGCCCGGAATCAGCCATTAACACTTCCCAACTTTAAATGTTAAACCTTAAATTTTAAACTCACTCCGTCCCCAACTGAAAACTGTAGACGGGAAACTGTAAACAACCCAACCCGTCTAAACCCCAAAGTCTGTCTAAATACCTATCTTCGCCCCCTCTAAAACCAAACTAATGGCCGGTAAAAAAATCGTTTTAATTGATGGTGCCCGCACCCCCTTCCTCCGCTCAGGCACCGATTATATGGACCTCATGAGCTACCAGCTCGGTCAGTTTGCCATTAAAGGCGTGCTGAACAGAACCGGCATCGACCCTAAAGCGGTTGACTATGTAGTAATGGGAACCACCATCAGCAACGTACGCACCGGCAACGTAGCTCGCGAAAGCGCCATTACCGCCGGTATCCCCAATACCTCTCCATGCCACACGGTAACCATGGCCTGTATTTCGGCCAACCAGGCTATCGTAACAGGTATGAACATTATCCAAAGCGGACAAGCCGATGTAATTATCGCCGGTGGCACCGATTGCACCAGCGATGCGCCCATCCTCTTCAATAAAAAGATGCGTAAAAAGCTCTTTATGTCGCAAAAACTGAAAGGTTTTGGCGACTGGGCCAAGTTTGTTTTTAGCCTCCGCCCGTCCGATTTTGTGCCCGATGCACCTGCCGTGGCCGAATTCCTTACCGGCCGCACCATGGGCCTCGATTGCGATATACTTGCCGGCCGTTACGGCGTTACCCGTAAGGAGCAGGACGAATTTGCAATGCGCTCGCACCACCTGGCGGCTAAAGCCGATGCAGAAGGTTTATTGGCCAACGAAATTACACCTGTTGAGGCCGCCCCAAAATTCAAAAAGGTGAGCAAGGACAATGGCTTCCGTGCCGATACCAGTATGGAAAAACTCAGCCGCCTGAAACCCGCTTTTGTTAAAGAAGGCGGCACCATTACTGCCGGTAACGCGTCATTCTTAACCGATGGCGCCGCAGCCGTACTCATCATGACCGAAGAGAAAGCAAAAGAACTGGGCTTACAACCAAAAGCAGTACTCCACTCCTATACCTTTGTAGGCTGCGATTTGCAGGAAGAACTGTTGCTTGGCCCAACCTATGCCATCAGCAAATTGCTGAAACAGCAGAACATGAACCTTAGCGATATCGATGTATTCGAAATCCACGAAGCCTTTGCAGGGCAGGTTTTAGCCAACTTAAAATGCCTGGCCAGCGATGAGTTTGCCAAAACCAAACTGGGCCGCGATAAAGCCGTTGGCGTTATACCTATGGAAAAAACCAACCTGTGGGGCGGTTCCTTATCGCTGGGTCACCCGTTTGGTGCTACCGGTGCACGTTTGGTAAATACGGCTGCCAACCGCCTGCATAAGGAAGGTGGCCGTTATGCCTTATTGGCTGCCTGTGCCGCAGGTGCCCACGGCCACGCCATGATTATTGAAAAATACAACGCATAACAAGCTATGGTGTATTTAACCCGCCGCGAACGGTTTAATGGGGCACACCGCCTGTTCAACAGCAAGTGGACCGACGAGCAAAACCAGGCTGTGTTCGGTAAATGCGCTAATAAACATTGGCACGGCCATAACTTCGAATTGTTTGTAACAGTAAAAGGCCAACCCGACCCCGACACCGGCTTTGTTATTAATGCACACGACCTTAGCCGCATCCTTAAAAAAGAAGTGGTAGACCGGTTGGACCATAAAAACTTTAACCTGGACGTGCCCGAACTGGAAGGTGTACTGCCCAGCATAGAAAACATTGTAATGCAAATTTGGAAGTGGATAGCCCCGCATTTACAGGGCTGCGAATTACACTGCATTAAGCTTGTTGAAACTGAAAATATTTACGTGGAATACTATGGCGGCAAATAAGCCCGCCGCTCAATCGTTATTCCCTACTATAATAATACGGCCATGAGCAGATACCAAAAGACCGAAACCTTTGATCCGAATTCATTGCAACTGGTACGCGATAATGTAGCGTCCATGATCACTGCCCTCGGCGAAGACCTAACCCGCGAAGGCCTCCAAAAAACACCGGAGCGTTACGCTAAAGCCCTGCACTTTTTAACCCAGGGTTACGATATGGATGCCGTGGCAATTATGAAGTCCGCCATCTTCGATGAACACCACAGCGAAATGGTGATTGTAAAGGATATTGAGTTGTTTAGCCTGTGCGAACACCACATGCTGCCATTTTATGGCAAAGCGCATATTGCCTATATCCCCAACGGTAAAATTGTAGGCCTCAGCAAACTGGCCCGTGTGGTTGATGTATTCAGCCGCCGCCTACAGGTGCAGGAGCGCCTCACCTGCCAAATCCGCGATTGCTTACAGGAGTCGTTGAACCCGCTGGGCGTTGCAGTGGTAATTGAAGCCAAACACCTGTGCATGATGATCCGCGGGGTGCAGAAGCAAAACTCCGTTACTACTACCTCTGCCTTTAACGGCGAATTCGAAAAACAAACCACCCGCAACGAGTTTATAAACCTGGTTAGCGCCCGCTTAAGCTAATTAGCTAAATGGCATTCAATCCTATATTAGCGGTATGAAGGCATACGTATTCCCCGGTCAGGGCTCGCAGTTTAAAGGCATGGGAGCCGATTTGTTTGAGCAAAACGAAAAGGCCCGCAGCCTCTTCCAGCAAGCCGACCAAATTCTGGGTTTTAGTTTATCGCAGGTTATGTTTACCGGTAGCGATGAAGACCTGAAGCAAACCCGGGTTACACAACCCGCCGTATTCCTGCACTCAGTAATAAGCGCTGCCCTATTACCCGATTTCAACCCACAAATGGTAGCAGGGCATTCTTTGGGCGAATTCAGCGCCCTGGTTGCCGCCGGTTCATTAAGTTTTGAGGATGGGTTAAAACTGGTGAGCATTCGCGCTCAGGCCATGCAAAAAGCCTGCGAACTGGTACCCTCTACCATGGCCGCTGTACTTGGTTATCAAAGCGAGCAACAGGTGGAAGAAATATGCGCCTCAATTACCGGCGAAGTAGTAGTGCCCGCCAATTATAATGCACCGGGGCAGTTGGTAATTTCAGGCAGCATAGCCGGTATCGATAAAGCCGCAGAGGCATTAAAAGCGGCAGGCGTAAAGCGGGTTTTAAAACTGCCCGTAGGTGGTGCCTTCCATTCTCCCTTAATGGAACCGGCCCGCAAAGAGCTTGCAGCAGCCATTCAGCAAACCAACTTTAAGCAACCGCTTTGCCCTATTTACCAAAACGTAACGGCCCAAGCCGAAACAAACCCGGAAGCTATACGGCAAAACCTGGTTGCCCAACTTACCGGCGCCGTTAAATGGATCCAAACCATCCGTCAAATGTTGGCCGATGGCGCTACCGAGTTTACAGAAGTTGGCCCCGGAAAAGTGCTTACCGGCCTTATCGATAAAATTAAAGCAAGCAGCTAATTACCTGCTAAACTGGCACGGTATTCGCAAAATACCGCTCCGGAAAACAGCATTTCCATATGTTACTACAAACCCTAAATTTGCTCAACTACTTAAAAAAATAACACATGAAAAAGCAACTATTAACCTTTGCCTTCCTGCTTACCAGCCTGGCTATTTTCGCCCAAATGCCTAATACCGATGCCCCTCGCGGTAATGGTATCGATACAGTTTACGGTGCCTATAAATGGGATGGCAATACCGAAGTTTCCATCAAAGTAGAACTTGGTTTCGATGAAAAAGCAAAAAAGGATGTAGCCAAACTCAGCGTAATTGTTGAAAGCAAGCACTCCGGCGACTTTGATGGCACCGTGCTGGATACCAAAACCTTCGAGTTCACCAAAGAGGAAGTAAAAAAAGCCATCGATTTCCTGGATAGCCGCTTTAAGGATGGTGCCCCAAAAAAGAATGAAAAGTTTTACCTGAAAGATGATGTATTTTTCCAAACCCAATCCTCCGGCGATGGTTATGTTGAAATCACCCTCGATCCTAAGGATCAGGAGTGCGTTTTCAGGGTAGAATCATCCGATGTTGCAACAGCAATTCATATCTTACAATTAGCCTATAAGCGGCTGTAATACTGTCAACAAAAGTTTTGTGGAGAAAATTTCGCAGGGTATACTTGGAAATATTGTTTCTCCCTATACATTTGCAATATTGTTAACCAAACAAATTAATTCTGTTATGAAAAACGTAAAAAGCATTGCCCGCGTAGCAACTGTTGCTTTTGCTGCTGCTGTTATCACTTCAAGCTGTGGCGTTATCAGTGCTGGTTCAGCTCTGTATGGTGGTCTGTTCACAAAGATTAAGGCACCAGGAGCCCTGAACGTAAACGAAGTTGGTACTAAAGTAGGTACTTCTCACGCTATCGGCGTATTAGGCCTGGTTGGTATTGGTGACTACGGTTACAACGAAGCTATCAAGAACGGTAACATTAAGAAAGTATCACACGTTGATTACGAAGTGTTCTCAGTTCTGGGCCTCTTCTCTAAAGTTACTACTTACGTTTACGGTAACTAATTATTAAGAATTTCTAATTTAAGGCAGGTCCTGGTTAAACTCGGCCTGCCTTTTTTTATGTTCGTATAGCATGATGAAAAAATCGCTCCTGTTGCTGCTCTTCTGCTCCCTGTTTTCACTTACATGGGCCGGCGGCGGTAACATTAAAAAATATCTTAAGATGCTGCCCATGGGTAGGGGCATGCTCTACTTCGTAAAACCGGTCGATCTTCCAACTTCGCCTAAAGGCGTAAGCCTTAATGCCGACTTCACCTATCCTTTCTTTAAGGATTCGGTGCAGCCTTACATGACGATGAACTTTACGTTGATGACCGACAGCGGTATCGTAAAGTTCAAACAGCTCAATGTGGTGCAAGGCGGCAAAACAACCTTCTCTACCGACTCGCTTGAACGTTTCTTCAGCGAACCTGCCGGCAAGCAATGGACCAACCGCTACAGCGTTAACATTAAGCTTACCGATATGTTGGCCTACTTTAAAAATGCAGCTAACGGTAACCTCGAACTTATTTACGATAACAAGAAACTGGTTGTAACCCTGCCTAAAAAATTACGCAAGTCATACAGCCTTATTGCTCAAACTATTGAAATAGGCTGCCAGGGAGGCTTTTAAAACCCTGCTCTCATATGTATAAGGCAAAACTCTTCATTCCGCTTATCTGCTTCGTAATAGCGCTCTCTTCGTGTCAGGGCGGCGCTACAGTTGATACCACCGCGCTCATTGGCACCTGGCGTTGGGATGTTACTTATATGAAGCAGCAAATGATCAAGAACGCCCATCTTAAGAACGATAAAAAGGCAATTGCTCAATTAGATACCGCCCTCAAGCCGCTCGAAACATTACGCATGGAGTTTAAAGACAAAGGCATAATTGTTGCGCACGTTGATTCGGTTGAAACCCAGGACGGCAAATATGAGTTTCTAGAGAATAACACCTACCTTAAAACGGAAATCAGCGGATTGCCAAAATACTATGGCATTAAGTTGATGACCAAGGACAAGATCATTCTCCTTGAAACTGCCCCCAAATCACCCATCCGCGAATTTGTGTTGTATCCGGTAACGCAACAGTAACCGGCAGTAAGGCATAAAAAGAAAAGGCGATGCAAATCCATCGCCTTTTCTTTTTACAAAACATATCAGATCTTAATAATCTAACTTCTCTAAACGGCGGTCAATCTTCTTTTCTTTTTTAAAGTATTGCGTAACACCAACATATCCCCACTTAGCAGGCAGTGCAGTAAAGAAGGTTGGCTTATTTGGCAAATCAATGGTGCTGTTTACCAGTTTGCCTTCTGGTGTATAAACAATGTTACCAATTTTTGCAACTTCATCTTTCTTACGTGTGGTTATATCATAACATACCGAAAAGCTCTTTCCATCAGGCGAAAACTTATAAAAGTTATAATCAAACAAACCGTAGTACTTCATCATCATAGCACAAACCTGCAACGGATAATAAGCGAGTGTTGAAGGCAAACTAACAGCATGGTCCTGCTTTTCAAAGGTCGAAACCTTTGCAAGACTAAAATCCGGGTTAAATTCAAAAACCATCAAATCCATAACCTTAATATCTACTACAGACACCGCACCGGCACTCCGGCCTCCGGTCAATACTGCCATTGCTACGCCGGCCGCATTGGCCTCCTTCTTAAATTGTTCGGCAATTGCAAATATTTTACCATCACTTGTTTTAAATACGCGTTCAAATGACAGGTAACCGCCATCTTCCAGTTTCCCCTTGCTGTTTACCGGTATCTGCTTATTCACATCCGTGGTCCAACCGAGGAACTTCTTACTCTTTGCTACTCCCTTGGTATCAAAACTAAACATCCCTATACCTTCGCTTCGCTTCTTACCACCCTTATCATTAACATCATAATATTCACCAACGGCAACAAACTGATTAGTTGTACTGTCATAAAAAGCCCCTGTGGGTATCAGGCGATATTTAGTATCAGCCGTTGGTGTATGGAACAGAATTTTATGACTACTTAGATCTATCACCGTCATGTAATAAGATATATCAGCGCTCATCATCTTATCATTAGCCCATACTACGCCTACTATGTAGTTATTATCAGTATAGAGGGTTTGGAACGATTCAAAACGATGCTGATCTGAAAGAGGAGGTTCAATATGCCAATCTTCTTTAAGATCGTTGGTATAACTCGTAATTTTGTAGCCTGTCTTCTTTAGTTTATTATCATATTTAACCGTGAACTTCAAAAACCCTTTGTCATTTACCGACGTAAGATCAGGATTCTCGTTGCCCTTTGCACTTGAATAAGCATTCGTTAGGTAAACCTCCATCCCGCTCATCTGTGGGGTCACATATTCATCAATAACCTTACCGGTCTTATCATACGTTATAAGATCCTCATTCTGCGATTCTGAACTGAAAAAGTCCAATAGGAAAGCTTCCCCGTTATAGGTTGCTGAGCGTAGGGAGTACATCTTTGATTTCGTAATTTCGAAGGAGTTGGCCTCATTAAAATTTTCGTCGTAAATATCTATCCGGTAGTTTAGTTGCCCTCCTTCTGCCTTATCCAGGTAATAGAAAAAGTAATAGCCTTTAATCTCATTCCCGGCCAGCATGGGGCCATAGTTTAGCAATCGCAAGTCCACCCCGTCTTGCTTTGCTTTCTGGGCAAAAGCAGCAACGGTCATAAATACAGCCAATAAGGCCATCAACATTCTTTTCATGGTTCAGATGTATGTTTATTTAATTAATAATCTCTCTTTCAGGTAAATTGCTTCGCTCGTATTAGGATAGCTTTTACAGTATTCCATTGTCAGATTTTCAATCGATGTTTTTTCAGGATTAGTGCTTAGGCAAAGTATCTGTGCAAAATCAAACTGCGCATCACTTTGCGCCGGCTGGTTTTTCTTAAGGTAAGCAATGGCAATTGCCGCAAATTCCGAACTGCGTAAATTATTGATGAAGCTCAAAAATTGATTATACCGGTTGTCAAAATAGGGGTGCGGCATATCGGTATGATGGCTAAAGGTGTGGTCCTTTATAGCCTTGTAAAGGAAATAGCAATTTTTACCCACCATAGCATGCAGATAGGTATTTGCAGGATAAAGCTGCAATAGGGATAAAGTGTTGTAAAGCGACACACCGTATAAACCTCGTTCGTACTGATGTGTTACGATTTCAAAGTCGGCTATAGTATTCATTTGTGCCATAGTTGCATCTTGACGCTCTAAAGCTTTACGCTCACCGGGATAGCGTTGCTCAATGGCGGCTATTCGTTTCTTGCAATCAGGATGGGTTTTAAGCGTATCATTATCCTTATCCTGTGCTTCCTCCTTTGATTTAAAGGCTTGCATAAAATCGGCTTGCTTTAACCACTCGTCTTTAAATGGGTAGTCCGGCGAATCAAAAAATCCCTTATAGTTAATATCAAGCTCAAATTTTTCCTTATCAATGCTATCCAGCAACTGTAAAGCGCTAAGGGCGGCTGTTTCGGCATAGCCTGCCTTAGTCATCCAAATCACCGCAAGCGAATCCGCTTCACTTTCATGTTGCCTGCTGTGTGTATTAAAATCCAGCATCAGGTTTTTCGATAGCGACTCCATTTGATGGTAGGCATTGTATTCACTCTTTGCAACTTCATGCATCTTATCCTTTGTTGACTTATCGCTCATTGTCTCCACGTATTTTACCATACTCTGCATGCTATGGTTTAAATAGTCGTGGGCAAGTTCATGTGCTAACACAAAGGCTAATTCGCCCTGGTTGCGCATCCTGCTCAGCAATCCAAGGTTCACAAACACCAAACCATCGCCAACCGAAAATGCGTTAGGGATACTGGTTCCTACAGTATATACGTAATACTGCTTCTGTAAAGCAGGGTTTGCCTTTACCAGATTGCCTATTATCCCTTCGGACAAATGGCTCAAAGTATCTCCCCATAATAATTGGTCCTTGCTAAAAAAACTTCTGATGTGTTCGTATTTTTCATTGTACGCCGTCAGATACATTTGCTTTTTGTCCTTCTTCTGCCCGGAAAGCGAATCAACTAAGAATTGGTAGCGCTTTTTAATAGTTGAGGCAACCACAGCGTTGCCGGCTGTATCACCGCAAATGATCGGCCGATAATTCTGATCAAAAAAGGTATTTCCGCCCCTTTGGGCCTGTAACGAATAAATACCTGAAAACAGTAAGATGAATACTGATTTTATTATAGTAGAGGATAGCATAGGTTCTGGGCTAAAATAACAGGATTTCCCAATTATATATGCCTCAAATCTAATAACCTGTGCCTATCGCAGTAACGTTAATGACCCCTTGTAACCATTATCGCTGTGGTTGTCTATCCACACTATTTTCAGTTGGTAAACATATACCCCGTTAGGCGAATCTTTGCCTTTGTAAGTGCCATCCCACTTAAAGTCCAGATCGTGGCTTTCAAACACCTTCTCTCCTATCCGGTTAAAAACCTGCACTTCTATCTGCTTAACACCGCTAAGTTTGCCAAATATTTGCCAATAATCATTTGTTCCATCGCCGTTTGGCGTAAAGGCATTAGGTATAAAAAGGTTATAATTCGGAATCACCGTTACCTGCAACGTATCGCTACCAACACAACCCGAGTCCGTAACGGCCCTTACTACATATATTTGCGAATAAACCCCATTGAAGGTTGGATTTGCACAGTCATAACAACTCAATCCAAAAGCAGGGAACCATTCATAGGTTACATTACCGCTTTGATTGGTGGTGCTGGTCAAATCCAAACTGCTGCCCAGTTCTACCTCTGTTGGATTTGGCAATACACTTATTAGAACCGTATCCGGTTGATGGATAGTCCCTGAATCAACAATCGAACAGCCTTTGCTATCGGTGATAGTTACCTGGTAACTGCCTTCAGCTAAGCCGCCAAATGAACCGGTGCTGTTGCTTGTTCCGTTCGATAGCGCAAATAAATAGCCGGGGTTACCACCTGTAGTGCCAAAGTTTAACACCCCATCAGCATAATGATAGCAACTTGCATCTTCTACACCGGTTACGTTAACCAATTGTGTAGGCTCTGTAACTGTAACCGTACCTGAAGCAGTGCAGGTATTTTGATCAACCATTAAAACAGTATAGTTACCGGCGGCAAGTCCTGTAAATTGTCCGGTTGAAGAGCTTATAAAATTTATACCGTCGTTAGAAGCCGAGAAACCATATGGCGACACGCCGCCTGAAGCTTGAGCCGTAATAGTACCGGTGCTTTCACCATAACAATTAGCGGCTGTAGCACTAAGCGTAATACTTAATGCACCTGGTTCAGTAATGGTAGCGCCGCTTAACACACTGCAACCATTTGCGTCCGAAACAGTAACTGCATAAGTTCCTGCAGTAAGTCCTGTAGCGGCATTGGTGCTTGCTATATTCGGATTCCATGTATACGTGTAACCCGGTGTACCACCATTAGCTGTAATGGTAATTGAACCGGTAGCATCGCCATTACAAAGTACATCCACATGTGTTTCGCTGGCCGTTAATTCAGCCGGCTCTGCCAGGTTAAAGTTGCTGCTGTTGGTACAACCATTGTTATCGGTTACCGTAACAGTATAAGAGCCTGCTGCCAATCCGCTGGCAGAGTTGGTGGTGCTCACATTTGGCGACCATGCATAGGTGTACGGGAATGTTCCGCCGCTTACAGAAACCGATGCAACACCGTTAGCGCTTTGGTAGCACGTTAGGTTGGTTTGTGCTGTTGCAAGCGTTAAAGGTTGGCTTGGTTCCGAAATGGTAATAGATGGTACTACACTGCAGCCCTTGGTATCAGTTATAGTAATAGTATAACTACCGGCTGAGAGCCCGGTTGCACTGCTACCCGACGATACATTCGGGCTCCAGCCATAGGTATAGCCAGGTGTTCCACCGGTTACATTTAATGTAATGGATCCATTATTTTGTCCAAAGCAAGTAATGTTGGTAGGTGCAACATTCAGCGTTAATGCCTGCGATGGTTCTGTGATATTCACGGTGATCGTTGAAGTGCAAGTGGCCTGATCGGTAACAGTAATGGTATAGCTACCTGCCTTTAGCATACTGGCAATATTGCCTGTGGCCACATTGGGCGACCACGCATACGTATAATTCGGGCCTGTACCACCGCTAACGTTTAATGTTATGGTGCCTGTCGAATCGCCATAACAGTTTACATCAGTATGCGTTTCCTGTACATTCATACCGGCGGGTTCAGTAATACTAAACGTGGCGGTTTGGTTACAGAAGGCCGCATCTACTGATGTAACTGTATAGTTCGTTCCCGCTGGTAAACTTACCGTAGCTATTGTTGCAGGGCTAGCACTCCATGTATAGGTAAATGGCGCAGTACCGGCAACCGGCTGCGCAGTAGCACTGCCATTAGCACCAAAACAGGCCGCATTGGTTACCGCTACATTCATGGTTACAGGTGCGGGGTCAGTAATGGTTATACTGCCGGTAAACGAACAGGCATTGGCATCCGTAGCAGTTACCGTATAAGTGTTAGCTTGTAAACTGTTTATAGTAGCTGTATTTCCGCCATTACTCCAGTTATAGGTTACGCTACCTGTTGCATTCACAAAGTTGGCCGTTGCATCACCGGCATGTCCGCCATTGCAGGTGTTATTATTTTGCGTTAATGATAAGCTCTGTACACCGGGCTCCGTAATCGTTTCAGATATATTAACTGAACAGCCATTATTGTCGGTAATAGCGCCTGCATAAGTATTCGGGGCCAGGTTAAATAAGGTGTCGCTGCCGGCAGGTATAGGATTGCCCTGGTAAAAATACGGCGGGGTTCCTCCCGAAATGTTCACTATCAGCATACCGTTATTCAAGCCGTGGCAGGTAACATTCACATGCGACGATGTTACGGTTAATGCTGATGCCGGTTGGGTAATTGTAACCGTATCAGTTTGAGTGCAATGATTGGCATCCTCTATTGTTACACCATATCCACCTGCAGCTAAATTGGTTGGGGCATTGCCCGAAACGCTACCCGGGTTCCACGTGTAAGTATAAGCCGGCACGCCGCCATTAGGTGTTAGCGTTATGCTACCCGTGGTATTGCCAAAACAGTTAATGTTTTGCGAAGCAATGGTATGGGTAAACAAAGGTGGTTGGGTTATGGTTGCCGAACCCGTAATCGTACATCCCTTATCATCGGTTACCGTAACGGTGTAGGTACCTGCGGTTAAACTAAGGTTGGTTTGCCCCGATGATATGTTGCTCCAGTAGTACGTGTAGGGTGGATTTCCCCCCGCTACGTTGGCTGTTGCACTTCCTTTATGCGATTGATAACAACTGTCATTAATAGCAGTAACGTTGAGTGTTAGTGTGGGCGGTCCCGTTATGTTGCCCGAAGCCGTTGCCGTACAGCCTTTCGAATCCGTGACCGTTACAGTCACGGCCCCTGCACTTAAGCCATTAGCAACCGGATTATTGGGTTGTCCTCCACTCCAGGCATAGCTGTAATTAGGCACACCTCCGGATACCACGGAGGCAATTGCCTGACCGTCGTTACTCGATGCACAGGACATATCTACCGTAGCTAAACTTGCTACCATGGCGGCTCCCGGTTGGTTAACTGCAACCGAAGTAGTTGCTGTAACACCGGCGCCATCTGTAAAAGTACATGTGTAGGTGCCTGCTGCCAGGTTGCTGATGGTAGAAGTTGTACCTCCATTGCTCCAACTCCAGTTAGGCGGGTTCACATAGCCTGTAACATTAAACGTAGCTGACCCATTGGTAAGGCCGAAACAACTTACATCCACGCTGGAAGCCGTTGCTGTATATCCGCAAGGTAGTGAAGCAACCTGCGTTTGATACATCAACAACGCTGAACAGCCGTTGGCGTCATGAAAATCGGCTGTATAAAGCGCGGGAGCTAAACCGGTAATTGTTGTTCCCGTTAAACCACCCGGCACCCACGTAACTGCCGTATAAGGGGTGGTTCCACCCGATATTACAATACTCGCAGTTCCGTTATTAGCTCCGCAACTGGCAGCTGTTGAACTAACCGACGCAGTAAGCGGTGTTGGTTGGTTTAAGGTATACGATCCCGTGCTTGTACAAACACCGTCGGTAACAGTAACTGTGTAAGTTCCGGCCGGCACCCCGGCATACGTAGCTCCCAGGTGGCCGTCATTCCATGTAAATGCGTATCCACCCATACCGGCCGAAGGGCCAAATCCTCCGGATGGAACAAGATCAATGGATCCATTTGACCCACCATTGCATGGCGGGGGAACCAGAGTTGGCGCCAAGGTTATCGGCGGATTAATTACTATATCATGGCTATAGTTAGTTGTACACCCGGTAATATCTGTAATTGTAAGTGTAACAGTATAATTACCTGGTGCAGCGTAAGTGTGGGTAGGGTTTTGTTGGGTCGAAGTACCTCCGTCACCAAAAGTCCAGGCCCAGCCTTGCACATTGCCTACGTTACTGGTTGATACATCCTGAAACTGAACAGTAGGGTTACAGGTTTGATAGTTTACCCCTGCAACCCAGCTACTGGTGCTTAGCACGCAAACAGCCTGCTCATTAGTGCCACCGCCGGTGGCGCCGCTCCAACCCCAGTTTACAATGGGGTTACCACCAAAATAACTATTGGTTATATTACCTAATACTACATTTTGGCGTAATGCGCCATCGAAATAAACGGAGAAAGTACCACTGGCGGCATCCCATACTATGCGCACCGTGTGCCAGTTGCAATCATCAATATTCGCCTGGCTGGCTAAAGCAGGCACAGCCGGTGCAACGTTGTGATTGTATTGTCCGCCAGAGTGGATACCTATATGATCATAAGCCGGATCGTTTGCGGGAGCACCGTTTTGCCAGGTATCAAATTCAACCGCCAGCGAAAACGGCTGATTACTTCCTGCATAGCCAAGGCCTTCACCGGGATTACCCAAACCATTAGGGTTCGTGGTTAATACAAAACAAATACCATCGGCACCATTTGCACCGTTACAGCCCAAAAACACATTAAAGGTATAATCGAACGAATTGGTCAGATCAATGGTATTGTTCTGAAAAATAGCACCTGCCTGATCACCGGCATCGGGTGTAAGTTCAAAACAATTACAGCCCCCTACAGCTGAGGAATTTCCCAGTATGGTATAATTCTGCGTAAAGCCCGTTACTGTTACAAAAACGAAGAGAATCGCTAATAATCCTTTTGCCATTCGCTGTGGTTTACTCAAAGATAAACTTTGACCTCAAATAGTTGCAATTCAACAATAACCAACTATCCACAGAACAGGTGCGGACTACTTTAGGATAGTAAGGGTGCCTATATAACCATTATCATTATGGTTATCCAGCCAAACCATTTTTGCCTGGTATACATAAACCCCGGGTTGCACTGCTGCCCCCTTAAAGGTTTCATGCAGCGGATCCCACTTAAAGTAAACATCGTGGGTTTCATAAACCTTTTCGCCCCAACGATTAAATAGCTGCAATTCCAGTTGCTTTAATGCGTGCAGATTACCAAACATCTGCCAAACATCGTTAGCACCGTCGCCGTTGGGCGTAATAGCGTTCGGAATAAAGACATCATATACCGGTATTACCTTCACAAGCGGCGAATAAGTTCCCCTGCAACCACTGTCATTCACTGCAGTAACGGTATATAACTGACTATAAACTCCATCAAAAACGGGATTCGGACAATCGTAGCAGCTTAAGCCCGTTTGCGGGGTCCAGGTATAAACAATATTGCCCGTTTGGTTGGTATTGGTTTGCATAGGTAGCTCATCTCCCAGCTTTACCTCTACAGGGTCAGGGGTAACAGAGATAATAACCGAATCAGGCTCAGTTATTACCGAGCTACCGGTTATGGTGCAATTACTCGCATCAGTTACGGTTAAATCGTAGGTACCTGCGCTTAAGTTGCCAAAAATGCCGGAGGTATTCTGCCTTCCATCCGAAAAAGTATAACTATATCCCGGGGTACCACCTGTGGCAGCTACCAGCGTTGTACCGTTGTGGTAGTGGTAACAACCTACCGGAAAGGACTGGATGCTGGCCGTTAATTGCGCAGGTTCAATAATTGTAACCTGGGTAGTTTTAGTGCAACTATTTTGATCGGTTACGGCTACGGTATAAGTTCCTGCAGTAAGTCCGGTAAACTGTCCGTTAGCCGAATAAACAAAGTTGACGCCATCGGTAGTGGCTGAATAGTTCAAGGTGCCATTTCCACCGCTGGCTGTGGCGGTAATGGTTCCATCAGTTCCGCCATAACACAAAATATTGGTTGACGTGGCATTCAATGCAATTAACGGAGGTTCGGTTAAGGCGGCAGATGTTGTAGCAGAGCAATTGTTGGCATCGCTAACAGTCACGCTATAGCTTCCCGCCATTAAACTTGCGGCATTTGATGTGTTGCTTACGTTAGGTGCCCAGGTATAAGTATATCCCGGCGTGCCCCCGTTAGCGGTAACATCCATAGTTCCGGTGGCATCGCCATGGCAGGCTATATTGGTGTGTGTTTCCTGCACAACAAGCAATGATGGTTCAGTTATCGTTTCCGAAACTGCAGCAGTACATCCGTTAGCATCTGTTACGTTGCCCGCATATAGCGCAGGACCAAGATTAGTAAACACAGTAGGGCCCGAAGGAACATTCGTGCCCTGGTAAGTATAAGGCGGTGTACCTCCGCTAACATCAATGCTAAGTGTGCCATTATGTGCGCCAAAGCAGGTTACATTAGTGTGTGAAGATGTAACCGTTAGAGGTGCCGCAGGTTGGGTAATAGTAAAGTTTACCGGCGCAGCAGTACATCCATTCGCGTCCGTTACCGTGGCCGTATAACTACCCGGTGCTAATTGCGTAGCTTTAAACGTAGTTGGGCCATTCGGAGAAATAGCCCCCACAGGCCCTGTCCAGGCTACTGTGTAAGGTTGCGTGCCACTGCTTACCGCAACAGTTGCCGTTCCGTCATTATTGCCAAAACAGTTTACATCTGTTTGCGATGGCGTGGCAACCGGTTTATCATGTATTACTACAGCATAGGTGCGGCTGCTGGTACAAAGTGTTTGGTCCGTAATTGTAAGTACTACGGTATAAGTGCCCGGACCCGGAAAGGTATGCACGGCATTAGCGGTAGTTGCATGTGCCGATCCATCACCAAAATCCCAATCGTAGGCCACAATATTGTTTAAACCCGATTGCGAAGTGCTGGTAAAAGGCACGTTAGCCGGATCGCAAGAGGCATACCCCGAACCCGCTTGAAAGTCGGCACCAAAATCAACGCAAAACTGCTGAAGATTTGATTCGCCGCCGGTGGCACCGGTCCATCCCCAATAAACCATCGGGTTGCCTAAAAAGATCGAGTTAACTAAACCCGGGGCAAAGGTATAAGAGAAACGTTGCACCCCGTCAAACGATACCGTCATCGTTTGTGTTGTTGGGTCCCATACCACATGGAAATCGTGCCAGGTGCAGTCTTCAATATTGGCACTGGTAGCACTGGCTTGTATGGGCGAAACCAGGTTATGCGCTGTGTTTCCGTTCGATTCCATCGCCACATGATCCTCGGCCGGGTCGTTAACTCCGGTGTTTTGGTGGGTGTCCAACTCAATGCCTACCGATTGGTTTGGGAAATTGGCATATCCAAGCCCTCCGCCGGTACTGGACACACCGGTATTACTGTTTTGCAGAATAAAGCAAATGCCATCTGCACCCGGATTATCATTACAACCCAGATAAACACGAAAGTGAAAATCGAAAGGGTTATTCAGGTTTATCTGGTTGTTGTTCCAGGCCGAACCACCCTGCGAGTTAACATCAGCCGTTAGTTGATAGCATTCGCAGCTCAACTGCACCGTACTGCCGTTAGTGGTAAATTGCTGGGCATTTAATGTACCCCAATACAGGAAACCTAAAATAGCCGTAAAAAGGCCT
The DNA here is from genome assembly GCA_046329495.1 of Chitinophagales bacterium. Taxonomy (GTDB): domain Bacteria; phylum Bacteroidota; class Bacteroidia; order Chitinophagales; family LD1; genus Bog-950. Next base: position 103,773 of record JAXLUO010000003.1, on the reverse strand, counting down.
CGTAAAATTGCATTCATTCCTTGGATAGCGGCGAAGTTAAAGTATTTCTAATAAAAAAATCCTGCCTTGCTAAAGACAGGATTTTCTATCAAAAAGTTGGCCAACAGGCCTGCATATTGTTTAAAACAAACGTTAATTAGCGGGCTACGCTAACACTGCGCTTTTCACGGATTACGGTAACCTTAACCTGGCCCGGATAAGTCATTTCCTTCTCAATTTTTTGAGAAATGGCAAACGACATTTCTTCGCTCATTTTGTCATCCACCTTATCGGCTTCAACAATTACACGCAATTCGCGGCCGGCTTGTATCGCATAGGCCTTCTCAACACCATCAAAGCCCTGGGCTAACAACTCCAGGTCTTTGATACGCTTCAGGTAGCCTTCCATAATTTCGCGGCGTGCGCCCGGGCGTGCACCTGATATGGCGTCGCAAGCCTGTACAATCGGCGAAATCACGAATTTCATTTCCATCTCATCGTGGTGGGCACCAACTGCGTTAATCACAGCTGGATGTTCACCATACTTTTCGCATAGTTTAGCGCCAAGTAAGGCGTGCGATAATTCGCTCTCCTCATCAGGCACCTTGCCTATATCGTGTAACAAACCGGCTCGTTTGGCCAACTTAGGGTTCAATCCTAATTCAGCCGCCATGGTAGCACATAAATTGGCCACTTCGCGAGAGTGTTGTAACAAGTTCTGACCGTAAGAAGAACGGAAGCGCATACGGCCTACATAACGCACCAGTTCCTGATGCATGCCTTGTATACCTAAATCAATTACGGTACGTTCACCTATTTCCAGAATATGTTCTTCTAATTGCTTTTTGGTTTTAGCTACCACTTCCTCAATTCGGGCAGGGTGTATACGGCCATCAGTTACCAAACGCTGCAGCGACAAACGTGCTATCTCGCGGCGGATTGGGTCATAACCTGAAATGATAATAGCCTCAGGGGTATCATCCACAACAAATTCGCAACCGGTAGCTGCTTCCAACGCACGGATGTTACGTCCTTCCCTACCGATAATCTGGCCCTTCTGCTCATCGCTGTCAAGGTTAAATACCGATACGGTGTTTTCAATAGCATTTTCAGCAGCAGTACGCTGTATGCTTTGGATAATAATTTTCTTGGCTTCCTTATTGGCTTTGGCTTTCGCCTCGTCAATAGCATTTTTCATAAAGCTGAGCGCTTCCGTCTCGGCTTCTTTCTTCATGCTTTCGGTTAGTTCGCGCTTTGCATCTTCTTTGCTCAAGCCGCTGATCTGCTCCAGTTTAGTCACAAATATCTCATGACTTTTCTCCAGTTGTTCGCGTTTAGTATTTACCAGTTCAAGCTGTTTGTTCAGATTATCGCGCAGGCTGTCAATTTCCTTTTCCTTTTTGGCAACCTCGCCGGTGCGTGACGAAAGCTGGCTTTGTAACTGTTTCAGCTCGCTCTCTTTTTCTATCACTTTCTTGTTGCGTTCAGCAACCTCGCTCTCATGCTTCGATTTCAGCTGTATCCAATGTTCTTTGGCCTCCAGCATCTTGTCTTTCTTCGTGTTCTCGGCATTGCGTTGTGCGTCGGCCATCAATTTGTCGGCGGCGGCTTTTGCGTCTACCAGTTTCTTTTCAACTTCAGCCTGTGCCTGTTTTTCCAGGTCCAGGTTCGATTTCTGGGTTATGCTTCGGCCCACCAACAAACCTATTACCGCAGCTATAATGGCAATACCGGCCACAATAACTATCATAATTGGATCCATTTGGGTGGTGTGGTTTATGGTTAAAAATAAAAATTCACTTTCGTTTCGGATGGCATCCCATCCACGAAAAACCACGGGTAAGTAAAGTAACAGAAGGTTAATTCAAGAAGTTCTATTTCACCGGATTAGAAAGCACTTGCTCCAGTTGTTCCAGTTTTTCTTCTATCAAACGGTTGTTTTGATATACTTCGGTTTGGGCGTTTACACTTTGGGCTGCAAAATTTAAAAGGCACATGGCCAAATAATCCTGCTTATCCTTTCCTTCATACATCCTTTGGTACTCCTTAATTTTATCATTCACCAGTTGTACCGCATTTCGCAACTTCTCCTCATCGGCCTTTGCCACTTTTAATGGGTAGGGCCGCTCACCAATCAAAACATTAATGTTTACCGTTTCACCTTTTTCCACCATAAGCTAGTCATTCAACATCGCTATACAGTTATCTATTTCCTTAATGTACTCGTTAATTTTCCGTTTCAGTTCCGTTACCTGCTCATTTTCAGCAGGGCCTGAACCAATATTCTGCGCTAACTTAATAATTTTAATCTTTTCCAGCAGTTCCTCGTTTTTTTGTGCCGATTCGCCCAGTTTTTGGCGATATTCTGCCAATTCCTGCTCCAAAACCTGGTTTTTCGACGCTAATCTCCGGTTATCGTCTACCAGCTTTTGAGCTTTGCTTATCAGCACCTCCAAACGTTCCTGTAACGGCTGCATCACGCTAATATAGGAAACCGTTAACAAATAAAGCGTTTCCTGTTAAAACAGGTTATCCTTTTCATGCTTTTTCAAGGGTAATCTCTGTTACCTCTGGTAGTATGCCCACCCGGCCGGGGTAAAACAAAAACCCAAATCCGCGATTTACATACAAATGCTGGGCACCTTCTTTATACAGTCCCGCCCATTGCTTATACATATACTCCGATGGGCTCCACTTCAACCACTTGTTCTCTACCCCAAATTGCGCACCATGGGTGTGCCCGCTTAACATTAAATCAATGTCCTTGTATTTTGGTCTAACTTCCCTGTCCCAATGGGAGGGGTCATGACTCATCAACACCTTAAAAGGAATGTTCTCTGTGCCCGCATAAGCTACATCCATGTTGCCGTAATGCTTAAAGCGACCGCCCCCGCAGTTCTCCACCCCTATAATGGCTATCTTCTGGCCGTTACGTTCCAGCACGCGGTTGGTATTCATTAACAAATCCCAGCCCATCCCGTGGTGTGTATCCATAAACTTTTTAAAGTTGGCCTGCTTGGCCTCCATAGTTTCCCACGGCACATAATCGCCATAATCGTGGTTGCCGGTTACCGACATCACCCCGTGTTTCGCCCTTAACTGCCCGAACAGTTCCTTATACTCATCCATCTCATCGGCCACATTATTCACAAGGTCGCCGGTAAAAAGTATAAGGTCGGCGTTCAGGGCATTTATTCTTTCCACCACCTCTTTTATAGGCTCCTTGCGCGTAAAGCTACCCGAGTGTATATCCGATAATTGTATAATCCTGAAACCGTTAAATGCTTCCGGTAAATTCGGAGCTTTCACCTTTACTTTCCTGAACTGATAATTGTAGGCATTGGCTACTATGCCGTAAATCAACGTACCTGCCGGTATGGCTGCGGTTATCAACGCCATTCGGCTCAAAAACACACTTCTTGAAATACTTCCGTCGGCCGCAGGGCTGCTACTAACTTTTGCACCGGCTGTTCGCATCAACCGTATCAAATCCTCCGGCAATAAAAACAGCACTACGATAAGTTTGGCAAAAAGTACAATTACCATTACAGCTCCCATGTACGACGAAATACTGCGCGGCAGATACTTATACAACAAAGGGCGGTACAACATAAAAAGGGCAATCAACCCCAGGCTAAAACCCCAGTAAACCCACTTTAAGGTATTTACATTGTAGCTCTTAAAGGCCGTTTTTACGGCCTGCCAACCATAATATTCTATCGAGCCGTAAATAGCGGCTACAATCATAAAAAACAGTATCGACTGCATCATCAGGAAAATAATTTTTCTCATTCGTCCTTACTCCACTTCAGTCCGCTGATCGCTGAATATTTCTTAAGCGGGCTAACCTTATCACGGACAAGTCGGCAAAATATTTGAATTTCGTAGTTCGGTACGCTAATTGTTTTAACAAGGTATTGAAAAAACAGCTGCCGGCATCCTTATACTATATGCGTAAAAACATCTCCTTCCTGCTCTTTGTTCTACTCAGTGTGCAGCTATTCGCTCAATCGCTGGTTGAACAGAAAAAAGAATACACCCGCGCCGATACACTTCGCGGTTCCCTGCGCCCCGAGCGCACCTGCTTTGATGTTACCTTCTACCACCTCGATGTAAAGATCGATACCGGCAACCACAGTATCAGCGGCAGCAACTATATCGCCTTTAAAGCAATGGCCGATTTCAAAACGCTTCAGTTGGATTTGTATGATAGCATGAAGATTAGCAGCATCACCAGCCATGGAGCAAGGCTCAATTATAGGCGCGAGTTCAACGCCATTTTCGTGGATATGCCCAACCTGGTTAAAAAAGGTGATACCAGTTCTTTAACCGTTTATTACGATGGCAAACCTACCGAAGCCGTGCGCCCGCCATGGGACGGCGGCTTTACCTGGACCTACGACCGCGATGGCAATGCCTGGATAGCTGTTAGCTGCGAAGGTATGGGGGCCAGCCTATGGTGGCCTAATAAGGATTATCTGGGCGATGAACCCGATAGCATGATCATTGACTGTACTATCCCTACCGGCTTAAAGTGTGTATCAAACGGAAGCGAGCAGGGTGTAAACCGTAATGGAGACGGCACCAATACCTTCCGCTGGTTTGTGCATTACCCCATCAACAACTATAACGTAACTTTAAATATCGGTAACTACGTTCATTGGAGCGACCAATACGATGCGCAGGATGGCGATATACTTTCGCTGGATTATTATGTATTGCCTTATAACCTGCAAAAAAGTAAAGAGCAGTTTACACAGGTAAAACCAATGATGGCCTGTTACGAAAAATTTCTGGGCAAATATCCTTTCTGGAACGATGGTTATGCGCTGGTTGAAACACCTTACCTGGGTATGGAACACCAGGGGGCAATTGCCTATGGCAACAAGTATAAAACCGGTTATGCCGGCATGGATTTTTCGCGTATAGGTTTAAACTTCGACTACATCATCATTCACGAAACCGGCCACGAATGGTGGGGCAACAGTGTAAGTTGCAGCGATATTGCCGACATGTGGATTCACGAAGGCTTTTGCACCTATACCGAAGCTATTTATGTAGAATGCCAATACGGTTACGATACAGCCATGCGCTATGTAAATGCTAAAAAGGGTACAGTAGATAACAAAAGCCCGGTAGTAGGTATTTACGGGGTAAACGAAGAAGGGGATGGCGACATGTATAACAAGGGCATGTTGTTTCTTAACACACTACGCCATGTGGTGAACGACGATAACCGCTGGTGGAGTATGCTAAAGTGTATGAGCGACACCACCTTTAAAATGAAAAACATCGGCTATCAGGATGTAGTAAATTACTTTAACCGTAAAACCGGCCGCAACCTTACCGCTGTATTCGAACAGTATTTAAAAAAGACGGATATCCCTGTTTTTGAATACACCCTCACCCACCTGCAGGGCAAAAACTACGAACTCAGTTATCACTGGGTTGTATCTGTGCCTAACTTTAGCATGCCGGCTTTTATAACTACCGATGGTAAAGCCTATACACAGATAGAGGCCACCAACCAATGGCAGTCAACTACGCTCAGCCTGAATAAGGCCGATGACTTTTCCGTAAACGACCGGAGCATGTATATCAATGTCCAGAAAAAATAAACTGTAGTAAAGCGAATGGCACAACACGAAACCGAATTGAAATGGGTAGGCGAACAGATGTTCGATGCTTTCCAGAATGGCAAAACCCTGCGTATTGATGCAAACCCCGACGAAGCTACAACTACCGGCTTTAGGCCAAAGGCGCTAATACTAACTTCACTGGCCGGTTGCACCGCAATTGATGTGACCGAACTTTTGCAAAAGATGCGTGTTTCTTTCTCCGATTTCAGTATCAAAGTAAAAGGCGATCTGACCGAAGAGCATCCGAAGATTTATCATACCGTTACCCTTGCTTACTATATTAGGCTGGCTAACGAGGCCGATAAGGATAAAGTGCAGCGGGCAGTTGACCTTTCGCAGGAAAAATATTGCGGTGTAAGCGCCATGGTACGCAGCTTTGCCAAATTACATGTGGAAATTAACTACCTGTAAAGTAGGCGGCTTCGGCCAAATTTTGCGAACCTTGCACCCATAACCAAAAACGATTATTATGATGGACGTAGGTTTACTGCATGCCCACAAACTGTTTGTTATCCTTTTTCTGGTGCACTACGTGGCTAAGTTATTGCTGTTCCAGTTAAAGAAAACCGAACTACTGGCTAAATACACCAAAATCACCAAGGTGCCCGAAATGATCATCAGTGCCGGATTCCTGGTAACAGGTATTTGGATGATGGTAGATGGCTCAATCATCAACACCTTCCTGCTCATTAAAATTGCCTGTGTGCTGGCCGCTATTCCTTTAGCTGTTATCGGCTTTAAGCGTGGTAAACTGGCATTGGCCACTTTATCGGTTATATTAATTATTGCCGCTTACGGTTTAGCTGAAGTTAGCCGCGCTAAAAAAGCCGGTGGTGCTGTGGATACTACTGCTGCCGGCAGCGATGTGGTAGCCGAAGGTAAACTGGTTTACCAGAACAGTTGCGTTAACTGCCACGGGGCAGATGGTAAACTGGGGTATATGGGAGCAAAAGATCTGGCAACCACTGCCTTCAATTCCGATCAGCAGAAACAAATCATCCGCAACGGTAAAAACTTCATGCCTCCACACTCTAAGCTTAGCGACCAACAGGTTGATGCAGTGGTGCAATACGTTGCCACCTTTAAACAACCATAAGCTAAACGCTCAACGCATAACTAAAAGAGGCCGTTCAACGAACGGCCTCTTTTGTTTTATTGCTTTATTACTTGGTATATTTCTCATCATCCGGTGCCCAACGGCCGTGTATGCTGCTGAATAAACGACTCCAGCGTATTTTGTGCAACAGGTCTCCTTTAGGATTTACACTCATCCATATAAACCAGGCCTTACCTACAATGTGATCCTCAGGTACAAAACCCCAGTAACGGCTATCCTGACTATTATGGCGGTTATCGCCCATCATCCAGTAATAATCCATCTTAAAGGTATAGGAGGTAGCTTCCTGTCCGTTAATAAAGAACTTACCGCCACGGCGTTCAACAGTATTATTCTCATACACACGTATTGCACGGTCGTATTGCGGATAGATAGAATCGTTCAATGGAACTGTCCATCCTTTTTTAGGTAAGTAAACCGGACCGAAATTATCTACGTTCCAGCTATAGTGACTAAAGTCGTTAGGGAAGATATTTTCAAAGTAAACCGGCTTATCGCCCATATAACCGGCAATAGATTTCTGACCTTTGGGTATTACGTACGAATACAATGTATCCGTTATACCCAAACCTTTCAGCGTGGTTACGTCCTTCTCCGTCATACGGAAGATGTAATGGTCGGCACCAATCACTTCCATAGTATCCATCTGCAACTCTTCTACCTGTTCTTCGGTTGGGTTCATGCCTTTCTTGAACTTCACAAAGTAAGGGGTATACAAATTTTCAGGCCTGTAGGCGGGTGCATCGTTTACATACAATACCCCATCTATCACTTCCAACTTATCACCGGGCACGCCTACGCAACGTTTAATGTAGTTCTCGCGCTTATCAACCGGACGGGCAGTTATATGCAGGTTCGGGTTTTGCCACATATCCTCACGCGCCTTTTCGTAACTGCTGCCATTTTGCAGCGCAGCAATGCGCACTAAATCATAATAACTTGGGCCCTGGTTTTCCAACACAACAGTATCACCGGCCGGGAAGTTAAACACCACCATATCGTATCGCTTTACATGCTGAAAACCCGGTAAGGTTTTATAGGGCAGCTTAATCCACTCTACATACGACTTTGTATTCAGCACCGGGATGGTGTGGTGCACAAACGGCATGCTTAAAGGCGTGTTAGGTATACGTGCACCGTAGTGAAACTTCGATACAAACAAAAAATCGTTTACCAGTAGGGTCTTCTCCATACTGGGTGTAGGTATCATATAGGCTTCCGCCACAAATATGCGTATCAGCGTAGCAGCTACAACGGCAAACACAATAGCATCCGCCCATTCGCGCACCGAGCTGCGCACTGGCGGCTTCTGACCGGACTTAACACCACCGGGGCCTATAAACTTTTCGTTAGGCGAAAAACCCAGGTAAGGGATATAAACCACGGCAAACATTACACTGGCAAAGTGCTCCCAAAATCCATAGCGCTTAAAGGCACTGCTCATCTCGGTAAGCTGGCTCGCTACGTAAAACAGGTTAACACCGGGTATAAACAACATCCAGGTCCACCACTTCGGCTTATCAATCAGCCGTTGCCATTCCATTGAGTTCAGCACCGGTACAAACGCCTTCCACGGGGCAATGCCCATCTTTTTAAAAATGCCATACGTTCCTATGCGGATGCCCAGCATGTAAACAACTACCAGAGAAAGAAATATCATAATAGGGTTTCTGTATTACGTAATACTACCAACGAAAATAGAATTTAAGCCGTCATTTCACACGCAGCAGCCACAGGTTACTGCAGCATGTCCTTCATTTCAAATACACCTTTTTTGCCTATCAGCCAGCGGGCTGCCATTACCGCACCTTCAGCAAATCCCCTCCTGCTCTTGGCCTCGTGTTTAAATTCAAGCACATCAACGTTGCTGGTATAACTTACCACGTGTGTGCCCGGCACACCCGGTTCTCTTTTTGCAACGATTAACAAATCTTCGGCATTCAATGCCTCTTTTTCCTTTTTTACCTGGGCTTGTGGCACCGCGCCTTCTGTTTGCGTAGCCCAATCAGTTTTTCGTTGCAACGATTCCATTATCACTTCTGCCGTTTTAACGGCTGTTCCGCTGGGGGCATCTAACTTTTCGGTATGGTGGCTTTCCCACATGGTAATCTCATATTGCGGTTGCTTATCCATTAACTCTGCCAGCCGGCGGTTCACTTCCCAAAATATATTTACCCCAATGCTAAAGTTGGGCGAATAAAAAACAGCTCCGTTAGCCGCTTTGCAAGCCTCCTTTACCTCCGGCAAATGTTCAAGCCAGGCAGTTGTGCCCACTACCACCGGTACACTGGCAGCCAAACACTTCTTAATATTTTCTACAGCAGAATCAGGCCTTGTAAATTCAATGGCTACATCTGCCTTGCGCAAATTCTCATTATTAAAATCGTGCTTGTTCTCTTCACTTATCTTAAGCACTACGGTATCCCCCATGTCATTCAAAACCTGTTCAATGGTTTTGCCCATTTTGCCATAACCAATTAAGGCCACTTTCATAGTCTATTCTTTGCGGCTAAAGTAGAAGGGAAAAACAATAATCAACGGGTAAATCTTCCACACCGGACCGGACAGTATTACAAGGCATTCTTTTTGCAAACCACCAGTATGCCCGAAGGTCCTTCTATAGTAATTTTAAAGGAGCAGGTTCAGAAGTTCAAAAACCATAAGGTACTGCAGGTTAGCGGCAACTCTAAACTCGACCTTAGTCGCCTGCGCAACCAAAAGGTAACCGACTTTAAAAGTTGGGGCAAGCACTTTCTTATCTGCTTTAAAAACTTTACGGTGCGCATACATCTTATGCTATTCGGCACCTATCGTATTGATGAAGCCAAAGAATCAAAGCCCCGTTTATCACTCCAATTCACAAACGGCGAACTCAACTTTTACGCTTGTTCTGTTCAATTTATCGAAGGTGATTTAAATGAAGTCTACAACTGGCAGGCCGACCTCCTCTCCGATCAATGGAATCCGCGCCGTGCTACCAAGGCCCTAAAAGCAATGGGCGACACGCTGGTATGCGATGCCTTATTAGACCAAACCATTTTCTCCGGTTCCGGTAACATTATCAAATGCGAGGTGTTGTATCGCATTAAAGTACACCCGCAAAACAAACTAAAACAACTACCTCTCAAAAAACTGGCTGAACTGGTAAAAGAAGCCCATCAATACAGCTACGACTTCCTGAAATGGAAACGCAACTTCGAGTTACGCAAACATTGGCAAGCTTACAAATGCAAAACCTGCCACCGCTGCAATCTGCCCATCAAACTAAAAGTAATGGGCAAAACCCAGCGAAGAACCTTCTATTGTGATAATTGTCAGAAGTTGTATAAGTAACAGATACGAAATCCAGTATAGGTGGCGGCGCGCAGCCCGTTTAATGCAACACGTAGATTTTAATTTTAGAGATAACCGGTTTCGCAGGTCGTCCCCATTTATCCTTAAGTAATACATCATCAATCAGGAAGGTACAGGTATGACCGCCCAATAGATACTTTCTCAGTTCAGGAGTAAACTTATTGCCGGTAATTTGGAATACAACAGGCCCATTCTCGGACGATGATTCCATCAATGTCATTCTAAAGCTCACTATTCCATAATCAGCATTACTCACCGTTAAGCTATCATCGCCATTAAAAACAGCCATCCTGTCTATTACCATCTCCTTACCCCCATAGCCGTTATACAACACAAATGGCGACTCGTTGATCCGGGTGTAGGTTAACGGATGATTGCTATGCAAATAGCCAAGCTCCTTATTACAACCATAAACGCTCAAAAGGCCTAAAGCTATTAATAGCGCAACTGCACTTCGTAACTGCATTAAAAAACCCACCATCGTAGCCAAATATAGCTTGCTAATGTAATTTTAGCCCATCAGTTGTAAAACCCAACTCCGGGCCGCTTTACAAAATGCAAAACCTGCCACCGCTGCAATCTGCCTATCAAACTAAAAGTAATGGGCAAAACCCAGCGAAGAACCTTCTATTGCGATAATTGTCAGAAGCAATATAGTTCAAGGTAAAATTACATTATTGCGCTCTTCACTCAACTCAAACCGAGGCCGGAAGGGGTTAGAAATCGACAAACTACAAACGCCTAACAACAAACACCTTTGCCTTTAATCTGTGTTAATCTGCGTAATCTGCGGTGAACTTTGTATTCGAGATTTTTCAGCCTGTCCTTGCCCCAGACCAAGCGGCAACGAAATCATGAACGTTGACCCCTCCCCAGGTTTACTTCGTGCCGAGATAAAGCCATTATGATCTTCTACGATCTTTTTACATAGCGCCAGGCCAATACCTGTTCCTTCATAGTCACTGGAGCTATGCAAGCGCGTAAACATGCTGAAAATCTTCTCGGCATATTTTTGATCAAAACCAATACCGTTGTCTTCTACCAATATCCGGCAATACTTATCCCCCCCGGTAGTAACATCCTCCCCTGCACCATCAAGCTCTGCCCTCACACGAATTACCGGCGCGGTATCTGCGGCCATATACTTTAATGCATTGCTCAGCAGATTATGAAACACCGCCTGCATTAAATTGGGATTAATAAAAAGAGAGGGAAGAGGATCAACAGTAATTTGCGCATGTTTAAGTGTAATGTTCTCTTCCAACTGCTCCTGCACGTCCTTCAGCAACTGGTTCAGGTCGCACTTAATAAACTCCTTCTTCGAAGTAGCCACCTTCGAGAAGGTAAGGATATCCCGTATCAGCACCTGCATTCGTTCTGCAGAATTCTGAATGCGGTTCAAATACAAAGTTCCGTTTCCATCCAGCAGTCCACTATACGCAGTGCTAAGCCGATCCGTAAACAACCGTATTTTGCGCAAGGGCTCCTGCAAATCATGAGAGGCCATAAACGCAAACCGGTCCAGGTCCTTGTTAGCAGCTTCTAACCGGTCGATGTTTTTCAGCAACTCCAGGTTTAAAGCTTTTATCTTTTCCTCCGTAATACGGCGTTCTTTTATTTCATTCTCCAAACTCTTATTAATGGCGATCAACTTCTGCTCCTGTTGTAACAGACGGTGGTTCTTCTGATAAAGATCTATAAACACACCAACCTTAGCGCGCAGCAATTCCGGCTTAATAGGCTTGTAGATATAATCTACCGCTCCTGCGCGATAACCATTGTAGATGCTTTCGTCGGTATAACTATGCGCCGTTATAAAGATGATGGGAATTTGCCGCAACTTCTCGCGCTCGTAAATAAGCGAAGCCGTTTCAAACCCGTTCAGGTTAGGCATTTTCACATCCATTAGTATCAGCGCAAAGTCATACTCCTGCAGCAAAATCTTAAGCGCCTGCTTGCCCGAGTTGGCCTTTACAAACCGGTAATGCTCGTTGCCAAGCAGCGCTTCAATAGCGAACAAATTATCCTCGCGGTCATCTACCAACAATATTTTGGGTTGCATCATCTACCTCTGTTTATTTGTAAAACCATATACGCATCAGCGATAAAAGTTGATCAATTTTCAGGGGCTTAGTGATGTAATCCGAAGCGCCGGCTTCAATACACTTTTGGCGGTCGCCTTTCATAGCTTTGGCGGTAACGGCAATAATCGGCAGTAAGCTGTTTTTATGTTCGCGGCGTATCTTCTGGGTGGTTTCATAACCATCCATCTCCGGCATCATAATATCCATCAAAACCATATCAATCGATGGATTTTCATTTAGTATGCTAATGGCCTCTTTACCGCTCTCCGCTGTAATTACGTTGATATTATAGCGTTCAAACACCGTGGTTAAGGCAAACAGATTGCGTACATCATCATCTACAACCAAAATGTTCTTGCCTGTCAGGATATCTTCTTTCCGTCGATTATTCTCAATTATTCTGCGCTTTTCCTGGCTTAAATCCTTGTGGTTAATGTGCAGGTGCAACACCGTTTCTTCCAGCAAACGCTCCAGCGAGTTAACGCCTTTCAGTAGCACTGAATTTGAGTTGCGGTTCAACTGCTTCATCTCGTTCTTATCAAAGTCGCGGGCGGAGTATACGATCACAGGCGTCAGCTTCTTCTTCAGCGAATCCACCTTATTTACCAACTCCATACCCGAAACATCAGGCAGCGTGTAATCAAGGATAATGCAGTCAAAGTTGCGCTCCTTAATCTGTCGAAGTGCTTCTTCACCTGTATCGGCAATATTTACCATTACATTGCTATCGCCCAATAACTTGGCAATTTGCGAGGAGTCTATTTCATTATCCTCCACAACCAGCACATGCCGCATATCCTTATTGGCAAACGACTTGATATCTACAAACAACTCCTTCAACGAATCCGTTTCCAAAGGCTTTAGCAAGAAGCTTCTGGCACCGCGCTTTAAAGCCAGTTGTCTGTTCTCTTCACCCGATATCAGGTGAATTGGAATGTGACGGTAGTTTAAATCGTTACGCAACAGTTCCAACACCTTCCAGCCACTGGTATCAGGTAACTTCACATCCAGTGTAATGGCAACCGGTGAGAAGCGATTGATAAAGTCAAACACTTCGATATAACTAATAGCAACAATAGCTTTCAGATTTTCCTGATGAGCCTTCTCAATCAATATCTTGGCAAAGCGCGAGTCATCTTCTACAATCAGTATAACATTATCGCCCATGCTGATATTGCTCCTGTCATCACCTGTTTCATTGATCATCTCATTCACAATGCTCATGTTCGATTCAATGCCGTCATTGGTAATGCGGATAGCGCTCAACAGGTTATCAATATCACCCGAACCGTTCATCTGGTATTGTTGAATGGCATTCAGGTTGTCAGAAGTTTGCCGCGAAACCAGGTTCGTTACACTTTCCACCGGCAGGAACAAGGTAAACGTGCTGCCCGTTCCCGGCTGGCTTTCCAACTCAATCGTACCACCTAACAGCTCTGCCAAGCCACGGCTGATAGATAAGCCCAAACCTGTGCCACCATACTTACGGCTGGTTGAACCTTCTGCCTGCTGAAACGCTTCGAAGATGATATTCTGCTTCTCCTGCGGTATACCAATACCGGTATCGCTGATGGCAAAGGCAACAACACGTGTGGCATTATCTAAACTTGGGTTACCCGGTTTCCAGTTCTTGCTGGCCTCATACATTTTCAATTTCACCTCACCCTTCTCGGTAAACTTAAAGGAGTTGGAAAGCAGGTTCTTCAAAATCTGGTTCAAGCGTTGCAAGTCCGTTTCCAGCGAAGCCGGTAAAGTCCTATCCGTTTCAATAGTAAAGCGTAAATGCCTTGCCTCGCTAATTGGCTTAAAGGTGGTTTCCACAAACGCAGCAATTTCGCTAAACCGCACCGGCGATATATTAGCCGTAATAAAGCCCGATTCAATTTTCGACAAGTCAAGAATATCATTAATCAATTGGATCAAGTCATCACCACAACTATGGATGGTTTTAGCGTAGCGTATCTGCTTATCGTTCAGGTTACCTTCTGCATTCTCATACAACTGCTGGGCAAGAATCAACAAGCTGTTCAGCGGCGTCCGCAACTCATGACTCATGTTGGCAAGGAACTCGCTCTTATACTTCGAGGTCAGCGTAAGCTGTTCGGCTTTTTCTTCCAAACTCTTACGCGCTTCTTCCACCTCCTTATTCTTGGCTTCCACTTCCTCTTTCTGCTTAACAAGCAACAGGGCTTTATCCTGCAACTCATCATTGGTTCGGCGCAACTCTTCCTGTTGTATCTTCAACTCACCCGCCAGCGATTGCGACTGTGCCAGCAGTTCCTCCGTACGTGTGTTGGTTTCAATAGTGTTCAACACTATACCAATACTTTCCGTTAACTGACTTAACAACTCTAAGTGCGTTTCACTAAAATCATCTAAGGAGGCCAGCTCAATTACCGCCTTCACGTTATTCTCAAACAACACAGGTAAAATAATCAGGTTAGCCGGCCGTGCCTTACCCAACCCCGAACTGATCTTAATATAATCCTTCGGCACATTGGTAAGTAAGATACGTTCCTTCTCAAATGCCACCTGACCAACAAGGCCCTCGCCTATCGAAAATTCCTTCGGTGCATTCTTATCTTCTCTATAACCATAAGCAGCAAACAACTTCAGTTTCACATTCTGCGTTTCATCAACCTGGCGCAGAATATAGAAAGCCCCATAGTGCGCCGTTACCACCTGCGCCAACTCCGAAAGAATACGCTGTGCCACCGTGTTCAAGTCGCGCTGCCCTTGCAACATTTGCGTAAACTTGGCCAGGTTCGATTTCAACCAGTCCTGCTCCTGGTTACGCAACGTGGTTTCCTTCAGGTTGGTGATCATCTGGTTAATGGTATCCTTCAAGGCTTCCACCTCCCCTTTCGCTTCTACACGGATAGTTCGTGTTAAATCACCCTTGGCCACCGCGGTAGATACTTCGGAAATAGAACGTACCTGTGTGGTAAGATTCTGCGCCAACTGGTTTACGTTCTCCGTCAGGTTCTTCCAAATACCCGAAGCCCCCGGCACCGATGCCTGTCCGCCCAGTTTACCTTCAACCCCCACCTCACGCGCCACCGTGGTTACCTGGTCGGCAAACAAGGCCAGCGTTTCAATCATCTCGTTAATGGTATCCGTTAACTGCGCCACCTCGCCTTTCGCATTAATCGAAAGCTTTTGGCGCAGGTTACCTGTAGCCACCGAGGTTACCACCTTGGCAATACCCCGCACCTGGCTTGTAAGGTTACTGGCCATCATGTTTACTGAGTCCGTCAAGTCCTTCCAGGTACCGGCTACACCTTTTACTTCGGCCTGTCCACCCAGTTTACCTTCCGTTCCCACCTCACGCGCCACACGCGTAACCTCAAAGGCGAAGCTGTTCAACTGCTCCACCATCGTATTAATAGTATTCTTCAAGTCAAGGATCTCGCCTTTTACGTCAATCGCCACGGTTTTACTCAAGTCACCCGAGGCAACCGCTTTGGTTACCTGTGCAATGTTCCGCACCTGTGCTGTAAGGTTACCCGTCATTTGGTTTACTGAATCCGTTAAATCCTTCCACGTACCCGCAACACCCGGCACAAACGCCTGTCCGCCCAGCTTACCCTCAGTACCTACCTCACGCGCCACACGCGTTACTTCCGATGCAAAGGCCCGCAACTGATCCACCATCGTGTTCAGCGTTTCTTTCAATTGCAAGATCTCACCGCGCACGTCCACCGTAATCTTTTTACTCATATCACCATTCGCCACGGCAATGGCCACATCGGCAATGTTCCGCACCTGGGCCGTAAGGTTACCGGCCATCTGGTTTACCGAGTCCGTTAAATCCTTCCACGTCCCCGCAACGCCGGGTACGTTGGCCTGTCCGCCAAGCTTGCCGTCCGTTCCCACCTCACGCGCCACACGCGTTACTTCCGAAGCAAAACCCCGCAACTGATCCACCATCGTATTAATGGTGTTCTTTAACTCCAAAATCTCGCCCTTCACATCCACCGAAATCTTTCTACTCAAGTCGCCATTCGCCACCGCTGTAGTAACCTCGGCAATGTTCCGCACCTGACTCGTAAGGTTATTCGCCATCTTGTTTACCGAGTCCGTCAAATCCTTCCAGGTACCTGCTACACCGGGCACATCGGCCTGTCCGCCCAGTTTACCTTCACTACCCACCTCACGCGCCACACGCGTTACTTCCGATCCGAAGGCATTCAACTGATCCACCATCGTGTTAATGGTGTTCTTTAACTCCAATATCTCGCCCTTCACATCCACCGTAATCTTACGGCTTAAGTCACCTTTCGCCACCGCGGTAGTTACCTCCGCAATATTCCGCACCTGCGCCGTCAGGTTACTACCCATCTGGTTTACCGAGTCTGTCAAATCCTTCCACACACCACCAACGCCTTCCACCGTGGCCTGACCACCCAACTTACCTTCGCTACCCACCTCACGCGCCACACGCGTTACCTCAGATGCAAAACCACGCAACTGGTCCACCATCGTATTAATAGTATTCTTCAACTCAAGGATCTCACCCTTCACGTCCACACCAATCTTACGCGATAAGTCACCATTGGCCACCGCTGTCGTCACCTCGGCAATGTTCCGTACCTGGCCCGTAAGGTTACTGGCCATCTGGTTCACCGAGTCCGTTAAATCCTTCCAGGTGCCACCCACACCGGTCACCTCCGCCTGACCGCCCAACTTACCTTCCGTTCCCACTTCCAGCGCCACGCGCGTTACCTCCGATGCAAACGAGTTCAACTGATCCACCATCGTGTTAATGGTTTTCTTCAGCTCCAAAATTTCTCCCTTTACATCCACCGTAATCTTTCTACTCAAGTCGCCCTTAGCCACCGCAGTTGTTACTTCCGCAATATTTCGCACCTGCCCCGTAAGGTTACTTGCCATTTGGTTCACCGAGTCCGTCAAATCTTTCCATACACCACCTACGCCTACCACCGTAGCCTGTCCGCCCAATTTCCCTTCGCTACCCACCTCACGCGCCACACGCGTCACTTCCGATGCAAACGAGTTCAACTGATCCACCATCGTATTAATGGTATTCTTCAACTCCAAAATCTCACCCCGCACGTCCACCGTAATCTTTCTACTCAGGTCACCTTTCGCCAAACCTGTTGTTACCTCGGCAATATTCCGCACCTGCCCCGTAAGGTTACTGGCCATCTGGTTCACCGAGTCCGTCAAATCCTTCCATACACCACCTACCCCTTTCACCGTAGCCTGGCCTCCCAGTTTACCTTCGCTACCCACCTCACGCGCCACCCTCGTTACTTCCGATGCAAACGAGTTCAACTGATCCACCATCGTGTTAATCGTATTCTTCAACTCCAAAATCTCACCCTTCACATCCACCGTAATCTTACGGCTCAAATCACCTCTCGCCACCGCCGTAGTTACCTCCGCAATATTCCGCACCTGGGCCGTAAGGTTACTACCCATCTGGTTTACTGAGTCCGTCAAATCCTTCCAAACACCACCAACACCCTTCACCTTCGCCTGCCCGCCCAGTTTACCCTCGCTGCCCACCTCACGCGCCACACGCGTAACCTCGGCACTAAACGAGTTCAACTGATCCACCATCGTATTAATTGTATTCTTCAACTCCAAAATCTCCCCCTTCACATCCACCGTAATCTGTCGGCTCAAATCGCCTTTTGCCACCGCTGTAGTTACTTCCGCAATGTTCCGCACCTGGCCCGTAAGGTTACTCGCCATCTGGTTTACCGAGTCCGTCAAATCCTTCCAGGTACCGGCCACACCTTTTACATGCGCCTGCCCACCCAATTTACCTTCCGTTCCCACCTCCAGCGCCACACGCGTTACTTCCGATGCAAACGAGTTCAACTGATCCACCATCGTATTGATGGTATTCTTCAACTCCAATATCTCGCCCTTCACGTCCACCGTAATCTTGCGGCTCAGGTCACCTTTTGCCACCGCAGTGGTTACCTCAGCAATGTTCCGCACCTGGGCCGTTAAGTTACTACCCATCTGGTTTACCGAGTCCGTCAAATCCTTCCACACACCGGCCACACCTTTTACCTTGGCCTGTCCGCCCAGTTTACCTTCGCTACCCACCTCACGCGCCACACGCGTAACCTCCATCGAAAACAGGTTCAACTGCCGCACCATGTCGTTCACCTCCTTGGCAATACGCGCAAACTCCCCTTCCAACTTATGCCCGCCAATCTCCTGGCTCATCTGCTGACTCAAATTCCCTTTCGCCACCGAGCTGATTACGTGTGCAATCTCAATGGTAGGGTGCACCAAATCCGAAATCAGCGTATTCAGCGATTCCACCCCTGTTTTCCAATCGCCTTTGGCTTCCTGCAACTCAATACGCTGTGTAAGCTTACCCTGCTTGCCGATTGTGTTACCGGCTTTGGTAAACTCCTGCATCATCTTCTCGTTCATCGAGATGATTTCATTCAGCGCATCGCACACCTTGCCGCTAAGGCCCACCTGATCAATAGGCATGCGCACATTAAAGTTGCCGTTCTTTACTTCGGTTAATACCCGCAACAACTCGCGGGCATCCAGTTCTTCCATTTTTTCGCGCTCGGGGGCATGGGTGCGCTCGTGCAACGAGTCGTCAATCTTTACTTTCGCTTTTCTGCTGATTTTTGCTTTTGGAGGAAAAGCCGGCTCTACGCCGTTTCCGTTGCCATTTTGTAGTTCTTTTTTAACAGGCATATAGGTTTGTATTAATGCTTTAAAAAATACTGACAACTCCGGCTATAACATCAGAGGGGGTGAATGTTATCCAAAATGTAGTGCTTGTCCGATACTATGCTTCGCTGTCCTCTCCAAAGCAAAAACAACAAGGGCACAATATGAATTAATATTTGAAAATTATTTTCTTTAATATATAATTCGTAGAAGCTATTCCTCAATACTTAGCAGTTTAAGCCTGGCACACTTTTTTAAGCCCTACCCTTTAACCTTATGAGACTTTATTTACACCACCTACCCGGCTTACAGTTCAACCACCAAACTGTATTTATTTGCTAATAGAATTTTACCCTACATGAGCGCTAACAAAACCATCATGATTGTGGACGACGACCCCGATGACCGCATGATTTTTGAAGAAGCACTGGCCGATGCTTCACCCGGTTCGGTATGCCTAAGCGCCCCCGGAGGCGAAGAAGCCCTGCAGCTACTGCGCGAGCGTACCGGCAACCCGCCCGATTACATTTTCCTCGACCTCAACATGCCCCGCGTATCGGGCAAGCAATGCCTGGCCGAAATCCGTAAAATGGATTACCTGCGGAACGTGCCCGTTATAATTTATTCCACCAGCAGCCTTACCGACGATGTGCGCGAAACGCAGCAACTGGGTGCCAATCACTTTTTAAGTAAGCCTAACCACTTCAGCGCTCTGCGCGATGCCCTGGCGAATATCCTTACCAACGGTTTTGCGCAGCTCAATTAACGGCTGCTCTTTTTATGGCTGCTTTTCTTTGCACCGCCTTTTTTAGCGGCCCCTTTCTTACGGACACCGCTCTTTTTAACGCCGCCCTTTTTGCTTGCAGCTTTCTTAGCCCCTCCCTTCTTTTTAGGCACCTTGGCACCTTCCTTCCGTGCTTCCGATAAACCTATGGCAATAGCCTGCTTGCGGCTGGTTACCTTTTTGCCCGAACCCGAGCGCAACGAACCTTCCTTCTTTTCGTGCATTGCCTTTTTAACCTTGCTTTGTGCTTTTTTACTGGTAGCCATACATTACTATTTAGTTATTGAATCAGCTTATTCATTCTCCAGCGTTTTGCGCAGCAACTCCAGCGCCGCATGGGTAAACAACGGCACATTCTCCTCCCGCGTTTTACCAAACACCAGCTTCTCGGTTACCATGTTCTTCTTACTGCCCGCAGCTATCCAAACCGTGCCCAAGGGGTGTTGCTCCGTCCCTCCGTCAGGGCCGGCAAAGCCGGTTAGGGCAATGCCATATTTTGTATCCATGGTTTCCAGCAAACCGCAAAGCATGGCACGGGCACAGGCTTCGTTTACGGCCTGCTCCTCCTGCGTTACGGCCGGCTCCACCATCAATAAACTTTCCTTTACCTCGGGCGAATACGCTATTATGCCCCCTTTAAAGCGCTGCGATAACTTGGTGCTCATGGTTAAAACATGCGCCAGGTAGCCCCCGGTACAACTCTCGGCGCAGCTAAGGTTAGCCCGCTTACGGCGCAGTAAACGCGCCAGCGCAGCCTCCGTATCCTTACTAAGGGCGGCGGGTATGCGTTTCTTTCTGGCTGAAAACAAAAAACTCATTTACAAGCTGGTATAGCAGGCAGAAATAAAAAGCCATACCAGGCGGTTTTGCACCATTTAGCGGCTAAAAACACCCCAAAATGCTGAAATACAATAGTTTTGAATTGGATGGTTGGATTTTTAACTACCTTTTCTATATTTGCGCTCCGCTAAAACGGAATGCACCCGTAGCCCCGCCCAAACGGGACTACGAAAGGCAAATTTTAAATTAAAGCACCCGTAGCTTAACTGGATAGAGCATCTGACTACGGATCAGAAGGTTAGGGGTTCGACTCCCTTCGGGTGCACTGAAAGCGCAACAATAGTTGCGCTTTTTTTGTTTATGCAATTGCCTAACTTTAAATTCTTCTGGGAATTTTTAAAAGGAAACATCCTTCCTCTTTCCAGTGAAGGCGTTAAAGTTTATAGCAACATTTTAAGGGTTTTGTGATTCGGAGTTGAACAGAGTTAGGGTAGCTTCTTTGGGAACAATGGAGGGTTATTTGTAGTCAATGCTCGCATTTAAAAACAAGTAAAACCCAAAACTTACAAAATTGCGAGAAAAGGTGCGTCTTGACCGGTTTAATTATATCAAGATTTTTACCTACATTTCCCCTCTCTCTTATCCATATGTCAACAAAAAAGGATAGTTATTGGATTCCACTTGCAGATTTGATGACCGTACTTATGGTTATTTTTCTTTTTATGGCTATTTCATATATGGTAGTCATTAAAAAGAAACAAGCAAGTCAAAATAAAATTTTTGAAGAATACGAGAAAACAAAGACCGGTTTGTTCAATGAACTTGATAGCACATTTCGAAAGGATGCTCAAAAATGGAATTTGAAACTTGACAAAGATCTTTCAATAAAATTTACAAATCCTCAAGTTTTGTTCGATGAAGGCAGGTCAGATATTAAACCCGAGTTCAAAACCATCCTTGCGGAATTTCTTCCAAAATACTTAGGCGTTGTAATGCAAGAAAAATACAAAGACAAAATTGCCGAAATAAGAATTGAAGGTCATACTAACACTAAACCGATCAACAAAACATCAGACCCATACATTGATAATATGGAGTTATCCCAAAACAGAGCAAGAAATGTTTTAGCATTTCTTAGAAATCAGGATTGCTTTACCACCCTGGGAAACAATGAACAGGCAAGGTTGCAATATTGGCTAACAGCAAACGGACTTTCATTTGGAAGAACAGTTGATGCCGAGGATAGTTTATCCTTTTTCTCTGGGAAAACTATTGATAACGACAAGTCAAGGCGAGTGGAGTTTAGAATTGTTACTACCAGCGATGAAATAATAAATCAAGCTATCAAAAAAATGAAAGAATAATTATGGCAAATTATTTTGAACTCATTCCTTACATACTACTGGCAGCTTGGCTCGTTTTTAGTATTTATTATTTAATCCGGGCAGTAAGGCATCCTGAGGGTATTAACCCTTATATCTTCGAATCTATCCCACAGGTTTTTCCCACCATAGGTATTCTTGGTACATTCATGGGTATTGCTTATGGGCTATGGCACTTTAATGAGAATGACATCGAAGGAAGTATTCCGAGGCTTATTCAGGGATTAAAAACCGCATTCGGAGCATCAATATTTGGTGTTGGCCTACTAATAATTTTTTCCAAATTCACAGCTATCGTCCAGAGAAAAAACGATAAAGGAAAACTCAGTGACGAAACTATCGCACTGAACAAGCTTATAGAGTTGGTAACACAAATGAGTGTCAATCTGAACGAAAGCTTTATATATGTTGATGCGAATGGTAATATGGTTAAACCGGCAAATTATTTCAGGGATATTTTCGAGGAGTCTAAAAAACAATCGCAAGCCTTACAATCCTTTTCAACTGACCTTTCTATAAAAATTGAAGCCGGATTTGATACGATTATGAGTACACAAATCCAAAAAGGTGTGATTCCGGAATTGCAAGCAGTTAAGGCTGAAATTGAGAACTTAGGGAAAAAATTACAGGACCCCACAACGGAAATGACACAAAACGTTGTTAAATCGCTACAAGACTCTTTAGGGATTATGATTGATGAGTTTAAGACCTCAATGAGCGGATCAACTAAATCGGAACTTGAAAATCTGACAAGCCTATTAAATCAGGCCGGGGGCTCTCTGTTGAACTTCCCGGCACGACTTGAAGGAATGACTGAAAACTTAAATCATAATTTTAAGGAACTACAATTGGTAGTTCAACAAATTTCAAAGCAAATGCTTTCTCAATCTGAACAATCAACGGAGCAAATGAGAAAACAGGTAGAGGGAATGAGTGAGATATTGAAAACTAAAGTTGGAGATTTACAAGTTGGGCAGGAGGTCTTGATGAACAAACAAACAGATAACTTGAAGGTTTCTGACAAGCTTTTGACTGCGTTCAATACAAGCATTGAAAAAATGAACAGATTATCAGTTGACATTACTGAAACCATCTCAAAGTTCAATAAGGTTCAAAACGACTTAAATTTCGCATCGGGGCAATTGAAAGTCATATCAGAAAATGTGAACTCCTCTACAAACTCTTTTAAAGATGCGCAACAAAGATTTTCACAGCAATCAAATCAATTCTTAGAGAAGAATGGTGAAACCATTGCAGAAATTCAAATGGCACTTGTAAGAGCAAAGGAAGTATCAGCTGACTATGCCCAGAAGTTTACAGTCATTGATAAAGGTTTGCAAGGAATTTTCGCTCAAATTCAATCCGGCCTGAATGACTATAGAGATACTGTTGGTGCAAGTTTAGAGTCCTATTTAGGGAAATACACCGAAGCGTTAACAAAAACCGCAGAATCCCTGGCTGGTGCAACGTCAAAACACGAAGATATTTTGGAAGAACTCACCGAGCAGTTAAGCAAACTTAACTTAAGAAGAAATTAGGAATGGAAACGGTTAACGAAATATTAAATTTTACTTTCTCAAATGCTGCTTTGCAAGAGGCTGGAACAAATTCAATTCCGCCTTCCCTTCATCGCCTACATGAAGTGCGCATAGAAAAGCTAATGAAGATAACTGTTGAAGTTGGAGAAGCTCCTTTCAAGTTTACCGGGGAAACGCATATACCTAATGTATTTAAGAAGTTCAAAAAAATAATCAGAGCAGGAGAGCTTCATTGGGAAAATTTTGATAGGAGGGAATTAAGGACACTGACTTATTCGCTCTCCTATTCAGAGCAAAACATCTCACAAATTTTTGGTAATCCCAGTGAGCTTGATTTTGCATTGGAAACTCTTGAAAGAGGCTGGAGAGATTCTTTCCTAATAGGGTTGGTTGATTGCTATCTACAAAATTGGGAATCTAAGCATACTGTTTCTATAGAAAAGTTGAACAGGTTTATTTTCAATAAACTAAGAAACTATGAAGGCAACAGGACAGTTTTAAAGTCACTGAAATTAAATATGCGGTTCTTTGACAGTCGAAACGGAGATATTTTGTTGGGTAGTGAGTTAGCAATAAAAAAAAGCCAGCTTAAACAAGCTACAAAGTTTTTGTCCCTACCAGATAGTTGGTTTTCCTATCCATATTTCTCAAAGGTGATTTTAGCATATTATTTGAAACGTAAAGAGGAGATTCAGAAATTCCTTTACGATTTGAGCATTGCGTTGCATGAGCATAATAATTCAATAAGTAGTAAACGTTTGGTAAGTAAGTTAATTATTCAAGCTAACACGATGGAGTTCGCCACTTTGCAGGATAAAATAAAAGGCATAGCCTTCAATACAGTCGGGGACCCTGGCAATGCGGCAAATTGGACAGCATTTCCAAACGCGACGGATAACGAGAGGGAAGAACTAAAAAGGGCAAGAGGGCTTCTGAATGAATGGATTACAAGGCAATTTATCAATGTCTTTTTTGAGAGATGTATAAACGACTCAAGACGTAAACGATTCTGGCTAAAATACGCGAAAGAAATTACCCAGTTTCGAGTTGTAGGTTCAGTCTACATCAAGAATATTTTAATTGCTGATAGTAGAATAAGTGATTACGTGGTACCAAGATTCAGTAGGACCAATTCAACAACTGACCGTAACGCGGCCTTAATGTTTGTAATGAAAAATCATTTATTTATTGAATTTAGCGATGAAGGTGCTTTCTACGCTTATAAATTATCTAATGTAAAGGCTCCTTCTATTGAGGAACCATTTTTCTTTTCAACAAGCAGCTTGAAAACACCATCAATGCCCTGGCTTGTGTATAGAACTGGTAATTCAGTGAATAAAATATATGATGAGGGGAGACTAGGGCATAACGATGGGGAGTTAGGGTGGGAGGATATTGCCAAATATTGGATTGAAAAGAAAGTACTATTAAATGTTTAGCTGGTCTCAAAATAACAGATTTTCTTTTTTTATACTGGATGCCGGGGCGAGAACGCCGTTTTCAAGGTGGGAGGAACTTCAAGAAAGATATTTACCTCAACTCTCAATTTTAAGTGAGTTAATTGATAATGGGTTTGCAGAAATTACCGCTGATTCATGCGAGGTAGAGATTGACGAAATTCTTACCCTCTCTGAGTTTGATAGGCAAATTTTGGGTTTGCCAAATGATTACCCCTATGAAATTTACATTCAATCAAATGGTCAGTTAAATCAAAGCAGTTTTAAGTTCAACTTTGGGTTCTTTGATTTTACGCCAAACGGAAATAGGTTGATAGCGAACCGGACGGGAGCAATAATTAAGATTGAAGAAAGGGAATATTTACTTTCCAAAAACCAATATCTGATTTGTGAAGCGCTCGAAGAATTTAATTCGCTTCCTGAGGAGGCAAGGACATTTAAGAATAACCTCAGCAGATTTGCTGACATCAAAAATCTTTCTTTTAACGCAGCTTGTTTACTTGATTCCTATTTGCAGAGTCAAAATGTATTTCACCCAGATAAAATTAAAATAGACCTTGAATTTGCAGATGGTATTTTAGAAATCATTCCAACTATTGATATTGAAAATCAGACCGGATTTCTCAAAAGCTTTGACCAGTTTCCAAGAGTAAAGGAAATTTATCCGGTAGCAGATACAAATGGCACGACTCGTGTTGTAATTGATGATATACAAAAGGAAGCTCTTGAAAAAGTTAAGAACAATAGACAAGTTTCAAACGCCGAAATAATTCATGAAATCGTTGACCATCCAGAAAGGTATTTTGATGAGCAAGCTATTGACCTTTCAGTTTTTTACAGTGAACGGGTTACAGAAATAGGGATTTATAAACCTAAGTTTTACCCATTTGTATGTCCCTACAAATCGGAATGGATCCCTGGAATAGCTATTAAAGACAAAGTGCATGGGGAAAAGAGAGTTCATTTCAAAACCGAAAATGATTTGAATGAATTTGACGCTGAAAATAAATCGGCGCAAGTGGCAGGAAAAAGAACGTTTGGTTGGAATGGTATGGAAATTCCAGTTGAGGAAGCCGATAAATTTATTCAGGTAGCAAGAAGGCAATTCGAAAACCCTAAAGGGCCAGTTCACAAGGAAGATGTTACAAATGGTGACAAGGTTTTAATTATCAAGGAAAACGCAGAGTTGCTTGAGTATTCGGAAAGCAACACACAACAGACTACTATCAATCACAGTTTTTCTCGAATATGGAACTTAAACTCAGCGATTGATTTGAAACAACATCAAATTGAGGGCATTGCATGGCTACAAACGTTACAAAAAGAAAGGTTTGGAGGGTGTCTGCTTGCGGATGACATGGGGTTAGGAAAAACCTTACAGTTACTTTATTTCATTGAATGGCATGCCCAACTAAGCAACCATGAAAAACCATACTTGATTGTTGCGCCCGTGAGTTTACTTGAAAACTGGGAGAATGAGTATGATAAATTTTTCAGTGAGCGGAGCCTTGCTCTTAGAAAGCTTTATGGGCAGATTGACCTGCTAAAGGGATTTGATGAAATTCAGAATAAACGAGATGCAAGGAATCTTCAATATAAGCATTTGATTCTAACCAACTACGAGACATTGCGAGATTACCAAGCGGCGTTGTGTTTGGTAGATTTTGCTGTAGTGGTGTTGGATGAAGCTCAAAAAATTAAAACGCCGGGTACTTTAGTCACAAATGTGAGTAAGGCGCTTAAAGCAGATTTCAAAATAGCAATGACCGGCACACCAGTTGAAAATACTTTGATAGACCTCTGGTGTATCATGGATTTTTCAGTTCCTGGGCTTTTGGGTAATGCGAAGGATTTTGCAAAGGAATTTCAAAATCCACTGAAAGATGAAAAGGCAAGTATTAAAGAACTTGGAGAAACCCTTCGCAATAAAATCGGGATCTTCTTAAAAAGGCGGCTAAAAAAAGATGTAGCCAAAGACCTACCCAAAAAATTTGACGATATAAATTCGCGCTTAAAAAGGCCAATGCCGGCTATCCAGCTTGAACGCTATAAGGTGGAAATGGAACTTGCCAAAAATGCCGATATGACTGGTGGCGATAGAAGAAACCAAATCCTAAAGTCTCTATGGGCGATTCGGGATATTTCTGACCATCCGTTTTTAGTGGATAGTCAAATCCTAAACTTTAAATCGGAAGAACTTGTTTCTGCATCCGCTAAACTGCAAGTTACGTTGAATATCCTGGAAGAAGTTAAGGCGAAAAATGAAAAGGCAATCATATTTGCTGATAGAAAAGAGACTCAGAAGTTGTTGCAAAAAGTAATTCATTCTTTCTTTGGGATTTTTCCAAGCATTGTAAATGGGGATACTCCTACGTCAAAAAAAACCGAAGGAAAAATTAAGCTTAGCAGACAGCAAACGATTGATCGGTTTCAAGAGGAGGATGGATTTAATGTGATTGTTATGTCTCAACTTGCCGCAGGTGTAGGATTGAACGTAAACCAAGCTAACCATATTATACACTACACTCGGCATTGGAATCCAGCTAAAGAAGCACAAGCTACAGATAGAGCGTATCGCATTGGCCAGACAAAAGATGTTCATGTCTATTATCCAATGGCAGTATTTCCAGATGATATGATTGGTGAAGAAGGGGTTAGAGTTCAATCTTTTGACGAAATATTGGATAATCTACTTTTAAGAAAAACCTCATTGGCAACGAGTACCCTATTCCCAAGTGAACAAGCGGAAGTCAGGCCTGAGGAAATGTTTAGTACAATTTTTGGTATTCAAACCGAAGGCAAACCAACCGCATTATCCCTCAAACAAGTGGATAAACTCAATCCTAATTTGTTTGAAGCATTTTTAGCAGCCCTTTATGCAGCAAAGCATTTTGATGTGCGGTTAACACCAAATTCAAAT
Source organism: Chitinophagales bacterium (assembly GCA_046329495.1). Classification (GTDB taxonomy): domain Bacteria; phylum Bacteroidota; class Bacteroidia; order Chitinophagales; family LD1; genus Bog-950. Next base: position 76,064 of record JAXLUO010000003.1, on the reverse strand, counting down.
GACAAAGGTGCTGATGTCGTTGCCATTGGCGCGAGTGAGAGCTTTTTAATCCAGGCAAAGCAGACCATTTCGTCTATTGATAATAGAGCTGTTCAAGAAATCGTAGGAGCGAAACGTTATTACGAAGAAAAATTTGGAGTAATGTTCAAGTTGATGGTAATTACAAACGGCGAGTTTACATCATCAGCAGAAATACTTGCAAGCACCAATAACGTATCATTGGTTAGAAGGAGTCAATTTGAAAAAATGATATTGGAAAACCGCGTTTCAATCCAGGATGTTACAAAGCATGAATCACAGAGAATGCAGCGAATTTGACCAATAAGCTTCAAACGGAGTAAATCATTTTTTGGTTTATTAGGGCCCCAATGCTAGCGCACGCGTGCCGCGTGTGTTGAGTATCTGAGGCTAGGCTACTTCCCTTTCGCTTTTTAAAAACCCGCCCATTTCTTAACCTACAATCCCTCCAACTCATTTACCCGTTCCCTACTTTCGCTGTTATGGAACAACCCCAATACTCCAAATTCTACCAAAGCCTGCGCAAGGTATTTATAAACCTACCGGGCTTTGAGGCCATTTACGAGCGCATAGAAAACTCTCCCCTGCCGGCAGAGCCGTTTATCTATAGCCTGTTCGGTGTTATGGTGTTGCCCGCCATGTTAGCTATTGTATTAACCATGCTGGAGGTTTACCCCGCCACCATCGCCATACACTGGCTGGCAAATAAATACGAGATCTATTCCTTCAAAATGGCCGCCGCCGTAAACATCGTAGCTTTTATGCTGGCGGCTTTTGTAATTGCGCTGCCTATCCTGATCATCTACCGCCTATCCCGCCGGTAATCTAAAAACGCGCGGTTTGTCGCCCTCCGTGTTTGCGCTACTTTTAACGCATGCAAAACCTCGGAGCCTTTCTGCCACGCTACAAGCAAAACAACAAATTGGCGCTGTTACTGGTATCGCCCACCTTTGGCCGGGTGCCGCCCGAGGTTGCTGAACTCTACGGTTTAACACACCGCAAAACACATTACTTTTTTGTGTTTATGCTCAAGGGCCAATCCACCCACGGGGTCGATCTACAGCAGTTTACGGTGGGTGCCAACCAACTGCTTTTTATCCTGCCCCACCAAATACACAGCCTGCCTACAAGCAAACACGGCACCGACTACTTTAAACTGGGGTTCAATGAAGATTGCCTTTCGCTGTTACCCAAACAATATCCCTTTTTGCTTAATCCATTCAACCGGCAAAAAATCCAGTTCTCCCCCACTGCCGCGGCCAGGCTAAAAGCCATTTTTCAATTACTACAAAACCTGCTGCAGGTAATGGATACACCTGCCGACTTATTGCTGGCGCATCTCAATAGCCTGTTAACCGAAATAAATGCGGCTTATTTTGTCGGGCATAACACACCGGCCGAGGAACACCTCTCTAAATACATTCGTTTTAAATTGTATGTGGAGCAGCAACTTACCAACCAGCCACCCATAACCGAAATTGCTGCTAAACTGGCACTAAACCCCAACAACCTCTACAAAATGGTAAAGCAGTATTCCGGCTTATCGCCTAAGGAATACATTACCCAGCGGTTGATGCTGGAAGCCAAACGCCGCTTATATTATGCCGAAAGTCCCTCGGTAAAGGAACTGGCCTATAGCCTGGGCTTTAACGATCCCGAATATTTTGCACGGCTCTTTAAAAAAACAACGGGCCAAACTATTGCCCGCTTTGTGCACGATTTGTCAGGGAACGAATAGGTTTTGTCCGGCTATTGCTGCAAGGGGCTGTTCAACTTTGCGCAACAAAATTTAAACTATGAACAGACAATTAGGAAAGGACGGCCCTATGGTATCGGCCATTGGCCTGGGCTGCATGGGCATGTCGGGCGCCTATGGCCAAAGCAACGACAACACATCCATAGCCACTATCCACCGCGCGCTGGAACTGGGTCATAACTTTTTAGATACAGCCGATTATTACCGCCTGGGCCATAACGAAGAACTGATCGGCAAAGCCATCAAGGGCAAACGCGATGAAGCTTTTCTTTCGGTAAAAACCGGTATGATGGCTGCACCCGGGCCCAACAATACCCCGGGCTACGGCCCCGTAAATGCCCACCCCGATTACCTTCGCCATGCGGTACTATTTAGTTTGCAACGCCTGCAAACCGATTATATCGACTTGTATACCCCCGGCCGTGTAGACCCCAATGTGCCCATCGAAGAAACCATCGGCGCCCTGGCCGAACTGGTACAAAAAGGCATTATCCGTTACATCGGGCTCAGCGAGGCTTCTGCTGCTTCTCTTCGCCGTGCCGCAGCCGTTCATCCTGTTACGGCCCTGCAAATCGAATACTCGCTATGGACACGAGACATTGAATCAGAAATACTGCCCACAATCCGCGAACTGGGCATCGGCCTGGTAGCCTATGCACCGCTCAGCCGCGGCTTTTTAAGCGGCAGTATTAAAACACCCGACGACCTGAAGGATAACCGGGCACACATGCCGCGCTTTCAGGGCCAGAATTTCTATAAAAACATCGAACTCGTAGAAAAGATAAAAAGCCTGGCCGCCGAAAAAGGCTGCACCCCATCGCAATTGGCTATCGCCTGGGTGCTGGCGCAAGGCAACGACATCATTACCATACCCGGCACCAAGCACATCTCGTACCTGGAAGAAAACATAGCCGCCGAAAAAGTGCACCTAACCACCGCCGACCTGCAAAGCATAGAAGCTATTATGCCCGCTGGCATGGTCTCCGGCACCCGCTATCCCGAGCGCTTTATGCATACATTAAATAAATAACACGTAAAGCCTACCACAACCCTATGGCTACAAACGGCCCGGGCTTCAGCCCTTAAACAGCAAAATTCCATTTCTCCCGGCAAGCCGGATGCTTAAGCTTCCGGCGCCCTCCGGCTGCACACCACACCACTATTAAAGACTAACCCAAAGCTGTCCCCCTTGCGCGCAAGCCACCAGCCAAACAAGCAGGGGGACGAGAAAAAGGCATAACTGCATAGCCTCTGAATAGCATGGCTTTTTCGGAGGGGGTAAAACCCTTGCTCAATTCACTACCTCACCTCAAAAAATCCAACTGTCCCCCTTGTGCGCAAGCCACCAGCCCGGCAAGTAGGGGGACGAGAAAAAGCCATAACTGCATAGCCTCTGAATAGCATGGCTTTTTCGGAGGGGGTAAAACACTTGTCCAACTCACTACCCCACCCCCAAAAATCCAGCCACCCACACTCTTGTATTTAATCTGTGTTCATCCGTGCCAATCTGTGGTGAATTGTATTAGATTTTCGGAGTAAGTAAAGCCCGCCACCCCAAAAAATCCGGCTGTTCCTCCCTTCTCCTTCGGAGAAGGGCCGGGGATGAGGACATTTTTAACAACCTATATTTTACTTTTGTTTCTTTATTTATTACCTTTACTACCAAAATCAGGAAAACACCATGAATCCTCCTTCCTTCATAAGGCATGCCACCAATCATGCTATTTGTAACGTCTTGTCAACTTACAGATATACCTCTGCAACTTCTAAACCTGCATGGCAAACCCGCACCCATACCAAGTGTAACCTTTCAAAATTCAATGTAACCTTTTGTAACCTTTTTCAATTCCTTTTTTCTACTTCGGGGCTTTGTGTGCATTTTTCGTTCATTTTAACACAAAAATCACTCATATGAAAAATCCTGTAACTTGTGCACAAGCAAAAAAGTGCACAAGCATGCACAAGCAGTGTGGATAACATCGAAGCCGGTAAGCCTTTGCAGAGAGTGTAAAGGAGGGTAAAGTTAGGGCTGCCTAAAAATAGGCGTCATCCTGTCCCGAGACATCGGGATTGTTTCAGGATCTCCCTTATCCCGACGAAGGAGGGATAATAGCAAGCTCAAAAGGCGAGCATCAAAATAAAATACTTGCTCGCGCAAAAAGTGTAAAGCAGTGTAAAGTTTGAAGGAGGGCATTACGCGAAATGTGTAAAGGAGTGTAAAGCTTATCCTGGCCATCTTGGTTTAAAAGTGTAAAGCAGTGTAAAGATTATCCTGGTCATCCTCTACATCCTGCAAATCCTGGTTCAAAAAGTGTAAAGGAGTGTAAAATTTCATCGCTGTGAACAGTGAACTGATAACCGTGAACGATTTCAGTGTAAAGGAGTGTAAAGTTTATCCAGGTCATCCTCTACATCCTGAAAATCTTGGTTCAAAAAGTGTAAAGCAGTGTAAAGTTTGAAGGAGGGCATTACGCGAAATCTGTAAAGGAGTGTAAAGTTTCATCGCTGTGAACAGTAAACTGATAACCGTGAACGATTTTGGTGTAAAGTTTCATCGCCGTGAATAATGACTGACAACCGTGAACTTTCCCCAACCGCCTATGGCACATAATTAACCAGCACAATCTCACCCTCCTGGCTTACCAGGTCCTGCTGCACACCACCAATAAACCGTGTGCCGTCCGGCGCAAACGAACCAAGCCCGGCCCATACAGCATGGCCCGCGTACTGCACATGGTTGGGTTGATTGAAGAACGTAAGCCGGCGCTTACCGCTGCCGTCTGGGTTCATCTCCCACCAGTCGGTACCGCCCATGGTGCTTTGCGTGTTGGTCATCCAAACAATCTTGCTGCCGTCGGGCTTATAAAAGCCATGCTCGTTATAGTCCTTGTCAGTAAGCTTGGTGTAGTTAAGTCCGTTGGTGTCAATAGTATAAATGTGCTCATCCCAAAACGAAGCCATATGCATGTTGCTGCAAAATATAAGCTTACTGTTATCCGGCGAGTAGCCATAACACTCATAAAAGGCCGGCCCGCCGGGCTCGTACGTGCGCACCGTAGTGCCAACAACGGGTGCACCGGTGCTGTCAAAACCAAAGTCTACCACCTTTATGTTCCAGTAGCCGGCGGTCTTTTTAGGGTCCAGCACATTAGGACTGGCAGTGCGGTCGGTCCACACCAAATGCTTACCATCGTTGCTAAAACGCGGAGCAATTACACCATGCTCATAATCGTTGGGTATGTCAATCAGCTTATAATACAACGTGCCACTGTCATTCATCAGCCAAACGTCGTTATAAGCGCCAAAACCGGGCAAAGCATCGGTGCTGCTGCCGGGGTGGTTGGCCTTCTCGGCAATAAACACAATCCACTTACCGCAGGGGTGCCACGCCGGGTTCGAGATGTGCTTGTTAGGCAGGTAAGGCGTGTTGCAACTCAGGCAAACATCATTACTGCCATCGGGTTGCGCTACATGCAGGTCGTAATAGCCATCGCTGCCTTTACTGCTATAAACAATGCGGTTATTGCCACTTGGGTCCCAACTGCAATCAAGCCCGTGCTCCCTGAACACACTAACCTCTACAGGCGAGTAGGTCTCTTTGGTACAACCCGCAAGCCACAACATCAAAGCAGCAATAAACAATACACGCATATAACTTTTCATTCAATTAACCCAATACATCACATAAAAAAGGGGAACCACTTAGCAAGCGCTCCCCCTCCTTTTGTATTGTCTGTTCTATTAATCTACCGTTCCACTAATCTACTAATTCTTCACCAGCTTCTTCACTTCTTCCTCTAATACATATTCATCACCATCCGTATAACCGTTATGCATATACACTATCTTACCGTTAGCATCAACCAACAAGGTAAAAGGCACGCTTGGCACATTCAGTTGGCGCTTCAGGTCCTGGTTTACATCCAGCAGCACTTCATATTCCCAACGCTGCCCGTCAACCACCGGCTTAACCTTGCTGGTGCTGCGGCTATCATCAATCGATACGGCCACTACTTGTACGTTATACTTCTTCTTCCATTCATCATACAGGTCCGCCAGGTTGGTCAGTTCCTTTTTGCAGGGCACGCACCAGGTAGCCCAAAAGCTAATGATGGTAATCTTGCCGCTTTTACCATAGTCAGCAACGTTCACCTTCTTACCATTCATATCACTCAGCGTAATCGAAGGCAAGGTCTTTTCGCCCAATACCTTTTCTATTCCTTTTTTGTCGTCCTGCGCTTTAGCGGCTAATAAGCTCATTACCAGAACTAAAACTACCAGTGGTTTCCTCATGTGCTTCTTTGTTTGTTGAATATACGCAAGGCCTATGCCAAAGTTGGCCCGCCTTTCCCCGAAAGTAGACCGATTTTTGAAAATTCCCATTTAAAATAACTTTACCCCCGTTTATATCCTGTTTTTCATGCGTAAACTTTACCTCTTATCCACCGTTTTAGTCTTTTTAACCGTATCGAACCTAAGTGCGCAATGGGGCTATTTCTCGGGTGGCTTGCAAACCAACACCAACTTCTTCATCCGCGATCCTAAGATTGGTGCCGCTAACATGCCGCACTACGATAACCTGAAGGTGGGCGTGGATGCCTGGTTTAACCTTAACTATACCAACGAGAAGTATGAGTTCGATGCCGGCCTCCGCTTCGATGGCTTTTATAATTCTATCCTGCGCGTGCCCACCACGCCTTATACCGGGGCAGGCATCGGCAACTTCTATTTACGCAAAAAGATCAAAGACCTTACGGTTACTGCAGGTTATCTCTACGATCAGATCGGCACCGGTATCATCTATCGCACGTACGAGGAACGTGCCTTAGGTATTGATAATGCCCTGCTGGGTGCCCGTTTGGAATACAATGTAAAGGACCTTGTTAAACTAAAGGCCTTTGCAGGTGTGCAGAAACTGAAGTTCAGTATCCTGAAACCAATTGTGCTTGGTTTTAATGCGGAAGGCAACTTCAACATCAAAAACAAGGTAACGTTGTTACCCGGTGTTGGTGTCATTAACCGCAGTATGGACCAGGCCACCATGAACACCGTAGTCTCCACCATCGAAAGCTACGACACCCTGGGCCGCTTTGTTCCTAAGTACAATACCTATGCTTTTACTTTATACAATACCTTAACAGTAGGCAACTTTAGTTGGTATGTAGAAGGCGCTTACAAGACATCTGAGGCTATTAAGAAGGATCAGATCCGCGATGCGAAAGACAGCCTCATTAACCGCGCCGGCAACTGCGTTTATACTACCCTGAACTATGCGCAAAAAGGCTTAGGCATAACCTTACAATTTAAGCGCACTGAGAACTTCTACCTGCACAACTCGCCAAACCCTACCGAGGCATTATTTGATGGACAGATGAACTTCCTTCCTCCGGTGTCACGTCAAAACTCCCTGCGCTTACCGGCCCGTTACTTCGCCCCTTCGCAGGAGAACCGCGAACTGGCCTTCGGTGCCGAAATAACCTACTCCCCCAGCCGCAAAATGACCTTTACCTGGCAGGGCAGCTATGTGCGCGACCTGCTGCTAAAGAAGTACAACCCAAGTGACACAGCGTTCTTCGGCGAAGCCTACTTCCAGGCTTTGTTTAAGCCAACCACCAGCATTGAGTTCGATTTCGGCTTTATGTATGCGCGCTATAACAAGTTTATCTACCGTAAGGAAGGTGACCACGAAGTGGATGCTTACACTCCCTTTGCAGAGTTAACCTATAAGATAAACCGCAAACACAGTCTTCGTTTCGAGTTGCAATACCAACACGTAATGAAGGACTATGGCCAGTGGATTTACGGCTTGATAGAGTATAATTTTGCGCCACACTTTTCGTTTGCCTTATCAGATATGTGGAACTTTAAACCAAACCCCGATATTAACCCGAATGCCAATCACTATTACTCAGTGTTTGCTGCCTATACGCACGGCCCGCATCGCTTCACTATAAGCTATGTTAAACAGGTGGAAGGCATTGTTTGTACCGGTGGTGTTTGTCGTTTGGAACCGGCGTTTAGTGGTGTTAAAATCGGTATAAACACAACATTCTAAACTAACTTTAATATCAGTCATGGTCAGCATAGCCTAACCACGATCTCAATAAAACAGTATGAATAAGTTCAGTTCCCTTTTAATCATAGCATCGCTTGCTTTCGGTTTAAACGCCTGTAAAGAAGTCGGCCCCGATATTGACCTTGGCCGTGGTAAAGCAACCGTACAGGACACCACGTATATCGAATCACCGATTGCAACACCGGAAGCAAAGAACGTAGTAATTGAAGAGTTCACCGGCGTGCGTTGCCCTAACTGCCCCCAAGGCCACCAGATCATTGCTTCTATAAAAGCTGCACATCCCGATAATGTGGTTTCAATGAGTCTACATCCTTCTAATTCGTTGGGCTACCCCTACGTTTTTAGCACTGAAAATTTCATTACTGCTGAGGCTCAAAACTTATATGAATACCTCGGTTTATTAGGTCTGGAACCTTGTGCAGCCATCGACCGCCATTTGTTTAGCGGCGAAAGCAATGTTTTACTCGATAAATCAAAATGGACCGGTTATGTAAATCAGCAATTGGCAACTACCACTCCGGTTAATATTGTGCTGAACAAAAGCTATGATACAGCTACAAGAGAGCTAACCGTTATTGCCGAAGTACACTATACCCAAACCATCACCAACGACAATAAACTTACTATTGCTTTGGTTGAAAGCGGCATGGTTAGTGCCCAACTGAACGGCTCTGTTATCGATACCTTTTATACCCACAACGATATTCAGCGAGCTTTTATAACCGATACCAAAGGCGATGCTATTACCTCCACAACAGAAGCCGGCCGTGTAGTGCGTCGCGTTTACAAAAAGACACTCGATGCCCTCTGGAAGCCTGAAAACATGAAGATTATCGCTTACGTTCACGAGTACCAAAACGACATTAAAGTGGTATACCAGGGGAAAGAATTGGATGTACAATAAGGTTACTTTATATCGTATTCACCAATTAACCACTCTCCCATTCACTAATTAACCATTCACAATCAGTTTATTACATTTGCCCTTGTGAAGCGATTAGTAGCACTCATCCTGCTCTCTATACTTGTTATTAACCTCATCGGGGTTATGGTCGCTTTCCAATTGCAGCAAGCTGCTATAAGTCAGCAGGTAAGCAATCAACTATCACGCTCATCAGATACGGAACTGTGCATAGTAACGGTGCCTAACACATCAGCAAGTGAACTTACATGGCAAGGCCAATCAGAGTTCATCTATAAAGGCCGCCGTTACGACGTAGCTTACGCTGAATCAAAGAACAACATCACCACCTACCACTGTATCAACGATACCAAGGAGGAAGAACTCTTCTCCTTCTTCGATGAGTGGCTGCAAAAGAACCTGGAGAAGAATACCCAATCGGGTAAAACTTCCGGTTCTATGTTCTACTTCCTGTCTATAGTCAGCTCAGGCAATACACCGGTTGTAGTAACACCCGTTACACGGCTCACACAACTACACTACACCTATGTTTATCACTATACCGCTCCGGTACATAGTAGCCTAACACCACCACCCTGGTGCAGCATCCTTAATGCGTAAAGCATTTCCACTCTATTAATGTGTCCTTAGCTTTTACCTAAGGATCTTGCCTGCATGTTGCTGTGGGTTGCATATTCCCTGGCAGTGTAGTATTCATTTCATCAATTTAAATCAATCATGAAAAAGATAAATCTCCTCACTATATCCCTATTCACATCCCTGGCAGCAATAGCACAGGGCACACAAATTACCGGCACCATTACCGAAAACGAAGGCCGCACACCGCTGGCTAACGCAACCATTTATGTATCCGGTACTAAAGGCGCCACTACCGATAAGAATGGCAACTTCTCCCTGCCTTGCAGCGATTCAACGGAGATAACTGTATCCTACGTAGGCTATGAAACCTACAAGCAAAAGGTAGGCTGCAATAGTCAGGTAAGCATCACATTAAATGCCACTTCTAAGGATTTGAACGTGGTAGAAATTACAGCTACCTCTAATCCAAACAAAACCGTGCTTTACCAACCGGTATCTGTAGCCCGTATTGGCGAAACAGAGATCAAGCGTGGAACTGGTTTGCTGATGGACGATGCCATTAATACCAACATCCCCGGTGTGCAAATGGAACGACGCACCTTCTCTGCAGGCCAGCAGTTCAACATTCGTGGTTACGGCAACGGCACACGTGGCACCAACGGCATCAACAGCAACTTTGATGGACAGGGTTACAAAGTATACCTCAACGGCATTCCATTAACTGATGCGGAAGGCTTAACCCTTATGGATGATATCGACTTCGGTTCTATCGGCAACGTGGAAGTAGTAAAAGGCCCTGCCGGCACGCTTTATGGCCAGGCCATTGCGGGCGTGGTTAACCTCAAAACACTTAAACCGCAAACCGGTAAATCATCTATCGGCCAGGAAGTGATCATAGGCAGCTATGGCTTACAACGTTACACCAGCACCCTGCAATTAAGCAAGGAGAAGGCAAACCTGCTGGTAAACTACGGCAAGCAGAAGTACAAAGGCTTTATGGACCACACCAAATCCAATAAGGACTTTGTTAACTTCTTTGGCGAGTTTGCACCCAATGAGAAACAAACCATCAGTGCTTATTTTGGCTTCAGCAATAGCTACGACGAGCGTAACGGCGAATTAACCATTGGTCAGTTCGATACTTTGAACTACAGCGGCAACCCTGCTTATATAAAGAACAATGCACACAGCAACATAATGACCTTCCGCACCGGTATTTCGCATACGTATAACTTCCATAAGTATGTGTCAAACACCACCAGTTTGTTCGGCACTGGTCTTATCAGCAACGTTAGCTCTGCAGGTGGTTGGACAGATAAGTCATCTATCAACTATGGTTTCCGCACCACTTTAGATGTACATGTGCCGCTTGGCAAGGGCTTCTCATTAGCAGGCATTACCGGTATGGAAGGCCAAATGCAGAACGCACAAACATTAGGTTACCCTATGATTGCCGATAGCTTTAACCTCACAGGGTATAATATCATTGGTGCTTTGCGCAGCAACACTTACTCCATTTCAAGAACTGCTGCAGCCTTTACCGAATGGACACTTGCTATGCCGCTGGATTTCTCTTTAACCGCAGGCTTTGGCTACAGTGCGCTGGGCATCCAGTTAAACGACCGCTACTATGTGGCTACAAACAACAATCCAAGCAACCCCAACGGCACGCATAAGCCATCGCAATACAGCAACAGCTTCAACAAAATGTTCTCTCCGCACGTGGCCATCAACAAGGTATTTGCCAAGCAGGCATCCGTTTACGCCTCCTTCAGCCGGGGCTACAAAGCGCCTACCAGCTCCTACTTCTTTGTGCCGCTTACCGGTCAGGTGCTTACCGATCTGAAACCCGAATTGGGCACCCAATTCGAGTTAGGATCAAAAGGCAACGTGTTGAACAGCCGCTTTATGTATGATCTGGCCGTGTTCTATACCATGTATACCGACAAGATGACCACAATTGCTGTACCTAACGCAAGCAACACTGCTACCTCGTATGTATATGTGGCCAATGCCGGCAAACAGAACAACTTAGGTCTGGAATTATCAGTGCGTGCAGTAGCTTACCAGAGCGACAAGTTTGTAAAGGCCATCACTCCTTTTGCTAATCTTACTTACTCTTACTTCCGTTACGGCACCTTTAAATACCAACAACTAAGCAGCGATAAAAAGTCAACGGTTGAAGTTGACTTCAGCAAGAACGTAGTTGCCGGTGTTCCACCAATCATCTTCAATGCCGGTTTTGACTTTGTTACCAAGCCTGGCTTATACCTGAACATGACCTACTCTTTCCGCGACAAGATGTATTTCACTTCAGACAACAAGAACCAAACCGATTACTACCACCTGCTGAATGCCAAGATCGGTTACTCGCATGTGTTTATTAAGCACATTGGTATCGACGCTTACGTTGGTTTCAACAACATTACGCAGAACAAAAACTATGCGATGGTGTTCCTGAATCAATTACCGGATGCCTATCTGCCTGCGCCTAACAAGGCGAACTTCTTTGGTGGACTTAACCTGAAATACATATTCTAAACACCTCGAAAAGGAGACCGTTTCAAACGGTCTCCTTTTTTAATTCCTAACACATGAAAAGATCCGGAACCATATTAGTGCTGTTACTTGCACTTGCATCCTGTGGCCGCTTTGGCAATAAGGACCAGAAGCAAGACCAGGAACAACGCATTGTTTGCATCGCCAAGCAATACACCGAAATCATCTGGGCATTAGGCGCTGAAAAGGACATTGTTGCCGTTGACATCTCCAGCACCTATCCTCCCGAAGTTAAGCAGCTACCAACCGTTGGTTACCACCGTGCACTGAGCGCCGAAGGCATCCTTGCTGCCAAGCCAACCCTTATCCTGCACGATAACAACATAGGCCCCGAGCATGTAGTAAAGCAACTGGAAGACCTTAAAATACCCATGAAAGTATTCGCCAACAAAGGCAGCGACATCGACAGTACCAAGTTGCTTATACGTGAAATGGGCGCTTACTTCCATAAAGAACAACGGGCCGAAGAGCTATGCAACAAGTTGGATAAAGACATGGCCGAAGCACTTGAAAAAGCCAAAGCATACAAGGATACCGTAAAGGTGCTTGTCATCCACTTTGGACAAGCCAACAACGTATACTTGGTAATGACCCAAAAGAGCACTGCTGCCAAAATGATTAACTGGGCAGGAGGCAAACTGGCGGTGGATGACGTTAAAGGCATGAAACAACTCTCTGCCGAAGTAGTTGCTGCTGCCGACCCCGATGTTATACTGCTTACCGACTTCGGTTATGACCGGTTAGGAACACCCGAAAAAATCAAAGAACTACCTGGCGTGGCCGGAACCAACGCCGCTAAAAACAACCGCATCTACCGGGTGGAGGAGCATGATATGGTTTATCTTGGTCCGCGTACCGGCGAGAATGTTATATTACTACAACAATTAATACACCAGGGTGCCCAAAAGTAGAATTGCCCTTCTTACTTTTCCTTTATTGCTGATAGCCCTGGTGCTTACCTTGTTGCTATCGGCACGCTTTGGGGCTGTTTCCATCAGCACCGATGAGATCTTCTCTGCAATTACCAAATGGGTGCAGGGGAACAGCGATCTGCAGCTAAACGAACGCATCTTTTTAGACATCCGCCTGCCACGTGCCTTGCTATGCCTATTTGTGGGCGCAAGCCTGGCCGTTGGCGGTACCCTGGTGCAAGCCTTGTTTCGCAACCCTATTGTGGAACCGGGCTTAATAGGCACCAGCAGTGGTGCTGCTTTCGGGGCAGCACTCTACTTTGTATTAGGAGCTACCTTTAAGTTTAACACCGGCGAATGGACCTTGCCTTTAGCGGCCTGTGCCGGAGCAGTGCTTTCAACCCTTTTGGTATTCCTGCTTTCGCAATCGCGCGAAACGGGTAAAAGCTCCATTGTAGTATTACTACTTACAGGCATAGCCATTAACGCTCTTTTTATGAGCGGTGTTGGCTTTCTCTCCTACATTGCCCGCGACCCTCAGGCACGCTCTATTACCTTTTGGGGTATGGGCACCTTATCGGGGGCTAACTGGCATTCGGCAACCATTGTTGGTATAACTACCGTAGTGTGTTTATTAGTTGCCCTGCGTTTTGCCCAACCATTGAATGCACTGATGATGGGCGAAACCGAAGCCATGTATCTGGGTGTTAACATCAACCGCCTTAAATGGGCCGTATTAGCCATTAACATTGCTATGGTAGCTGTAGCAACCGCGTTTGTTGGGGTTATCAGCTTTGTAGGCTTAATAGTGCCGCACCTGTTGCGTATGCTTAACAGCGCCGACAACCGCTACCTGATCCGAAACAGTGCCTTGCTGGGTGGTATCCTACTAAGCCTTGCAGATGTAACCGCCCGTATGGTGGTGCGACCTGCTGAGTTGCCCATTGGTATAGTAACCTCGGTTGTTGGCGTTCCCATCTTTATTTATTTATTGCGCCGCAAAAACTACTTCTTCTGATGCTACGCGCTACACACATATCGTATCGCATTGGCGAAAAGGTGCTGCTGCAGGATATATCGGTTGACTTTATGCCCGGTAAAATCAATTTGATTATCGGACCTAATGGTGCCGGTAAGTCAACACTTATTAAAATACTGGGCGGACAGGTTACGCCAACCTCCGGTGACGTCTTTTATGGTGAACAAAGCATTCAACAAATATCTACTGCAAAGCTGGCTACTTACCGGGCTGTTCTTTCGCAGCAGGTGGAACTGGCTTTCCCCTTGAGCGTAGAGGAAGTAGTAACCATGGGCCGCTATCCTCACTTTCAGGTCAAGCCATCAACCGTTGACCGCGATGCAGTGCAGGCAGCCATGCAGTTTTTTGATGTGCTGCCCTTTGCGGAGCGCAACTATACCACGCTGAGCGGGGGCGAAAAGCAACGCGTGCATTTTGCCCGCGTAGCTGCACAGATCTGGAGCACCGATAAGCAACAGTCGCGCTATTTGTTGTTGGACGAGCCCCTTACCTTTCTGGACATGTTTTACCAGTTCGACTTTATGCAGAAGTTACTTGACTTGCTGCGCGATACCAACCTGGTAGTAGCCGGCGTGGTGCACGACCTGAACCTGGCCGGCAAGTTTGCCGACCATTTAGTTTTGCTGCACGAAGGCAAATTATTGGCAGCCGGTGCAAAAACCGAGGTGCTTACCCCGGATAATATTTTGACAGCCTACCGAATGCAGGTACAGATACAACAAAGCGCTGATGCTGTGCATTTACTTTTTTAGCCTTTCTCCTTTTTATAGCATTCCTTAGCTTTTATTGTGTGATTACAGAAATTAATACGGAACGATTACACAGATAATTAATGCTCGGGCATAGGGACGGAGGACGATGGTAAACCCAGCCTTTCGAACGTTACACTCCTTTACACTTTTGAACCAGGATTTACAGGATGCAGAGGATGACCAGGATAAGCTTTACACTCCTTTACACTTTTTGCGCGAGCAAGTATTTTATTGTAATGCTCGGCTTTTGAGCTAGCTATTATCCCTCCTTCGTCGGGATAAGGGAGATCCTGAAACAATCCCGATGTCTCGGGACAGGATGACGCTTATTTTTAAGCAGCCCTAACTTTACACTCCTTTACACTTTTTAAACCAGGATTTACAGGATGCAGAGGATGACCAGGATAAGCTTTACACTCCTTTACAGATTCTCTGTAAAGGCTTACCGGCTTCGAGGTTATCCACATCTACTTGTGCATGCTTGTGCACTTTTCTGCTTGTGCACAAGTTACAGAATTTTTCATATGAGTGATTTTTGTGTTAAAACGGGTCGGAATCGTACTTTCATATATTACGCTTTTAAGCATTTGTGCACATTTGTGCAGTTGATTTTGCATGCACAAATTCCCAAAAAGATAATTTGATGAAGCAGCGTCATTTTGGAGGCGGCAAAAAGTTGACAAAAGTTTACGTCGCATTGTAAAGTTTACCTATTGCAGCACCTTCCTTACCACATAAAAAAGCTGAATAAGTATTGAAATTTGATAATTCAGGCGGTTTTGGGGCTCCAAACACCAGGTTCGACTTTGAACTGTTGATGAAAGTTTACATAGAAGTGTAAACTTTTTGCTGTCGCCTTTGGAACTTCCAGTGTGCAGGTAAGGCCGGGATAGGGTATAGGTGAGTTGGGGCGTAAGATTTGGCGAGGCAGTCATAGTATTTTCCTGATTTTGGCAGTAAAGGTAATAAATATTGAAACTAAATACAAATATAGATTTGTTAAATTACCGATAAACCACCGGCAGACTACCTGAAATGTCTGGCGTAGGGCTTACCTCCTCTATAGAAGCAAACATTGGCGTTATCAAAAAAATAGGCACAGGGGACCATTGGTTGAGGAGCCCCTGTGCTTGTTTCTTAATCCATTTCGCTACCCATTTTACGATAGGCGCCGAAAAAGAAGATCGGGAAAACCAGAAGGGTTAAGAACGTTGCCGAAATTAAACCGCCGATAACTACAATGGCCAATGGTTTAGATGTTTCGGAACCGATACCGTGGGAGAGAGCGGCAGGTAATAAGCCTATTGCCGCCATCAAGGCGGTCATTACAACAGGGCGAACACGTGAGCGTACCCCTTCTGTAATGGCTTGTTCCAAAGAATGCTGATTAAGCTCGGAGCGTTTAATTTGATGCAGATTGTTCTTAAACACCGATATTAATATCACCCCGTTCTGGATACAAATACCAAACAAGGCAATAAACCCAATACCGGCTGAAATACTGAAGTTGGTATGAGTAATAAGCAAAGCGCCGATGCCGCCAATGATGGCGAACGGCACATTCAGCAATACAATACCGGCATCCTTTAAATTACCAAACATGATAAACAGGATAAGGAAGATGAGGAACAAACTTACCGGCACAACCTGACCTAACCGTTTAGTAGCGCGTTGTTGGTTTTCAAAGTCGCCGGCCCATTGCATTTCGTTGCCTTTGCTAAGGTGTACAGCGGCTGCCACCTTCGCCTGCGCCTCGGCAATGGCACTACCCATATCCCGTTCGCGTACCGAGAACTTAACAGCAGAGTAGCGCTTATTTTCATCGCGGAAGATTAGGCAAGGCCCTGTTAACCGCTTAATTGTAGCAATACTCTTAATCGGCACCTGCGAACCACGGGAAGTTGGCACCATCAGGTTGCTGATAGCTTCGGCATCGTTCCGGTATTTCTCCTCATAGCGCAGGCGTAATTGAAATTTCTTCTCCCCTTCGTAAATCTGTGTTATGGCCTTACCTCCTATTGCCATCTCAATAATGGCATTCGCATCGGCTGTGGTAACACCATACAGGCCCATTTTATAGGCATCCAGATCAATCCGCAATTCAGGCTGGCCTATATTCCTTATAACACCAAGGTCCTTTATACCTTCTACATCTTTCATTGCTTTGCACACCTCAACAGCCTTTTGCTCGGTATAGGCCAGTGTATCGCCATAAATTTTAACCACCAGCGAACCTTTAACACCTGATACCGCTTCTTCTACATTATCCATTATTGGTTGCGAGAAATTTAGGTTAATGCCGGGGAAGGCCGCCAACTTCTGTTGCATCTGTTCTATCAACTGCTCTTTGGTAATACCACTTTTCCATTCGTCTTTAGGATAGATATCCACGTGGAATTCGATGTTATAGAAGCCTGTAGCATCGGTGCCATCGTTGGGTCGGCCGGTTTGCGACATTACCTGTTTTACTTCGGGAAAGGAAAGAATGATCTTGCGCATCTTGTTCGCTATATCGCGGGAGCTTTCCAGCGACACACTTAGCGGGCAGGTGGCTCGTATATAAATAGCGCCTTCATCCAACTCAGGCAAAAATTCGGTTCCTAAAAGTTTGAAGCAGGACAAACCAAGCACCACAATTACCACCGACATGATAGCTGTTATTCGCTTGTGATGATAGGTCCAGCTAAACATGCGCATAACGCCGTTGGTTATGAACTCAACAAACCTGTTGTGCTTTTCCTTTACATCCTTTTTTAGCAAAATGGCCGTAAGCATAGGCACCAGCGTTAATGTTAACAACAAAGCACCCAATAAGGCAAAACCTAAAGTCCAGGCCAGGGGAGAAAACATTTTGCCTTCTACTTTTTGGAAGGAGAATATAGGAAGCAGCGCTACAATAATAATAAGCTTAGAAAAGAAGATAGCCTTGCCCAACTCGCCACCGGTTTGTTTAACTATACCCAGTTTGGAAAGTTTATTGAACCGCTCCATGCCCAATTGCTGTGCTTTATGATCGAGCACTACAAACAGCCCTTCCACCATTACCACCGCACCATCGATAATGATACCAAAGTCGATTGCCCCCATCGATAGCAGGTTGGCGCTCATGCCTTTTAAAGTAAGGCATATAAAAGCAAACAAAAGCGCCAGCGGTATAACAATTGCAACGGTAACGGTAGTTCGCCAATCGGCCATAAACAGAAACACAATTACTGTTACAAACAAAATACCTTCCACCATGTTATGCAGTACGGTGTGGGTAGCAAACTGTATTAAATCGTTACGGTTATAGAACGTATTGATTTTTACATCTGCCGGCAAAACCTTTTCGTTCAGGTAGTCGATTTTGGCCTGCACGCGTTTGATCACCTCGCTGGGGTTTTCGCCCTTGCGCATCACTATAATACCTTCCACTACATCGTTCATACCATCGCGGCCCACCTGACCTAACCGGGGCAGGGCTGTAACGGCTACCAGGGCCACATCCTTTACCAGTACGGGGGTTCCGTTTATATCGGTGATTATGATGTTGCCTATCTCGTCCTCATTGTTCAGTACACCAATACCGCGCACCACATACGCCTGCGAATTATCTACTATAATATCTCCGCCTACATTGATATTGCTTTTTGATACTGCCGTGTATACATCCAGCGGACTAATACCGTACGAGGTCAGCTTAAGGGGATTCACCTTAATCTCGTACGTTTTTACTTCGCCACCAAAGCTTACCACATCGCCTACCCCCGGCACACCTAAGAGTTGCCGTTCAATAACCCAATCCTGCAACGTTTTCAGCTCCTTTACTGTTTTAGTAGTACTGCTTAGGGTATAGCGGAATATTTCGCCGGTTGGTCCTGTTGGCGGTTGTACATCGGGATCCGCATTTTCGGGTAGGTCCACATCACGAAGCATATTGTTTACCTGTTGCCGAGCAAAAGGATCGTCTACATCGTCATCGAAAATGACTTTTACCACTGACAAGCCAAACACGGTAGTAGAACGCACCGAAGTTTTGCGTTGAATAGGGTTCATCGCCACCTCGATAGGCACTGTTACGAACTTCTCCACTTCCTCGGCACTACGCCCCGGCCATTGGGTAATAATGGTTATCTGTGTGTTGGTTACATCCGGGAATGCTTCAATGGGAATGTTCTTAAAACTGATTAAGCCCCAGCCTATCAGCACCAATGTACCCAGAAATATGAACAGCCTGTTCTTTAGCGAAAAGGCTATTATCTTTTTTACTGCTTTAAACATGGCTAATTATTTTGAGCTCAAGGCCTGGTAAATGAATACTTGCGAATTGGTTACCACTTCATCTCCCACCTTCAGCCCATCCACATAAGCACGGGTATCAATCCTGTTTAGCAGTGTAACCTCCTGTATCTGCAGTTTGCCCTGCCTGCGCAGCACTACGTAATTTTTACTATTATCCATAACCAGGGCACGGGCAGGAATAGATAACCGGCGGCTACCGGGTTTACCCTTTACCATCACTGTAACAAACATTTCGGGTTTAAGCTCGTTAGCCGTATTAGGCAAGGTTACCCGCACCTTCATTGTTCGGTTGGTGGGGTCAAGCACATTGTAAATTTTATCGATACAGCCCGTGTAATTACGGTCGGGCTCAACCAATGTATTTACCGTTACACTGTCGCCTTCATGCACTTTGTTTAAATCTGTTTCGTACACATTGGCCATTATCCATACCGTGTTTAAATCGGCCACCGTAAAAAGGTTGGTGCTGTTATCGGCCCGCACCTCGGAGTTAGGGCTAATATTCTTTTCTATCACCAGGCCGTTTACAGGCGAGGTAATTACATAAGTGGCATTATCGCCACCGGTAATGGCAGCCACCTGTTTTGCCCTGTTGAGCTCGGCTAATGCCTTATTGTAAGCTACCTTTGCATTGATATAATCCTGCTCCGCCACCAATTTGCCATCAAAGAGGTCTTTGGTAGTTTCCATCGCTTTCCGGGTCATCTCTACATTTGATTCCGCCGTAGCCAGGTCGTTACCAATGCCTGCCACTTCGGCACTTTTAAGCACGGCCAGTACATCGCCCTTTTTCACATAATCGCCTAATTGTACGGGCAGGTTCATTACGCGGCCGCTAACCAGGGCATACACCTTTGCTGTTTTAGCATCATCGGGTGCTATTTTACCATTTAAGCGTACTACGTTCCCTATCTCTTCCGAATCAACAAAGGCCGTTTCAAGGTTTTTCATCACCTCAGCCGGAATCAGTTCTTCCTCCTTTGCAGTTTCTTCTGCCGGCTTATGGCAGGCGTTCAGTAACAGCAGTAGAAGAGCGGTTGCAACAATGCTATTTATGTATTTCATGATTTCTTTTTTAATAGTTCGGGAATAAGGATTAGTAGCTGAGCACGGCTGCGCCAACCGCAAAATTTAACCGCTCGATGCTTTGTGCTTTATTATTAAGCGCCTGGTTGTATTGCAATACGCTTTGCTTATACGACTCGTAGAAGTCGGCAAAATCCAATACACTCAGGTTGTTCCTCTGAAAGTTTAGCTGTGCACTCTTCAGCAAATCGGTAAACTGTTGCGGGAAAGAAGCATCGATGGACTTGACCATAGCATCAGCAGCGAGCAGATCGTGGTAGGCATGCAATACATCATTTTCCACTACCTGTTGTTGCTGATTCACCAACAGTTTTGATTGCTCAATACCCAGCTTTGCTGCTTTGATATTGCCCTGGTTGCGGTTAAAGAAGGGCAGATCGATACCCACCGTAAAAAAGCCGGCATTCTCAACAAAACTACCGCGCTTGTCAAAACTGGCACCTACTAGTAAGTCGGGCACAGCCGTTGCCTTTTGCAGCGTATAGTTTTGTGCGGCAAGTGTGGCTGTTTGCTGTGCCTGCAACAAGTCGTAACGGTGCGTATAGGCACTATCCAGCAAACTTTGCATGGGCAATTGCTTTATATCCTGCACCTGCTGTTTAACAGTATCGGGCAAAAACACCGTATTGTTGCCCTGCAACAGTAACTGGAACTCAGCCTCCACCTCGTTGAACTGGGTTTGAAGGTTTAGCTGCTCAGCTTTTAAACCGTACCAGAGCGATTTAATGCGCATGGCATCCTTTAACGAAACCCTGCCTTTGGCGGCAAGATCATCATAGGTTTTGCTCATGTTGCCCAACCATTCTATTTGTTCATCGTACGAATGGATGGACTGCTGCAGGAAATATAGTTGATAGTAATCGCTGCGAAGCGTGTAGCGCAGGGTGCGAAGCAGATCGAACAGGCGGCTTTGAGCCAGGGCCACATTAGTTTGGGCCACCTTTACCTGACTATTGTGTTTGCCGGCAATGTCAATCAGTTGTTGAATACCAACTGTGAATTCGCCGTGGGCGTTACTCATATCAAAGGGCTTTTTCAACTCGGGGTTGTAGATGTTGCCACTCACTTGCACGTTAGGGTTGTTGTATAAACGCGCCTGTATTACCTGTGCCTGCGCACTGCTTACATTATACTTTTCGGCCAATAGCAACAGGTTCTTCTTTAAAAATATGGTTTCTGCATCGGGCAAAGAGACCTTTAAGGTATCCTGTGCAAACCCACAACTGCATAGTGCCAAACAAAGCACTATAAAGCAGCATCTGCTTATCCTAGTTTTCATGCTTATGTAATTAGACTTCCGGCATTAATGCAGTTAGCTATTAATGACCGCCGTTAATAAATGAGGCGTGTGTTTGCTATATCATATAACAAACAAGCATTATGTAAAGCGAATAAAAACTAAGCCTCGGGCGGTTGGGCTATATCTCCGGAGAAGCCTTCCACTTTAGGTGCCCGGAGAATGGGGAGGAGATAAGCGGTGTAGAAGAAAGGTGTGTAATTCCATTTTTCTACTTCCTTCATTATACACTCAAAGTCGAGTTTTTTGGTGATGCAGGAGCCATCTTCGTCATCGGCTTCATCGTGTTCGGGAAAAGCATTGTCGATTTTAAGCCATTGCTCGGCTACCAATTCGGTTACGCTTTCTATATCGTTATAGCTAAGGTTTTCCGGCTGTCCGGCAGGTTCAGGATCGGGTGCATCAATACTAAAGTTCAGAATGTGCAGTGCCATTACCACGCAGAGTAACCGGAAAATGGTTCTATGTCTGAACTGATTCACACTACGATAGTAGGCAATTTAACAATTGAGCCGTGTTAATGAATATTAAAGAGACGAGCGCACAGAAAACAGAGATCAGACTGTGTAGTGCTTAGGGAGGTGGTTGGTGAGTTGCGCAAGTGTTTTACCCCCTCCGAAAAAGCAAGTCTCCTTCGACTACGCTCAGGATGACTGAGGCAATGCAATACTTGCTTTTTCTCGTCCCCCTATTTGCCGGGCTTGTGGCTTGCGCAAGGGGGGACAGCTTTGGGTTAGTCTTTAATAATGGTTTGGTGGTGCAGCCGGAAGGCGCCGGAAGCTGAAGCATCCGGCTTGCCGGGAGAAATGGAATTTTGCTGTTTACGGGCTGAAGCCCGGGTGCGCCTGAGCATGCTTAGCATTAAGAATAAGAACATACCCTGCTGCGGGAATGGGCGCGCACTCCCGTTAGCTATACATGGGCCTGACAAGGGGGAATTTGAACAGCCCTGGCCGGCTTGCGTTTTGGCCAAGGCAAACGGCTTGCAGAGCAATGGAATCATAAGAATCAGTGTTTATCAGCGTTCTATAGTGGTTTTGATTGGAATACGGCCGTTTTCGGCAATACTTTTAAATTCGCCGCTATGAAGATTTCGTACAACTGGCTGAAGCAATATGTTGATTTTAACCTAAACCCAAAGGATTTGGGCGAAGTGTTGACCGGAACGGGTTTGGAGGTGGAAGATATTACCGCTTTTGAAACCGTGCAGGGCGGCCTGGAAGGTGTGGTTATTGGCGAGGTAAAAGAATGCGACAAGCACCCGGATGCCGACAAGTTATCGGTTACCAAGGTAGATGTGGGCAGCGGTGAATTATTGCAGATTGTGTGCGGCGCACCGAATGTGGCGGCCGGTCAGAGGGTGATTGTGGCCCTGGTTGGTAGCACCTTGTATCCCTCGGGTGGTGAGAAATTGCAGATAAAGAAGGCCAAAATACGCGGAGTTGAAAGCTTTGGTATGATTTGCGCCGAGGACGAACTGGGCCTGGGCGAAAGCCATGCCGGCATATTGGTATTGCCTGCCGATACGCCCATAGGCATGAAAGCCGCAGACTATTTCCGTATTGAGAAGGACTATGTGCTGGAGATAGGCTTAACACCTAACCGCAGTGATGCAAATTCGCACATAGGCGTAGCGCGCGATGTAGCCGCAGCCCTGAATGTGGCCTATAATACCAGCGTAAACTTTACCAAGCCCGATACCAGCCCTTATACAGCTTCATTAACGCCATCGCCGCTTGCAGTAAGTGTGGAAGATACAGCGGCTTGTCCGCGTTATAGCGGGGTGGTGATCAGCGGCATTACTGTAAAAGAATCGCCTGATTGGTTGAAGAATAAATTGAAAGCTATTGGTGTAAAGAGCATCAACAACATAGTAGATATTACCAATTACGTGCTTCACGAATACGGACAGCCCCTACATGCCTTTGATGCTGCTAAAATAAGCGGCAACAAAGTGGTAGTGAAGAAACTGGCCGAAGGCACCGTATTTAAAGCGCTGGATGGGAAGGATATTAAACTGAGCGCGGATGACCTGATGATATGCGATGCCGAAGGCGGTATGTGCATTGCGGGTGTGTATGGTGGTTTGGAAAGTGGCGTTACAGAAAGCACAACTTCCATCTTTTTAGAAAGTGCCTACTTCTCTCCTGCCGGTATTCGTCGCACCAGCACCCGTCACACCCTACGCACGGATGCTGCCACACATTTTGAGAAAGGCTGCGACCCTAACATTACTATTGAGGCTTTGAAGCGCGCTGCATTATTGATAAACGAACTGGCCGGCGGTGAAGTGGCCTGTGAGATAACGGATATTTATCCCGAGAAAATAAGTGGCTGGAATGTGCAGGTTAGCTATGACCGAATTATCCGTTTAGCAGGCTTTGCGATAGAAAAAGCCTTGGTAAAAAAGATATTGGAGCAACTGGAAATAATTGTTGTAAGCGAAGAAGGCGATACCTGGAACCTGCTGGTGCCTGCCTTTAAAACGGATGTTACCCGCGAAGCGGACATTGTTGAGGAAGTATTGCGCATTTACGGATACAACAGCTTTACGTTGACTAAGGCATTGAAGAGCAACCTGCAATTTGCACCTGCTGTAAACGTGCAGAAGTTAGAGAATACCATCGGCAATATGCTTTCGGGTTTTGGACTGAATGAGATCTCTACCAACTCCGTATCGCAATCGAAGTTTGAGCAGGATGAGGAGCTAAAAAAGGAACTGGTGATGCTGTTGAACAGCCAGACTGCCGAGTTAGACTCTTTACGTGCCGGCATGTTGTATTCAGGCTTAGAAGTGATTGGCTATAACCAGAATCGCAAAAACAGCGATCTGCGTTTTTACGAGTTTGGCACTACTTACCACAAAATAAACGGTGCCTATAAGCAACGCCGTTACCTGAGCCTTTGGCTAACCGGTAAAACACTGGAAGACAATTGGACAGCTAAAGGTGAGAAGTATAACTTCTTCCATTTAAAAGCTTTGGTACAAAATGTGTTGCGCAAACTTGGCCATACCAATTTTGAGCAGCAGATAAACGAGGCTGCACCTTTTGTGTTTAGCTTACAACTAAGCAACGAAGGCCAAACCGTGGCCCGGCTGGGTGGTATATCACCAAAAATTTTGAAGCAGTTTGATATTAAAAACGAAGTGTTTTATGCCGAGCTGGATTGGGATTACCTGTTAGAAAAATCGCAGTTTGTAAAAACATCGTTTAGCGAGTTACCGAAGTTCCCTGCGGTGCGCCGCGATTTGGCAATGCTGGTAGGTGAAGAGTTGCATTTTGAAGCCATTGAAAAAATTGCCCGCAACGAAGGCAAGAAGCTGTTACAGGAAGTGAGTCTGTTTGACGTATACAAAGGCGATAAGATTGAGAAAGGCAAGAAGAGCTACGCTGTAAGTTTTGTATTTCAGCACCCCGATAAAACATTAACCGATCAGGAAATTGAGAAGGTAATGGGTAAGTTGATGAGCAAATACGAAAGCGAATTAGGCGCTGTAATACGGAAAGCCTAAGAAGTTTTTACGGCTATGCCGATGCCGTTTAGCCAACATTTAAGCAAACCGGCATTATGCGAAAGAGGTGCTACGTAAAAACTGTTGTAGTAGAGTAACACCGGCGAATCATTAGCACGTTCAATTACGGTTTTGCCCGATACATAGTTGGAGTGAATGAAAAACACCTGGCCGCCACGTTTTAACAGCAGGCCTACGTGGCTGCTGGCCAGCCCTACAAAATAGAAGCCGTCTTTAAACTGCTCCCCGGTTTGTATGGTACGTATCATGCCCGTGGGCGAACTGAAATATAAAAGGCTATCCTTATAGGCGTAGGTTAGGGCTTCATTTTGCGGCGATTGCTGGGCTACCTTATACCGGTTAAGGTTAAAGCCTATTTGGTAGAGGGTGGTAGAAACCAGGTAACTGCAGGCTATTTGTCCTTCACCGGGTTTGGTGGTAGTGCCGCTGAAACTCCATTGGGTGCCATACCAATGCGGAAGAATATGATTAAGATAGGATTCGGTAAAAAAGTTGCTGACCGAGTCAAGTGTAACCTGGCCCTTATCTAATGCCAGAGCTAACTTAGCCTTCTGCAGCTTAACCCTGGTGCACACGGCGGTGTAATTGCTATCTATAATGGAAGTGGTTATTGAATACCCCTCAGTAGGCAGGCTATCGCTTATAGGAACATAACCTGCCGTCGGTCTGGAAGGTTTTGCAGTTCCGGGTGTTCCGCAACTTAGCAACAACGAAAGAAAAGAGAGGAAGTATAATACTTTCATAGATGTTACAATTAAACGTTGCAATCAAGTGTAAATTGTAAAAGATTAATTGGCTTGTTTAATTTTGAAGCGTGAATTTATACCCGCTACTAAAACCCTTCCTCTTCTCGCTCGATCCTGAGAAGGCGCACCATTTTACCATCCACAATCTGCAACTGGCCGGTAAGCTACCGTTTATGCTGGAAGCCACTACAGGCGGTAAGGTAGAGCACCCAAGTCTGCACCGTACCGTATTCGGTATTGATTTTCCGAACCCGGTTGGTTTAGCAGCAGGGCTGGACAAAGGCGCTGAAGTGATTGATGAAATGGGCCGCGTTGGTTTTGGTTTTGTTGAGATTGGCACCATTACACCCAAGCCACAACCCGGTAATGATTTACCGCGCTTGTTTCGGTTGGTGAAGGATGAAGCGCTTATTAACCGAATGGGTTTTAATAACGTGGGTGCTGAAGTAGCGGCGCAACGTTTAAAGCGCCGCAAGAGCAAGGTGATTGTAGGTGCCAACATTGGCAAGAACAAGGTAACAGCCAATGAAGATGCTATCCGCGATTACGAGTATTGCTTTACCACTTTATTTGACTATGCCGATTACTTTGTGGTGAATGTAAGTTCGCCGAATACACCGGGGTTGCGCGCACTGCAGGACAAGGATTCGTTAGCGGCGATACTGAACAGTTTACAGGCAATTAACCAAAGCAAACCTGCGCAGAAACCTATACTGCTGAAAATTGCGCCTGATTTAACCAACGAGCAGATTGATGATGTGATAAGCGTGGTGCAGCAAACCAAAATAAGCGGCATTATAGCTACTAACACTACCATATCGCGCGATGGATTAAGCTATACACAAACTGAAATTGACGACTACGGAGCAGGCGGACTTAGCGGTAAGCCGCTTACCAAACGCTCTACTGAAGTTATACGCTACATAAAAAGCAAAACACAACAGCAGCCTATTACCGTAATTGGCGTTGGTGGTATTATGACCGTTGCCGATGCATTGGAAAAGTTAGAAGCCGGTGCTGACTTGATACAGTTGTATACAGGCTTTATTTATAAGGGTCCGCAGTTAATAGCTGATATTAACCGGGCACTAATTAAGAAGTAAGCTTACCTAACTACCGAATACGTAGCGGATAATGTTAGCGCCCATTTTAAGGGCTTTCTCGCGCACTTCCGCAGGATCTTTGTGCACGTTTTGGTCTTCCCATCCATCACCTAAATCGCATTCGTAGGTATAGAGCACTACTAAACGGCCCTGATAAAATAAACCGAAGGCTTGCGGCGCTTTGCCATCGTGTTCGTGCACCTTGGGCAGGCCTTGCGTGAAGTCGTATTTCTGATGAAAGATAGGATGGCTAAAGGGCAGTTCTACCAGCGAAGTACCGGGGAACAATTTCTCTAATTGCGGACGGATGAATTTATCCATGCCATAGTTATCATCGGCATGTAAGAAACCTCCGCCGATGAGATAAGCACGCAGGTTTTCGGTTTCCTGCTGATTGAATACCACGTTCCCGTGGCCGGTCATATGCACAAAAGGGTAATTAAATAAATCAGGGCTCCCTACATCTACAGTGCCCGGCTCAAGGTCCAGGTTCATGCCCATAAACTGATTGCAGTATTTGATGAGGTTGGGCAGGGAGGTTGGATTAGCGTACCAATCGCCGCCGCCGTTGTATTTCAGTAGGGCAATCTTCAGGGGCTTTTCCTGCGGGGCGGCAGCGCCCAGCAGCAACAGCGTAAACAACACAAAGGCAATCCGTTTCATCAAGGTAAATCTACACATCTTTCAGCAAGTAAGAAGAGCAGCGCAGGAAGTAGAACGTTATTTGTCGTTAATGAGATTAAAGGCAGCGGCTGCATAAACTCCGGCAGTTTCTAAACGCAGGCGGCTTTTACCGAGTGATACGGTTTCGAATTCGTGCTTACCGGCCAATAGTACTTCTTCGCGTGTAAAGTCGCCTTCGGGGCCAATTAATAGTACGGCATCAAAACCGCCGTGATAGGCATCTTTCAAATGCAAAGTCTTTTCATCGCAGTAAGCCAGATATTTGCGCGAAGTGCCATTTATGGAACTAACAAACATATCGAACGATTGCATTTCGTTGAGCTTTGGCAACTGATACTTAAGGCTTTGCTTACAAGCAGCTACCAGTACTTTCTCCAAACGGTCGGTGCGCAGGTCCTTACGTTCGGAATGCTTACATAATAAGGGTGTTATCTCGTCTACGCCTATTTCGGTGGCCTTTTCTAAAAACCATTCGAAGCGGTCGATATTTTTAGGTGGGGCGATAGCAATGTGCAGCTTAGGGCGGTCGCTTTCTACCTTCTCCATCCAGCGTACCAGATGAACGGTTACCTCCTTTTTACCAATGGCAGAGATGCGGCCATCGAAAAGATTACCCTTACCATCGAACACATAAAGCTCCTCGCTCACCTTTTTGCGTAGCACACGGGTAATGTGAAACGACTCCTGTTCATCGAGCACTACATGTTGGTTTAAGGCCGCGTTAGGAGCGTAAAAGATATTCATAGCCTATGCAAAGTGTTTTAACCAGTAATTGGTGCATGCCAGGCGCCAAACAAAGGCCGCTTTAGACGTATCGCCTTTTTTGTAAGCGTCCACCACCTCTTTCAATTTATCCTGTTTCATCCAGCTAAAATGGTTGTAATCGATATCCAGCAAAAACTTTAAAGGCCCATTCAACCATTTCACTTCGCCGGGGGTAACAAAGCCCTTCTTATCCTTGCGCTCATATACAGCAGTAGGTAAAACAGGTTTTAGTGCCTCGCGCAAAATGAACTTGGTTTCGGCTTTATCGTTGATTTTATCCTGACAGGGGAGTGTAAAGGCAAACTCAACCAGTTTATGCTCCAGGAAAGGCACGCGCGACTCGAGCGAGAAGGCCATGGAGTTTCTATCCTCGAAATGCAAGAGCGTTTGAAGAGTTGTGTTTAGCAAAATGTGATATAAGAAGTTGGAGAACTTATCGGGTGATTTGTCCTCGAACGAAAGCTCCTCTACCCCTGCCTGTAAGTATTTGTTTAGCTGGCCGTATTCGAGATTATACATGCGGTTTTCGTTGCTGAATGCACCAACGATGCTCTTCAACAGAAAATCGCGTTTCTTTTTAGCTGAGAAATGTTCGCGTTCGCTAAGATTGCTCAGCAAATCACCGGCTTTAAATATTTGTCCGCTGCCATACAGTTGCCCCAGCACCCGGTAGAACGAATGCAGGTAACCGCCAAGGTATTCGTCGGAGCCTTGCCCATCGATAGCTACGGTTACGCCCTCCTGCTTTGCCAACTGCATCAGGAAGAACTGCGAGATAAAGGAAGAACCAAGAAGAGGCACATCAGCATGGTAAGCCACCTTATGGAAGTTATCGGCGATCTGCGCTTCGGTGGGTGAAAAGTAGTGCGGTTGAATGTTGGGATACTTCTTTACTACCTCGTAAATAAAGGGGCGCTCGTCCACATCCTCCTCATAGTAAATAGAGAAGCTTTTGATGGGCGTATCCGGCATTAGGGTGGAATACATAGAGGAGATGGCCGATGAATCTAAGCCTCCGCTTAAGCAGGTGCCATTTGGTACATCGCTTCGCGCATGCAGGCGCACCGAATCCTTAAACAGCGAATAAAACTGCTCCTTCTTTTCCTCCCATGTTAAAGTGGATTGTGGCTGCGAAAAGTTGATATCCCAATAGCGGTTGATTGTGACCTTACCAGCCTGCCATACCAGATTGTGAGCCGGTTGCAGGTTTTTTACCTGTGTGTAAAAGGTTTGGTCGCGATACACGCTCCACACCATCTGCAAGCCGCGGTTTACCTGTTCGGTATTGATATCGCCTTTAAAAACAGGTAATTCTTTCAACGCTTTGTACTCCGAGGCGAAGTAGAGGTTTTGACCTTCTAATATGTAATAGAAAGGTTTAATGCCAAAGCGATCGCGTGAGCAGAAAAGCTTTTGTTTGGTTTTATCCCATAAGGCAAAGGCCCACATGCCGGTAAAGTATTTTACACACTCCTCGCCATACTGCTTGTAGGCGGCACACATTACTTCGGTATCGCCGTGGGTACGAAAACGGTAGCCTTTGGCCTCAAGGTCGGCTTTTAACTCTACGTAATTATATACCTCACCATTAAAAGCCATTACCAGATCGTCGTATTCAAACGGCTGGTTGGCTTCGTCGGAAAGGTCAATAATCTTCAGGCGGTTATGCCCCAGGGCTACCGGGCCATCCACAAACACATTGCTGGCTTCGGGTCCGCGGTGGGTAATGCAGCGCAGTTGTTTAAACGCCAGGTCCTTCTTCTGCTCAGTGGACAGTTGTAAATCAACAAATCCCGCTATGCCACACATAATCCTCCCTGTATTTGGCGCTTTTGCATGCTGCCTGTTTTAAGTAATGGTTCAAATGTAGGTAATTGCGCGTAGATGCCTGAACGGTACGAATTAGTAACCGTCGCCATCCAACAGGTTGCCGAGGCCACCGAGGATACTGCCTTCTTCCTTACGGCTGCCGGTTTGGGGAGCATACTGAATGATACGCGAAGCCAGGCGCGAGATAGGCAGGGTTTGCAACCATACCTTACCGGGGCCGCGTAACACGGCATAGAAAAAGCCTTCACCACCGAACAGCGTATTGCGGATACCGCCAATCATTTGCACATCAAAATCAATATCCTTGGTGTAAGCTACTACACAACCGGTATCGATATGCAATACTTCGCCGGGGGCTAATTCGCGCTCGATGATGTGACCGCCTGCATGACAGAAAGCCATACCATCGCCTTCCAGTTTTTCCATAATAAAGCCTTCGCCACCGAACAAGCCGGTGCCTAAACGTTTTTGGAATTCGATGCCTACGCTAACGCCTTTGGCGGCACATAAAAAGGCATCTTTTTGAGCAATGATTTTGCCACCCAATTGTTGCAGATCCATCGGGATGATTTTGCCGGGATACGGTGAAGCAAAAGCCACGCGCGCTTTACCGGTGCCGGTATGGGTATAGGTGGTCATAAACAAGCTTTCGCCGGTTAGCATCCGTTTGCCTGCCGAAAATATTTTGCCCATGATGCCGCCGCCTTGGTTGCTGCCATCGCCAAAGATGGTTTGCATTTGGATGGGGGCATCTTTATACATAAAAGCACCTGCTTCGGCCACAACGGTTTCCTGCGGATCGAGTTCCACTTCCACACATTGCATTTCTTCGCCGAAAATACGGTAGTCTATTTCGTGATTCGTTCTCATGTTTGTTTTGGGTTTTGTGCAAATATAGTGGTAAGACGCAGCGGCTATGTGAATATTTTGTAACAGTGGTGGTAACTTTTAGTAGAGGATTATACCTGCCAAACCACTAAGCAAGAGCCAAATGATCATATTTATGTTAAAGCGGTGCAAGGCGAATACAGAAAGCAGGACCCATAGAAAAGGTAAGAGATCGGTGCCGTTGGTTTGCTTGTAGATAGCGGCCAGCATTACAAAAAAGAGGTTGGCGATTACGGCCACCACTGCAGCCGTAACATAGCGCAGCACCTTGCCCCAGGTTGCATCATTGTGGGTGCGTTCCACCAGGGGAGCACCCAGCAGGATAAAGGCAAAGGATGGCAGAAAAGTATAAAAGGTAGCAGTAAAAAGGCCCGCGCTTGCCAGAGCCAGAGAGCCCGTATGATTATAGGCGCCCATAAATGCTACAAAGGTTAAAACCATGATGAGCGGGCCGGGTGTTGATTCGCCGAGGGCCAGGCCATCGAGCATTTGGCTTTGGGTAAGCCATTGCAATTTAGTTACAGCCACCTGCGATACATACAGCAATATGCCATAGGCTCCGCCGAATGTGATAAAAGCATTTTGCGTAAAGAATAAAGCCAGCTTATCCCAAAAAGGAACATCGGAACTGCAGAGACGGAACAAGATGAACGGCAGCGCCCATAATAGCAGGAAGATGAGCAGGGTTACACCGGCCTTACGAAGACTCAAAGTGGATGTTGAAGTTAATTGCCCGGATGTGTTATTATCAACCTTTGCACGAAAGGCATTGATTACACCTAACAGCACCGTTGTTATAATGATGAGCGGATAGGCAACATGAAAGATTAATAAGGCAACCAGGTCAGCGGCCATCACCACATAATCGGTAGTGTTTTTTAGTGCCCGGTTGGCAATTTTATAAACGGCTAATAGAATGACAGCAGCCACAGCAGGTTTTAGCAAGGTAAAGAAGCCTGTTAGCAGGGCGGTGTTGCCGTAAACAATGTATATGCAACTTAAGGCAAGAAGAATGAATACAGAGGGCAGTATAAAAAGAAGGCCTGCTACTATACCACCCAGGCTGCCGTGCATCAGCCAACCCATATAGGTAGCTAATTGCTGCGCTTCGGGGCCGGGGAGTAACATGCAGTAGTTAAGCGCATGCAGGAATTTTGATTCGCTGATCCACTTCTTGCGCTCTACCAGATATTCGTGCATTATGGCTATTTGCCCGGCAGGTCCGCCGAAGCTGATAAAGCCAAGCTTTAACCAAAATAGAAATGCCTCCTTAAAGGATACTCCTTTCATTAATCGAACTTCTTAAAGGCGAAAAATACGGCGCAGAGGATGAAGGCAAAGCTAACCAGATAGTTCCATTTCAGGCTTTCGTTGAGGTAGAGCACCGAGAAGAAACCGAAAACCACGAGTGTAATAACCTCCTGCATAATTTTAAGCTGGGCCCCGCTAAAGGTTGCGCTGCCTATACGGTTGGCAGGCACCTGCAGGCAGTATTCGAAAAAGGCAATGCCCCAACTTACCAGGATAACCTTCCAGAGCGCTTGCTGTTTAAACTTGAGGTGGCCATACCAGGCAAAGGTCATAAATATGTTGCTGAGCAATAAAAGAATTACTGTATACATGCTGCTGATTTAAACTAATACCGCTGAATGAAAGTGGCTGCAATATACTGCGGGATTAAAAACTTCTATATTCGGTACTGTGATTACCAAGAAGAGCAAATACGCTATAAAGGCCCTTGTTTATTTGGCCAAGCGCGACCCCAAAGAGCCCGTGTTGATTGAGGAAATCAGTAACAGCGAAAAGATACCCCGGAAATTTTTAGAGGCTATTTTGCTTGACCTGCGTAAGGCGGGCATTTTAGGCAGTAAAAAAGGTAAAGGCGGCGGTTACTACCTGATAAAAAGACCTGAGGATATAAACATGGCAGAGGTGCTACGATTATTTGACGGCCCTATTGCGCTAGTACCCTGCGTGGCACATAAATACTATGAAGCCTGCGAGGAGTGTTTAGATGAGATAACCTGCCCTATAAGAGAAGTGTTCCGTATTATACGCGAGCAAACCGTTGCCACCCTAAAGGATAACAACTTTGCAGAGCTGATAAATAAAGAGAAAAAGCTAAAACGCTATAGAAAGGCCTAAAAGCCTATGGGCTTAAAACCACCTTTGGTAAACACATACACGTTTATCACAAAGAATACATATAGATAAACCCAAAGAGCATCAACAAAGTGCCAGTAAAGCGCCAATAGCGATACACGCATTTTGCTGAAGGGATCAACTTCAAACAGCAATGCTTTTACCTGATCGCTTTGATGTTCGAGCGCGCGCACTAAAAAGTAACCGAGAAATACAATACCAACCAGCAGATGCGCCAGGTGGAGACCGGAGATAACATAGAGATAAGCCCCGGCCACGTTGCTTTGCAAATTAATGCCGCTGTGCAGCAATTCATTCCAGGCCATAACCTGAAAAACCGTAAAGGCAACGGCTAAAGCCGCAGTTACCATCAGGCCCTGGGTATAACCGGTCCAGTCGTCGGCATTGATGGCTTTGCGGGTTTGTGCCATGCTATAGCTGCTAACCAGAATGATGATGGTATTGGCGTGAAACAGTAAAGGCAGTTGAAAATGGTTGAAGTTAGTGCCGAAGGTTGTTAGAAAGTACGAGACCGATAAAAAGAGGAAAGCTGAGGTTATACCTGCCAAAATAAGCAAGGTAAAAATGCGCAGCGGGTGGTATTTTATGCGCAGTTCAAGCGGGGATAACTCCTTCTCCTTTAATCCGGTGTGGGCTTTCATAGTAATGGCTTCAGCTAAGATACAAACGGAAGTTTAACAAGCCTACACATAGTTTGTTTAAACTTTCGATAGGTTTTTTTGTTTAGAATTTGTCTAAACATTAACCGAAAAGGCATTAAATTCGCGTTCCGTTTTAACGGATATCCGGCAAAGAAAACGGCATCAGAACATTCGCAAATGGCTGAAAGTGAGAAAATAATAGAGGAAGTAACCTCGGGCGACTATAAGTATGGCTTCGTAACCAATATTGAGCAGGAATTTGCTCCTAAAGGGCTGAGCGAAGAAACTGTGCGCTTTATTTCGGGTAAAAAGCAGGAACCGGAGTGGATGCTGGAATGGCGTTTAAAGGCCTTCCGTGCCTGGCAAAAGATGGAACAGCCCGAGTGGCAGAATGTACATTTTCCTAAGATCGACTTTCAGGATATCATCTACTACGCGGCTCCTAAAAAGAAGAAGCAGGTGAATAGCCTGGATGATATTGATCCGGAGATTCGTGCTACGTATGATAAGCTGGGCATTCCGATCCAGGAACAGAAAATACTGGCAGGTGTAGCGGTGGATTATGTAATGGATAGCGAGAGTGTGATAACCACGTTTCGCGAGTCGCTGAAAGAAAAAGGCATTATCTTCTGCTCCATCAGCGAAGCCATCCGCGAACATGCCGACCTGGTAAAACAATACCTGGGCAGCGTTGTGCCTGCCCGCGATAATTATTACTCGGCGCTTAACAGTGCTGTATTCAGCGATGGCAGCTTTGTATATATACCTAAGGGTGTTCGCTGCCCCATGGAGCTTTCGACTTACTTCCGTATTAACGCTGAAAATACCGGGCAGTTTGAGCGCACCTTAATAATAGCTGATGATAACAGCTATGTGAGCTACCTGGAAGGCTGTACTGCCCCAATGCGCGATGAAAACCAGTTACACGCAGCCGTGGTTGAATTGATAACCATGGACAATGCGGAAATTAAATACAGCACCGTGCAGAACTGGTACCCCGGCGATAAGCAGGGCAAGGGTGGTATCTACAACTTTGTAACCAAGCGCGGTATGTGTAAGGGTGTAAATTCCAAGATATCGTGGACGCAGGTTGAAACCGGTTCGGCGATTACCTGGAAATACCCAAGCTGTATTCTGAAAGGCGAAAACAGTATCGGTGAGTTTTACTCGGTAGCTGTAACTAATAACTACCAGCAGGCCGATACGGGCACCAAAATGATACACATCGGCAAGAATACGCGTAGCCGAATAGTAAGCAAGGGTATATCAGCAGGTAAAAGCCAAAACTCGTATCGCGGGTTGGTGCAGGTGCATAAAACCGCAGAAGATGCCTACAACTTTTCGCAGTGCGATAGTTTGTTGATAGGCGACCGTTGCGGGGCGCATACGTTCCCTTACCTGGAGATTAAGAACAATTCGGCCCGGGTAGAGCATGAAGCTACCACATCCAAGATTGGTGAAGACTTATTGTTTTACTGCAACCAGCGTGGTTTAACCGACGAGGAAGCGGTAAATATGATTGTAAACGGATATTGTAAGGAAGTATTCCAGCACTTACCAATGGAGTTTGCCGTTGAAGCGCAGAAGCTACTTTCGATAAGTTTGGAAGGAAGCGTTGGATAATGACGGGAAAGCGCAAGGGGTTTGGTAATTTTGCCAGTATGATCCTACGCTTATACCGATTGTATAAAACCGGCAAAACACTTTACACCAAAGTATTAAAACCGGTATACGAAGAATTACGGAAAGATGCATATGCATTAGATGCCGCCGATAAAAGGGCACGCAACAGAAAAAGTAAAAGCAAAAAGAAAGATGCTGTCCATCAGAAACCTAAACGTGGCCGTAAACGGCAACCAGATACTAAAGGACTTTAACCTGGAAATAGGCCCCGGTGAAGTACATGCGATTATGGGCCCTAACGGTACCGGCAAATCAACCCTGGCCAGCACACTTGCAGGTAAGGAAGTATACGAAGTGCTTAGCGGCGATGTAATCTTCCACGGTAAAAACCTGCTGGAAATGGATGCTGATGAGCGCGCCCGCGAAGGTGTATTTCTGGCCTTTCAATACCCGGTTGAAATACCCGGCGTAAGCACCACTAATTTTATGAAGGCGGCTGTAAATGCCAAGCGCAAACACCAGAATCTACCAGCCCTTGATGCCAAGGACTTTTTAAAGCTGATGCGCGAAAAAGCCGAGCTGGTGGAAATGAAGAAAGAGTTCTTAAGTCGTTCGCTGAACGAAGGCTTTAGCGGTGGTGAAAAGAAACGTAACGAGATTTTCCAGATGGCGATGCTGGAACCTACCCTGTGTTTATTAGATGAAACCGATAGCGGTTTGGATATTGATGCCTTGCGTATTGTTGCCAACGGTGTAAACAAACTAAAGAGCAAGGACCGCAGCTTTTTAATTATTACCCACTATCAGCGCTTGCTTAATTACATCGTGCCCGACCATGTGCATGTAATGTTTGGCGGCAAGATTGTAAAGAGCGGTGGTAAAGAGCTGGCGCTGGAATTAGAAGAGAAAGGATACGATTGGATTAAAGAAGAAGTGGGCGAAACTGCCTAATACGCTATGAGTTTAGCTGAAAAAATAGCAGGCGAGTTTTCGCAACAGCTGGCAGGCAGTGTGTCGGCACTACGCAAGGAAGCCTTTCGTGCGTTTGAGCAATTGGGTATACCCGGTACCCGCCACGAAGAATGGAAGTACACGAACATTAAAACCAAATTGCCGGAGAGCATTTCGTTGCTGCCCGCAGCAGCCGGTGCAGCACCGGACTTTCATAAGTTTAGCGGTGCTACCGGTAATAAACTGGTATTTATAAACGGTAATTTTAGCAAGGAACATTCAACTTTGCTGCCACAGGCAGGTGTAACCATTTGCAGTTTAGCAGAGGCTTTTAAAACACATGCCACCCTTATTGAAAATTATTATGGCAAACTGGTGCAATTTAACGAGGAACATTTTGCCGCATTAAATACAGCCTTTGCTACAGATGGCGCTTTTATTTACCTGGAGCGGAATGCGGTAGTTGATAGTCCTGTTTACCTGATACATGTGTTTAACAGCGCTGAGAGTTTTGTGCAGAGCCGTAATTTGATAGTGCTTGAAACCGGCAGCAACCTGCAGGTAATAGAGGATTTTCAGAATGTGGGCAGCGAGGCTTACAGCAACCATGTTACAGAAGTATATGTAGGCGCAAATGCCAACATAAACATCAGCCACCTGCAAACCGGTACGGTAAATACTACCGCTGTGCATACCATTGAGGCCGATATACAACGCGATGGCCGTTTTACCTGCAATACCATTACACTTGAAGGCAAGCTGATTCGTAACAATACCAATGCCCGCTTTAAAGGTGAAAATGCCGAGGCACATTTGAACGGTTTATACTTTGGTAAAGATTCAGCAGTACTGGATAATCACCTGTTGGTGGACCACCAGGTGCCGAATTGCCAGAGCAATCAGTTATACAAAGGCATTTTGGATGATGAGGCAACCGGCGTATTTAACGGTAAGATATTTGTGAAGCTGGATGCGCAGAAAACAAATGCCTTCCAGTCATCGAAGGCAATATTGCTTTCGGATAATGCAGCGATTAACACTAAACCGCAATTAGAGATTTTTGCCGATGATGTGAAGTGCAGTCACGGTGCAGCGATTGGTCAGTTAGGCGGCGACGAAGTATTTTACCTGCGCAGCCGCGGTATACCTGAGAAAGAAGCGCGGGCCATGCTTACCTATGCCTTTGCCAACGATATTATACAAGCTATAACCGTAGAGGAAGTGCAAACCTATCTTTCGGCCCTTTTACAACAACGTTTGAATTTGACTTTATAACATGGTAACCGAAACCACCACTACTACCCCATTTGATGTAGCCGCCATAAGAGCGCAATTTCCTATCCTGCATCAAAAGGTAAACGGGTATCCATTGGTGTATCTGGATAACGCAGCTACTTCGCAAAAGCCGTCGGCCGTTATAAATGCCATTAAAGACTATTACGAGCGCTATAACAGCAACATACACCGCGGGGCACACCACTTAGCCCAACTGGCTACCGAAGCGTATGAAAACGCCCGTATAACCGTTAGCAAGCATATAAATGCCGTCAGCGAAAAAGAAATAAATTTTGTGCGCGGCACCACCGAAGCTGTTAACCTGGTTGCCACTTCGTATGGTAGAAAGTTTATTAAGGCCGGTGATGAAATAATAGTTACCGCCATGGAGCACCACAGCAACATAGTGCCCTGGCAAATGCTGTGCGAAGAAAAAGGTGCAACATTACGTGTTATCCCAATTAACGATAGAGGCGAGTTAATTTTTGAAGAATACCTGAAGCTATTGAGCGAACGCACCAAAATTGTTTCGGTGGCGTATGTTTCGAATGCATTGGGTACCATACACCCCGTTAAAGAAATTATTGCTGCCGCGCACAACGTTGGTGCGGTAGTATTTATTGACGGCGCACAAGCCCTGCCACATAAAAAAGTAGATGTGCAGGATTTGGATTGCGATTTTCTGGGCTTTAGCGGCCATAAGGTATTTGCAGGCACCGGCATTGGTATTCTTTACGGCAAACAACATTTACTGGAACAGATGAACCCTTATATGGGTGGCGGCGAAATGATAAAGACCGTATCGTTTAACGGCACTACCTATAACGAACTACCCTATAAATTTGAAGCCGGCACACCACATGTGGAAGGCGGCATTTCGCTGGGGACTGCGTTGGATTATATCAATGGCATCGGTTTAGATAAAATAGCTGCTTACGAGGATCAGTTACTGCAATATGGCACCCAAAAACTGCAGGCCATTGAAGGACTGCGCTTAGTAGGTACCGCTGCGAATAAATGTTCGGTGCTTTCATTTTTGGTGGACAACGTACATTCATACGACCTTGGTGTTTTATTGAATGAGCAGGGCATAGCCATCCGAACCGGCCACCACTGCTGTCAACCTTTAATGGACCGTTTAGGCATAGAAGGTACCTGCCGCGCTTCGCTGGCTTTTTATAATACAACCGAAGAAATAGACCAACTGGCCAAGGCTTTACAGCGTGCCATTAAAATGCTGGCATAATCGGCATTTACCCATAATTTAGCGCCATGCAGAAGATGGCTGACATAGAAGCTGAGATCGCCGAAGAGTTTGACCTTTTCGAGGATCAGATGGAGAAGTATGAATACCTGATTGATATTGGTAAAAAGCTCCCGCCGATGGATGCTGCCTATATGACCGATGATTTTTTGGTAAAGGGCTGCCAGAGCAAGGTATGGCTGCATGCCTACGAAAAAGACGGCTTGATTTTTTATGAGGCCGACAGCAATACAGCTATTACTAAAGGTATTATTGCGTTGCTTGTACGCGTTTTATCGGGCCAAAAAGCAACAGATATTTTAGCTAACCCCTTAAGCTTTATTGAGCGTATCAACCTGCGATCGCATCTCTCCTCGCAGCGATCGAACGGATTAACCGCTATGATACAAAAGATGAAGGCCTATGCAACGGCTTTCAGCAAATAAAAAAAGGCTCCAACAGGAGCCTTTTTTATGATAGTTAGTTGTCTTACTTATTTACTTACCACAAACAAACGGCTTTGCGTGCGGGTGTTGCCCACGGTTGCTGCCAGAATATAAGTGCCATTGCTTAAACCGGAGGCATCCAGATCGAACAGGTTTTCGCCTGCGATGGCATTACGCTCGGTCACTTCGCGGTATAATTTGCCGGTAATATCGAATACACGGAAAGTTACAGCATCGGCCTTATCCAGCGTTAAGCTGATTTTTGAGTGGCTGCTTACCGGGTTAGGATAAACGCTTAGGTTAGCGATAGCATTGTTGTTGGCTACTTCGTTAACACCGGAGGTTAAGCTGCAACC
This sequence comes from Chitinophagales bacterium, assembly GCA_046329495.1. Lineage (GTDB taxonomy): Bacteria > Bacteroidota > Bacteroidia > Chitinophagales > LD1 > Bog-950. Next base: position 36,539 of record JAXLUO010000003.1, on the reverse strand, counting down.
ACCGGCAGTAAGGGTAGTTGAACGCCACATACCACGGCCGTGTGTGCCGATGTATAATACCTGGCAACCATCGTTGTAAAGCTCTTTTTCGATTAAGCGGTAAACAGGCACACGAGGCAGGCCTCCGTTTTCTTCGTGCCAGGTGCTACCATCCCAACTCCAGATACCAAGTTCAGAACCGATAACGATTGTGTTAGCATCGTGTACCACTACGTCGTAAACAGGCATGTTAGGTAAGCCGTTGGTTAGGGCGGTCCAGTTTGCACCGCCGTTGGTTGATTCGTACACGTGAGGCTGGCTTACAGAGCTAAAGCCTGAGATTACAGCCACTACGTGGTCGGGATCGTTAGGATCCACACTGATACCTTCGATAGGACGACCGCTGGCTACCAGGGTATTGGTGTATTCGGCAGCGCTGTTATAAATTATACCGATAGCGTTAGGACCAACAGGGTATGTAGCTGTATCGATGTGTGCATTAAAGTTAGGGAAACGGTAAACACGACCACCACTCATACCGATGTAAACGGTGTTACCGTCTTTACTCATGGTAAAGGCATACGGGGTTCCGTTCATGCTGCTGATAAGCTTAAACCATCTTGGGATAATGCCCAGGTCAAGCGCATCAGGCGTTAACCAAACACCGCAGTAAGAGGAGATCATACAAGTAGAGCGGATTGGATCCGGAATAAGTGCAGTATCACCGGTATTTAAATCGCTTGGCAATGTGTATGATACAGGATATTTTCCGGTGCTGCTTTTTACGTTTACAACTTCACCGGCTGCATAAAACTTATCCGCACCAAACTTGATGTTCTTTAATCCGTTAGCTGCAGTGCGTGTTTCGCCTAAATAAAAAGGAGAAATAAAGGTTGCGTTCTGGTCTTTTTGACCACCGCAACGTGAAGGCTGGTTATGGCCTTGCGGATCAACCTTAATATCGTAGAAGCCATCGAAAGAGCTTGTAGCGTTACCTGAACGTAATACTTCGCCAAAGTAGATACCGCCGAAGAATACGCGAGGATCGATATGCGAAATTTCAGAATAGATACCATCACCACCGATTACCATTTTAGCGGCCATGCGGGTGTTGCCCTTAAAGTCGATATAGTTGGTGCCGTTATCCTGTGCACCGCCCATTACTTCGCCGGCAATACCTGCAGCTACCGAGTAACACTGGGTTACGTTGTAACCACGGTTTTTAACCGTATAAGTAGGGAAAGGGAATGCGCTTAATGCATCGGTACTTTTGTAAACACCGCCATCGCAACCCACATACATTAAATTAGGATTGTTTTCGGCTAACACGATAGCGTGCTTATCGGGGTGTATATAATTAGGATTAGTTGCGCCTGCACCTAAACCTACATCGGCCAATTTCCAACCGCTCTGGTCGTTCCAGGTGTAAAGATCTACACCGGCTAAATAAATCTTGTTCGGATCGGCAGGGTTTACGGCTACCACGTTATCGTACCAGCCCTGATTATTTCCACCAAACGGATCGAACAAAGGACCTTTGCTACCAATATTCGTCCAGGTATCACCATTATCAACCGAACGGTAAACACCGAAAGTGGAACCTGATGTTGTTGCTATAGAAGCATACACCACCGATGAATTAGATGGGGCAATGGCCAATTCCATACGTCCCTGTGTTGACGGGAAACCCGGGTTTGTAGTGGTAGTAACTTTGCTCCATGAAAAGCCACCGTTAAGTGAGCGAACCAGAATTTTGTTAGAACCTACTGATGCAAAGATGTTTTGACCATCGTTGCTCCACTTCACATCGGCAGCAGAAGATCCGTTGGTAACACCTGAGATGGTGATTTGGGTCCAGTTTTGACCTCCATCGTTAGATTGATATAAACCACCTTGCGTTGCAGCGATAATTTGAGAAGCATCTAACGGATTGCAGGCAATGCGGTTAACAGCAGCCCATGGGCTGTTAGGATCAACCGTAGTGCCATCAAATGCATCCGGCGTAATCAACACCGGGCTATCGTTAGAGGTAAGCTTGTAAATACCGTTACCGGCAGTTCCCGAGTTAAAGGAAGTACCTACAATTTGAGCAAGACCTTCGCCTGTGCCTACATAAATTGTGTAATCGGGAGCAGGACCCTGTGCAATGCAGGAAATTGCCATCCACTGATTCCAGTTAGAAATACGGCTCCAATTATTACCGCCGTTGGTAGATTTCCATAAACCACCTGAAACGCCACCGGCATAGATAGTATTGTTGGTAGCATCGCGCTTGTCGATCAAAATAGCGCGAGTACGGCCACCTACGTTATCGGGGCCCAATTCTTCCCAGCTAAGGTTTAAGGCGCCTGCGCGGCTACCAGATTGTAAAAGCTGGTCGGCCTGTTTTACAGCAGCAGCATAATAAGCTGGTGTAAAATTACCGTTCTCATCTTTTAAACGATCGTAACGATTCTGCATGGCCTCTTTGGCGCGCATAGCCTCGTTGCTTTCATTCTCTTTAGCCTGTTCTTCCAGTCTAAATTCGCCGGGCACATTGTTGCCCTGGCTTACAACCCTACCGAAAAACACAGCCACTAAAGCTAAACCGCTAAGAATGAACGGTGCATAAACTCCGGGTAGAAATCCTTTTCTCATTTTTTTCATTTTTTGACCCTATTAACCGGGCGAAATAAACATATTTTTTGCCAATTCAAATATACACCTGTTTGTAACCACTTTAGCAGGCGTATTGTCACATCTTTGTCATTTTAGGAAGTTAGATGAATAACCATACATATTATATAGGCCAGCCTGGCAGATATGGCGGTTTTATCCCACTTTAAACACCTAAGCGGCTGCGAAGTTTGCTCCATACGAGCCCAAGGGTAAATGGAGGTGTTTTTAAAGGTCCCTGGTAGGGTTCACCCCGATGCAAAAAGTATCTATGGAAAGCGGATTGTTTGAGGCCCCACTTCTGCTGAAACTGCCTGCGGCCATCGTTTTTTACCACCCTGCCGGTGCTTTTTGATATAAAATGGTAAACCCTGCTATTACCCAGACCTTTATAGTAACGGCAACCGGCTTGCCACATCTTCATGGCAAAATCATCATCGCTGCTCATACCGGGGCTAAATTCTTCGCTATAGCCACCTACAGCTTCCCACCATTTGCGATGCACTACACTGGGCGGCCAGGTTGCTCCGCTCCAGTCCTTTTTTGGTAATGCGCTAAACTGCTGCAATAAGCGGCTCTCATCAAAGTCTTCTTCTCCCCTACCATAATTACCTACTATTACGCACTTGTTACCGGTATCGTATGGTTCAATCATTGTAGAGGAAATCTGAAAACAATCGCCCGGCACCTGGGCGATGCTCTCCGCCAAAGCTGTATCCCAACCCGGCAAACAATACATATCATCGTTCATAAAAACGATGTAATTGGTAGTGGCCAGGCGGCTTACGGTATTTACGGCTTTACAAATACCAATATTTTGCGGTGAGGTGGTGTACTGTAGATCCAGATCACCGGTGTCAATCAAATGTTGCAGGTAATTTGCTGTTCCATCACTGCCCTCATTTATATGCACCAAAACCTGGTGCATGGTAGCTGAGTGCAACCGTATGGACTTAATACACAACTTTAAATAAGTCAGGTTATTCCAGGTTGGTATTATAATTGAGAATTTCACGGCTGTTGGTTTTTCACTTATCGCCGGAGGTTAAAAGAGCTGCTGGGCGAAACTCAGTGATTTTCATATTTTAGAATCGCAAATTAAAGAATCACCGGGATGAAATTAAGGCTTACTTATTTTTTATGGCTCGCAGGAGCTTTGCTTTGTCTGGATTCCTGCAAAAAGGAACGAGCTACTTCCTGGAATACGGATTTGCTGGTGCCGATTGCCAGTTCTTCGCTTTCGATACAAAATATTGTGAAGGATTCGACCATCCGTGCCAATGCAGACAGTTCTCTGATTCTGGCCTTTAACTCTACCTTATACGATTTTAGCCTTGCAAACCAGATCATAAACATCCCCGATACCAATATCGGGCAGAAGTTTAACCTTAGCACCCTTCAATTGCCTAATCAACACGTTAACCAAAGGATTTCGTTAGGAACACTGGCCATTAACATGGCTGCCAGTCCGGATGCAGGTGCACAATTTCTGGGCAATTTTATACTTGGGCAGGTAGGCCAGGTTTCGGCTATACCTGCATTAAACAATATTACACCCGGGGCATTCCCTTTCGATGCCTCAGCTTACTTTGACAGTGCCATACTGGCAACCGGCGAAGTGCAGATTTGGGCCGTGAACCATTTGCCCGTTCCGTTGGATAATGTAACGGTGGAACTGCGTAACCACGATGACAACTCGTTAGTGGCCTCGAAATTTTTATCGCACATAGGCTCGCATGATTCGGCCTATGCAGTTGTAAACCTTGCTGGTGCAAAACTTAAAAAAGACCTTGACTTTAGAATTGCCAGTATGAGCACACCCGGCACAGGCGGTGGCAGCGTGTTGATTGATACCACAGATTATATTGAACTACGCATGTTTGTGGCGTTTTTACGGGCCTCGGAAGCCTGGGCACGTTTCCCATCGCAGGATGTGGTGAATATTACCGAAGAGGTAAGCCAGGAAATAAGAGACCGTAAGTTTACCTATGTGGATGCACGGCAAGGGGAATTGCTGGTGACCGTGGTAAGTTCAGTGCAGGAACAGTTGGAACTGGAGTATACATTGGAAGGTGCTTATGACCGGAACGGCAACCCGTTGGTAGAGCATACCATAGTACCGGCCGCTGCACAAGGCGTGCCGAGTGTGGTAAGCAAGTTAATTGATATATCAGGTTGTGCCATTAACCTGACAGGTAAGGATGGTTCGAAATTTAATACCTATACACAGCGCGTAGTTGCACACATAGACTCATCGGGCTACGTGCGGCACATTACCCAGGCAGATAGCATAGTGGTACGGTATGACATAAAGAATATTGCACCTAACTACATTAAAGGTTATGCAGGCCGCGATACACTTTCAGCTCAGGACAGTTCGGATTTTGCCTTCCTTGATTTGTTTAAGAGCGGCACTATTGATCTTGAATCGGTAAACATGAACTTTACGGTTGAAAATGGTATTGGTGTTGATGGCATAGTAAAGATTAACAGCCTTACTGCAATAAGTGCCAATAACGGTTCGCGCACATTAACAGGATCTATTATCGGCCAACCATTGATAGTAAACCGGGCCACTGATTTTCCGCTAACCAAAGGTGTAAGTTCTCTGGCAGTAAACAGCAGTAATTCCAATATCAAAGATTTAATTGGCATACTGCCTAATAAACTATTGTATGATGTAGATGTGCGTACCAATCCTTCCGGAAATAACAACCTGTATCGCGATTTTGCTTACCTGGAAAGCGGGATGAAAGTTGGATTGAATGCAGAGATACCCTTATCGTTTATTGCCAATCATTTGGTGTTGCGCGATACCATTCAATTTGATTTGAGCACCACCAATACCAATATTGAAGGTATATCGGACGGCATTATTAATGTGATAACACAAAACAAATGCCCGCTGGATGCTACCTTAAGCCTGGTGGTAGTTGACAGTAATTGGGTTGGAGTAGATACCTTGCTGATGAATACTGTTATTGAAGGCGCCGACTTAAACAATAATTGCCGGGCTGAAGTAAGTAAGCGCAGCAAAATACCTTTGTTTGTAGATGAAGACCGAATGGAAAACATCAAAAAAGGGAAGCATGCTATAATTGTGGCCGACTTTAACAGCAATGGCCACAATGCAGTTTGTAACGGCCAGTATTTAAAAATTTACAGCGATTACAAACTTGATATTACTTTCACCGCGCGATTTAACTACAAGGTGAATGCAAGATTCTGATAGACAGAGCAAGTTTTTAACCATGAGAAAGATGTATATGATAGCCCTGCTAACAGGGCTTATAGCGAACATTTATGCACAGGACAGCACTGCAAAAGATATTAGAACATCATCCATTGATGCAATAGGTGCAAGATATGTTCTGCAGGGGCCGTTAGTTACCTTTAACTATACCGGTTATGGTTTGAACAATTATTTCAGTGAAGAATTTTATCCGGGCACTACTAACCGCATAACTGCTGATTTTGATTATTACACGAACAGCAATTCCATACCCGGCAGTATTGTTTACAAAATGATATTTAAAGGTGAGATTAAAACGCCTTTGAAAGACCGTGGCTTGAAGGGCATAAAAAAGCAAGCCCGCTTTGAGGATAACATGAAAACCGGTGTTACCTATCGCCATTTCTTTAAAAACTGGGATGGCATTGTATTGGTAGGCTGGCACCATCGCGAAATGCGGACCATCAATCTTTCGAAGGATGCTTACCATTTATTGTTTTACGGCAATGCTGATTTTGAAGATAAAACAGCCGACCTCAGTAATCTGTATTTTTCGAACAACATCTACAACCAGTTGTCGCTGGGCATATTTAAAAAAGTAAGCTATGCGAAATACCAAATGGAGTTTGGCTTTTCGGGCTCGTTTTTGCAGGGTATAAACCATCAGGAGATTCGCACCCGAAATGCAACTATCTACACTGCGCCGGACGGCGAATATATAGACATAAATTACGATTTAACTTTTAATAATGCGCGCGAAGGAGCTACCAGTTTTTCGCAGGTGAATGGTGCCGGTGCATCGGGCGATTTTCACTTAGCAGTTGGGAATAATAATAAGTGGAAAGTGGCCTTCGATTTAAGCGACGTGGGTTATATGACCTTCCGTAAAACCCCGGTTAACTATACGGCTGCCAAGAATGTGCATTTTCAGGGTATTGTGTTACCGGACCTATTAACATTTAGTCCTGCCACGTTTGACACCTTGAAAGTGGATGATGCCGTAAAATCAAATTTACCTACAAAAAGCAATAACAAGTATTCCATCTTCCTGCCATTTACAGCCCAATTGGTTTATAGTATGCCCGTGCACCGAAAAGTGGTACTGAGCGTTGGCGCCATGTATCGTTACCAACCTAACTACTACTTATATGGATATGCAAAGGTTAATTACTTTATAACCCCAACCATGGTATTTTCGGGCAGTTTAGGTGCAGGCGGTTACAGTAAGGCAAACCTTGGTGTTGAATTCAGCAAAACCTGGAAGTATTTTGATATTACTGTAGGCACCAGTAATCTTCTTGGTCTGGTAGCACCCGCTTATCTGCCCGGTGCAGCCCTGTTCCTGCGGTTAGGCAGTTCGTTTTAAGTGTTAGCCACCTTTTCTTTATTATCCTTGCTGTAAGATTATTTACACGTGCAGGCAAACGATATATCAATTATTGGTGCCGGCCCCGCCGGTGCCGCTACCGCTTTGTTTTTAGCGAAGCAGGGTATTGCCAGTACTGTAGTTGACAAGAGCACGTTCCCCCGCGATAAAATTTGCGGTGATGCCTTAAGCGGTAAAGTGGTGGAAGTATTAAATAAACTTGACCGCAGCCTTGTGCAGGAATTACATGCTGAACAACATAAGTTTTTAGGTAGCTGGGGGGTAACCTTTGTTGCGCCTGATCAACAGGCACTTCGAGTACCTTTCAGGAGCAAGAAAGAAAACCCTATAGCACCCGGCTTTATAAGCCGGCGTATAGATTTTGATAACTGGTTGTATCAAAAACTACAGCAAAACCCATTAATTACCGTAATTGAAAACTGCGAAATAAGACAGTACGAAAAAAACAGCCAGGGAATTATAGCCCATGCTAAAAATGGTGCTACCTATCAGGCCAAACTGGTGATTGCCTGCGACGGTGCTTATTCAACTTTTACCAAAACAATTGCAGGTATACCAACTGAACCAGCCCATAACTGCTTTGGCTTACGGGCTTATTATACCGGGGTAGCTGACCTTGACCACGAGAATTTTATTGAACTGCATTTTTTACCGGAGATATTACCGGGGTATTTTTGGATATTTCCTTTACCAGATGGTGGTGCTAACGTAGGTGTAGGTATGCGCACCGATAAAATGCACGACAAAAAAATAAACCTGAAGAAAGCATTTGAGCAGGTGTTAGCACAAAACCCGACCATAAGCGCACGCTTTAAAAATGCCCGATTAGATGGAGAAGTGAAACTTTTTGGTTTGCCGCTGGGTTCAAAAAAAAGAAGATTATCAGGTGATCATTACATGCTATGCGGAGATGCAGGGCAATTGATTGATCCGTTTACAGGTGAGGGGATAGGCAATGCCATGATGAGCGGTTATTATGCAGCCCAACAAGCGGCGCTGTGCATTCAACAGCAGAATTTTAGCGCCGGTTTTATGCAAAGCTACGATACAGCACTTTACAACCGCTTGTGGCCCGAACTACTGCTTTCATACCGCATGCAACGCCTTGTAAATTACCCCTGGCTATTCAACTTTGTGGTGCGTAAGGCTAACAGTAACAAACTGTTGCGCGAAACTATATCGTGTATGTTCGAGGACCTGGATATGCGGTCGAGACTCAAAAATCCACTTTTTTACCTGAGGTTATTATTTTCGTAGCCGCTAAACAAATTGTGAAATGAAGAAATTGACGTTGACCTTAATGATGGCAGGAGCCATGTTAGGTATGCAGGCTCAGCACAGTGAGCATGAGCATGAAAATGCCGGAAAGAAAACAGAGCAAACAAAAGTTAAAGACGAACATGGTAAACAAAAGGGTGGTAAGAAGGACAAGAAGAAAAATGCTTCCTCAGGCAACTTTGGCACTACCATTACCCGCGAAGGCGCATTTGACGTGAAAGCTTTGCCGGGCCGTATGAAAGGTAAAGAGTCGGAATCGGTAAAGATTAAGGGGACCTTAGTGGCCGTTTGTCAGGTTAAAGGTTGCTGGATGACGGCAGATCTGGGCAATGGCCAAACCATGCGCATCCGGTTTAAGGACTATGGTTTTTTTGTTCCTAAAGACGCCGGTGGAAAAGAATTTTATGCACAGGGTGTTGCCAGCTGGGATACCACTTCGGTAGCTGAATTGAAGCATTATGCTGCCGATGCAGGCAAAAAACAGGAAGAAATCGACAAAATAACCGAGCCCAAAGTGGAGCTGGTATTCCTGGCGGAAGGGGTGATTATAGAGGAGAAGAAGAAAAACTAAATCTTTTTTTTGTTCTGCATTTTCATTTTTCGCCGAAGCCATTATATTTGCGCTCTCTTTTGAAAAAGAGCGGATTGATTCTGTAGCTCAGCTGGTAGAGCAATACACTTTTAATGTATGGGTCTCGGGTTCGAATCCCGACAGAATCACAGGTTAACGCCACTTTCACCAATGAAAGTGGCGTTTATGTTTAGAGTAGGTAAAACATAGGTAAAACAATTGAAAATAGTTTATCGATATTACTCCAAGCATGCTTCAAACCGCTTGAGATTAAAGCCTCATGAAGGGAAGGAGCAGACAATACAGCCCGTATGACCTCTAAAACGACATAAGCCTCTAAACGACATTGGATCCTAAGAAAATTTATCTATTTCATTTCGCTTCATTCCTAAAACCGCAATCCGAGCTATCAGGAAGTTAACACTTCCTTAAATTAATCTTTATCAAATTCTTCCTGTAATTTTTTTTCATCCAATACATTAGCAGAACTTTCGCTTTCGGTAACCCAATAGGTTTACGTTAAAACAGAATGGCTATCTGTTCCAACGTAAACAGGGTAAGGATCACCTTTCGAGAAAAGTGGATCTGTAAGCTTCCCTGAAAGTTGAGCCAATTAAAAGTTGAAAAAGGACAAATTTTTATCAACTTTAAAAAGCTCAATTATGAAAAAATCAAACTTCACAGAAACCCAGATTGTAAAGGCAATCCAGGAACACGAGAAAGGCAGGGATGCGAAAGACATCTGCCGGGAATTAGGTATAACTACCGGTGCATTCTACAAATGGCGCCAACGCTACGGCGGCATGGAAGTAAATGAATTAAAGCGGGTAAAGGAATTAGAGGCTGAAAACTCGCGTTTAAAACGCATGTATGCCGAACTAAGCCTGGTGCATCACGCTTTAAAGGATGCTGTCGAAAAAAAGCTATAGAGCCTGAAGAAAGGCGCGAGCTTGCCCAGCACATGGTCGAAGAACATGGGGTAAGTGTTCGTCAGGCTTGTAAAGCGCTGCAAATACCCAGAAGCACCCAAAGTTATCGGCCAGTTATCAAAGACGATACGAAGGTTATCGAACAACTACAAGGTCTTGTAGAGAAACATCCTGCAATTGGCTTCTGGCAGTGCTTTTACCGCATCAGGCGGCAAGGTTTTATATGGAATCATAAAAAGGTTTACAGAGTGTATACAGACTTAAAACTCAATATCCGCAGGCGTTACCGCAAGCGGCTGCCTGCTCGCGTTAAACAAGCTTTATTCCAGCCTGGAGGTATAAATCAGGTATGGAGTATCGACTTTATGAGTGATACGCTCTGGGATGGACGTCGATTCAGGCTATTAAATATCATCGACGATTATAACAGGGAAATCCTGGCAATTGAAGCAGACCTCTCACTACCCACTTTAAGGCTTATACGGACACTTGAATACCTGAAAGAGTTCAGAGGTTTGCCCTCAATGATAAGGGTTGATAACGGCCCGGAATTTATCTCTCATCAACTGGACGTGTGGTGTAAAGAGCATCAAATACAATTAACCTTTATTCAACCGGGGAAACCAATGCAAAATGGATATATAGAAAGATGCAATGGGAACGTTAGGCGCGAACTACTGAACGCTTATGTATTTAAATCACTTAATGAAGTAAGAGCAAAAGCCGAAGAATGGATGATAGACTACAATAACCACAGACCACATAAGGCTCTGAAATATCTAACACCAGCCGATCTTTTACCTGAAATTGTATATTCGTAAAATCAACTAATAGCTGGCCAACAATCAGGGAAGCCTACAGATCCTTACCCGGATTGTTGCCTTAGCCTTTAGAAAGTAATTACCAGAAGAATACAAAAGCCGCTTATTCTGGTCATATGGTTTGCTAGAAATGGTTGCGACTTTTTGAGGCTTTTAGGTATTGGTCATTATCTTAACGGTTAATGACCTTTTAGAAATGTTTTTTATTCCCAAGTTGTGCTTGACCTTTAAAGAAATTCGCGCTCAATCCTAAAAACAGTATTGCAGAAATGAATGGAATTGACCGCATAGTTGAATCTTGGCACTAACCTTAGTTGAAGAAATCGTGCGAGCATAATAAAAATATCATGTGACTTCGTCCATAATTGAAAATATCATACTCCAAAACCCCTCGCCGAAAATTGACAAAACAAACCCAACGGTTAAAACAACCCAACAACCATGAGCTTGCCACCATGAAAATTTTGGAAATAATCCATACTGCTTAACATACAGATCATCAAGATCTCGATAGGAAAACTTATCATGTTCCTTATCATCCACATAATCGAATCCGTATCGGCCAGCTTTTGACACATAAAAATCTGTCCAAAAAGTACCTACTACTTTATCTGGCAGGTAAATAACCTTATATTCTTTCACAAAGTTGACCCCTTCGGAGGAAGAAGATGTGACATCATAAACGGCTTTATCATCTCCCCATAGGCCGCCAATAAAGTTAAATAGCAATCCTAAAATTAGGACCACGGAAAAAATCAGTAAACCAGTTAAGAATCTATTCATAACTATTGCTTTGCAAAAGATTATTCCGAGGTTGCTACATCTCCGCGCTTAGGGAAGTTGAAAAGAATACTGGATATTATCGGCATAAAGAAAATAGCAACGGTCAAAACTGATGTAACAACATCCCCCCAAACAATTGAGTGCTCCTGCGGTAATGGCAATCCCTGCATCGTTAAGCAAGCCTTATTGCCTTCCATAAAAATCGACACCTGACTGCAAGGATAAAAGTGAGTATAAACAGAAAAAATCAATTTCAGACCAAGAATCCCGATTACTGTAAATGCGCACGTTTCCAAAAAAGTATATTTCTCCATCAACTTTACAAAACCCTGTGCTACAAAACGCATTGCTAATATTCCAATAAAAACTCCAAGCCAGATAATGAAGATGTTATTCGAAAAGGCGACAGCGGCAAAAACATTATCGATTGAAAAAGTCATATCCATAAGTTCCACAAGCGCTACAGTTGCCCAAAAATTTCCTAAGGAGCCTACGGTCAATTTATACAACCAATTTCGTCTCTTATCAAAATAATCATCTTCTTTATCTTCTGTTTGCTTTCCCATCCACCAGTCCCAAACCAGATACAGCAGGAATAATCCACCGAGGGGCTTTAAAAACCAAAGTTTTACTAAGAACGATGCGAATAAAAGTGCAAGCCCACGGAAAACATAGGCCCCAAGAATTCCATATCGTAAAGCTTTAGTCCGATCCTCTTTCGGCAAATCCATAACCATCGTTGCTAGAACCGCTGCATTATCAACTGATAGAAGGCTTTCAATCAAAACGAGGTTACCAACAACTATTAGCGAGGCAAGAGGGTGGTTCAAAATTTGTTGAATAAGGTCGTTCATAGTGTGGACTATATTTTTTTAATAATAGATTTACTTACCTGCACAATTGCAATTATTAGGAATGCAATTATTATTGGTACAAATACCGAAAACCAGGAAGCCTTATCAAAAACCACTTTAAAAATGCCAAGTGCCAAACTGAATGCGAACGCGAGCGAAACAAGGACTTTTTCAAACTGAGATTTTCGTTTTGATCTTCTAGCCAAACTTTCAAATTTTAGATCGACAAATAATTATTGAAAAACAGTTTCAACACGTCTATTTTTTTTTCGCCCCTCTTCAGTTTCATTCGATGCAATTGGTTTTTCAATCCCTTTACCGACAGCAATTATTTTTTCCGCTGCAATACCCTTACTAACAAGATAATTCTTAAAGGAATCAGCCCTTTGTTGTGCTATTGCCAGATTTTTGGATAGTAAACCATCACTACTAGCATAACCGTTTATAGTAACCCGAGCACTCGGATTGCTAGAAAGATATGTAATAAGGTCACTTACTAATTTATCATCTACTGAATTAAAAGAAGCGGATGCGTACTCAAAAGTAACGGGAATCTTATTATTTAGCGAAGTAGGATTGAGAACGGTTTGATTACTTGTAGGACCGTTTGGGGCGGTGGAATTCTTTGAATTTGCAGCGGAACTCGAAGTTGCTGATGGATCCATAGAATTGCTATTAGCCGTTATGGGAGTATTTGCTTCGGCATTGGTTGTGATTGCCTTCAATGATTTAGTTGTATCAACGTTACCTAGTTTGCCATTTGATTCAGTTGGCGAGGAAGTCTGAGCAACAGTTTCGTTACGGGTATTAGCGGATGGAGTGTGAGATGTAAAATACCATGCGACAAATGCCAACATGCCTACCACCAAAAAAGCTCCAATCCAAACAATACTCTTGCTTTTTCGGATAGTTTTAATTGTCGGAGATCCTTGCCCCTTGGAAAGATCAAATTTAGCAGTTGTCCCGTCCGATTTTGTGAGATCGAACCGTTTCTTATCACTGCCGCTCTTATTCAAATCAAATGCCATAGTTTCATTGGGTTTATGTCCTTACCGGTTTCATTTACTGATTTTTTCGTTCTTGTTAATACTCGCAGCACTAGATAAAGGCTCCAAAACATGGTACCAAAGAGAAGCATTAAGTGCAATCACCAAAATAGTAAGGACCACAAGAATGATTACCGTAATATCCTTACTCCTAGTAATAGGCAGCCGAGCATTAAAAGAGTTGCCCGTTGCAGTATCACTAGACGATTTGGAAAGATCAAACCTTTCTCCTTTACTTAAGTTAAATCCCATTTGTTTTATTTAGGTTAAAATCAGGTATAAATGTTAACTAATTCGCCTAAGCTGCCATGATGACCGCGCCCCATCGCTTCAAATTCCCAAGCACCTCCAACTCTATATAAACGACCAAACTCCACCGCATCTTCTTTTCCAAAATTTTCTTTTAGTTCATACTTGGCCATTTCATCACCTGTAACATCATTTACAATCCTTATATAACAGTCATTGACCATACCAAAGTTCAAATCTAAAGTTCTTCGGTCTTTATTATTATCGTGGGGGTATTTACAAATTGTCACACAGATAATAATCTGTTCTATTTTAGAATTCACCTTGCCAAGGTTGATTATCATATCCTCATCGTCAGCACCATCGCTTCTTTTTCCGTCAGGATCGTCAATAGCGCCTAATATTGAACCGTCTTCAGTAATCGGCCTGTAAAGTCCCTTTTCCGTCTCATCTTCAATGCCGTTGCCGGCTTTTACCTGGCCATAAAAGACAAAATAACTGTCAGAAGGAATTTTAAATTTTGAGTCAATCGCGAATGCAGAAACATCTAAATCAAAATCAGGCCCCCCGGGCTGGTCATTAGGATCCCAACCTAATCCAATCCTAACTTTAGTTAAACCTGGAGCCGCCTTAGAAAGATCAAACCTTTCTCCTTTTGATAAATTAAATCCCATAGTGTTATTTTTTTTATTGTTATTGATATAGTTCCACTAACGCGCCAAGCCCACCTCCAAATGCTTGTCCCATAGCTTCTACATTCCAATTACCTCCGTTACGTGATATACTTGCTATGAGCAATGAGTCATTGCCATCGAAAGATTCATTAAGTTCATATTGACAAAGGGTGGAATTATCCTGCGCATTGTATAGCTTTATATATGAGTTTTGGACATTTCCAAAATGATGTCCGCGAGATTCGGATTCGTGGATGGTAACCGTGAAATAAATAAATTCGATTCTACTGTCAACCATCTTTAAATCGATGGTAACTGATTCATCATCACCTTCGCCTTCGCCACCACGACTGTCGCCTAAATGTTTTACTGCGCCATCAGGGCTGTTCAAATTATTGTAAAAAACGAAAAACTCATCTGCTGGCAGTTTCCCATTTGCTCCTAACATAAATACGGAAACGTCGCAGTCAACTTTACTGCCATTGATTGTCGCTTCATCCCAACCCAGACCAGCCACGATATTTTGTAATCCTGGTTTTTCTTTAACCAAAGAAATTGGTTTCTTCTTTTCTAATGTTATTGCCATTTGAGTATTATTTAATTTATAGTTTAAGATTTCTTTTTAGGTGGCTGCGGTGGAATCGGTGGTAACTTCGGTTTTACTACAACCTCTTCCGGCTTTTTCTTTACCATTGGAGGTAGCGGTGGAACTTTTCGTGTAATATCCCCGTTTTGCCTATCTTTATTTACTGCATCTCCGTTTTTAATAGCGGGCGGCAATGGAGGCTTGATTTTTACTTTATTCTCCTCTTTTCCGGCACCATTAAAAGGAGGCAGAGGCGGAGGACCTAGCGACGTCTTTACTTTAATCGAATATCCTGAAACAATAACCTCATCAAAAACGCTTTTCAGTGCGTCTTTCTGGTGCGATGCATCAAGTCCCCTGACAGCGGGATACTTCTTGCCCAGCTTATTAGTAAAATAAGAAGTATTAATTTCTTCACTGCCTAAAACAAGAAATACCTCTTGAGAATTGATTCTATTTAACTTAAGCAGACTGTCAATCTCTGAGAATATAATGTTATCATTGGAATAATACAACAATCGCTCGTCCAGGGTTTTGGCATTTACTCTGAAATAGTATTTTATTCCATCGGTAAGCTCTACTTCACCCTTAATAATTGGAGCAAGGTTTCCTATCAAATTAGAAACAAAAGGAATAAGCACTCCTATTTCCGTTTCCTTATTAAGATTTAAGTATGAGTTTTGAGTTAAAATATATTCCAGAATCATATCGGCCAGTATCATTATTCTTGGGTCAGCTCCCTGACCCTCGAGCTTCGCTTTCCCAATTGAGCCGTCTTCAACGTTTTTGAATAATTCTATATATAAATTATTGTCAACTCCTTTAAGCAGCAAAATAGGATTGTCTCCCAGGATAACCTTCTTATTGCTCAATATTTTGATCAAAACAGAGTCAAAATCTATCCTACCAATATTATCATAGCCCGCCTCCGTAAAGAGTGTTTCAATTAGTACCCGCTCTTTATCTTCAATATCAGCTTCAAACCAAAAGCGAAGAGGAAAATTCAATCTGTATGATTCTATAGAGTCGCTTTTGTATAGAACGGTGTTAATAAAGTACGATAAACATTGTTCAACGCCATAATAAAACAATTGTTTTACCGGCTTCTTATTTCCATATATGCTAAAATGCTTGCTTGGATCTTTTACTATTTCAAAATAGTTCCCATAGGCACAGGGGTCATTCAAATAAAACCTCTCTTTCGCTAAATTTCCAAATACAAAATCATTTCCATTAATATAAAAATACAAGGGCACCTCGTTATTCCCTTTCATAACCAGTGGTGCATAAGGGTTGCCATCTGATTGATACCAAAACGAAACCGCTCGCCTTGTGACTTTCACTAAAACACAAAAATCCATACGACGCTTACACTTTTTGTATTCCTTTTAGCAAATGATTTTCAAAGAACTTCATTCCTTCAAGGATTATTATTGGAGCAACAAAATCAAACCTTTTTTGCTCTTCGCCTTTACGCTTTTGAGCTTCGATAAAATCAGGGTCCATCTTAATGTAACTTTCAATATTCATATCATGGAAACCTTTCATAAAATCGGATTGGTTCATCTTTAACCCAAACATTGTTGATGAAACCTTAAAGAACAAGTCAGCGAAATCCATGAAGCGAGGGCACGGTTGTTGCCCAGTAGGAGGAGAACTAATAAAATAATCTCCGATATATTCCATCATTTCCGGGGTAATTGAATTCCCATAGTGTAAATATTTCAATTCTCCTGCGGGAGTGATAACACAAAAATGCTCCTCTCCCAATATCTCGATTGCTTCTTTGTTTTTTGGAACCAAAATAGGCGTTATGTGTGTAGGTATTGCTAACCCTTTAGACACTTCATATTTAACATCGGCATTGTTTGTTTTGCGTTGCGAATTTATATTAATAATTTGCGATGGATAATTTACTGGAGAAATTGTCTGCTTTGCGACACCTTCTCCCCCTATTCCTCTAATAAACATTTGGGTATAATAATCATTGGCCGCCTTAGGATTAACCGCGCTAAACCAATCAAATATACGCGCTCCCTTTCCGGCAAATGCAATATTAATTTTAGGTGCAAGACTTTTAACAGCCGCAGGAGCGTCTTCTGATTTAACGATTTCTGTCCTTACTTTAAAAGCCAATTGTCCAGCATAGTACATTATCAAACCTGTAACATATAGGTTAACACACATCATTTCTTTGCATTCTGCCGCTATTAACAGGTAGAACATATCAAAATCAGATGCATCAAGCCTATCTACAACTTGTTCAAAATAATAAGGCGCTGTATTTTCAGAATACTTGTTATCTCCTTTATTCAGACCTTGAATTGAAATGTTTTTCTTTTCACACATTTTCAAGAGTACGGACTTGAAGTTTGGAGAAAACTTCGTGGCTTGAGAAACACGCTGGGCAGCGAACCTGATGGAATTCTGCTTAATCATCGCTTTCCCGCCCTCCATTTGACATAAAACAGTAATGTCGGTCGTGCTACCACCAATATCGAAACAAAGAACTAATTCACCAGGTTTGACTGAATAGCCTGTATTAACCAAATAATTAGCCACAGCGCAAGCCTCAGTGAGCGATTCATCGTTGCTTAACTGCTTGAAGTCAAAACGCAATGGCCCAGTATCTGTAGCTATGTCAACAGCTTTTTTGCTCTTTTTCCCTCCATCATCCCCCCATCCGCTTGAAGGAGGATTCGGAGAACTTCCGCCCCAATTAGAACCACTGTCACCAGCCCCCCATGCGGAACTTGAATTGCCTGAATCACCACCACTTCCCCAACCTGTATTGCTTTCTGTATTAGACCAAGAACTTCCCGAGGTATCTCCTATTTCTGATAAATCCGAAGGAGGATAGGTTTTTAGAGCCACCTTGCTTACGATTGGGCTGATTTCTTTTAGCGAATCCCATATTGCTCGGTATTCACTAAGCAAACCTTTACCCATAGATGACGGATAAGACCACTTTAACGTATGTGGCTCATGGCCTTCAATAAATAGTTGAGCGTAAATGTGCAACAGTAACGAGCTTAAATAGGCCGTTTTATAGCTTTTATCAATGCTCTGGGTGGACCACTTCATATTGTAGACCAACTCCGCCTTACCAACCCGGTTATATCCTAGAAAATAGCGGCTATTCTGCGCGCTTTCTATCGGTAAGTTCTTCTCAAAGCACGGGAAGCCACCTTTGACAGCTTGCGCGGCTAAAGAATCATTTGAAATATTGGCATCGTTGACTATTCTTCGCGGGTCATGAATAGTAAGGACTGATTTTATGGAGTTAGTAACAATTTCATCATTTTGGAAAAAGAAAATCTCGTCTTCAACGGCAGGTCTCTCATCATTGTTCTTCACATCGGAAGCCAGCAGTGAAACTCTTCTATTTTTAAGGGTCAAACTTTGGCAAACTTCATTTTTACTTCCTGAAAAATATGCAATTGAAGAGTTTGTGCTACCAAAATCTACCCCCAGATAAGCAGGAGCCAGATCTACTACCGGGTTCCTTAGCATATTTAATGGTAAAGAATTGTTAGTTCCAGTACCGTCATATCTAATTATGCCAAATCCACAATCTACGCCTGCGTGCGCAAATTTTATCCCCTTAAACGGCTGATTACTTTCATAAATTTCATACTTGTACTTATTATCTGCAACCGCATTATTTGAAGCAATATGCAACTGAACATGTATGTCGCCATATCTGTCAGAAATTGTAGCAGCCTTGCCTTTATTTGCGAGATAAATTGGAATACCTTTTTCATCAAGGACGATTCTAAAAAAATCGTCATTCACATCCCCAATAAATGGTGTAGCCTGAAATTTGGCATCGTTATGCGGTATTTCCGAAAACAGGAAGTACCGATTCCATTGCTTAGAGATGAAATTAGGCCACATCAAAATATCTTTACCAATTATGGAATCACGTGTAACCTTGTAAATTATTTGCTTAATAATTTCATTCCCGGTTTGAGTAAACAATTTCAACTGAACAATTAATTTTTCCCCATCCTTATCATTTGGATCGTAAATAGCGGATATTCGTGATCTAACATTGGATGACTCATCTAAGCCAACTAATGCATTCAAATTTGCACCAAAGACATTTAATGCCAACGGGGTTAGAGGCAACGTAAAATAAGCGTAATTGCCTGGTTGTCCTTTTGTTTCAGCCTCCAACAACAATATTGGCTTAGTTTTTAAATAATACTTTGTTTCTGCTCCCTGCTTTCCAAAATCAATTTGTGCTATTTCAGTAGAATCTGGTAATAACATGTCCTTCGGATCAAACAAAATCCCCCCAGGTAAGTTTGAATCGGAGATAATTCCTTCAGAACCGTAAAGTTCAGTCGAATAATTAAAAAGAAGGCTAAAAGGATATTTAAACAGGGAGCCAACCTCCGGGGGAGTTTGCTCCTCCAAACGAGGATAATTGCGGTTCTGTTGATACTTCACCATGTCAGACATCCAATTTTGGATGCAGCCATAGATATTACTATAATCAGGCCTAAGAAGTTCTTCTACCCCATCGAAGTTTCTTCTAAATTTATCAATATTGTTAAGGATATGTTTTGCATATCCATACAATTTCGAAAGTTCCTCTGGTCTTAAGTCAGATTGCAGAGGATCTATAAACTTGCCATTATTAATATTTACAAAAGGCAGCTTTTCCTTTATCTTATAAGATACCGATGTAAATAAGAAGCAATCAGGTGAAGTTCCACCTACCACATTGCCTTGAAAAGTAATTACATCAAGGAATGGTATTTTATCTGCGTTATTTGCCAAAGATTGATCGCACCATAGCGGTCGTCTTTCAAATAGTACGTTGCCAAATGCGCCCACAGGTTCATAGATATTCGCGGTATCAATAATTTTATTTCCGTCTGAATATGCAAGTTGGATTCTTTCAATTCCAATGTCTTTATAATTTAATGCAATGCAACTGATGAACCCTTTCCACTCGTTTATTAAGGATTTATAAAAAAGCATTAAACCAGAAGCTTCAGCCTCCTTATCAGTAATATTATCTAAGGCGTTTCTGAATAAATTTGCTCTTGCGTATACCGTAGGCATACCCGAAACGATTGAACCAATGTCGACAGAAGTGTTGCCATCCTTATCCACAGCAATTTCGGGAATAATGATATGTTTCGTAAACACCTCAAGTTGCGGTATTTTGTCCCAGGCATATTCAACTCCTTGAGGTTCAGTTTTAGGGTGCACCTTAATCGCCAGGGCTTTTATCTTATTATCTGCCATCACTCAAATTAATTTAAACTGAAATTTTGGGAATTCGTCAACGCATTATAAATATGTGCAAGAAACTTTTCCTTGGTTGTATTAACCTTTTGCTCGGCTTTGGGATTTGTTTCAATTAGTTTGTCGATAAAATGATCATATCTGCTTGATAAGATACTTCCCTTGGGCCAATGATTTTTACTATCGAGAAAAATTGCGCCGACATCCAACTTCTTTAATTCTGCGGGTGTGTCTGGGAATGCCTTGCTATCAAAAACAAAAGTGCCGGGTGCTATTGAGTTCCTAATCTGATAAATCCAGCCAGGAACAAACCTACCGTTATCAAACGTGTAAGCAAACATCCTAAAGTAGTCATTAATATCTACACACTCATCATCAGTTATGGTGCTATATTGAGGAAGTTTCTGCTTCTCGCATCTGGTAATAAATCCTTTAATTCCCGAATCTCCATTTGCGGCGCCATTTATGGTCAATGAAATATGGGCTAATGAAAAGAATGCACCCAAACGATTTGCAAAAAATTCACCGGATTTGTTTGTGTTCCCTACGAAATCGTTAAACGAAAAATTGAAGGAATTATTCTTGTATTCAACAGCCTTGTATAAATATTCAGCTTTGACTCCGTCTAGGCCAGTTGAACGAGTGAAAAAATCGTAAGCAGCACATGCACAAAGCAATTCGGTTATATGACAACCATTTTTTTGGTTAGCCCCCCCAGTTATGGTTTGATGTGCCGAATTCTCCTCATCGATATTTTTGCTGGTTATTGGCCATCCAATATGATATAGCAACTTATAGCATTTTTGAACAGTAGGATCTCCTTGATAAAATTGAAGAGCCGCTTGGCTATTCAGTGGAAAAAAAGAGGAATCAGCGATTACACTATCGGCTTTGGTCGACTTTTGCTTTTCATCTGGCTTTTTAAAAGTGAAATATTCAGTAAGTAACGTCGAGCTAAACTTAGCTTTTGAAAAGTCTATACTTGATGTACCTCCTGAACGAATTTTAACGAAGTCCTGAAGAGCCTTGGGGAGGACCGGAATTGACGATGCTCCCGTTCCCCCGAAGATAGAGCCAAAAATGAAAACTCTTGCGTTAGCACCTGCCTGCTCCAGCTTGGAAATAAAAGATTCCAGCTCCCTTTCCTGTGGTTGAACTGTTACTCCTTTGGCAATATTCCTAGCGGCCTCAATTATACCGTGATACATCAACAACGAACCAAGATGTGTTTGCGCTCGATAACCATGAGCAAGATTAAACTCCTGCACAGTCGCATTATCTAAAAATAAATCCGAGACCAATTTATTGGCCCTTTGTTGCTCAGGGGAACCCGTTGAAATTTTGGTTATATTTTTATAGTTTTCTCTGCCCGTGCCAGAGTAATTGGTGTAGTAGCGATTGAGGTTTAATTTCGCCGAAAAGAAGGTGTTAGCGTTGGGTGTCCCTCCATCTGGAGTTCCCGTAGACTTAATTCTATTATATAACCTTATAAGCTCCTCTACCCGAGCTTTATTACCATTGGTCTGGTCTGTATCTAAGGTTAGCAATTCAATTTCTTGATTATCAAACATGCCTACGGCACAAAGATGCGTAAAAGCCTCCAAGCATCTCATGCCGGTTCCTCCTATTGCAATAACAAATAATTTATCCATAGTAATTAACTGATTAAAACCAATGACCTAACTTTCCATTTTTAAAAATTTTGCTTAGAACAAAGCCAATAATTATATAAGCTATAAAAGTAATTCCAGTACTTATTCCAATAGCAGTTATTAATTGCGATTTTGCATAGTTATTTGTTTCAGGAAAATAATAGTAAAATAACCCAAAGGCAAGATTTCCAACTGTTCCTAAGATGGCAAATATCCAGAACCACATTTTTCGCTTACCAGGATCTTTGGGATTTGAACCACCTTCAAATTGGATAGCGCTGGATACAAGCGCAGCAATTAAAATAAACAGCAAAGTAATAACAACTGCTATAATGTAAATGGGAACTGAAGAAGTCATTTCTTGTATGGATTTTTGGGGTTAATAATTAGTTTTCATTCAGTAATTTTATGTATAGGGAATGTACGATTTTACCAGCTGGCTTAGTAGCGTCAATCGCTTGCTTTATACTCTCTTGTAATCCCGTATTTTCTCTTCCAGTATTAGACCTTACTGCCGAGTACCATTTGAACATACTTAAGTCCGGTGCTTTCGTATCAAAATCCTTAATTTTAAAATCGACCCTAAGAATTATATAGGATTTGCCATTCTTTAATAAAGGGTTATTTGTATTATAAGAAGGATGTAGTGTAATTCCCAACTCTGTCTTATCTGGATTATTGGCGAGAGTATTGTTAAAAAGTTCATCATTGAAAGCAAAAAGCTCTTTTATATCTTTCTGTTTATAGGAGGGAGTGTAATTGTATTCATTCCTAATCTTAGGCCCTGATTCGTATGTATAAAAACATGAAAATTGGTCCTTCGGGTCAAGAATCTTCGCGCCTTTCTCGTCTGTTGTAATATTTGGCACCTGCCTCTTTACTTGATAATAAGTGATGAACCGCCTCAAATCATCAGTAACGTCATACACGTCAATATCCATTTTATTAATGTTGAAAAAATGGTTACTTGAAAAGTCAACAAATAAATTGCGATATAGATCTTTACTACTCATTGATTGTTTAATAACATCGCCCTTAAGTGGATATGAAATATCCATGAATTCGTAACCAGCACTTTCGTGATTCCAATTACGTAAGTAGTTTTCACCTACAAAAACTCCCTTTTTAAGTAACTCCTTGTCCAACCCCGTGGATTGTTCTGGCCATTGGGGTGGCTGAACCCTCCAGTTCTTATTAGTTAACTCAAGGTGAACAGGATTAATTCCATTTAAATCCTTAACCAAATCAGAATAGTCGTGATTCATAAAAACAGCTTGCCTCGGTACAAATGCTATAAAGTATAAATGCTTGATTACGTTATTCTTCTTGTAATCTGTAATCCAAAAATTAATGCTATTTCCGCAACTCAGCCATTTGATAAATGCATTTTTTGCCCACGGATCTATTAAAACTTCTTTCGTTTGATCATCAAATTCCTCACAATCGGAAATAAAGAAGGCTAACTGATTGTTACTAACAATTGTTTCCATAGCATCTCTCAATTTTGCCCCTTTAACAGCATCATAGTTTTTTCCATCACTCAAATAAGTGCCGGGGTAGGTATGATCTAAGGCAATTTGTTGAATCGAATCCAACACCCCAAGAAACACGGCATTGTTGTATTTTGCCACAATTTGTCCAATTTGCTTTAGGGCAGTTGGACCACCAATCGTGGAACTGAATGCCTCATTTATCCCGGAAGAACGGTCTACATAAATTCTTACTTCGCTATTAGGCTTTTGTTCAGGTTTATTTACACCGGAGGATGCGTCAACGTACTCGGCAAAAACCGAGTCCGCAATATTTTTCCCGAACTCCCCTGATTCAAATGGCTCCGACAACTCCGCGCATTCTGATCGATTATTATGACAGGAAGAAAAAATTCCGATTATCAAAATCAATGTCAATGTAGAAAATATGCCTTTCCCCAGATTAATCACTTTCATATATTTTATTTAGAACTAGTATCTGACAATTCTTGCAACGCCCCCTCCACCTGATTACCAAAATCAACAATCTTATCCTTTAAATCAATCAATCCGTTTAAACCACTTCTTAATCTTAAAGCCTGATATTTGCCTACTTGCTCATTAACCGCGAGACGTTGTTGAGGAGACATATTATCTTTTAGCTGCTCGTATTTTTGTTGAAGAGATTCTATGGTCTGGTCGGAATTTTCCCAATCATTTTCTGAAAATTCTTTTTTATTTTGTTCAACATTGGAAACAAATGCATTTATTTCATCAATAAGCTTTTCTTCACTACTCTTACACGAGTTTAAAGCTCCGAGCAAGATAAATAGTATTAAAGTCCAATTAAATATTTTCATCTATATAGGATTTTAGATTTTCAGGCATTCCTTTTGATTCCTTTTTCAGTCGTCTTAACAGACTTTTCTCAGTAGAATCAAGGACACCATCTCCTTTAATTTTCCTTAGCAACCAATTCGCTTCCTTTTTATCTATCTCACCAGGCGAAACATCATCCTCTAATAGATAAGAACATATTGCCTCAACAAATAGTTTTTGCCATGATGGATGATTTTTGGCGCCAGAACAGGCATCATTAAGCGCAAATAAAAAATTCGCTTCTTTCGAATCAATCTTGCCGTCGGCGAAAATGACCTTGCTTATTTCTTTTACCTCGGCACCATCAATTTTACCATCAGCAAGGATGGCTTGCTGTAAACTTTTAAGGGTAGCCATTGCCATTAAATTAGTTAGAGTTAAAAAATGCGCGGTAAAATAAATAAAAAACAATACAAGCAAGTAATTTTATGTTAATATTTTCTGAGTAACATAAGAAATATTCCTAAAAACCAATTATTCTCCAATATTTTGGCATCTTAAAATTTCAGAATTACATATAAGGTTGTTAGCATTGAAGGCTATGTAAGTCAAGAAACTTTAGGAAATTACAGTAGATAGAACTTGCTTTAAAGTTTGGTAAATATGAGCAAAAATCTCATTTATTTTTGTATTATTTTTCTTTTTGCTTCGTGTAATTCTAACAATAGTCAAAAAGGGGAACCAAATGGTAATAGTGGTAAAGTTATAGGAATTATCGATGGTGACACTTATGATATCCTAATGGAAGGTAACATTAAGATACGTATCAGGATGGAAGGTATTGATGCGCCAGAGAAGGGAATGCCCTTTTACAAGGTAGCGAAAAATTATTTAGGCAAATTGTGCTTTGAAAAAATGGTTAGACTAGATGTAAAGGAAAAAGATAACCACAATAGAACGGTAGCGTATTCCTATCTGGAAGATGGAAGAGAATTAAGCCACGAAATGGTGAAATCTGGTTTAGCATGGCATTTCAAGCAGTACTCTACCGATACTATTTTATCCAACTTAGAGATAGAAGCAAAACGTGCTAGGTTAGGTCTTTGGATAAATGATAATCCCATGCCTCCTTGGGAGAACAGAAGGCTTCATCGAGCAGGCATTTCAACCAAAGATTCTTTTGAGATTCAATAAATGGATTAATATTACGATAATCTGGAAATAATTTTGTCAAGGTGATTTTTAACGTCTAATTGCAGCTTCGCCTCCGCATTTAATTTTCGACGAAAAACATCTTGGATTTACGTTTTTGGAATAACTATTATCAGTTAGGTTACTAACTCGTCCATGCAATCGTAAAAGCAACCTTTATCTAACGGTAGCATAATTCATTCATTTTACATTAACACCTTCTCCAATTTATCCTTCCATTTCTGCCATCCCGGCAACTCCTTGTTCTGTAAGGCCATAAATTTGGAGGTATGGTTCCGATAGACGAGATGGCATAACTCGTGGACAATAACATATTCAATACAACCTGTAGGTGCCTTAATCAGTTCAGGGTTAAGAATAATCTTGTTTTTGGGGGTGCAGCTGCCCCAACGGGTTGGCATCTCTCTTATGACAAGACTTTGAGGTTCTACATCATACTTTTTGAATCGAAGTATCCATTTCCTTGCTAATAGCTGAAACTTGATCTTGGCTTGCTTTAAATACCAGGCTTTTAAGACCTGCTTTGTCTTACTTTTATCTGGGCAGGTTAACACCATAAATCCGCCGGCTAACTTGATGCCGTTAACGCCGGTTAACACCCGTAAACGATACTGTCTGCCCAAATATAAATGAGATTCGCCGCTAACAAATTTTCGTGGAGGAGTTTTGGGATAATAGGAAAGAAAAAAACTTTGTTGCTTCAATATCCAGGGAGCCCGCCTTCTTACTTTTTCGTTAACCTGTGCTAACGTGGACTTAACAGGCGCTTTAACCAATACTTCCATCTCGGGAGTAACTGTAATGCCTAATGATTTTCTGTCTTTGTATTCAAGAGTATAATAAATTCTTTTTGAACCAAAATCAATAAAGTGCTTCATTACTTATACCTGATTTTTGCAACCTCAATACATCTTTCGGCAAGGGTGTCCATTTCATCAAAGCTGATGTTAACGTGGTATTTATCCCGCACCTCATCTATAAGATAGTCGCCTATTTCAATTTGCAGTTTGCCGGTAATATTCGATTTATACTGCCAATCGATAATGGGTTTGCCTTTATCAAAAACATGCTTCTGTATGATATCATCAATCGTTAACGCCGTATCAACCGATATTTTCCTGCGCGTTAACGCATCCTGTACAGTTTCCTTCAGGTTAACATCCGTTAACCCATAAAAGGCCTTAGCCACATCTCTATTTTGCAACTCAGCCGGGATATCGTTATCGACATGAGATAGTACAGACTCCATAATCTCTTTTACCCGTGCTAAGTATTGAGCCTCCGTTAACCGATGATGCTCATAGGCATGAATAGTATCGTTCAACATATCTGAAAACTTCTTATAAAAGGCAGGATCTTCATCCATTTTATCTGAAATATGCTTGGCCGTTCTTGATGCAATCTTATCGGCTTTAGCCGCTTCGCCTATTGTTTTTTCAACTTCAATCCTGAATTTGTCTTTATCAAAAATGTTAACGAGTGCCGTGATAGGCTTTACCTCATCGGTTTGAATATGCTTATCTATCAACTTTTGCACCTGACCTTCATACTGCTTGTAGTTAACCGAATCGGAATACCGAGATTGCACGGCATTGCGAAGCTTGAGAAACATAGCTAAGTCTGTCTTATATTTTTCGATTGTATTTTCCGGAACATCTTTATGAAACTGAATAGAAGACATTGCTATTTTAAGGTTGCCGGCAAAAGCCGACAGCTTATCGTAAAACTGGGCTCTTACAGCTTCATCACGCAATAGTTGCTGATAGGCCTCTGCATCTTTACGATTACTAATAGCTTTAAAAATATCCCACAACTCCGAGTGTCTTTGTGGTAGCTTCTTTACTTCATCGTTTACGTTCGTTAACGCACCCTTTAGGTCTTGCTCATCAAATTCTTGCAGACTACTGTAATGCGTTAACGCCTCATCAAGTTCACCCAGCACTCCGTAATAGTCTATAATATACCCAAAGTCCTTATCCTCATGCACCCGGTTAACGCGCGCTATGGCCTGCAATAGGGTATGGCTTTTAAGGTTGCGGGTTAAATAAAGGATGGTGTTTTTAGGCTCATCAAAACCTGTTAACAGTTTATCTACTACTATAATTATTTCCGGGTTGGGCTGCTTTTTAAAACGGTTGATAAGATTCCTTTCGTATTTCTTGGGTGCGCCATGTTCGGCCATCATCTTATTCCAGAATTGCTTTGTAAGGTCGCTGGATTCCGAATAAGCACTATCCTCTCCTTCCCTGTCATCGGGTGCTGAAATCAAAACTTCTGTACTTACTATGCCTATTTCATCTAAATACTTTTTGTATTTAATGGCAGCCTCTTTGCTTTGGGTTACCAACTGCCCTTTAAAAGGTGTTTTACCCTGCCAGTTATCTCGGTAGTGAAGACTGATATCCCAGGCAATGGCATATATCTTCTGGTCAGCAATATTCAGTTGATCGGCCCGGCTAAATTTTCTTTTTAAATCGGCGCGCTGATAGTCCGTTAAAGGTTCCGAAATCATCTGGAAGAAAGTATCAATGGGCGCTTCGTTAACTTTTTGAAAAGCATGTCGCCCCTCATACAATAAAGGCACTACCGCACCATCGTTAACGGCTTTATCTACCGGGTAAGCATCTATAATTCCACCAAACTTTGCGGCAGTGTTTTTCTCTTGCTTAAGTAAGGGCGTGCCCGTCATTGCAATAAAGCAGGCGTTGGGTAAAGTTTTTTGCATTTGTATACTAAAGTTACCGTACTGGGTACGGTGCCCTTCGTCTATCAATACAAATATGTCGTGCGACTCAAACGGCTTTTTTATTTTTTTTATAGCTGCCTCAAACTTGTTTATTACGGTGGTTACTATCGCATCTTTTTTGCTTTCCAATAGCTCAACCAGGCGCTGGCCGGTAGTGGCATTCTCTACATATTTACCGCACTTTATAAAGGTTTTGGTTATCTGGTCGTCCAGCTCCACTCGGTCGGTTACTAAGATTATTTTGGGGTTGCTAATACTTTTTTCAAGCGCTATAGCCTGGGCAAGCAACACCATGGTTAACGATTTACCACTTCCCTGCGTATGCCATATTACCCCCCCTCTGCGTTTACCGCCTTCTATTACCTTTATCCTTTCCATTGTTTTCTTGAGAACAAAAAACTGCGGGTAACGGGCTATCTTCTTTTCGCCATCATCAAACAAAATGAAACTATGCGTTAACACCAGTAAACGTTCGGGCCTGCAAAGGCTAAATAAGTATTCATCCTGCTTGGTGGGAAGTACATGCTCTTTTTCAATATCATCAAAGTGGCGGCGCACATATTTATACCGGCCACTGAATAATTTATCCTTGTTAACCGCCGTTAACGGTGTATTCTTAAGCGTTAACAAGCTGGTTTGATATTGCTTTTGACTATCGGCATTCACGAATTGTTCCTGCCACTGCGACCAAAATTTTTGAGGGGTGGCGTTAGTAGCGTAGCGCGCATCGTTAACAGATACACTTAGCAGCAACTGGGTATATACATAAAGGCTGCGAATACCTTCTTCCTGCTGACTGCGTAGGTGTTGCGATATAGCCTGCGTTAACGAGTCCTTTATATCCGGGCGTTTACATTCGATAACACATAACGGAATACCGTTAACGAACAAAACCAAATCAGGCCTGTAGTGCTCTTTACTGGCAGAGCGCATTATGCTGTACTCCTCCGTTACATGAAAAACGTTGTTGGTTAAAAAAGTTTGCGGGTTCCAGTCAATATATTGAAGCGTGAAACTCTTTTTATCACCATCTACGCTTTGCTCTAATGCTTTGCCAAGGGTTAACAGATTGTAGGCATATTCACAAGCCGCCATATAACCTTCGTTCATGGGCAGGTCTTTTAGGGCTTGTAAACCTGCGTTAACGTTTTGTGCAGTAAAGGAATATTGGCCACCTTTATAGCTGATGTTATTTATTTTCTCTAACTGCGTTTTTAAAATGCCCTCTAATAGCACCGCAGTGGTTTTACCTCCACGCAATTTCAAGGCCTCTTCCGAGTTTAAATAGGTATAGCCCAGGTTTTGCAATAACTGCAAAGCCGGTATTTGGCTTATATGGTCTTCTTTGAAGGAAGGGGTTTGCATTATTTTTCTGCTTCAAAACTTTTATAATCCATTAAACGCTTAACTACATTTTTAAATACCTTATGATATTCCCTTTCGGTTAAGAGATACTTTGATTTAGAAGCAAGCTTAAAACAATATACATATCTACTCTCTCTTTTTCCCTTAGATGTTCCTTTGCCTTTCATACCTTTCGCCTGAAATTCTAATTCAATTTCATTAGCAATTTCTCTTGATTCAGCTTCGGCTTCGTAGAAATCATCTCCCTTAATATAATTTCCGGCTTGAACATGCTCGTCAATATTTACCTCGACTAATCTTTGGCCAACATGCTTTGTTATACCTATATAATAATCTTTATAATCTCCAGAGTGAGAATTTTTAAATGCTTCAATCTCTTTAATTATTTTGTTTTTGCTCTTAGCCATATAATCGTGTTTACCATTATTGCACATCAACAGGTTCAGAAAATCCAATTTGTGCTCCAATTCCTGCACCCTTCATCAAATACTTATTGCCAATGAAATCGGAATAATATATCTCAATTTCATGATGAACCATGCCGGCGGGGAATCCTGCTTGGTTAATTGCTTGGACTGTTAATATTGCGTTTGTTTCCATGGAACGCTTATGAGCATCGCCAACGATATTAAAATTACCTTTGGTGATTAGAATTTCATCTATTCTACACCGTTTACCAATGTTCTTAAGTTTAAATTCAAACATATGCCCCTCACTACCTCCACTTTGTAAAGCCAAAATGGGGCGCGAGTTTTCCTTCATTTCAAGCTTTTTTAGCAAAACTGACTCTTTGGATTCCTGCGATTTTAGCTGGTGTAAAAGGTGTATAAGATCCGTTCCATTAATGTAATCAGATTTTCCAGGATAGCGATAAAACAAAGCACCATCCTTTAGTATCGTATCAAATCCCTTTATGCATATCGTTGGTATATCATGGCACTTTTCAATATAAATAATCCCAATTTGTTTATTAGCCAAAGCAATGGAACGTTTGTGAAACGTGATACCAGGAGCAAAGTAATTGTTTATATGGTCCGATATGCTTGCGGAATCTACCTGATCAAATCCGGTAATGCCAAGTATGGTCTTGGTTTTATCATCAATCCCGAAAAATAAATAGCCCCCCTTATTATTGCTAAAAGCAGCAAACGATTTGCAATATTTTGCCCGTTTCTCTTTATTAGACCAATCGAATTCCGATTTAAATTCAATTATATCCGACTCGTTGCTAAAGACAGAAGTTCCATCATTAGCCAGAAGTGCCATTAAAATTGATTCATCCAGTGCATTCATGCTGTTTCTTTTACTTTTAACCTCACCTTCCCCGTTAACAACACCTGCATCAATCCTTTCTTTTGTTCCTTATACGCCTGTAATTTTTGTTTAAGCAGGTTTATTTCCTTATCGGCAGTTTGTAGAATGTTTGATATAGCCTTTTGTTCCTCCATTGAAGGAAGCTTAAAGGACAAAGTTTGAAGTGTAGATTTCGTGACGCTATATACTGATGTACCGGTTGCCTTTCTTCGTAACTCATTTCTTAGAGGCTCACTGGCGAAAAGATAAGCTCTGTATCCAACTGAAACCTTATTTTGCTTCGCTCTCATTACTATCGTATGAAGTCCGCCAACGGCAGCTTTTTTACCAAGATTAGTTACTTCGATAGTTTCGCCAACGCCTTCGTAATCTTCTGAAGCATCAGCCAAGACTAAATCCCCATCAAATAAATAATCCCGTTCGCTTATACTTTGCTCTATTCCGGTAATTTGTGGTATTCCGATTTGTTTTGAAAAATCTAAAAAATTAGTTTCATATAAGGCATGAATATCTCCATAGTGAATGCAATAAGTCGATGAGTCATTCAAATCTCGCGACAAACCATCTCTTGAAATTGAATATGACTTAATAATTTCAAAGCAATCATCAAAATTGCTTATTCTCCAAGCATCTTTAAAACCCTTCAACCTTTTCTTACCAGTAAGTAATTGTTGCATCAACCATTTTTTGCGCTGCTCTTTGGCGGTAATTAACTGGGTGGTCTTTGCTATTGCTTTGTCCCAAGTGCTCAATGCCAGTCCAATTTCTCTTTGTTCAGAAGCACATGGAAGTGGTATTTTTATACTGAGTAAATCTGCTGTGCCTATGTTCGCTTGGTTTCCGGTTCCACCCCGCGCTGAGTAAAAGAATTGATCAAGAAATCGATTGGTTTTAAATTCATAAAATAAATACTTTGGATCCCCTTCGATTACAGATATTTTTGCTACTCGTTGATTGACGACCAGATTCTTTTCTTCCTGAATCAAATACGAATAACCATAATCGCGTTTCCCTGTTGTACCGGTGAGAGTAATCACAATGTTTCCAACCTTCAATAAACTTTCCTTTTCAGCATTATTTAGTTCATCCAGAAAAGATTTAGAGCGATTTAAATCAAGCGCACTATCGTATAGGTTGCTCATTTTAACAACTTGATAAGTGCCTTGATCTTTGAATTTGCGGCTATCAAAAGCATAGCCTCCTTTAACTTCGACAATATCACCGAGCCGTCTTACTTCCCAATCCTTTGGAATAGGGCCAATGGGGGAGTGTTTAAATTTTAAATTCTGGTTGTCTTTTTTCACCCTTTCAAATATTTTTCAATAGGCATTTGCCATTCATGTTTTGCCAACCACCCAATATTCGTGTTTAATAACTCATGCTTCGCTTGACCTCGAAATGCTTTCATAATGAGTTTCTCTAGCCACTTCAACTCATCTTTACTAAGTTCACCAAACTGGACTTCAATCAAAAGCAGCTTATAATTTTTAAGCAAATCAAAGTCAACAGCATGGTCCTTTTCACTAAGTTCATGATGTTTTTTTCCAGTCCGCAATCCCCCCATCTTCCTTAGCAATGCATTCCAGCCCCAATGGCCGCCAGGGGTTATATCAAAATGAGACATTAGCCTATGAAAGAACCCTTGGGCCGATTGCCCAACATATCTTATCATATCGTTGGAATCAAAAAACAAATACACGCCCATAGGAAAAACTTCCCGATAGAAAGTATCGGCAAAGGGCTTTTCCAAGGCATCTTTATTCAACATATCAATTACCTTAAAATCTCTGACGAATTTCTTTTCCAGTTGCTGAATATGATTTATTGCCTCTTGAGGAAGCATTGCTTTTATATCCGAATAGTGTATTCTAGTGGTCATTGAATGCCTTTAAACTATACTCCCAATTCCTTTAAGTATTTATCCATCTCCTTCTGCACTTCAACCAATTCCTTCTCCAGCTTATTTATCTCCCCCTGCACTGCTTTTATATCTACTTCAGCTTCCTCTTCAAAAGTATCTACATAGCGGGGTATGTTTAGATTGTGGTCGTTCTCCTGTATTTCGCCCCGGGTGGCTACGTAAGCGTATTTTGCTTCCACTGCACCGGGCTTTAATTTGCCCGCACTAAACTTGTGGTAGGTATTTACAATGCGGCTAATATCTTCCTCCCGCAGTTTGTTTTGGTTTTTACCGGCTTCATAAGTTTGGCTGGCATCAATAAAAAGCACGTTTTCGTTTTTGCCTTTACCCCGGTTAAATATTAAAATGGCTGCGGGTATGCCGGTACCAAAAAACAGGTTAGCAGGCAGGCCTATTACAGCTTCTAAAATATTTTCTTCAATAGTTTTCTGCCGTATTTTACCCTCGCTGGCCCCTCTAAACAGCACCCCGTGTGGTACTACTACACCTACCTTGCCTTTGCCTTCGTAGGTAGTTTCTATCATGTGGCTTATAAAGGCCCAGTCGCCCTTGCTTTTGGGTGGTGTTCCGCGCCAAAAACGGTTGTGGGTATCAGCAGCAGCCTCATCGGCGCCCCATTTATCTAAGCTAAAAGGCGGGTTGGCAACTACGGTATCAAACTTCATCAATGCATCACCCTCCTTTAACTTGGGGTTGCGTATGGTATCGCCCCAGCGTATAACGGCGTTATCAAAACCATGCAAAAACATGTTCATTACCGCCAGCGCCCAGGTGCTGCCGTTCGCTTCCTGCCCGTATAAAGAAAAGTTATCGGAGCCAACAGCCTGCCCGGCCTTAATTAGCAGGGAGCCCGAGCCACAGGTAGGGTCGCAAATACGCGCACCGGGGGCACTTTGGGTTAACCGGGCCACCAGGGTAGATACCTCGCCGGGGGTGTAAAACTCCCCCGCCTTTTTACCGGCATCGCTGGCAAAATTGGCAATCAGATATTCGTAAGCACCACCTATAATATCGTTGCCCTGTAAGTGCGAGGGGCGCAAATCCAGCCTTTCATCGGCAAAGTCAAGCAACAGGTTTTTAAGGCGGGTATTTTTATCTTTTACATCGCCCAGGTTGCTGCTGTTAAAGTCAATATTCCTGAAAATACCGGCACCATCCTCACTGCTTAATTTTTCGCGGTTGGCTTCTTCCAAATCGTTCAGCGCAATATTTATCAGCTCGCCAATGTTGGGTTCGGTGCGTTTGCTAAACAGGTAATCGAAACTGCAATGTTCGGGCACTACAAAGCGTTCGTGCTTCATGGCACGCTCGGTGCGCTCTTTGTTACCCTTATATTTTGTAAGGTGTTCGTTGTATTTATCCTTGTGTACATCGCTCACATATTTCAAAAACAACATGGTAAGTATGTAGTCTTTATACTGGCTGGGGTCAATTACCCCGCGGAAGGTGTCGCAGGCCTTCCAAACAATCTGGTTTACTTCTTTTTGCGATATTTTATTTTCAGTTGCCATGTTTATAGCCGGGTTGCTTTTGAAAGTTTATAATTGAGGATGGTTTCCTTTAGGCGTTCAATATCGGATTTTAATTTTTTCTCACGCATCCGTAAATCGTGAATTTTAAGAATAGTCTTTTGTGTTTCTAAATCAGGGATAAAAATTTCCAGCTCTGCCAGTATTTTAACCGTTATAGAGGGCGGCGAAGAGCCTTTAGCCTGATTTTTTAAAAACTGCTGCGCGGCAGGTTGATTGATATACCAGGCTATATAAGCAGGAAGAACTCCCCCACCTGATGTTTTGATAATAAGAAATGCAGTTGATGGGATTAATGCCGCGTAGGTATCGGGATTATAAGCCAGCGCAATGTTGTTAACCCCTTTTGCCATTAATAAAACATCGTCTTTTGTTAAAAGCCGGTCATTCATTTTACCCTCTACATATAAGGTAGGTTTTAATTCTCCACTCAAGCTACCATCGGGTTGTAAGTCAGCAGCCTGCAAATACCAGGCATTGCCGTTAGTGCTGGTGTTGCAATAATAGCCGGTTCGTATTTGCGCTATGTTGGATAGTGATGTGATATGTTTTTTTGTTTGTAGCACCGTTGCAAAAATATTCTATTTGGTGAAAATTAAAAATAAATAGCT
The DNA here is from genome assembly GCA_046329495.1 of Chitinophagales bacterium. Lineage (GTDB taxonomy): Bacteria > Bacteroidota > Bacteroidia > Chitinophagales > LD1 > Bog-950. The sequence goes on along the minus strand of JAXLUO010000003.1, from coordinate 1,595 downwards.
TTGTATTAAAGCTACAAAATAAATTCCCGTGGAAAGAATCCTCAATTTGTTTGAAGCGCCGAAGGGGGCAATACGAAGTATTCCATTAATAACGGGGCCGGACTACCGGTTGCGATATTCACAGGTGGGCGCTTTCCGCAGGCACGAATATGACCTTGACATTTGCACAATTTACAGGCAGATGGATGATTTGAAGGTAAAATACCAGGATTTTGCCGGTAAACCATATGTAGAGTACGTGCAACAGATTAAGGAAAATGTTTTGGGCGACCTGGAAAGATTAAAACTTGATGCTGATTTTTACCTAGAGCATTTTTATTGCACGATACAACCAGCTGATGTTGCATACAAAAGTTATTTGGCACTTTTTCTTAGCCTTAGTGATTATTTAAAGCTACTTCCATTACTTGAACATCACTTGAAAGAGTTTATGCTTAATGATGAAGAAAGAAGGGGGGCAGATGGTTTTTTAGACCTTATGGAGTTCCAGGTTTGCGCCTTTTTGCGCTCAAACCGCTTTCCGGAGGATTGGTTTGCCAAGCATGATAAAATATTGAATTGGGTATATACCAAAAGAGGACAGATAGAAAATGAAAAGCAACAGCAGGAAATGATGCAACGGTTGATTGAAGCAGTTAATAAAACGGCAAAAGCAGCAATACCTGCAGAGATTTTAGAAAAGTCATCCAAAGTGAAGCCTGAACCTGTTGTAAGAGTAATAGATGAACAAGTCGAAATACTATTTGAAGACATCAAGGTGTATTTCGGTACAGAAAGCCATGGGCCATTGAAACGAATACTTAGGGGCGAAGGGCTGCCTTATGAAAAAGTGATTTTTAAGGGACAGGGTAATCAATTAGTAGATGTTTTTAGGATTTACTGTGAAGACAATAAGATAATCGGGACCAAACGCGCAGTTGGAAGGTTTATAGTGGAGCATTTTATGACGCTTTCGGATACTGATACAACGCCTCAGTTGATTGGCGCTAACGTTGAGAATGTAATATACAACCAAAGCTTACCGCCCAAAGGCAAACGCATACCATTATCGGGCTTAAAAAAACGCCTAAGTCAGTATTACGGAGAAAAAACTACCTAAGAGCTCACCTTAGACGCAGACTTTCTAAGGTTCGCGCCCTATACTTTAGCTGCATAATTCGAATGCAGTGCGAAGCATATTTAAAATACTGGACCAACTAACAAAAAAGCATGGCGATCCCATGGCTAAACGAATTCCAGCTGCTCAACCCGACAATGCCGCGCCTGTACAACCAGAATGCATTCACATAACCCAAAATTAAATCATGGAAACCAATAACAAAGAAACTGAGTTTGCCCAGGCTAAGGTGAATATCGGTATCCGGATTTCGCCGGAACTGAAAGAGGAACTCAATTACGAAGCCCTTGCCTTAGGACAGACTTCCAGCCAATATGGTGAGCTGATATTACATAACAGGCATAAGGACAAGATTGAAATTGCACAACTAGAGCAGGCACTTGAGCAACGGTATAGGACAATTTCGGAGTTGAAATTGCAGCTGGAAAGTAAAGAAAAGCTGGAAGTAGAATTGGCCGACAGAAGAAAGGAAAATATG
>JAXLUO010000029.1:0-31356 GCA_046329495.1 Chitinophagales bacterium | reverse complement strand
TGTTTTTCGGCAGTTAAACCGGTTAAAGGCTGAAACCAGTGTGTGTAACTGTTAGCGCCTTTAGCCATAGCCCAGGCTTTCATGCCGCTGGCTACAGATTCTGCGATTTCACGGCTGATTTTGGTGCCGTTTTTAATAGCTGAACGAACGGCTTTGTAAGCGTCGTCGCTCAGGAATTGTTTCATCGGTTCATCGTTGAAGATGTTAGAACCGAAGTAGTCAGAAACTTTAGTGCTGTCGATGCGGGGTTTAACCACATCGCGGTTTACCACTGTTTGAATGGCCGATTTACGTGCGTTGCTCATTGTTTAGGTTTTGGACGCCGCAAATGTAGGTTCTTTAATGGCAGCAAAGAAGCCCGGATTGAAAAATTATGCACAAATAATGGCCATGAAGGTGCAAAACAGAGGCAGGAAAAGCCGATCCTTTAAAAAATTTGGCCTTTAGGGCCTTTTTTTGAAGAAGTTGAGCCGGTTTACATCATATAGAAATTTCTGTAAATTGAGTAGGTAACCTATACCCAGCACCAAAAACGGGGTTGCCAGCACCCGGTAATGCACGATGGCACCCATAATGGGTACGGTTAGGCCAATCAACCAGTAAAAGCCAATAGCAAAAACTAAACAGAATAAGAAAACAGGTATGGTACCGAAGGTGGGAACCGAACCGTAACGCAACAGGAGTAACAGCAATACTAACCAAAGCAGTGTTTGCTCTATGCCGAACAACAGCTCTATTTTATTGGCGGCGCTCCATATAAAAGGACGAAAGCTGCCATCTACCAACGCTTTGGGCAATAGCTTTGCAAAACTACTGCAGTCCGCTTGCTCTATACTTGCATCGAAGTAACTGCCGGGGTGTTCCTGCAAACCCAGTTCTACAAACTCGTTGCGTTTGTTTATTACCTGTTCGCATACACGGGGCGCGTTGTAGCCAATTATAATAGCACCAATCAACCAAATTAGGGCAATACCTATTCTACGGCCAAGAAGTTGTGAGGCTGTTCCTCGGTAGTTAAGTAGCGTATCGGCTGTGATAAATACCAGGGCAGCAGGGATAAGTGCCACAAACAAGGGCGGACGCAGCATCAGCAAAGCCAGTACACAAAGCAGGGGAACCACCACCTGCACTATTCGGTTAGCACGGGTAAAGCTGTAAAACAGCATACCCAAAAAGAAGAACACGGGAGCTTCCTTTAACAAACCACTGCCCCAGAAAACCACCGATGGCAGCAGGTAAAAGGCAACCACCGGTATAACAGGCGCAGTTTCGAAATGCTTTTTGAAAATGTTATAGAGGCCCGTTAAACCCACAAAGCTGAGGAAACTAAAGAACAGGGTATTGATATAGATATTGGAGAAGGAAAGGAAATTGCAAAGCGAGCTTAGACGGATGATGAGCCCGTTGCTGGTTACCAGGTCCTGCCCCGGGTGGCTGAAATACTGCGTATTGAGCAGGTATTGAAAGTTATCGGGGCTGTTGATGCCAATGCCTGTAATAACACTTAACCATACTTTAGGATGATGCCATAGCAGCGAGCTGATAATAGTGCTATCGTTAAAGTAGCGGTAGATATCGGCTTTAGCGGCATCGGTATAGTAATAGGTATAGATGAGGGTAAGGCCCAGGCCAGCAAGCGCCTTTAAACTAAAGAAAACCGAATGCCAGCCTATAGATAGTTCCGTTTCCTGAAAAAACCGCAGGCGGCGGATTAGCCACAGGAACAGGAGGAAGTAAAGGATGTAAAGAATGCTATAAACTACGGGCATGTACGACACTAAAGTCCGAAATTCTTTGAAACCTTTTTAATTTGCCGGAATAAGCCCGGCTTTTGCAGAAGCAATTAGTAAATACCATTTTCAGTCGCGTTGCCAGTACCACCCTTAATTTTTTGGTGGCGCTTATGATTGCGCGGCATAGCGGTCCGGCTATTAAGGGAGAAACTACCCTGGTAACCACGGTTATCTTCTTCTTTGTTTTTTTCAGCAATGTGTTGGGCGGCCAGGTGTTGGTTTACCTGTTACCCCGCAACAGCGCCAGTGTGTTGTTGTTGCCTGCCATTTTATGGTCGCTGCTGATAAGTGTGGCGGGGTATGTGTTTCTGTTAGTTACCCATTTGTTGCCGGAGAACTATATTCTGTTTGTTAGCTTTTTAAGCTGGATAGCGGCTTTGATAAGTATACAGCAGGCGTTGTTATTAGCGCAACAGCGCATACAATTGGCTAATCTTCTTTCGCTGGTGCCATTGGCATTGCAGGTGGCGGGTATTGCTTTATGTTTTAAGGTGTTTAATGTGCACGATGTGTGGGCCTATTTATATGCTACGCTGGTGGCTTACCTCCTCACCCACTTTTTAAGCATCGTAGTGTTGTGGAAGGATTTAAGCAACATGCCTTTTCGTTTTTCGTGGGCCGATGTGAAGTCCTCGTTTAATTATGGCTTTCAGTTTCAGTTGGTCGAAATTCTACAACTATTGAACCTGCGTTACTACTTCTTTCAACTGGGTTTGCAGCAGGGCACACAGTATCTTGGTATCTATTCTATCGGTATTTCGATACTGGAAGCCGTGTGGGTATTGCCGCGAAGCATTAACACCGTGCATTATATCAATACCGCCAACTCGAAGGAACTGCAACAGGAAGCGGAACGCACCTTATTGCTTTGCCGGGTAAGTTTGGTGCTATCGGCACTGGCAGTGGGTGTTTTCTTTTTAGTGCCCAACAGCGTATTTACTACCGTGTTCGGACATGGATTTAGCGAAGTAAAACACAGCGTGCGCTACTTAGGAGCAGGTATAGTGGTGTATGGTTTGGTGCATGTTATCTCGGCTTTTTACCTGGGCATTGCGCAGTATAAACCGCTTATTATCTCTAACCTGTTGGGTTTTTTGAGTGTTGTAGTATTCGGTTATCTGCTGATACCTACGTATGTAATGAGCGGTGCAGGCTTAGCGGCTACCGCTTCTTTTACCGTTTGCGCTGCAGTTTTGCTGATTTTTTTCTTGAAAACAAGCAAAATGCCAGTTACCGCGCTGTTACCGAAGCGTGAAGACGCAATTTTTTTCAACACTTTAGTAAAAACTATCTTCACAAAGCGCTGATAACGGCTATTTTTACGGCACTAAAAAACATTCATGAGCGCAGCAGCACATTTGGAGCCATCTACCGTTGAACAAGCCAAGCAACTTGGCCTATTACCCGAAGAATTTGAAAAGATAAAAGAGATACTGGGCCGCGTGCCGAACTTTAATGAGTTGAGTGTGTATGCCGTTATGTGGAGCGAACACTGCAGCTATAAGAACAGTATCAAATGGTTAAAGACCCTGCCCCGTAAAGGCAAACACCTGTTGGTGGAAGCCGGTGAAGAGAATGCCGGTTTGGTTGACCTGGGCGACGGACTGGCCTGCGCTTTTAAAATTGAATCGCATAACCACCCCAGCGCACTGGAACCATACCAGGGTGCAGCAACCGGGGTTGGCGGTATACACCGCGATATTTTTACCATGGGTGCCCGCCCTATCTGTGCTCTCAACTCGCTGCGCTTTGGCGACCTGAGCAACGACCGCACCAAATACCTGCTGAAAGGCGTGGTAAAAGGTATTGGCGATTACGGCAACTGTTTTGGTGTGCCTACAGTAGCCGGCGAAGTTTACTTTGATAACGTATACCAAACCAATCCGCTGGTGAATGCCATGAGCGTGGGTATCGTTAAAACCGGCGAAACGGTTTCGGCTATATCGCAAGGCGTTGGTAACCCGGTTTACATTGTGGGTTCTTCAACCGGTAAGGATGGCATACACGGTGCTGCGTTTGCCTCAAAAGATATTACAGAGGATTCGGCAAAGGATTTGCCTGCCGTACAGGTGGGTGACCCGTTCACCGAAAAGCTGTTACTGGAAGCTTCGCTGGAAGTAATTAAAACCGGCGCTGTGGTAGGTATGCAGGATATGGGTGCTGCAGGTATCACTTGTTCTACCAGCGAAATGAGCGCTAAAGGCAAAAGCGGTATGAAGGTATGGCTGGATAAGGTGCCTACCCGTCAGCCGAACATGAAGCCATGGGAAATCCTGCTTTCCGAATCGCAGGAGCGTATGCTGATAGTGGTGAAGAAAGGCATGGAAAAAGAGGTGGAAGCCGTATTTGAAAAGTGGGATCTGCACTGCGAAATTATCGGTGAGGTAACCGAAAGCAGTTGGCTGGAATACTACATGGGCAGCGAACTGGTTGCCAAAGTGCCTGCCGAAAGCCTGGTATTAGGCGGCGGCGCTCCGGTTTACGAGCGCGAATACAAAGAGCCTGCATACTACGCCCAAAACAAGAAATTTGACATCAGTCAGGCTGAAGAACCTGCTAACTTAAAAGAAGCTGCCCGTGCCCTGGCCGGTAACCTGAATATAGCCAGCAAGCGTTGGGTATTTGAACAATACGATAGCATGGTAGGTGTGGCTAACACCAGCACCAACCGCCCAAGCGATGCCGCAATTGTGCGTGTATTAGGCAGCAATAAGCACTTAGCCGTTACTGTAGATTGCAACGCCCGTTATGTATGGGCCGATCCTTTTGTGGGCGGTCAGATTGCCGTGGCAGAAGCAGCCCGCAACATTGTTTGCAGCGGCGGCGAGCCTTCGGCTATTACCAACTGTCTAAACTTTGGCAACCCGTATAACCCCGAAGTGTACTGGCAGTTTGTAAACGCCATTAAAGGTATGGGCGAGGCCTGCAAAGCGCTGGATACGCCTGTTACCGGTGGTAACGTATCGTTCTACAACCAAAGCACCGAAGGTGGCGCGGTTTACCCTACGCCAACTATTGGTATGATGGGTACCATTGCTGATAAGGAAACCATTATGAGCATGAACTTTAAGAAGAGTGGTGACCGTATTTATGTGATTGGTGAAATGAAAGAGTGTATCGCCAGTTCGCAATACCTTACTTCGTTCTTAGGTGTACAGAATTCAGGTGCGCCATACTTTAACCTGGAAACAGAAGTGAAAGTGCAGAACGCCGTGAAGGATGTGATCAACGAAATGCTGGTAGAATCGGCACATGATGTATCGGAAGGTGGATTGTTTATTACCCTGATGGAATCGGCTATTGCCGGCCGCCGTGGTTTTGAAATTGAAACCGACCCGGATACACGTAAAGATGCCTTCCTGTTTGGCGAAGCACAAAGCCGCGTAGTGGTAACCGTTAAGGATACCAAGGAAGATGCCTTCCTGGAAGTATTGAGCAAGCACGATGTAGAGTTTAGCTGCATTGGTGTAGTAACTACCTCGATGATCTTTATCGACAAAGAACGTTGGGGCACCGCCAGCGACTGGAAAGATATTTACGACGAAGCGCTGGAGAAAGCACTGAATGCCTAAGCATTCCTTTAATAATTGATTTTATAACGGCCCGAAAGGGCCGTTTTTTTTTGTTTGCCATGAAGGCATGAAAAATGTAAGCTTACATACATTCATTGACTAATACGAATGCAAGCCGGAATACTTTGGCCTATGCTTCTGTATTACAAAGTTGACCAGCTCAGAAGACCGCGTGATTTGTAAACGCACTACCCGCCCGGTTTATGCGGGTAGTGCGTAAAGATTTACCCTTATTGTTTTACGAGGGTGATAATTTTCAGTTTCTGCTTATCGTCGGCGATAACAAAGTAATATACGCCGGCGGCAAGCTCTCTCAAGTCAAACTCCTGTTTAGCGCTGGTTAAGTCGAATTCGCGAACAAGCGCGCCTAATGGGTTAATTATGTTGACCTTTAAAGTCCGCTGGTAATTGTGCTCAAGGATAAATAAGCCGTTGCCCGGGTTAGGATACAACTGAAAATGCACGCTGCTGATTTCATCAATTCCGATCACAGTTACACTTACACAGTTGGTTGTTACCGTGCAACTATTAAGAGTAACCATACATTGGTAGGAGCCACTTTGCGAAGCCGTAAATGACTGCGAGATCGCTCCTGAAACCGGCTGACCTGTGCTGCAATCGTACCACTGGTAGGTTGCGCCGCTTTGCGCTGCCGTGCAAACCGGTCCATTAGCAGTTGCAATCATACTCACCTCCGTTACCGTTAAGGACAGCACTACAATGCTATCGCATCCTTTAGCGCTAACCAGGGTATCGTAGTAAACACCGCTCTGCGTTAATGACTGTGTGCCCAGGTGATAAACATCCCCTTTGCAAATTGTAGCGTTAACAGGGTTTGCGATCGCAAGATTAACGGTGAGCGTAAGCACAACAAAACTATCGCAACCATACGAGGAAGTGAGGGTATCGAAATAGACACCGCTTTCCGTGAGCAGCTTTCCTCCGAAGTTATAAACGCTTCCCTGACAGATATTCTCGTTGAGAACAGTAGCCTGATTAGACTGCACGGTCAGGTTAAGGTAATCTATACTATCGCAACCCAACTGACTTTGCATAACATGGCTGTATACACCGCTGGTATATAGCGGTATGCCATAATAAGTGTAGCTGCTACCCTGACAAATAACTGCGGAATGATGGGTTGCATAAGAGGGCTTAACACTCAATACTATGTTCACAAAGCTATCGCAACCGGCTACCGAGCTAAGGGTATCGCTATAAGAACCGCTTTGGGTAAGCGCCTGTCCGTTGAAATAATAGGAACTACCCTGGCAAATTGAAACATTGAAGGATGTTGTATAAACAGGTTTCACATGCAGGTTAAGCACCACAAAGCTATCACAGCCATTAATGCTGGTAAAGGTATCGGTATAAATACCGCTTTGCGTTAAAAACTGGCCATTAAAGAAATAGCTGGATCCGAAGCAGGTATAACCTGAAATGTTGGTGTAGGCCGCCGGGATAACTACCAGGTGCAGATAATCGGTGCTATCGCATCCGGATTGCGAACTCATAGGGTGGCTATAATTACCACTTGTTGTGAGTGCCATGCCGTAGTAGTTATAACTATGCCCCTGGCAGATGCTCTCGGTGTGGTTGTTAGCGTAAACCGGGTTAACCGTTAAGGTTAGCGTTACAACGCTATCACAACCATGAATTGAAGCCAGCGTATCGCTGTAGGTACCGCTTACAGTTAAATTCTGTCCGTTGAAGCTATAAGAAGCACCTTGACAAATACTTGCAGTAACCGGGGTAGTGAATACCGGGTAAACATCCAAATGCAGATAATCAATGCTATCACAGCCCTGCTGGCTTTGCATCGTATGCGAGTAATCGCCTGTAGCAGTTAAGGAAGTACCGTAGTAGTTATAAGAACCACCCTGACAAATACTCTCTGTATGGTTGTTAGCGTAAACCGGGTTTACCGTTAAGGTAAGAGCTATAATGCTATCACAACCATGTATGGTAGCGAGGGTATCGTAGTAGGTGCCGCTTACTGTAAGGTTCTGTCCGTTAAAGCTATAAGAAGCACCTTGACAAATGCTTGCAGTAACCGGGGTAGTGAATACCGGATAAACATCCAAGTGCAGGTAGTCAATACTATCGCAACCCTGCTGACTTTGCATGGTGTGCGAGTAATCACCCGATGCGGTCAGAGATGTTCCATAGTAATTGTAGCTGCTACCCTGACAAATGCTTTCGGTATGATTGTTAGCGTAAACAGGATTAACCGTTAAAGTAAGTGCTATGATGCTATCACAACCATGTATGGTAGTAAGGGTATCGTAGTATAATCCGCTTACTGTCAGGTTCTGCCCGTTAAAGCTATAAGAAGCACCCTGACAAATACTTGCAGTAGTTGGCGTGGTGAATACAGGATACACATCCAAATGCAGGTAGTCAATACTATCGCAGCCTTGTTGACTTTGCATCATATGCGAGTAATCACCTGCAGCAGTTAGGGCAGTGCCGTAATAGTTATAAGAACCACCCTGACAAATGCTCTCGGTGTGGTTGTTAGCGTAAACGGGGTTAACTGTCAGCGTTAAGGCAATGATGCTGTCGCAACCACCTGTTGCAGTTAATGTGTCAAAATATAAACCCGCCGTTGTTAAGTTCTGTCCGTTGAAGCTATAAGTAGCACCTTGACAAATGCTTGCAGTAACCGCTGTATTGAAAACAGGATATACATCCAAATGCAGGTAATCAATGCTATCACAGCCCTGTTGACTTTGCATGGTATGCGAGTAATCGCCGGTAGCAATTAAGGCAGTACCATAATAGTTGTAATAACCACCCTGACAGATACTTTCGGTATGGCTATTTGAATAGGTTGGATTAACGATCAGTGTTAAGACGATGATGCTGTCACAGCCATGTATGGTGGCGAGTGTGTCGTAGTAGATACCGCTTGCTGTTAAGTTCTGTCCATTAAAGCTATAAGACGATCCCTGACAAATGCTTACAGTGGTTGGCGTTGTAACAACGGGATACACATCCAAATGCAGGTAGTCAATACTATCGCAGCCCTGCTGACTTTGCATGGCATGCGAGTAATTGCCTGTGGTAGTTAAGGCAGTGCCGTAGTAGTTATAGCTGCTACCCTGACAGATACTCTCGGTGTGGTTGTTAGCGTAAACCGGATTAACCGTTAAAGTAAGTGCTATGATGCTATCACAACCATGCATGGTGGCGAGGGTATCGTAGTAGGTACCGCTTACTGTCAGGTTCTGTCCATTAAAGCTATATGAAGCTCCCTCACAAATACTTGCAGTGGTTGGTGTTGTAACAACCGGATATACATCCAAGTGTAAGTAATCAATGCTATCGCAGCCCTGCTGACTTTGCATGGTATGCGAGTAATCACCCGAGGCGGTCAGAGATGTTCCATAGTAATTGTAGCTGCTACCCTGACAAATGTTTTCTGTATGATTGTTAGCGTAAACAGGGTTAACAGTAAGCGTTAAGGCAATGATGCTATCACAGCCATGTATGGTGGCAAGCGTATCGTAGTAGGTGCCGCTTGCTGTTAAAGTCTGTCCGTTGAAGTTATAAGTAGCACCTTGACAAATGCTTGCACTGGTTGGTGTTGTCACAATCGGGTAAACATCCAAATGCAGATAGTCAATGCTATCACAGCCCTGTTGGCTTTGCATGGTATGTGAGTAATCGCCTGTGGCTGTTAAGGAAGTGCCATAGTAATTGTAGCTGCTGCCCTGGCAGATACTTTCTGTATGGCTATTTGAGTAGGTTGGGTTAACAGTCAGCGTTAAGGCGATGATGCTGTCGCAACCGTGTATAGTGGCGAGGGTATCGTAGTAGGTACCGCTTACTGTCAGGTTCTGCCCGTTAAAGTTGTAAGAAGCGCCTTGGCATATACTTGCAGTAACCGGTGTAGTGAATACCGGATAAACATCCAAATGCAGGTAGTCAATACTATCGCAGCCCTGCTGACTTTGCATGGTGTGCGCGTAATCGCCTGTGGCAGTTAAGGCAGTGCCGTAGTAGTTGTAGCTGCTACCTTGACAAATGCTTTCAGTATGGTTGTTAGCGTAAACAGGATTTACCGTTAAGGTAAGTGCTATGATGCTGTCGCAACCATGTATGGTGGCGAGGGTATCATAGTAAATGCCGCTTGCTGTTAAGGTCTGTCCGTTAAAGCTGTACGAAGCCCCCTGACAAATGCTTGCACTGGTTGGTGTTGTTACAACCGGATAAACATCTAAATGCAGGTAGTCAATACTATCGCAGCCCTGCTGACTTTGCATGGTATGCGAGTAATCGCCTGTGGTAGTTAAGGCAGTACCGTAGTAGTTGTAGCTGCTGCCTTGACAGATACTCTCGGTATGGCTGTTTGAATAAGTTGGATTAACGATCAGCGTTAAGGCGATGATGCTATCACAGCCATGTATGGTGGCGAGGGTATCATAGTAAGTGCCGCTTGCAGTTAAATTCTGTCCGTTGAAGCTATAAGAAGCACCCTGACAAATGCTTGCAGTAACCGGTGTAGTCAATACAGGATACACATCCAAATGCAGGTAATCAACACTATCACATCCCTGCTGACTTTGCATCGTATGTGAGTAATCGCCTGTGGTAGTTAAGGCAGTGCCGTAGTAGTTATAAGTACCACCCTGACAGATGCTTTCTGAATGGTTGTTAGCATAAACCGGGTTAACGGTCAGCGTTAAAGCAATGATGCTATCACAGCCATGTAGGGTGGCAAGCGTGTCGTAGTAGATGCCGCTTACAGTTAAATTTTGTCCGTTGAAGCTATAAGAAGTTCCCTGGCAAATGCTTGCACTGGTTGATGTTGTAACAACCGGATATACATCCAAGTGTAAGTAATCAACACTATCACATCCCTGCTGACTTTGCATCGTATGTGAGTAATCGCCTGTGGTAGTTAAGGCAGTGCCGTAATAGTTGTAAGAACCACCTTGACAAATGCTTTCAGTATGGTTGTTAGCGTAAACAGGGTTAACAGTAAGCGTTAAGGCAATGATGCTATCGCACCCATGTATGGTGGCGAGTGTATCATAATATAAGCCGCTTACTGTTAGGTTCTGTCCGTTAAAGCTATAAGAAGTTCCCTGGCAAATGCTTGCACTGGTTGGTGTTGTAACAACCGGATAAACATCCAGGTGCAGGTAATCAATGCTATCACAGCCCTGCTGACTTTGCATGGTATGTGAGTAATCACCTATGGTAGTTAAGGCAGTGCCGTAATAGTTATAAGAACCACCCTGACAGATACTTTCTGTATGGCTATTTGAATAGGTTGGATTAACGATCAGCGTTAAGGCAATGATGCTATCACAACCGTGTATAGTGGCGAGGGTGTCGTAGTAGGTGCCGCTTGCAGTTAAGGTCTGTCCGTTAAAGCTATAAGTAGCACCTTGACAAATGCTTGCACTGGTTGGTGTTGTCATAACCGGATAAACATCTAAATGCAGGTAGTCAATACTATCGCAGCCTTGTTGACTTTGCATGGTATGTGAGTAATCACCTGTGACAGTTAAGGCCGTGCCATAGTAATTGTAGCTGCTGCCCTGACAGATGCCTTCTGTATGGTTATTTGAGTAGGTAGGATTAACGGTCAGCGTTAAGGCGATGATACTATCGCAACCGTGTATAGTGGCGAGGGTGTCGTAGTATATGCCGCTTACTGTCAGGTTCTGCCCGTTGAAGCTATAAGTAGCACCCTGACAAATGCTTGCACTGGTTGGTGTTGTTACAACCGGATAAACATCCAAGTGCAGGTAGTCAACACTATCACAGCCCTGCTGACTTTGCATCGTATGCGAGTAATCGCCTGTGGCAGTTAAGGCCGTGCCATAGTAATTGTAGCTGCTGCCCTGACAGATGCCTTCTGTATGGTTATTTGAGTAGGTAGGATTAACGTTCAGCGTTAAGGCGATGACACTGTCGCAACCGTGTATAGTAGCGAGGGTATCGTAGTATATGCCGCTTACTGTCAGGTTCTGTCCATTAAAGCTATAAGAGGATCCCTGGCAGATGCTTGCAGTAACCGGTGTAGTGTATACCGGATATACATCCAAATGCAGGTAGTCAACACTATCGCAGCCTTGTTGACTCTGCATGGTATGCAAGTAATCGCCTGTTGCAGTTAAGGCTGTGCCGTAGTAGTTGTAGCTGCTACCCTGACAGATGCTTTCGGTATGGCTGTTAGCGTAAACAGGGTTAACCGTTAAGGTAAGTGCTATGATGCTATCGCAACCGTGTATAGTGGCGAGGGTGTCGTAGTAGATACCGCTTGCTGTTAAGGTTTGTCCGTTGAAGCTATATGAAGCTCCCTGACAAATGCTTGCAGTTGTTGGCGTTGTAACAACGGGATACACATCCAAATGCAGGTAATCAATGCTATCACATCCTTGTTGACTTTGCATGGTATGCGCGTAATCGCCTGTGGTAGTTAAGGCAGTACCGTAGTAGTTATAAGAACCACCCTGACAAATGCTTTCTGTATGGCTATTTGAATAGGTTGGGTTAACGGTTAAATGTGTTGTAACTGTGCTATCACATCCATTAGCAGCGGTAAGGATATCTGTATAATTTCCGGTGGCAGTGTAAATGCTGTTTCCAACAGTTACCGAAGCGCCGCTACAAATTGCAATAGTTTGATCGTACGTAACCGCCGAAGGCTGTGTAATTTCATAAGAGGCGGTTTGATTACATCCATTGGCTGCAGATACCGTTACGGTATATATGCCGGCATACAGTGTCGCAATATCCTGCGTATTCGCACCATTGCTCCAGTTGTAGGTGTAAGGAGAAACTCCTCCGTTAACGGTCAGATCAATTGATCCGTTGTTGCCTCCAAAACAAGAAACATTAGTATGCGTTTCGCTGATATGGATTGCTGATGCAGGCTCATTGATTATTGCTGAAAGGGTATCGCTACAACCGCTGGCATCCACTATAACGATATTGTAGCTGCCTGCGGCAAGATCGTTAAACAGCCCTGTTGTATTTGATGTTGCTCCTAAGTAATAGGTATAAGGCGCAGTTCCGCCTGTGGCAGCAACTACTAAAGAACCCGTTGCAAGGCCATAGCAAAGCACATGCGATTGCGAACTTAAGTAAGCATCAACTTGTGTAACATTCGCTACTGCAGTGCTAATTGGATTACCTGTTGAGGAACAGCCATTGTTATCGACTATAGCAGTCAGGTTATAATTGATGGTAGTAGCTGGGTTATCCTCCACAAACACTACATCTACCCAATAGTTGGCATTATTGAAAGATTGTGTTGGGAATACGATGCCGGCACCGGAATTAAATACGCCATTGGAACCGTCATAGCCGCTTTGTAAAGCAGTTAACGGACCATTTGTATATCCAGTGGTGGTGAAGTAACCGCCCGTGAATCCATAGTTACCGTTAGGCGCATGATATGAAGCTACATAGGTGGTATTAGCAGTAATGGAGACCGGCGAAGGAAAATTAACCTGTTGCCAACCGGAGGCCGTTTCATTAGTAAATACAGCACTGGCTAATAAAGTACCGGATGAAGTCCATAATTCACCGGTGTGAACACCCGTGTTTCCTGCCGGTTTATAAAAACGTATTCCAGTAATGGTTCCGTTAGTAGTGGAACGGAAGCGTACACCTAATTCATACTCGCTGGCATCATTTGAATTTGCCGGAGTGGTAGTTTCAGGCCAAATACTCATAGGTAGGGCGGACAAAGAAGCCAAACCAGCATAAAAAGGCACACCATCATTAACGCCGTTGTAAGAATCTCCATTTATAGTTAGGGAGAAAGGGCCACTGCCCTGCGCAGCATTAAAGGTGAGATTTACGCTATCGCCTTTACAATAGGTTCCCGCAGTAATTGTACCAGCCGGAGCAGCATTTACCTGAACGGAGGCCGTACTTAGTGGATTTCCGGCAGTAGTGCATCCGCCATTATCAGTTACTGAGGTTAAATTGTACGTGTAGGATGAACCGGAAAGCAGCTGCGTAAACAATACATCTACCCAATAATTGGCCGTATTGCCACCATCAGGGAAACCACCGCCATATTTGTAAACACCATTAGGACCGTCAACGCCGGCCTGTAAAGCGGTAAGTGGGCCATTAGTTACACCACTACCAGCAAAAAAGCCTGCGTTGATAGCAAAGTAACCATCCGCCGAAAAGTAAGAAACAATGTATGTTGTATTAGCCTGTATGAGTACCGGCGAAGCAAAGGTAACTTCTTGCCAGCCGCTTGCACTTTCGTTCGTAAACGTAGCAAAGGCCAATTGCGTTCCTGAAGTAGTCCATAAGGAGCCGACATGCGTTCCTGTGTTTGTTGCGCCCTTGTAAAAGCGCACGCCTGTTACATAACCGGATACCGTAGACCGGAACTTGGTGCCCACCTCAATAGGCTGGTTATCGGTTACACTCGGGTTTGCCGGCGAACCGGTATTGCCCCAAATACTCATAGGTGTACCACTAATAGTTGCAAAGGTTTCACCAATTGAAACATTATTATAGGTAACCCCATTCACAACAATATCGAAAGGAGATTGGCCTGTTGCCGTGTTCAGTTGTAATTTAATGGTATCGTTAGCGCATATAATATTATCGATTGCGTCGATTGCAGCTGTTACCTGAGGATTAACCGTCAGAACGGCGATATCACTGGTATCTGCACCGGCAGTGTTGGTCCAAATGGCGCGGTACTGATAGCCGTTGTAACCAATAAGTGCAGTGAACCGCAAGGTATCGGTATTAGCCGGCAGATCATTCCATGAATTGCCGTTATCCGTACTGAATTGCCACTGTATAACAGGGGCGGGTGAGCCACCTGCGTGTGAAACTAAGGCAACTTCATTACCTGCACATGCAGTTTGCGTTACCGGCTGTAAATTAACAACCGGAGCCTCATCACTTCCTGTCGTACAGGATATGGTAATATCCCGTAACGCAGGTGTAAGGCTTGTATTTGTAGAGGAAAGTTCCGCTTTGTATTGAATATAACGCGAAGAACCACCTACACTACCTCCGGATGTGGCAACGGTATTGTAAGCCGTCCAACTGCCATCCGGTGTTGGTGTATCACCTTTCCGCATTGAAATGCTTAAAGCAGTACCAGCCGGCAGATCAGCATTCCAGGATGCATTAGCCCAGTTTCTTGAAGCACCGGCATCATAAATGCGCGACTCAAATGTTCCCGGTGTTGAATAAGGACTTACATGAATCCAATCAACCGCCAGGCCATATCCACCAGCCGGATAATCGCTTATCTGCACATTCATAGTTGTGCTAACTGTAGCAGTAATTGCCGGCGTGGAGATTAAAACACCATCAACATAAAATTGAAAATCATTCGTCCCGCTGTTCCATTGAATTCGATAACGGTGCGGGGCATTTAGTAGTGTTGACCCCAACGAAGCCACCTGGTTATCCCAGGTACGGGCATACACATCATTATCTCCGGCAGCACCACGGCCAATTACCACCCATGGGTTGTTAAACTGGTCGTCAGCAGTAAATCCTACGTTTTGGAAATTACCGTTAGTATAGGTTGCCACATATTCAATGGATGCACCCGGGCCAAACGTAGTCGTAGTGTACAGATACGTTCCATCTACAGTTACCTGTCCGCTACTATACGTTGTTAGCGCTCCGGCCTGGGCATCCCAAATGGCTTCGCCCCAACCTGCAGGTATTGTAGTGCTTGAAAATTCTGATCCGGCAGCCGGGTTAAGTATAACTTCCCCATCGGGGTTAGTTGTTATATAAGTGGAACTGCCCGTACTACCTGCAGTAAAGTCGGCGGTAGTTACATCTACAAAACATGCAGAAGCCGGTACCGGTGTGGTAAAGCTAAGCGGACTTAGCGGAGGAGTGGGTGAAGTACTTGCATTAGATGAGCCATCTACCGAGGTAACATTAAACCAGTAGGTTGTTCCGGGAGTAAGCCCTGTTATTGTAATGCTATGGGTAATTGTTCCTGTTGCGTTACCCGTTTGAAGGTTTAAAGCACTTGAATCTGTACCGTAGTCTACCTGAGAATTGGATTCTTCATCGGTGGTCCAGGTAATTGTTGCTGAAGTGCCATCCGGAGAAGATGTGACCACAATATTGGTAATAACCGGAGGAGTAGTGTCGCTGCCATCGGCACATTCAATATTTATACCCTTAAATACCGGCGTACGGGTGCTTGTTGAAGTGCTTAAGTCTGCACGATATTGAATGTATTGCGAAACACCGCCTACCGTTGAGCCTGAAGAGGCTATTGGGGCAAAAGCAGTCCAGGTGCCGTCAGGTATAGCTGTATTCCCTTTGCGGGCAAACACAGTGATAGTAGTAGCAGCCGGCGTATCCACATGCCAGGTAGCAACACCCCATGTTTTTGCACTTCCTGCATCAAAAACCCGCGACGTGAAACTGCCTGCCGACGCATAAGGAGTTATGGTCATCCTATCCACAGCAAGACTTACACCGCCGGCTGGATAATCGCTTATCTGAGCCAACATGGCGGAACCAGCCGTTATCGTAATATTTGGCGTTGCCACCAATATATCATCCACATAAAACAAGAAGGTATTGGAAACTGTCCATTCAATACGGTAGTGGTGTGCAGTATTTAGCAAATTTGTGCCTAACACATCTGTATGACCATCCGAACTACGGGCGTATACATTGTTATCGCCTGCTCCTCCCCTGCCAATTACTACCCAGGGACTATTAAAATCAGCATCGGCGGTAAAGCCTACATTTTGGAAATTACCTGCGGAGTAAGTAGCTACATAGTCGATAGCCGTGCCGGGACCAAAATTGGCAAGCGTATATGCATGTGTTCCATCTACCGATATCTGTCCTCCACCGTACGTGGTAGTTGCTCCGGCCTGGGCATCCCATACAGCAACACCCCAACCGGCAGGCAGACTGCCTCCTGAAAATTCCTCATTTAATAACGGTTTTAGAGTAATGCCCCCGTCTTCATCGGATACAACCGTAGTATTGGCATCCACCGTGCCCAGATTAAAATCAGCAGTGGTTTGATCGGCCACGCATGGAACTATCGGCATGGTAAAGCTTAAAGAATCGGAAGGTATTGGGCTTGTGGCACTGTTACCCGCCGTATCAACCGAAGTTACGCGATAATTATAGGTGGTGCCCTGTGTTAAGCCGGTAAGCGTAATACTATGGCTGGTAACATACGCTGCATCATTCGCATGGGATGTAAGTGCAGCCGGTGTTGCTGCGTAACTCACCGCCGAATTAGCCACTTCGTTGGTATTCCATGTAATGGTGGCAGTGCCATCCGTATGCGGAGTGGCAACAATATTGCTGATAACCGGTGGAATAAGATCGCTTCCGGCAGGCGAACAATCAATAGCAATATCCTTAAACACCGGTGTAACAGTGTTATCCGTTGATGTAAGTTCAACCTTATATTGCAGGTATTGCGATACCCCGCCTACTACGGCGCCCGAAGTTGCAAGTGGCGCAAACGCAGTCCAACTGCCATCAGGTATAGCTGTGTTTCCTTTTCGTACTGAAACAGTAATGCTTGTGTTTGCCGGAAGATTGGCCGACCAGGTAGCAGCAGCCCAAAGTTTTGCAGCTCCGGCATCAAACACCTGCGAAATAAAAGTGCCCGCGTTTGCATATGGAGAAATCCTTAACCAATCCACACTTAATGCAACACCACCGGCCGGATAATCACTAATCTGTATGTTCATGTTTGCCCCGCCATTGATGGTAATGTTAGGGGTAGCTACCAGATTATCATCTACATAAAACTGGAACGTGTTGGATGCTGTCCATTGTATGCGGAATTTGTGTGCGGTATTCAGCAAATTTGTTCCAAGTATATCTGTATGGCCATCAGAACTGCGGGCATAAACATTATTGTCGCCGGCAGCGCCCCTGCCGATTACTACCCAGGGAGCATTAAAGTCAGCATCGGCTGTAAAGCCTACATTCTGAAAATTGCCTGCAGTATAAGTTGCATAGAATTCTACCGAGGTACCCATGCCAAAGGTAGCAGCAGTAGATAAATGCGTTCCGTTAACACTTACCTGCCCACCACCATAGATAGTTGCTGTACCGCTTTGTCCATCCCAAATCGCTTCATTCCATCCGGCAGGTATTGAACTGCCTGAGAATTGCTCATTTACGGCTGGGCTAAGAATAACCGCGCCATCACCATCGGTTACAACCGAAGTAGTTGCATCCACCGTGCCGGCATAAAAATTCGCAGCGGTTTGGTCGGTAATACAAGGACCGATTGGCATAGTAAAGCTGAGCGAATCGGCAGGTATCGGGCTGATTGATGTATTGCTATAAACATCGGAAGAAGAAACACGGAAGTGATAAGTGCTGCCTTGTGTAAGACCTGTTAAAACAATGGCATGTGAAGTTACAAGGCTGGCATTGCCTGTATTTAAATTAAGTGGCGATTGGCCGTAGTAAACATTCGAGTTAGAGGCTTCGTCGGTGGTCCAGGTAATTGTAGCAGTGCCATCACTATGTGGGGTAGCTACAATATTACTTATAACAGGGGCTATAGTATCCATAGTTGAATAAGTAGCCACATAATTACCGGCCGGAGCATTAAAGAATGCATATACAATGCCTTTAATAGTTTCGGTGTTAAACGTAGCTGCGGTACCGTTGTAGGTAATACCCGTTAACTGGCCTTGTGCGGCGTAGAAAGGCACCATACCTTTAAGATTGTTGGCACCTGCACCCTGTGCAACCGTAAAGCTTAGCGCATTACCGTTCCAGGTAATTGAACCGAATGAAGAACCGTTACGGCCATCAAGCCAATCAAGCAATTGTTTAGCCGTGATAACCGGTACGCCATGGGCTTGTGCAGAAGCAACTATTGCATTTGCACCGGGATGATTGTCGTAATCGAAGTGCATGTTGGTGGTAAACACACCATAGTAGCCTTCAGTGCCAAGGGCCTTGTCAAGCAGCGCATCACAAAATTGCGGGAAACTTTCACCTGATTCATCAGGCATTTGCGTTGCAGCCTGGTAACAATCAATGATTGTTCCATCCGCTTTTGCAAAACGCATGGGCATACCCGAACCGGTAAACATACCGGGGCGGTCCTGCACCCAGCTTGCCGGCCAGTAATAATAATTCACATCCAGTCGTATACCGTTTGCAGCTTCTACTTCAGCAGGCATGCTAAAATCGCTCCAGGCTATGCAGTGGTTGCGGTTGGTAGTTGGCACTGCTATGCTTGGAAAAGTTGAAGTAAATACCGAGAGTTGATTGGTGATAAAGTTTTGAAATTCTACTGCATTGTAATCGTTACAATTGGTATTTACGTGCAGGGCCACCTCAAACCCCATATCGCTATAGTGTTTAGCCAACGAATCGTTAAATGTTGACCCCACATATAAATAGCCGGTAGAACGAATACAATCCCAATTTTCAACTGAACAACCCGGTGTACTGGCGGCAATATCAATATCAAAACGAGGTTGCATACCTGCATCGCCGTGGTCATCACCGGTCATTACAATAGCAGCTTTCAACCCTTTTGGTAAAAACCAGAATTTAGGTAAAGGCTTGCGATGTAAGTTACTACCGGCAATAATGTTGGATAACAAGTGCTGTTGTTCATCGGCCTGCGGTATAGCAACCTTATTAAAATCTATCCAATCCGGATAGAACATATCATCGGAACGGATAGGATTAATTTGCCCATCGCGTTTTTGGCCCGCCCATGCAGGGTTACCCTGACGGGTGTAAACAATTGATTTGGCAAGGTCGTATGTAAAAGCAAATGCCTGCCCGCCATTTGTGCCTACCATATGTGAGGTAACCGCCGGATAGGTGGTTGCTGTGGTAGCATCGGAATACAAGGTGGCTATAGCCGTTGCTCCACTAAGGGTGTAACGATCTGCCTGGCCGTGGTATTGGATAGTTTGATTTACAATGCCTGTGCCGGGGGCAGAGGCTGTATTTACTAAAAGGTATTTATCATCAATTGTTCCGCCCGCTGCCGATAAACCCAATAGTGGCAACAATTGCGCGTTGGGGCGCAGGGCAATTAAAGTACCGCCTGCATTGGTCCAATCGGTAAGCATAGTTACCTGTGCTGCACTGAGAGGCATTTCACCAACAATTACGACATCGTAATTATTTAAAACCGTAGCATTTACGTTGCTGATATCCATCGCCATAAATTCATTAAAGCCTTCAGCACGTAACATCTCCACCGGATAACGGCTAAATGGATTAGAGGCAGCGCTTATAACCAGGATAGGGCCACCGGGTCCTTCATTCGGTGGTGGAGGCGGTGGAGAGGATGTAGTAAAATGCCAGATGTAATCAGCCGTCAGTGCATTTCCGGCAATATCTTTTATACGCTGGTAACCTATCCCTCCTTTTACTACAACTTTATAAACCGAACTATAATTTAATGCCACAGCAGGATTTGCCGTAACCACATGCGTGGCTGCGTTGTAGCTTACTACGGCATTCACCAATTGATTGGCGGAGTCGTAAAGTTGAATGGCCGAAATACCTAATGCACTTAATGAAGATGGATCTATCCCTTCGCTAAAGGTGATGGTAATAGCTGTATTGCTATTTACACCGGTTGCATTACTTACAGGGCTGGTAGCTAAAACGGTAGGTGCTGTGGTATCGGGTCCAACATACGTGTCAAACACCACGTCCATCCAATAATTACTTGATTGATAGAAATCAGTTGGAAAGGCTGATGTTGTAGTATACTTATAAACGCCATTCGGGCCATCCTCCCCATCGGCCAATGCCTTCAGAGGGCCGTGAATAAATGCAACCGAAAAAGCATTATCGGTATAGGCATAATCTCCTGACGGGCTAAAGTAAGAAGCCACATACGTTGTTCCTGCTACAACCGGTACCGGTGTACCAAGTGCTACCTGCTGCCAGCCCGATGCCGTTTCGTTGGTAAACGTTGCGCTGGTAAGCAGTGTGCCTGTTGAAGTCCATAAATGCCCTACGTGTACGCCGGTAGCGCCTGCTCCTTTATAATAACGCAAACCGGTAATATAACCGTCCTCATTTGCCTGAAATTTGATACCCAACTCAATAGCCAGATTGTCGTTGGCGAGTGGAATACCCGGAGCATCACCGGTATTAAAAATAGTACAGGGGCATACTACAGGTAAACCAACTCCAACCGTATCAATTACTACATTAGGCGAAGGAGCAAATCCTTCGGTTTCCATATTTCCCGAATCATCAAAGGCACGGCTCTTTATAGTAACCGGTCCTTGCACCGTTGGCGTCCAGGTAAAGGTCCAATTGGTGGTACCCTCTGCTGCTAACCAGGTTAAACCTCCGTCAACCGAGACCTCCACACCTGCCACTATAACCGCATCGGAAGCAGTACCGCTTATGGTTACCTGCGCATTTGCAGGCAGCACCGCCCCATTTAAAGGATCGCTTATTGTTGAAACCGGTGCCGTTACATCGGTAGATGTGGTAGCCGGTACTAAGCCCGCCATTAGTGTAGCAGGTTGCACACCCATATCGGCAAACAAATTTACGGTTGCCTGCTGCATACGGATGTCCTCCGGCTCGTTTCCCCGGTCGTGATGGCTATCGAGCCCCCAGGACCATTGTACTGTGCCTGCACCAAACACCCATGCACCGCTGCTGTGCCGGTAAAGGGATAATTTGTGTACGTGTCCGCCAATAACAGTTTTAGATAAGGTAATTCTGCCCGGAGGGTAGGTTTCAGAATACTGATTCCAATCCCATTCGTAACCCAGGGTGCCATCGGGCAATGTTGCCTTTTGACCTGCACCCAAACCGGCAATACTGGTATTGCGCCAAAAGCGCAGGTTCTTATACGTATCAGGTACCTCTATAGCGCTCTGCGTGCCATCCCAACTAATTTGACCTGTTAAGGCATTCTCCGGACGACAACCATCATTAGCCCCATATACCGCACTACATCCATCGCGCCACAGGCCGGTCCAAACATTTGGTTCGGGATCGCATTTATCGCCGCAAATGTTTTCACCAAGCGTACCTTCCTTATAGCATACCAGCGTGCGGTTATTGTCTTCCCAACGGGTTTTCCAGTACAATTCATTGCCATCAAAAAAGGCAATACTAACACCGGCATCACGGGCGTTTTCAAAACGGGTACGTTGTGCCAAACTCCAGTATTCATCATGCCCAACACATACTATTAACTTATGGATAGCAGGGGTAATGTTCACTGTACTTCTATCCATATCAAGGTCGGTAGTATAGGACATATCATAACCATTCCTTTCCATAAACCTTATCATGGGATACTCGGCATTAAACAACCAATCTTCCATAGCACCGCCGCCGCCACCGCCATTGCGTGTGTAAAACGGGCGGTTATAGCTCACCTTTGTGGCATGGTTAAACCCCGCCACCTCGGTACCTGAGCCATTTACATACAAACTATTGCCTCCGTAATTATTATAAGCCTGCCAGGTGGCATCGGCTGTTTTAAATAGTATGTCGGAAGTGCTCGCATCATCGCGCACAATAAAAACAATGTGGCTTGCGCCGCCGTTATCGGTGCGCGTTAGTTTAGCTATATAAACACCCGAAACAGCATTGGCGGGCACTTTCCAAAAGCCCGATTCGGCCCAGTTACCGCAATCGGTTAAACCGGTAACAATATCGTATTGCTCATTGGGCTGTAGCTGGGGCAGGGATGCCGTTAACACTCCATTCCCCATAAAACGCGCGCCGTTACCCTGGTAATATCCAATACGATACACTTGTATGGTATAAGCGCTTGCATCAGTATTTATTTTAAAATGTACTGTATCACCCTTGTTAACGCTTATATCCGTAGCAAAGCCTTGAATGCTAAGGTCGCCTGCACCTGCAATATCCCATACACTTTCGGGTGTACCGGGTAAGGCATTTTCAGTAACAATAGGGTTTTGAGCAAATAGAGATAAACAGGTTACTGTTGTAAAAACAGACAAGAAAAACATCCTGGAACGCGAAGCAAAGGAAAGATTTATCATGTTGGGCTTATGAGGGTTCAAACATACAAAGGCCGAAAACGGTGATTCAAGATGCTTATCAGGCAGACTATTGATCAAAATCACCACTTTGGCATTTATCAATACCGTCGGTAGAAAAATGCCCGGCAATGTTCATGTAACAGGAACGTTACCGGCAAATAAATGACCGTTAATTAAAAAAAGTTCCGCATCACCTTTTAAGGTCACACAGGCTTAAAATAGCCATTTAGCCCAAAGTGCAGAAAAAAATTAAATAAGAATGAGCGTATATGTTAAAAAAGCATAGGTATAAAGGGCAAGAACTATTCTCTATTTATAAATAAAAAACCTACAACAATTCCGGATGCTCGCGATATACCTTCCAAACAAATTCGCCAAAGAAGCTGTTGGCCCAGGCGAACCATTTGCGGGTGTAGTTATCAGGCTTATCTTTCTGAAAGCCCTCGTGCATAAAGCCGGTATCCGCATGGGTGGTGGTTAGCAGGGTTAAGCAGCGCTGTATTTCGGCGGTAGTAGTGGCCGTAATGCCACGGCCTACAATGCCCATGGGCCAAATCATATCACCGCTCCATGCCAGGTGCGGACTGCCCAGCCCCTCCGCTATTTTGCTTTGGTAGAAATAGGGATTAGAATCGCTGAGCGAGAACTTACGGGTGGCATAATACAATTCATCGTTAGCGCGATAGCCCAGGTACGGAATAGTGATCAAACCCGGCACACCGGCATCGTCCATCATAACATAATTGCCGAAGCCATCGCATTCGTACGCATATATCTTACCGTATTCGGGGTGGTCGCCAACGCCATATTTATTTACGGCTTTCTCTACTTCTTCTGCTAATTCGCGCGCAGTAGCAGCCATCTTTTCAGGGTCGCCTGTAGCATCTAAAATTTCTGCCAATTGGCGTAATACGGTTACGGCAAACAGGTTTTCCGGTATGTTATACAAGTATATCGCCGCATCATCCGAATTGCGGAAGGCGGAACAGATCATGCCCGTTGGTCTGCAGGGGTTGCCATAACCGGCACCCGGCAGGGTATCGCTCTGCGTATCGGTTTTGCGCAAAAAACGGTAATTGCCTTTATCCTTTTTACGCTGCTGGTTTTGCATAGTACTTATCACCAGTTTCATGGCCTTATACCACTCCGGTGTAAAGGCTGCGGCATTACCCGTTATACTCCAGTATTGATAGGCCAGCCTTATGCAGTAGCAAAGCGAATCCAGTTCCCACTTGCGTTCGTGCACACCGGGTTTCATGGCGGTATTATCGGTAAACCAGGGGCTAACCTTGCTGCTGCTTTTATAAAACGCGTTGGCATACGGGTCAAGGAGAATACAGTCCGTTTGGCGGCGGATGAGTCCTTCTACCATAGCCGAAAGCTTTTTATCGTCCTTACATAGTGGCAGATACGGATTAACCTGTGCCGATGAATCGCGCAGCCACATGGCATTTATATCGCCGGTGATGATATACGTATCGGGTACCGCGTTTTTGGTTTCAAAAAACACCGTTGTATCCAGTGTATTCGGGAAACAGTTTTCGAACATCCAGCCCAGTTCTTCACTTTTGCAATGTTGCTTCACTTCCGTAATTAGGGCTTCCACCGAATCGCTGGTAAAACGGCGTAGGCCTGCTTGTGGACGGCGCGAGGTAAACTCAGGCGTAAAGGCATTTACAAACGAAGTGGGCAGAGAGGCTAAGGCTGCGGTGGCAGCGGTGGAGGCAATAAATTTGCGGCGATTCATACAGCAAAATGCAAAAAGGCGGGCAAAACTTGTTCAAAAAACGTTGTCATTTTGTAATTATCCACGCCCTGCGGTAACCCTCTTGCCGCTTCCCTGCAATATCAGTAGCTTTGGCATGGACTTCGGGCGATTTGCACTGCGTTTTTCAGATCGGAAAAACCCGGAGGTTTTTATGCCTCATTATCAATTACGGGGAAATGTGCCGCATAAACGGCATACCCAGTTCCGTAAAAGCAACGGCGATTTATACAGCGAGCAGTTGGTGAGCACGGAAGGGTTTTCGAATATCTATTCCTTAATCTACCATTGCTACCCTCCCACGCTTGTTACCAAAATCGGCGAACCTATTGATGTTACCCCCAAGGTGGTGCAGGCTAAAAACATGCAGCACCGCTGTTACCTGGGCTATCATGTAAAACCGGAGAACGACTTTCTACAATCGCGCAAGCCGGTATTGGTAAACAACGATGTGCACGTAGTGCTGGCTGCACCTAAAGAATCGACCACTACCTACTTCTACAAAAACAGCGATGCCGATGAAGTGATATTTGTGCACGAAGGCACCGGGGTAATGAAATCCATTTTCGGCGATTTGAAGTTCAGCTACGGCGATTATATTGTAATACCGCGCGGCACCATCTACCAAATGCATTTCGACGGACCGGATAACCGCTTGTTTATTGTAGAATCGTTTAGCCCTGTTACCTATCCTAAGCGTTACCGCAACGAGTTTGGTCAGTTGTTGGAACACAGTCCTTTTTGCGAGCGGGACATACGCGCCCCTGAGAATTTGGTAACACACGACGAGAAAGGCGACTTTCTGGTATATATCAAAAAGCAGGGACTGCTTTACCCCTATCACTACGCCTCGCATCCGTTTGATGCCATTGGCTGGGATGGCTGCCATTATCCATTCATCTTTAGCATACACGACTTTGAACCCATAACCGGCCGCGTGCACCAACCACCACCGGTGCATCAAACCTTCGAAGCGCACAACTTTGTAATTTGTTCGTTTGTACCGCGCTTGTATGATTATCACCCCGAATCGATACCGGCCCCGTACAATCACAGCAATGTGGATAGCGACGAGGTGCTGTATTATGTAGATGGCGACTTTATGAGCCGCAAGCATGTAGAACGGGGTATGATTACCCTGCACCCCATTGGTATACCGCATGGCCCGCACCCCGGCACGGTAGAAAAGAGCATTGGCAAAAAAGAAACCAAAGAACTGGCCGTAATGGTAGATACCTTTAAGCCGCTTTGGATTACTGAAGACGCTCTAAAAATTGAGAGCCCCGATTATTATCGTTCATGGATTGCATAAAAACACAGCGAAATGGAAACTGAAGTAATAAAGAAACAACAACCCGCCGCTACGGAAGATTTTTTACCGTTAAACGGCACCGACCACATTGAATTTTATTGCGGCAACGCCAAACAGAGCGCCTACTATTATCAAAGCGCCTGGGGGTACGAACTGGTTGCCTACTCGGGCCCCGAAACCGGTGTGCGCGACCGTGCCAGCTACGTGTTGCAGCAGGGCAAAATACGCCTGGTGCTTACCAGCGCTATGAACCCTGAGCACGAAATATCGCAACACCACTTAAAGCACGGTGATGGCGTAAAGGTATTAGCCCTATGGGTAGATGATGCCCGCAAGAGCTACGAGGAAACCACTAAGCGCGGTGCCAAAGGCGTGCAGGAACCAACGGTTTTAAAAGATGAGTTTGGAGAAGTGGTGATATCGGCCATACAAACCTATGGCGAAACCATTCACAAATTTGTAGAGCGCAAAAACTATAAGGGGGCCTTTTTACCGGGCTACCAGGCGCGCAAATCGAATGTGCCGGTTAAGTCGGTGGGTTTAAAACATGTAGACCACTGTGTAGGCAATGTGGAATTGGGCCGTATGAACGAGTGGGTACAGTTTTACGAAGATGTAATGGGCTTTAAACTATTGCTGACCTTCGACGATAAAGACATCAGCACCGAATATTCTGCCTTAATGAGTAAGGTGGTGAGCAATGGTACTGGCTATGTAAAATTCCCTATCAACGAGCCCGCCGAAGGCAAAAAGAAATCGCAGATTGAAGAGTACATCGAGTTTTACAAAGGCGCGGGCTGCCAGCACGTAGCTATTGCTACCGATGATATTATATCTACGGTTACCGAATTGCGCAACCGCGGGGTGGAATTTTTGTATGTGCCCGATAATTACTACGAAGAAGTATGGGAACGCGTTGGCAAGATTAACGAGGACGTGAACGCTATTAAAAAACTGAATATATTGGTGGACCGCGACGACGAGGGCTACCTGTTGCAGTTGTTTACCAAACCCGTGCAGGACCGCCCTACCGTATTTTACGAAATAATACAGCGTTGCGGAGCCAAGAGCTTCGGCAAGGGTAACTTTAAGGCCTTGTTTGAAGCCATTGAGCGCGAACAGGAACTTAGAGGAAATCTGTAAAAATAAGCGCCCCCGTCTTGTGTCCTCACAGACGGGTTTAGGCAAAATGCTTAAATAGCGGCAGAGTTTTCCTTGTTTAACCGGAAACGCATGCACTATAAACTTTACTTACAGCGGGCAGTGTTGGTTGTTACAGCCACCCTGCTCGCTTTGTTTTTAGGGGAGTTGCTTTTGCGCCTGTTGTTGCCGGAACCAAAGGGTATGTATGTGTGGCAGCCCAACCTGCAACATACCTTTACTCCGGACAGCACTGTTTTTTACGGCATACACGGCGCCAGGCAATTTACCATTAACCGCCTGGGCCTGCGCGGCGATGAATTGGAAAGCGATGCCCTGAATTTTGTTTGCATTGGCGGCAGCACTACCGAATGTCTGTATTTAGATGACCACGAAACATGGTGGTATGAGCTGCAGCAACTGCTGAACAAAAACAGCAGCGAAAAAGTGATCATCGCCAGCCTTGGCAAAAGCGGTGTTAGCAGCAGGGAAAACTACCTGCACGTAAAATATGTAGCAGCAAACCTGCCACACCTTACCGGCTTGTTTGTAATGACAGGCTTAAACGACCTGATGCGCCGCTTAAGCAGGGACAGTTTGTTTGAGCCTGATTTTCACTTTACGCCGCAGGTAGAAGATTCTATGGTGCAGCAAATCTTTCTTCATCCC
Source organism: Chitinophagales bacterium (assembly GCA_046329495.1). Classification (GTDB taxonomy): domain Bacteria; phylum Bacteroidota; class Bacteroidia; order Chitinophagales; family LD1; genus Bog-950. The sequence goes on along the minus strand of JAXLUO010000029.1, from coordinate 4,105 downwards.
TCCTCGCCTAACGGCGTTTGGTACCGAAACCTGCGTTTGTTTAAGTTGGTGCAAAATGCCCTGCATCAAAACAAAGGTGTGCGCTGGGAACTGCAGGATGATAACGGGGCTTTGTATAAACAACTTCGCAAAAAGCGAAGTGAGGCAATAGCATTGTTGGATACCTTGCCCGACTTAACCTCTGCCTTAAACGAATACGAGCGCAATCTGCAGGGTATTATTGATGTGGCACGCGAACATCAATTGCAGTTAGTATTCATCAATCAAGCCGCCATTTACCGCGATAGCATGAACAGCTTTGAACAAAGTTTGTTGTGGATGGGCGGTAAAGGCGATTTTCAGGCGCCTGGCAATCACTACTATTACACCACCCGTGCTTTGCACCAGGCACTAAACCAATACAACCAGCGCTTGGCAAAGGTGTGCCTTGCCAACCATATACCTTTAATTGAGCTGGCAGGCCAACTGTCTTCCGACACGTCGGTGTTTTACGATGACTGTCATTTTCATGAGGCAGGCGCTATAAAAGTGGCCGAGATCATTGCAAAATCATTCGGGAACAGTAATTGAAGCAAGTACGTATGCAGTTAGAAACGCCTCGCCTGTTATTACAAACGCCCGGTATTGAACATTTGCCGCAGGTATTGGATTATTATATACGCAACCGGGAACACTTTGCCCCCTGGGGTCCGGCCCGCCAACCGGATTGGGATACTGCCGAATATCACCTGAGCAAAATACAACAGTATGGTGATGGCGCGCAACACGGCGGGAACTTATGGCTTTTAATCATGCACAAAGAACAACCGGATATAGTAATTGGCGATGTGCATCTTTCCAATATAGTGCGCGGCATTTTTCAATCGTGCCACCTGGGTTATAAAATTGATGCATCAGTTCAAGGGCGCGGTTACATGCGCGAAGCCTTACAGGCCGTAATTGACCATGCCTTTACTGAAATGAAACTGCACCGCATAGAGGCCAACATTATGCCTGCAAATACACGCAGTATTAAGCTGGTGCAGGCATTGGGGTTTGAAGAAGAAGGACTGGCTAAGAAGTATCTGAAGATAAACGGAGAGTGGGAAGACCACCTGCATTTTACCTTGCTGAACGAAGACCCTGCGATTTAAGCAAAAAACAAAGCCCTCCTTGCCGGTAAGGAAGGAGGGCTAACTTCACAGGGATCATAGTCGGCGACAACCTATTTAACCAATACATCAGAAGTTATAACCATTCGCTCCGTTTTAAACGGAAGAAGGTCTGTTATTTCGCGCTCAACAAATTGCACCTGGCCGGTTGCACTGTCGTACATACCGCCTACAAGTTTTACAGACCCGGCCAGCACTTGCCTTTTAAGCATAGCGCTTTTATCTAACAGTGCGTGCAAGCTATTTTTTACATGGTGGCAGGCTATCGCATTAATAAAGTCCCACTGGCTTAGCTGCGGCCTAACTTGCCGGGCCATCTTAATTGACGGTTTTAAACGCTGGCTTAATAAACCGGCACCTGCCAAGCCTTTTTCACTGGCCTGATAAATAGCCCGGCAGTTGGTATGGCCTAATACCACTATAAGCGCAGCACCGGCCGCCACTCCCAACTCTATGCTTTCTGCCACCTCCTCGTTTACAGCAGCGCCGGCAACACGCAGGCTTAAAATATCACCCAAGCCCAAATCAAAAATCAACTCGGGCACGGCATTGGAGTCCATACAGCTTAAAATGGCCGCAAACGGTTGCTGCTCAAATGCTGTTTCCAGCACCTGGTCCTGCAGGTTGCGGTTTATTTTCAGGTTTTGAATAAAACGTCGATTGCCTGCTTTTAAAAGTTCCAGGGCTTCTTGGCCGCTTACAGGGCGGTGTTTTTCACGATGGGTATAAACCATGCTAATTGATTTAAAAGGCACAAAAAATTAACAGCAGGCAAAAACCGCCTGCTTCCACCGCATGAAACAAGGATGGAGATGTGTTTTAAATCAAACTATTGGGGGGAGGGGTAAGGCAATCGCCTATAAATTGGGCATTAACGGCGTCGCTACGGCAGGGAGCCGGCATATCCGCTTCTATTATTGAACTCGTAATGGGTTGTTCCACAGCCTTTACACAAGCCAGCCACTCCGGAAAAATTTCTTCCTGACTTTCCTTCTCCTTCTTGCTCTCTTCCTCGCTTTGGTTAACCATACTGATAAACGAGGCCTTATCACGCGCATACGCCGATACCAACTGAGTTAGCCCTGCAAAATGCAGCACTACCAGCAGCGAGAGGATAGAACGAAAATAGCGGACCAGCATACAGCGAATATAACGATTAAGCGGGGCCTATATTCTTAAAAATTGATTAAAAACCAATTAAGTAGAAGGCAAATGGCAACTAACCAAACACTTTTCATATTAAGCCTTGATGAATAAACTTAACACCATCTATTAATTAATTATTACGTACCCTTCACATTGCACCCGGCTATGCGATTGCTGTGCATATCAATATAAATACATATCGCCTTAAACCAATCATAAACTGCCCATAACATTCACTTAACAGTACGTACCGTTTTTTGCGACACCTATTAACCATTCAATAATATTCTAAATGAAAAAATTATTACCAATCCTGTTTTTAGCTACAGCGTTGTCGGTTTCCGGGCAAACAAGACTTGACACGCTGGAGGCACGGGTAAACAAGATGGATAAGCTGATGGGCATCCTGCGCGATTTCCGTCTTTCCGGCTATGTGCAACTGCAATACCAGCATGCCGATACAGTTGGCGCGGCCGGTTACGATGGCGGCGATTTTGCCCCTAACACCGATAACCGCTTTTCTGTACGCCGGGGCCGCATCAAAATCGGTTACGAACACGAAAGCCCTAAAGGGTTTAAAATGGTTGAGGCCGTTTTCCAAATGGATATGAGCGAAAAAGGCTTTGGCGTTCGCGACTTCTACGGCCGCATTAACGACCCCTGGACCGGTTGGGTAGGTTTCCAGGGCGGTATCTTCAACCGTCAGTTTGGCTACGAAGTACCCTATTCTTCCCAATTTCGCGAAACACCTGAGCGGGGCCGTATGAGCCAGATCCTGCACCCTTCCGAAAAAGACCTTGGCGCTGAGATTATCGTTGAATCGCCTTCTACCTTTAAACCCGTTTACTTGCGCTTAGATGCATCTGTGATAAACGGTAACGGTCCGAGTTTAGTAGAGTTCGATAAGTTTAAAGACTTTGTTGGCCGCATACAGGCACGCAAAATAATAGGCGATAAACTAAAATTTACCATCGGCGGCGGTGCCTCGCTTTATTGGGGCCACGTATTGCAAAGTACCAATACGGTTTATGGCTTGCGCAACGATAGCTTAGGCGTGTTGCGCTATACCAACATTGCCGATAGCAACCAAACCGGTAAAAAAGGTTGGGAGCGCAAATACTACGGCGCCGATCTGCAAATGAGTTTAGACTATAAGATAGGCACTACTACCCTGCGCGGCGAGTTTATCGCCGGTCAACAGCCGGGTGTAGCAACAGGTTCAACCGTACCTACAGCAGTGGGCAGCAACCTGTATATCCGCAAGTTTAACGGTGCTTACTTCTACTTTATCCAAACCTTTAAGCACAAACTAAAGGGCAACCACACCATGTATCACGACTTCGTATTTAAATACGATTGGTATGATCCGAACAGTCAGATAACAGGTAAAGACCTCTCTACTGTGAACGACAGCAAGGCAGGCAAAGGCGATGTTCGTTACCAAACCTTTGGTTTTGGCTACATCTTCCGCCCGTACGATTGGTTTAAGCTGATGTTGTATTACGACATTGTGCAGAACGAAAAAACCAACCTGGCCGGCTACAGCCGCGACCTGCACGATAATGTGCTGACGCTTCGCACCCAGTTTACCTTCGATACCAACTGGTTTAAGAAATAAACGAGCGAATTATAAGTAAAGTAACACGCACTTAACATTAAAGAAATAATCAGGAAACAATTTTGCAACCAATTAAATAGTATAAGATGAAGAAGTTATTAATCGCATTTTCAGTGTTGGCATTAGCCTCTTGCGGCAACAATCAGCAACAACAAAATGGCGGAGAAGGAAACAAAGGCTTAACAGGAGA
>JAXLUO010000028.1:0-31696 GCA_046329495.1 Chitinophagales bacterium | reverse complement strand
CCATCACCAACCAGTTTGGTTTGTTTACCCTTAAAATTGGTATGGGTAATCCCGTTTCAGGCTCTTTCCCCGGAATTAGCTGGGCCGGCGGTAATAAATATTTAGTGGTAGAATACGACCCTAACGGGGGCACCAACTATATCAATATGGGCTCAACGCAGTTATTAAGCGTGCCCTATGCCCTTTATGCCGAGAAAACACTACAGGCAGCTACTCCGGGCCCTACAGGTCCCACCGGCCCCGCTGGCCCCCAGGGTCCAATTGGCCCGGCAGGTTTACAGGGCGCTCCGGGTAATGCAGGTGCCAACGGTGCTACAGGTGCGCAGGGGCCGGCAGGTGTAGCAGGTGCAGCAGGCCCAACGGGTGCTCAGGGCCCACAGGGTGTTACCGGTGCTACAGGTTCAGCGGGTGCATCCGGTGTTACAGGTCCAACCGGTGCGCAAGGTGTGGGCATTGTAGGTATACAGGATAATGGCAATGGTACTTCCACCATACTAATGAGCGATGGCACCAGTTATGTAATTACCACACAGGGCGCTGCAGGGGCAACAGGTGCTACCGGCGCAACCGGTCCACAAGGCTTGGTTGGCCCAACAGGTCCAGCCGGCGCAACAGGGGCAGGAGCCACAGGTGCAACCGGGGCAACGGGCGATACTGGCCAACAAGGTTTACAAGGCAACACAGGTGCCACCGGTGATACAGGCCCTCAAGGCCCGCAGGGTATTGCAGGTAATACAGGTCCGCAAGGTTTACAAGGCAACACAGGTGCCACCGGCGATACTGGGCCTCAAGGTCCACAGGGTATTGCAGGTAATACAGGTCCGCAAGGTTTACAAGGCAATACAGGTGCAACCGGTGCCACAGGAACAGGTACTACGGGTGCCACCGGCGCAACAGGCGTAACTGGTCCACAAGGCTTACAGGGCAATACTGGTGCCACAGGCGATACCGGTCCTCAAGGTCCACAGGGTATAGCAGGTAATACTGGCCCGCAAGGTTTACAAGGCAATACAGGCGCAACTGGTGCAACAGGTGCACAAGGCATTCAAGGCATCACAGGTGCAACTGGTCCACAGGGCTTACAGGGTAATACCGGAGCAACAGGTGATACCGGTCCGCAAGGCCCACAAGGTATCGCAGGTAATACAGGCCCACAAGGTTTACAGGGTAATACCGGCGCAACAGGTGCTACAGGAACCGGGGCAACCGGCGCAACTGGCGCAACAGGTTCCACTGGTCCACAGGGCTTACAGGGCAATACAGGTGCCACCGGCGATACCGGTCCGCAAGGTCCACAGGGTATTGCAGGTAATACTGGTCCGCAAGGCTTGCAAGGTAATACCGGCGCAACTGGTGCAACCGGCGCACAGGGTATTCAAGGTATAACCGGCGCTACGGGTTCGCAAGGTCTTCAAGGAAATACAGGTGCCACCGGCGCCACGGGCGATACCGGACCGCAAGGCCCACAAGGTATTGCAGGTAACACTGGCCCGCAAGGCAACACAGGTGCTACGGGCGCAACAGGTGCACAAGGCATTCAAGGCATCACAGGTGCAACAGGTTCTCAGGGCTTACAAGGTAACACAGGTGCTACCGGTGCAACGGGCGATACCGGTCCACAAGGCCCACAAGGTATAGCAGGTAATACTGGTCCGCAGGGTTTACAAGGTAATACTGGCGCTACTGGCGCTACAGGCGCACAGGGTCTTCAAGGTATAACCGGCGCTACAGGAAATACCGGTTCAACGGGCGCTACAGGCGCCACCGGAGCAACAGGCTTTGGAGCTACAGGTGCAACGGGCTCAACGGGAGCAACCGGTAGTACGGGCAACACAGGTACAACAGGCTCAACCGGAGCTACAGGTGCCACAGGTGTAACGGGGTCAACTGGTGCCACCGGCGCTACAGGTAATACAGGTTCAACAGGCGCTACAGGCGCCACCGGGGCAACAGGCGTTGGAGCTACAGGTGCAACGGGGTCAACGGGTGCAACAGGTAGTACCGGCAGCACAGGTGCCACGGGTTCAACCGGAGCTACAGGTGCAACCGGCATAACGGGTTCAACAGGCGCCACCGGCGCTACAGGTAATACAGGTTCAACGGGCGCTACAGGCGCCACCGGAGCAACAGGCTTTGGAGCTACAGGTGCCACCGGTTCAACGGGTGCAACCGGTAGTACGGGCAACACAGGTACAACAGGCTCAACCGGAGCTACAGGTGCTACAGGTATAACGGGTTCAACAGGCGCCACCGGCGCTACAGGTAATACCGGTTCAACGGGCGCTACAGGCGCCACCGGAGCAACAGGCGTTGGAGCTACAGGTGCTACAGGCTCAACGGGTGCAACTGGTAATACCGGCAGCACAGGTGCCACGGGCTCAACCGGCGCCACCGGTGCCACAGGTATAACCGGAACAACTGGTGTAACGGGTGCAACAGGCGCTACCGGTTCAACAGGTGTTACAGGCGCCACCGGAGCAACAGGCGTTGGAACTACAGGTGCAACGGGGCCATCAGGTGCAACAGGTAGTACCGGCAGCACTGGTGCCACGGGCTCAACCGGCGCTACAGGTGCCACAGGTATAACGGGTTCAACAGGTGCCACCGGCGCAACGGGCGCTACAGGTTCAACGGGCGCTACAGGTGCCACCGGTACCGGCGCTACGGGTGCTACTGGTCCTACCGGTCATACCGGCTCAACCGGCCCTACCGGGGTTACCGGTGCTACGGGTGTGGGTGCAACCGGCCCTACCGGTGCAACCGGCGCCACCGGCATTGCAGGTGCTGTGGGGCCAACAGGTGCCACAGGGGCAGGAACTACAGGTGCCACAGGTGCCACCGGAAAAACGGGTGCTACGGGGCCAACTGGGGTTACCGGAGCTACTGGTGTTACGGGTGCAACCGGCAGAACCGGCCCAACCTTCTCCACCGGCAACTGTAATAACGATAACCCTGCCTCTTGTGTGTTGGCTGGCTCTTATACGTTTGCAGCAGGCGCAATTCCCGATTTAGGAACGTATAGTCCAACTACCACGGTTACCGGTTTAACGGGTACAGTTTGTGCGGTAACGCTGACCTTGAACATCGCCCATACCTGGGATGCCGATCTGGATATTACACTCGTGAATCCGGCAGGTACTACCAGCGTGGCGTTAACAGCTGATGCCGGAAGCAGTGGGGATAATTATACCAATACAGTGTTTGATGATGCAGGATCGTTGCCTATTACTTCGGGCACTGCTCCGTTTACCGGAACCTTCCAGCCAATTTCACCACTAAGCGTGCTAAATGGATTAAACCCTAACGGTACCTGGACTTTACAGGTAACCGACGATTCCAGCGGTGATACCGGTAACCTGTTAGGCGCTACGCTCAATATCTACACAACACTCGCGGCCAGCTACAACTTTGTAGGCGAAACCGTAGTGCCTATCACCTCTACAAGCGATACGGTTATCGTTTGGTCAACTTATTCTGCCGTAACTTCCGATGCCAATGGCGTTCGCATGCGTTTATCGCGCGACCTTACCAGCGGTTCGGGTGTTGTAGGCACTATCGTAGGCTATGCCGGCGATCAGGCTCCTGCTAACGGCTTCGTTAACTCTACTATCATCGAACGCGAAAAAGGCTTAACAGCCGGTAACTACTACTACAAAGTTTGGGTTTACGGCAACGTAAATTCATCAACTGTTAACTACTCCATTGTAGGCATTAAGCACTAAGCTGTAAAACCGATGCAGCAGATAAGCTACCGCACTAATGCACATATTTTACCCGGCACGTATGCCCTGGTAATGGTGTTAATGGGTGCGGGAACTATACCGATGTATTTTTCCATATGGCAGGGGGCAGGAGTAGTGTGGAGCATGATAGCACTACTGCTGCCTATGCTGTTGGTTGCTGCAACCGTTACCGGACCGGCAGATTATACGATAGATGAATCAGGGATATCGCAAACCGTGCGTCCTTACCTGCTTTCTGCGCTTTTTAACTACAGCAAAGTTTCATCTTATAAATGGTCGCATCTGCTTTCTTTCAAAAACGGAAAGGACATGAACCGGGGCATGCAGGAATACGAATATCTGACCCTGAACTTTAAATATGGTATCACCTGGAAATTAACCGACCAGGCCAATCAAGCGGCATTCCGGATTTTCCGCGATGCTTTTCTGCGGCAGGTGGAGGCCTATAATACCAACGGGAAAGTTGATCCGGCTAAGGCTACAATTGTACCTATCGAACCTGCTGCACAGCACTCGCCTCAGGCCACTACCACATCCGCTGCTGCGCAACAATCAAAGCCGGTCATCGAGCGTAAAAAGGAGTTCTACGAAACCGGTTCCGCCAAACTTGTGTACTGGATTTTTGCCCTGGCTGTATGCAGCCTCATCGCCTTCCTTATTACGCATACGCAGTATATTTCGGGCACCAACATTTTCCGCATAGCGGTCATCATCCTTCCCGGTATGGCTTATTTTTTCTACCGCGTTTACGGCAAAAAGTAGGTAGTGCTTTTTTTGTGGTTGCCGGCCCTTAACGCATCAATGTTACTGAGCCTTTCAGCAGTTTCTCGGTTACGTTGTTCAGGTAAACCACCCGCACCAGGTAAACAAACACCGCCGGATTTAAACGGGTGCCTTTATAAGTACCATCCCATTTAAAATCCATATCAGTGCTTTCGTATACCTTTTCGCCTATACGGTCAAATATCTGCACATCAAACTGTTTCCAGGCTTCTTTGTTTCCGAATACTTCAAAGTAATCGTTGGTGCCGTCGCCGTTTGGTGTAAAGGCATTGGGTATAAATACCTTGGTTTCGCTATTTACAAACACGAATACGCTGGCTGTATCGATACATCCTTTATCATCCACCACTGTTACCTGGTATATGTAATTATTAACCGGACCGGCCTCAGGCTCCTGACAATTATCACAGCTCAGGAAATTACCCGGCAGCCATTGCCAGCTTACCGGATTACCGTTAGCGGTAGTAGGTGTTAAGGTTACGGTTTGTCCCAACTTAACGGTATCAACCGGGTTCAGGTAAACGGTAAACTTCGGCGGATCGTTTAAAGTTAGTTGTTCTACTACCGTGCAGCCTTTGGCATCGGTAACCGTGCAGCTATAGTTACCTGCAGCTAATTGCTGTGCAGTAGCGCCGTTGCTGCCATTGCTCCATACATAACTGTAGGCAGGGGTACCACCTGCAGGGCTAATGGTTATCGAACCATCGCTATACCCAAAGCAGGTAATGTCGGTAAACGCTGAGGCATTTGTTAGCTGCGTTGGCTCAGTTAAAGTATAAGTTGCCGAACCGGTGCATGTATGCGCATCCGTAAAGTTTACGGTGTACGTGTTAGCCGGCATACCTGATGGATCTTCAGCCGTTCCGCCTGTATTCCAACTGTAACTAAACGGCGTTTGCCCGGCTGTTGGCGTAAGGTCTACGCTGCCATCGCTGCCCCCAAAGCACGAAATATTTGTGGTAACACCACTTACGGCAGGTAAGTTGTATACCGTAACCTGCTGCTGTGTTGTATCCGGACAACCATTGGCAAAATCTGCTATTAAGGTTACGGTGTAATTACCTGCTGTAGCATAGGTATGTGTTGTATTGGTGTTGTTATCGGGTGCTGTGTTATCGCCAAACAACCACACAAAGTTGTTTACAGGGTAAGTGCCCGTATTGGTGGTATTGGTAAAAGTGTTGGCGGTATTTAAGCAGGCGTTGGTAGCTGTAAATAAAGCCGGTGGAATAACCTTCACATTCACCGTATTTACAACGGTATCGCTGCAACCGTTTGCCGAGGTAGCAATTAACTGCGCATTGTAGTTACCTGCTGCTGCATAAGTGTGTGTTGGGTTCTGCGTATTGCCGGTAGCAGCATCACCAAAGTTCCAGGCCCAGGATGTCGCTAAACCTGCAGGGGTAGTTCCGTCGGTAAAGTGCGTAGTACTTCCACTACAAACGCTGTCGGTACTAAACGCAGCAACCGGATTGGGATTTACTATCACGGTTTTACGTACACTATCCGCACAGTTAAAACCATAGTCAAGCACCAGCAGAGCAGAATAGCTGCCAGCCGCTGCATAGGTATGCGTGGTGTTTTGTTGGGTTGCAGTAGCAGCATCTCCAAAATCCCAGCTATAACCTGTAATAGAAGTATTGTAAGGGTTGGTTGTTTGATTAGTGAAACTGTTGGAAGTGCCTTCACACACTGCCGGTGCGCTAAAGTTAGGATACGTTCCTTTAATAACCCGTATAGGATTGCTTGCCGTATCGGCACATCCCGATGCCGTAGATACAATTAATTGCACCGTATAGGTGTTGCTCAACGCATAAGTATGTGTTGGGGCTGCACCTGTTACTGCAGAAGTTCCGTCACCAAACAGCCAGTTATAATTCAGTGCGCTGCTGCTGGTTGAGTTATCAACCGGTGCGGCTACACTATCGTTACACAAATCAGCTACGGTAAATGCTGCTGTTGGCACTTCATTTACATTGATCACCTTGGTTAAACTGTCCGCACAACTGCTGCCATAATCAAGCACCAGTGTTACGTTATAAGTACCAAAGGCGGCATAGGTATGCGTTGGGTTTTGCTGGTTACTGCTTCCTGCATCGCCAAAATCCCAGGCATAGCTGTTTATTGTAGTGGTGTAGGGATTTTGCGTGCTATTACTAAACTGCGAAGGCAAACCGGCACAAACCGAAGGCGCACTAAAGTTGATCAGTGTTCCGCGTATTACGTTAACCGGGTTAGTGGCTGTATCAGCACAACCGGCTGCACTGCTGGCAATCAACTCAACGGTGTAGTTGTTGCTAAATGCATAGGTGTGTGCCGGTGCATTGCCTGTTACAGCCGCGCTGCCGTCACCAAACGTCCAGCTATACGTGGCTGCACCCGATACAAACGTGCTTGTGTTCTGCGGATGCACGGTGCTGTCGTTACACAAATCAGCGACAGTAAAGGCAGCTACGGGAACTTCGTTTACCGTTACCGTTTTAATAAGGTTGGCTGTGCAGCCATTGCCATAATCAAGTTGCAGTTGTGCATTGTAGGTGCCATAGGTGGCATAAGTATGCGTAGCGTTTTGGGTAGCAGCAGTTCCACCATCACCAAAATCCCAGCTATAGCCATTTATGGTGGTGTTGTAAGGGTTGGTAGTTTGGTCGGTAAAAATGCTGGTGTTACCTGCGCAAACAGCCGGTGCCGTAAAGTTCAGCAGGGTACCGCGTATTACATTCACCGGATTGGTAGTGGTGTCCGCACAGCCCGCTGCGCTGGTGGCAATTAATTGTATAGTATAGTTATTGCTAAGTGCATAGGTGTGGGCAGGCGCATTACCTGTTACAGCCGCGGTGCCATCGCCAAAGGTCCAGCTAAAGGTGGGTGCAGCAGCCGAGTAAGTAGAAGTGTTTACCGGATGCACGGTGCTATCATTACACAAATCGGCCACCGTAAATGCGGCCACGGGCACCTCGTTTACCACTACTTGTTTGGTTAAGCTATCCATACAGCCATTACCGTAATCAAGCTTCAACTCCACATTATAATTGCCAAAGGCTGCATAGGTATGCGTAGTATTTTGCGTATTGCCGGTATTGCCATCCCCAAAGTCCCAGGTGTAACCGTTAATAGTGGTGGCGTAAGGGTTGGTCGTTAAATCGGTGAACTGGGAGGCTGCTCCTGCACAAACTGCCGGCGCCGAAAAGTCAATATTCGTCCCTCGTATCACCCGTATGGGTTTCACAACCGTATCAGCACAACTACTATCCGAAACCGCTATCAACTGTATGTTGTAATTCCCCGATTGCGCATAGGTATGCGATGGTGCGCTTCCTGTTGCGGTAGCTGTTCCATCGCCAAAATCCCAGGTATAAGTAGCCGTTCCGCTGCTGATGGTGGTATTGTTGGTAGGCGTTAAGCTGCCGGTATTACATAAATCAGCCGCCGTAAAATCAGCCGCCGGCGATGGATTTACATGCACGGTTTGGATAACGTTTTCTGTACAACTGCTTCCGTAATCGTATGTAAGTGTAACGTTGTAATTGCCTGCTGCTGCATAGGTGTGCGATGGATTGGCGCTGGTGCTTGTATTACCATCCCCAAAATCCCATGTATAGTTTAATACAGCCGAGCCTGAGTTGTTTACGCTCAAATCAGTAAAGTTACTGGTGCCTCCTAAACACGTATTGGTGCCCGTAAAGGCCATATCAGCGCCTAATATCACATTCACCCAACCTAAAGTAGAATCGGCACAACTGCTGCCCGACGATACGACCAGTTTTACCACATACAAGCCCGATTGCGTATACGTGTGCGATGGGTTGGCGCTGTTATCCAAGGGACTGCCGTCGGCAAAGTTCCAGCTATAACTCATAGTGCCTACGCTTAGGGTAGAGGTATTTACAGGCGTAAGCACACTGGCATTACATAAATGGTTGTAAGTAAAGCCGGCAACGGGTTTCGCGGTAATGGTTACCGTGTGTGTAATACTATCACCGCAACCAATGTTATTGGTAAAATACATCTTTACCGCATACGTTCCGGCAGCTGCATATTGGTGGGTAGGCGAGGGGAGTGTTGAAGTTTGTCCGTCGCCAAAATCCCAATGCCAGGTATAGGTATTTACCGCTGCAGTTTGCGAGGTGTTGTTGAAAACCGTTACCACACCTTCGCAGGTATTATTGGCCGTAAAGCCTGCCGTATCATGCGCTACAAATAAATAGGCCGTATCATATCCATAACAGGTACTGTTGCTGGCGGTAATGGTAAACACCGTATCGTTCGGTACGTTAACGGTTATCGAATTAGTAGTGGCACCGTTACTCCATACAATCCCCGATACAGCAAACTGCGAGGTGGCCGTTAGCACTACGCCGGTGGTAGGCACACAAAATTGGGTGGGGCCGTTTATCTGCACATTCGGGCCACGCACTTTTACGGTATCTATTACTAATGTATCGCGTTTACAGGCCGATTGTAATTCGTAGATCAGCGTTACCGGGTAATCGCCGTAGTTGTTGTAGGTATGGCCGGTATAAAACGTATTGAATACATGTGCCGATCCATCGCCAAAATCCCATTCATTGTAAATTATACGGGCGGTGTCCGGACTGTTCAAGGTCATCGGCACATAATCGCCGGGGCAGATAATGTGTGTAGCATCGTATATGGATAAGTGAGGGATTACAACCTTTACACCTGCCTGGTAACCGAACGATTCGAAATCGTTGGTATAACCATATACATAACCTATCACACCTTCCGACGAGTTTATCGTATGATCGCCAAATGCAATTGGTATATGCGCTGTGGAGTAAATGTTGTTTTGTGCCACCGGGGTAAATAAGCCGCCGGCAATAGGTCCACCGTCCAGTGTTACATTGGGTATATCACTGGTTTTAACTATCAGGTTTAAAAACCAGTATTTTGTTGTAGTGCCTGTAAGCGGCAGGGTAGGAAAGGTGATGGTATTAATGCGCTGACTGGTAGGGCTCTGCACAATCATAAACGGATCGCCAAGCGAGTTGCTGCCGCCGCCGGTATAGGCACTACCCATAATGTGCTCTATCGAAATGGGATTGTTGGATGTAATATAATTTACCGTACTGGAGGTGAAATCATAAAACTGACCTGCATTTCTGGTAATCGGTGCACCTCCGTTTATAACTATCTGCGTAGCATTTTGTACTGCCACAATACGGATATGGTCAATTTGCGGAACGCTATAAGGCACCATTACATATTCGGTGCCCAGGTTGGTTACAGGCGACATTTGTTCATACAGGTGGTCGCAACAGCAATCACCACCAACGGTAGTGCATTCATTGGAAGCAAAAACTGAAAAGTTTTGGTTGTTATTACCCGAAATTCTGGTGCCGGTTAAGTCGCCTGAGCTTTGCAAAAAATAGGTTTGACCGCTATCCAGTGTAATCGTAAAAGGGGCACCTGCCGGATGCGAGCCTGCTGCTGCCGTGGGCGTAATGGTAACGCTGGTGCCGGGGTAATTGCCTACTACCAGTAATTCGGTAGGGCCGCTGTAACCTGTTGTGCTCGATTCGCGGTAGGTGTTCAATATATAGTCGCTGCCAATCGAGTTTATCGGAGCAATAATCGATGCATCAGCCGTAGCATAACCAAAATTATACGAGAATACGCTAACACATTCAGTTGTTACAAGGTGTATACCCTGGCTGGTAATGGCATCGCTGCTGCTGCAAACCGAATTAGGTAAGGGTAGGTCAATCTGTGTGGAAATGCCCGGTGTTACCGAAAACGTTTGCGACCACCCTAAGCCTGCAATACTTATCCAGCCCGTTGTGGGTATATCGGTAGTTACAAATACCCGTGCTGTATCGGTGTAATAATTCTTGGCCAATCCAAACCAAAAGTTCTTGCCTTTCGATATTTGGCCAAAGCCCAGGTTTGCTAACCATAGTAAGCATACCAGCAGGTAAAATTTCTTCATGTTGGGTTATGTCAGGGGGTGTTCCTTAATGGAGTGGGAAATTATGAAAAAGGTTGTATTACAACCCGCTTTTTTGAACGAATGGTAGAATTTTTTTTACCCCGCTATCCCTGGCTGCCGAAAGTTATATTTACCTCGGTTTTTATCCATGTATATAAAAAATGTAAATGTGTTATGGGTGGCGTTTTTTACGCTGCTGGTCATGTCAGCTTCCGCACAGGATTCCCTCTCCGTTCAGCGCGCTACTTTTAAGAGTTGCCGCTTTTTGCCCGTCCAAAAGCTTTACAATGCCTGGCTACTGGAATTTACCGCCTCTTACACGCTTAAATTAAGTGGAGAAGATTACCAAAAAGCAGGTGATTCAACCCTTAAACAATACGACCTTTCTTTCCGCTTCCGCCGTGCCGATAGCTCTTTTGTGGAGGCTAATCCCGGTTATCCTTATAGCACCGATGAGAACGGTAAATTATGCGTGCATGCAAGCGAAACCCTTACCACCAAAGGCAAGCCCGTATACACCACTACGCTTAAAATTCCGCTGGCCGCTTTTAACCTCAATGGGCATACCGATACGCTTTTCCCCGTGTTAGGCGTAACGGAAGCAGAAACCGGCATACCGGTTGAAACCCGCAATGCAAACTTCCCCGTGGTGCTTAGCCCGAAGCCTCTCCGCAGTTACGATTTTGTACTGGATAGTTTTGAAGTGGATACCATCGATTTTAATGGCGAAATGTGGGATTACTTCTTTTTAAAAGCCTACGAAGCCGACCCCGATGTGTACTGGATGCTGGATTACGGGGCAGGCAGTATCTACTCATCTCCGGTTGTTAAAAACAGCTTCGAATACTTCGGCGACCCCGCTTCGGATAGTTTGCGCATAACCATTTGTGCGGGCGATAAACTGCAACTGGAGGTGATTGATTTTGACCCCTTAAGCGCTGACGATCAAATCGGTTCCTATACCATCGACCCTGCCTTGCCCGGCATTTCGGGCTTTCACCGCTTCCGCAAAACGGCCGGCAAAATTAAATATGCATCCTTCCGCATAAACCCGGTGCCTGAACAAAAATAAGCCCCTGCCGTATAGGTTAAGGCATGAAACAACTATACGCTGAATACTCCTTTGTATTACGGGCATTGGCCTTATTGCTGATGTTCTGGCTGTACTTTGCTTCTATGGCTAACGCGCAGCCCTCCGGTAAATGGAAAACCCTTTCAGTAACCGATGTGGCCGTACCACCCGGGCAGGACCCTGCCAAAGCCGAAACGTTAAAAAAGATGCTGGCCGACTTCACCCTTAAAGTAGGTGCCGATAAGTCTTTTACCTCTTTTTCGGCCAATACCCTGTTTTTAAACATCAGCAACGCCCAGTGGATTTGGGACGATAGCAAAGCCACCCTGGCCGTAGTGGATAATGCTACCCCCGGCGTAGCCAACCCCGTTCGGTTAATGACCTGGAAGGTGAGCGACCTGAAAGCCGAAACCGCCGTTTTTACCTTTACCGATGGCGAAAATCCGCTTATTACCTTTAAAATGAGCAAAGCCGAACCGCAATAAATAGTGCTTTGGTTGCTTTGTTTTTGATTGATTTATAATAAATTAGACGCCCGTTTCCACGGGCATTTGTTTTTTGGTGGATAAACTGCGGGCGTTTATGTAATCTGCTTTTGGATATTTAATTCATCTGGTTATATTTGCGCTCCCAAATTTTAGAAGAGATGTACGCAATAGTAGAAATAGCAGGTCAACAGTTTAAGGCAGAAGCCGGCAAAAAATTATATGTGCACCGCCTGGAAGGTAACGAAGGTGATGCCGTATCGTTTGACCGTGTGCTGTTAACCGACGACAATGGCAGCGTTAAAGTAGGTACCCCTACCGTGAACGGTGTTAAAGTAAATGCCAAAATCGTTGGCCATATGAAAGACGACAAGGTTACCATCTTCAAAAAGAAGAGAAGAAAGACTTACAAGAAGACCCAAGGTCACCGTCAGTCTTTAACTCAGATTGCAATCGAATCAATAGGATAAATTTTTGTAGCCCCAAAAACAACAAGCAATGGCACACAAGAAAGGCGAAGGTAAAGTAAAGAACGGACGCGACAGTCACAGCAAACGCTTAGGCATAAAAGTATTCGGAGGCGAAAACGCCATCCCCGGTAACATCATCGTTCGTCAGCGTGGTACATCATTCCACCCTGGTCACGGTGTTGATATAGGCAAAGACCACACAATTTTTGCGGTAGTACCGGGTGTGGTTAAGTTCACCAAAGGCAAAAACGATCGTCGTTTTGTGCACGTAGTACCGGTAGCAGAAGCTTAATTTGCTCCTGAATGATATTGAAAAGTCCCCTTTTGGGGACTTTTTCATTTTATAACAACTTCAACCTATGTTAATTACTTCAATCTTAAAATCTTAACAGGCCCTTTTTCGTTTACACAATAATGCCACCACAAAAGCCGCTTAAAAAGCCCCTTCTGTTTGCAGTATTAGCGCTGTTATTTTCGGCGTTCAGCCTCCGTGCCGGTATGCCCGGCGAAGATGAGGTTTGTATACCCGTTCAGCCTGCCTTTACGGTTTTAAGCCTGTATAGTCAGTTGCACCTCGATAACCTGGGCCTTAATTTTAATACCTATAACCTGGCCGTGCATGGCTGGCAAAAACTAAAAGCTACCGGCAAACTAAGCCGCGAGGTTTTAGCCATTTGCGACTTTACACAAAGCAGCAGTCAAAAGCGTTTGTATGTTATAGATATGCTGAACGGCAAATTGCTGTTTAATACATTAGTAGCCCACGGACGAAACACGGGTGAAGAATTTGCCCAGTCCTTTTCTAATCAACCATCCTCTAACAAAAGTAGTTTAGGCTTCTATTGCACCGGCGAAACCTATCAGGGTGGGCATGGTTTAAGCCTGAAGCTCAGAGGGCAGGAACCCGGCTTTAACGACAATGCCGAAGAACGCGCCATTGTAATGCACGGGGCCGAATATGTAAACACAGGCTTTATTGCGCAAAATGGCCGCCTGGGCCGCAGCTTTGGTTGCCCGGCTGTTTCCGTGGCCGAACACGAGCAGATCATCAATGCCATTAAAGGCGGTAGCTGCCTGTTTATCTATTACCCCGATGGTAAATACCTGGCAAGTTCTAAGTTGTTGCACTAAGCGTTAACGGGCACCAAACAACAAACTACCTATCCTTATCAGGGTGGCCCCCTCTGTTAAAGCAATTTTATAATCGCTGCTCATACCCATCGATACCTCTTTAAAATAAGGTGCATTGGCAAAATAGCGCTGCTTAACTTCGGTAAACAAACGGTGCAGCGAAGCAAATTCTGTAGCAATCTGAGTTTCATTATCCGTATTGGTAGCCATCCCCATTAAACCGCAAACACGCACATTTTTAAGGGTAGCATACTCTGCCGAATCCAGCAGGGCGTATAATTCTTCGGCATCTAAACCAAACTTGGTGTCCTCGTTGGCTATATATACCTGCATCAGGCAATCAATGGTCCGGCTATTCTTCTCCGCGCAGCGGTCAATTTCCGTCAGCAGCTTCAAACTATCCACCGATTGCACCATGCTTACAAAAGGGGCTATATACTTTACCTTATTGGTTTGCAAATGCCCTATCAGGTGCCATTTAATATCCTTGGGCAAGGCCTCGTATTTAGGCACCAGTTCCTGCACGCGGTTCTCGCCAAACACCCTTTGACCGGCCTCATACAAAGCCATAATATCCTCCACCGGCTTGGTTTTACTAACCGCCACCAACTGCGCCCCATAAGGCTTCAACTCCTCAACAATTGCGCTATAACTCTGCAAATCCATACCGCGAAATAACAATTTAAAAGGCGATTTACGACAACTCGAATTGTGATATGCGATAGCTGCAGGTTCCTGGCGAAGCGTCACGCTTCGCCTTACCTATGCCTGTAGCCTCAGGCTACAGAAAAAGAATAACCCATCATTCAATCCACACCATAATGTCAACCCTAATCAGGACTACAGCTCTCCACCCCCTCTTTGCGCAGCAGAGAGGGGGCCGGGGGGTGAGCCGACGGCGCACTAAGGAGTAATGAGCTATGCATCCAACACCTCACCAATTATTGTATTCATCCTTGTATTTCATCTGTGGCATCTGTGGCAAAATAATATTAGAAATTAAATTTGAAACTTTAAACCCTATTTATTATCTTTGTATCATCGTTCTTTGATACATGCTCCTCAATACCGGGCCGGACTTGTCATACTCCAACGCCATTCGCATTAAAACTTTGGCAATTTGTGCACGCAAAATCAACTGCACAAATCTGCACAAATGAGTACCTGGCTAATATGTTTCGTTTCCGCCATCTGCTTTCAAAAAGTGTAAAGGAGTGTAAAGTTGGCTTTGGTTTTATCCTATAAATCCTTCTTCATCCTGTACATCCCGGTTCAAAAAGTGTAAAGGAGTGTAAAGTTGCAGGTTTGTTAGCGCTCCCCTTCTGCTTTCTGATCTCTGATTTCTGCCATCTGCTTTCAAAAAGTGTAAAGGAGTGTAAAGTTGGCTTTGGTTTTATCCAGTAAATCCTTCTTCATCCTGCACATCCTGGTTCAAATTCTTAGCGCCTTTGTGTGAACCTTTGGTTTCCCCTCGTTTTAACACAAAAATCGCTCATATGAATTTTTCTGTAACTTGTGCACAAGCTGAAAAGTGCACAAGCATGCACAAGTAGCTGTGGATAAAACCCAGGAAAAACCGTGACTTATCAACGTACTACATCCACCTAAAACAACCAACCGGACGCAACTCTGCATTTCCACCCCCTCTTTGCGCAGCAGAGAGGGGGCCGGGGGGTGAGTCGACGGCAAACGAAGGTAATACACCTGCTAACCCCAAAATCCTCAATGATAGGGTTGATAGGAGTAATGAATAACCAATCAAATCCTATCATTTCCAATCAAAACCAATCAATCCCTATCACAACCCATAAAAGCAAGCCGGGCAGTAATAGCGAAACTCCACCGAATGAGGCACCAGGAACAACAAACTACGAACGTCAAACAACAAACAATGTATTTATCCGTGTAATCCGTGGCAACTTTGTATTCATGCATCTGTGGCAATGCATGTTATTTTAAACTCCGTTTTTCGATTCTTAGAATTTCAATTAGGTTTGAACACCGCCAATGAAAAAGTATTTCTTCATACTCGCCCTTTTCCTGGCTGCCTGTAAGCCCGAAATGCCCCAGGTGCCGTCTGATGTGCTAACGCCACAACAAATGCGCGAGGTAATGGTAGACATACATATTGCCGATGCCCTGGCACAAACCAAAGCCCAGGCCGGCGGTAACGAACAGCAACTTACAGAAAGCTACTACAAGGTGGTTTTTAAAAAGTTCAATATCACCGAAGATAAATTCCGCCGCAGCTATAAATATTACGAGTCGCACCCCGCCTGGATGAACCGCATTTATGATGGAGTAATGACCGATTTAAGCAAGAAGGAAGCAGAAGAAAGCAAACAATAAACGATAACATAAACTGGTAACAACAAATGAACAAAGTTGTAGCAAATGCCGACGAAGCCGTAAAAGATATACCCGATAATGCAGTGCTTATGCTGGGTGGTTTCGGCTTGTGCGGTATCCCCGAAAACTGTATCAGCGCCTTAATCCGCAAAGGGGTAAAAGGCCTAACCTGTATCAGCAACAATGCAGGGGTGGATGATTTTGGTATTGGTTTGATGCTGAAAACCCGTCAGGTTAAAAAGATGATCTCTTCCTATGTGGGCGAAAACGCCGAATTCGAACGTCAGTTGCTTTCCGGCGAACTGGAAGTAGAATTGGTACCCCAAGGAACCCTTGCGGAACGTATCCGTGCCGGTGGTGCAGGTATTCCTGCCTTTTTTACCCCAACGGGTTATGGTACTGAAGTGGCCGAAGGCAAGGAATCGCGCGAGTTTAATGGTAAAATGTATATACTGGAAAATTGGTTAAAAGCCGACTTTGCCATTGTAAAAGCCTGGAAGGGCGATACTATGGGCAACCTGGTTTACAAAGGCACGGCACGCAACTTTAACCCCATGATGGCTACCGCCGGCAAAATTGTAATTGCCGAAGTAGAAGAACTGGTGCAACCAGGCGAACTGGACCCTAACAACATCCACACCCCCGGTATTTATGTGCAGCGCATTTTTAAAGGTAGCAACTACGAAAAACGTATTGAGCAACGCACCGTTACCAAGCGCTAAATAACGGTTGCATTCAACACTCCTAACTCTTAACTCAAAACTCTTAACTCAAATGGCTTTAGATAAATTTCAAATAGCAAAACGTATAGCCCGCGAACTGCGCGATGGCTATTATGTTAACCTGGGCATCGGTATACCCACGCTGGTAGCAAACTATATCCCTGAAGGCATGAACGTAATTCTGCAAAGCGAGAACGGCTTGCTGGGTATGGGTGCTTTCCCTTACGAGGAAGATGTAGATGCCGATCTTATCAATGCAGGTAAACAAACGGTAACCATGCTAAAAGGGGCTTCGCTGTTTTCTTCTGCCGATAGCTTTGCCATGATTCGCGGTAGTCATGTGGACTTAACTGTGCTCGGCGCTATGGAAGTAGCCGAAAACGGCGACATCGCCAACTGGAAAATCCCCGGCAAAATGGTAAAAGGCATGGGCGGCGCTATGGATTTGGTTGCTGCTACCGAAAACATCATTGTAGCCATGATGCAAACCAACCCCAAAGGCGAATCGAAGCTGCTATCGGCCTGTACCTTGCCCTTAACCGGCAAAGGCTGCATCAAGCGCGTGCTTACTGATTTAGGCTTATACGAAATTCATGATGGCGCTTTCCATTTAATGGAAATTGCACCCGGTGTAACCGTAGATGAAATCAAGGCCAAAACACTTGGCAAACTGGTAATCAGCGAAAACCTGAAAGAAATAGAAGTGTAAGCTTCTGCTATCAATAAAAACAATGCGGCCCTCCAAACCATCCTTATTGTTTGCGGTGTTTACCTGGAGCGTGCTGCTGTTGCGCTTCGGTTACCGCTATGGCACCGGCGATCAGGTGGAGTTATTGCCTTACACCTTGTTTCTGCACGATCCCACTTTATATGTGCACGACTTTTTTATTCAGGGTTTAAACGCAGCCGTTCCCAACGAACGCACCATTATGGCCAACTTGTTGTTGCCATTTCTTGGGCATCTGGAAGTGTTCGTCTTTCTGCTGCACTTTGTGGTAACGGTAGTCCTGGTGATGGGCATGGAGAAGCTGGCCCTGCGGTTTATACCCAACAAGTATTTCGCCTGGTTTGCCATCCTCGTCTGCATGGTGCCACTTAACGACTATGCATTAGGTAATGTTGACCTGGTGTCCGACTGCTTACAGGCAGGCAATGTCTCTATCGCTTTTATAGTATGGGCCATTAACCTGTTTTTAGACAAGCGCTTTACCAAAGCTGCCGTGTTGATGTCACTGGCCACTTTCATTCAATTGCTCGAAGGACTGGATGTAATGATGTTGCTGAGTGGGATGCTGTTGCTAAGTGCCTTTATGGGAGAAGTTAGCTGGAAGACCTTTGCAAAGTTCATTGGCATTTTCGGTTTAACAGCGGGTGTTTACCTGGTACTTATACTTGGTAAAAAGCTGGATACCGCAGGTAATGGCGGACTGGACAACGAGACGTTCTTTCAAATACTATTTGTGTTCCGCCATCCGCATCACTTTATTTTTTCAGCCTTTCCTATGGCTAAGAAACTGGTGTTCTTCTTCCTGGTGTTTACGGGGCTCATCTTCTTTGCCATGCGCAATAAGCAGGTGTTCCGGTTTATGCTGCTGGGCTTAGCAGGTATTGCCGTATATGCTGTAGCGGTAGATAAGTTTCACCTCATCTTTATAGGCAACTTTCAATTCTACAAGGTAGCTCAGTGGATGAAGTTCTTTGGTGTAATTGCCCTGGTAGAACTGGCCCGCGTTTATCTCTTCTACCATACCGAAAAATGGTTGCCGCTGAAGGGAGAGAAGTGGCTGATGAGTGGCTCCATTGTGCTGTTTTGGGTGCTGATGCATTTCCGCACCTTGTTGCCTTATAACGTGCCTTTCGAAGTATTTGGCATGAAGCAGTTGGATCCGCTTATCACTATCTGCCGGCAGGTGCAACAACAAACGCCAAAAGATGCCGTATTTGTAGTGCCCTTTGATAACACGGCGTTTAAGTTCTATGCGCAGCGGAGTTGTTATGTAGAGTTTAAAGCCAATGTGCGCCACCGCAGTTTTGTAAAGCAATGGTACAACCGTGTGCAACAGATTTATGGGGTTGGAATGCAAAGCAACACAAACGGTTTTAAACTGCAGCAATTGGCAGATGATTACTACTATCATCCCGATTTAAACCGCATCATGGCGCTAAAGGCGGCAGGTGTTACGCATATGCTGGTTAGCAGCACTTTTAATTGCCCCTTCGGCAGCTTACTTTTACGTAACAGCGATTATGCAGTATATCAACTATAACGGCAATATCTACAACGAGCACGAGCAATTGCTGCAGGTTGGCAATCGCGGTTTCCGTTATGGCGATGGCTTTTTCGAGAGCATGATTATGTTCAACCAAAAGCTGCCCCTGCTGGAGTTTCACTGGAGCCGCATCGTGTTTACCGCCGATGTAATATCTGGTGTATTACCTGCCGGTATGGATGAGGATAAACTGCAGAGTATGATACTGGACCTTGCCAGTGTAAACGGTCTGGTTAAAAACGCCCGGGTACGTATGCAGTTCTTCCGCAAAGGCGATGGATTGTATCTTCCCGAAACCGACGAGCTTGGTTTTATCATCAGCATGGAACCGGTAACCAACCAACGGTGGGAGGTAGGAGAGGGCCTTATAGCAGGCATAAGGGAAGACTGTTATAAAACGGTATCCATGACCAGCGACCTGAAAACATCCAGTGCGCTGATGTATGTAATGGCGGCACGTTTCGCTAAATCCGAAGGCTGGGACGAATGCCTGTTGTTGAATGACCTTGACCATGTATGCGAGGCTATTCATAGTAACATATTCGTGGTAAAAGGCGATAAACTGGCTACGCCGGATTTAGACAGTGGTTGTGTAAACGGTGTAATGCGCAGTTACATGATTGCCCTGCTGGATGACTTGGTAGAGGAACGCGAGTTGAGTATAAAGGACCTGGAAGAGGCCGATGAAATACTGCTTGTAAATGCTGTAAGGGGTGTGCAGTGGGTAAGGCAGTTTAAGGGTAAGGTATATGCAAACAAAAAGGCGGTTGAAATAACCGCCCTTCTGAATGAATCTTTACTGGATTTAAGTTAGTTTTTGCCTAACTCTTTTGCTTTCGCTTCAATAGTAGCTTTAGCAGCCAGGTATTTTTTGTAACGGTCTTCGCCTATAAGGTTCTTCAGGTTACCCTCAATGTGGGTAGTTTGGCGGTTAACGATCATAGCGATGTTTTCCGGATTCTTGTTATCAGGTAGTTTAAATAACTCGCTCTGGCTACGGGCACTGGCGGTTAAAATTTCCTGCATTCTGGTAAACTCAGCATCGCTGAACTTTACTTCCAGGTTCAGGGCCTTTAATACGATATCCGACTCGGCAGTGCTGTTAAACTTGTAAAGGCTGTAAGCAGCATTTTGGGCAAACGCAGCTACGCTGAAAAGAATAACCAATAAAGCCGACGAGAAGATTTTTTTCATGTTCATGAATTTTGTGGTTACGAAATTAAAAAAAACAACATTCTTTTAAAATTATCGAACTCTGCCTAAGGGCAACTTGTTTAAAAAAGATGCAAAAATCAGCCCCAGTAAGCATTTTTTGGTTCCGGCGCGACCTTCGTCTGGAAGATAATGCCGGCTTGTACCATGCTCTAAAATCGGGCCAAAGCGTGTTGCTGCTCTTTATTTTCGACACCACCATCCTTGATAAATTAGACGATAAAACGGATAAAAGGGTGCAGTTTATCCATGCCGAAATTGAGCGGCTGAACACCGAATTAATTGCACTGGGTAGTGGTTTATTGGTTAAAACCGGTAATCCGCTGGATGTATGGCCCGCTTTATTGAAAGAATACACCATTTCTTCTGTTTACGCCAATCACGATTATGAAGGTTATGCCCGCACCAGGGATGCCGCGGTAGGCAAATTACTGCACCAAGCAGGCACCTCTTTTCATACGTTTAAGGACATTGTCATCTTCGAAAAGGATGAAGTTTTGAAGGACGATGGCAAGCCCTATACGGTGTTTACCCCCTACAGCCGTAAATGGAAGCAGAAACTAAAGCCATTTTATTATAAAAGCTATCCCGTAAGTAAGTATCATAAGGCCCTCTTTCAGGGCAAGTTGCCATCCATACCGGATCTGGAAAGCTTAGGTTTTAAAGCAGAAATTTTTGATTATCCCGAACGCAAAGTAAAAGCCGACATCATTAAGCATTACGGCGAGCGCCGCGACTTTCCGGCAATGCAGGGTACTTCGCAGTTGGGCTTGCACCTGCGTTTCGGAACCCTCAGCATCCGCAAGTTATTGGCCTACGCCTTGGAACGCAACGAAACTTATGTGAATGAGCTTATCTGGCGCGATTTCTATCATCAAATACTGTGGCACTTTCCGCAGGTAGAAAAGCAGGCGTTTAAACCTGTTTACGATACCATAAAATGGGAGAATAACGAAGCACATTTTGCTGCATGGTGCGAAGGTAGAACCGGCTATCCGCTGGTGGATGCCGGCATGCGCGAACTGAATACCACTGGTTACATGCACAACCGGGTGCGTATGGTAGCGGCCAGCTTTTTAACCAAGCACCTGCTTATCGATTGGCGCTGGGGCGAAGCCTACTTTGCTGAAAAACTGCTGGATTTTGACTTGGCCGCCAATAATGGTGGTTGGCAGTGGGCAGCGGGTTGCGGTACGGACGCAGCACCTTATTTCCGCATTTTTAACCCTACCAGCCAAATGGAACGCTTTGACCCCGACCTGAAATATGTGCGTAAATGGGTGCCGGAATATGGCACGTCGGCTTATGCCAAACCTATTGTGGAGCACGAAAAAGCACGGAAACGTTGTTTGGAAGTTTATGCGGCAGCGTTGAAGCCGTAACAGATAAATGGCATGCTTTTGGCTTTATGGTTTGTGTTTTATAACTTTCCTGTAAATCCCGTTGAATGAAACAGTTAAGCTTAGTGGTCTTTTTTCTTTTGGCATATACTGGTTTACAGGCACAAAAGTTAACCAACGATAAGGTACCCGGTGCGGTAGGCAGCGCATTCCGTACGCGTTTTCCGCAAGCACAACAGGATAGTTGGTGGAAAGTAGATAGCAACTATGTAAGTCAATTTTACAACCAGAAGAAAACCCAAAGTGCCACCTTTACCGGCACCGGTATTTGGCTTAAAACCGAAACGCTGATAACGCTCAATCAACTGCCGGGTGCAGTAAACAGGGCCTTCAACAGTCAGTTCGAAGGCTTTAGCGTGCAGGATATTTATATGGTAGAAAAGCCAAATATGGTTGCCACCTATGTAATTACGGCCTTTAAAGGTACAGATAACTACGAGTTAGAATTTGGAGCTAAAGGCGAATTGTTACGGAAAGATATGTTTGAGAATGAAGAGTAGATTAAATTAAATCTCCTCCATTTCGCCTTCACTCTTGGCAATAACTACGGTGGCTAAGCAGTTGCCTATAACGTTTACGCTGGTGCGGGCCATATCCATCAAGGCATCAGCCGCAAATACAATAAACACCGGCCACTCCGGTAAGTGGAAGGTAGCCACAGTGGCATACAGTATCACAAAGCTTGCTTTGGCAACGCCGGCAACACCTTTGCTGCTTAGCATTAAGGTTAGCAAAATGGTTAGCTGTTCGCCGAAAGTTAGATGTACGCCACCGGCTTGTGCAACAAAAATGGTAGCCAGCGAAAGGTAAAGCGTGGTGCCATCCAGGTTAAAGGAGTAGCCAAGTGGCAGCACAAAAGAATAGACCTTCTTATGCACGCCAAACTGCTGCATAGCTTTCATGGCCTTCGGTAAGGCAGCATCGGAACTGGCTGTGGCAAACGCAACACCAACAGGTTCGTGGATGGCTTTCCAAAACTTCAATACAGGAATCTTAAAATACCACATGATGGGTAGCAAAACGCAAGTAACAAATACCACCAGGGCACCGGCCAGGGTAAGCATCAACAAGCCCAGGTTCTTAAATATCTCAAGGCCCATGGTACTAACCGTACTTGCCAAAGCTCCGCCTATAGCTAAAGGGGCCAGCAGCATTACCAGATGCGTGAACTTAAACATCACCTCATTCAACGTTTCGCAGAATTGGATCATCTTATGCTTATGGTGCTCTTCAATCATCGAAAGGGCTACGCCAAACAAAATGCTGAACATCACTATCTGCAGCACATTTCCTTCGGTAACAGCCTTGGCAATGTTCTCAGGGAAGATGTCTCGGAGATCGAAGTGCTTTTCGGATACTTTCTTTACTGCCTCCTGCGCCTGTGTGGTTTCGGTATGTTGTATGCCTTCGCCGGCACGGCTGAAGTTAATGGCGCCAAGCCCTATAAACAGGGCCAGTGTAGTTACAATCTCAAAATACAGAATAGCCTTAAATGCCATGCGGCCTACCTGTTTCATGTTGCTGTGTCCGGCTATGCCAACTACCAGTGTGCCAAAAAGCAAAGGGGCAATAATGGTTTTAACCAGCCTGAGGAAGATATCGCTTAGCACTTTTAGTTGCGAACCGAAGGCAGGGAAATCAACGCCTATCTCAATCCCAATTGCCATGCTGATGAGGATGGAAGAGGTAAGGCTACGGTTAAGCACGCCGTACCATATAAGTAAAGCTATTGCCATCCAGCGCCCTAATTGCAGCATGTTGGTGGGAACGGCAAGCCAGCCTTCTAACGAAACGAAGGTAAGCCCCAGCATGAGCGCCAAACCGATAACACCGCCCAGTAATACCTGCTTTTTATACATGTTGGCAATATAGAAATTAGCCTTTAGGGTTTAGCGCTTTTTGTGCAAGTTTGCCAATCAACCATTTGGTATGAAAAAGATACTGGTAGCCAACCGTGGCGAAATTGCATTAAGGGTTATGAAAAGTGCCCGTGAAATGGGCATTAAAACGGTAGCCGTATTCTCCGAAGCGGATCGCAACTCGCCACACGTGCGCTATGCCGACGAAGCTGTTTGCATTGGCCCTGCCAGTTCAAAGGAATCGTATTTGCGTGGCGATAAGATTGTGGAGGTGGCCAAATCGTTAGGTGTGGATGGCATCCACCCCGGCTATGGTTTCTTAAGTGAGAACGCCGGTTTTGCACGTTTGGTGGAGGAGAATGGTATAACCTTCATTGGTCCTACCCCTGAGGCGATTGAAATAATGGGAAGCAAACTGGCCGCGAAAGAGGCGGCTAAAAAGTTCGATATCCCCATGGTTCCCGGCAGCGAAGGCGCTATAACAGATGTGGAAGAAGCTAAGCAACTGGCGGCACGTATCGGTTTCCCAATCCTGATTAAGGCCAGCGCCGGTGGTGGCGGTAAAGGGATGCGTGTGGTAAATGCTGTGGAAGAGTTGGAAGAGCAGATGCAACGTGCCCAGAGCGAAGCGTTAAGTGCATTTGGCGATGGTAGCGTGTTTATTGAAAGGTATGTAGGCTCACCCAAGCACATTGAAGTGCAGGTGCTGGGCGATAACTATGGCAACATAGTTTACCTGTTCGAGCGTGAATGCAGTGTGCAGCGTCGTCACCAAAAAGTGGTGGAGGAAGCGCCAAGTTCTTGTTTGGACGAAGAAAAACGTAAGGCAATAGGAGAAGCAGCTGTGTTAGTGGCAAAAAGCTGTGCTTACATCGGTGCAGGAACGGTTGAGTTTTTGGTAGACGAGCAATTGAATTTCTATTTCCTTGAAATGAATACCCGCTTGCAGGTGGAGCATCCCGTAACCGAAATGGTAACAGGTGTTGATTTGGTGAAGGAGCAGATTAAGATTGCAAGAGGTGAGAAGTTGAGCTTTACGCAGGAGGAACTGCAATTGCGTGGCCATGCCATCGAATTACGCGTGTATGCCGAGGATCCCGGTAATAACTTCTTACCCGATATCGGCAAGCTGGTGCAATACAAAAAGCCCGAGGGCCCCGGTGTGCGTGTAGATGATGGTTACGAAGAGGGTATGGATATCCCTATTTACTACGATCCTATGTTAGCCAAACTTGTAGGCTATGGCAAGGACCGTGAAGAGGCTATCGAACGCCTAATCCGTGCCATTGAAGACTATAAGATTACCGGCGTAAAAAACACACTTGCATTCGGCAAGTTCGTGCTTCGCCATCCCGATTTTGTATCAGGCAAATTCGACACCAACTTTGTAAATAAGAACTATAAGCCTGAGTATCTGAAAGTGGAAAACGACGATGAAATGCAGATTGCTGCTTTGATTGCCGGACATATTTACGAAAGCAAACCGGCAGCAAATAGTAATGGTACCGTAGCTACCACTTCAACCAGCACCGGCAAAAGTAACTGGGTTAAAAATCGTAGCAGCTACCGCGATTAATCACTATACTTAGTAAAATAAAAAAGGCACAAGCAACGCTTGCGCCTTTTTGTTTACTGCAGGTATAACTACTTCTTCTTAACTATGTTGAAGTTAACGTTATAGATAGTTCCGTTTTGATCGGCATCTACCTTGCCTGTAGCCCCGCGAGTGCCATTCTCTTTTACTTCACTATCCGCAAATATTTTGGCCATGTTATTTAAAACACCGCGTGATCGGCTGGCTGAGTCATTGCCCGTGGTTAAGATGTCTTCCAGGTCAATTTGATCCTTGGCGAGGAATACCTTGAACACCTCTTCGCCATAGGGTGCTCCAATGGTTATCTTGTAGCTGCGATAAACTATCGAGTCGCCGCGCTGTAACTTGCAATCCTCCGGACGAACCCCCTGTGCTTTGTTAGGCAGTATCGGGTTTATCTTTCCATCTGGTTGAATATCGACAATGTTAACGTAGCAAGCTTTGTTGCCGTTGTTGGTAATTTGCAGATAAACCACGTCACCATCCACCAATTCAAGCCGGCCATTATGGGTACGGTTGCTTATTTTGTCCTTATCTAGCGTGCCGTCCTGCTTTAGAAATACCAGATCTACCTTAGCGGATAGGTCGCTCTCCTCAAAATTCAAGCCCTGCAAATAGGTGTATCGCGAAAACCGCTTAAGTAAGCTCTTTATGTTCTCAATATCATTGGCTCCGTCTATCGAAAGGTTATCGGTAAAGATGGCACCGGTGGTTGGATATTTAAGCGCCCACCTCTTAATACTTCCTGATGTATCCAGGTAAATATCACAGGCTTTGTCGAATTCCACCAGTTGGAAATCTTTCATTGATTCCTGTACTTTTTTCAATGATCCATTGATGTTGCGTACATCCAGTTTTAGCTTATCGCCATAACCTAATTGGCTCAGGAATACCCATGGACGAGATTTCATGTCCTTGTCAGGGGAGTCAAGCTTAACAGTACTGGTAAAGTTATCTGACTTGATAACCGTTCCTTTGTTAATCGGGGTTTTACCCGATGGATCGATAGTTCCTGCAGGGAATAGCTGTACGATAGAACCTTTGGTTAACCCCGAAATAGTTCCGGCATTAATTACCAGTTCGTCCACATCATTCCAGTTTTTAACGGTGTAATAGGTTTTCTGGGCTACAAAATTACCACCGAACAACTCACGATCTACTCCATCGCCTTCTAACACGGGTTTTTGGCGAGGGGCCTTTTCGCGCATAATATCCTCAATGCTGGCAAACAAACCCCGGTAGCTGGTCTTGTCTTTTAACTGTGCAATCGATTTGCTGAAAGCATAG
Organism: Chitinophagales bacterium; assembly: GCA_046329495.1. GTDB lineage: Bacteria > Bacteroidota > Bacteroidia > Chitinophagales > LD1 > Bog-950. The sequence goes on along the minus strand of JAXLUO010000028.1, from coordinate 5,369 downwards.
CTTAGTGAGCCCACGCCGTTGCCGTTGTCATCGTAGCATTCGTAGTTAAATTCCTTGGCTTGTGCGCCTGAGATTACCACATAAGTGGCAGCATTCTTGGCCAAATTAACCTCGGCATGTTCTTTAAATACACCGGCAGTGTCTAAAGCAGGCACAGCGGCTTCATCGAACTGTTTGCTCACCATAGGTGGTTGGGCGCCACGGGCTTTAAGGTCGGTCACGCCACGTGTTCCGGTGCCGCTGTGGCAGGCATCCAGCAAAACAAGCAGATCGCCTGTGCTGGTAAGCTGATTGCGGAGTTGGGTAACTTTGGTACCGAATTCATCGTCCCGGAAATAACCGGGAGCATATTCTTTAAAACGGTTAGCATCGGGAGAATAAACCGCACCGTATGGCACAATACATTCATCCAGATGGTCAACTTCATCGTTGTTATCATCTTCAATTTGTTCGCCGTGGCTGCTAAAGTGCACCACCACTATATCGCCGGCATGCACCTTTTTAATCAGTTGATCAAAGGCATTACTTATTCCGCTTTTGGTAGCTGCTGCATCTTTAAGCAAGGTGATATTGTTCTCGGTAAAACCTTGTTCTAAAAGGGCTCCTTTTATCAGCGGAACATCGTTGCCGCTGGATATTTTACCCCAGCCATTCCGGCCGGGTTCGGGATAGTCGCCTATGGCCACTATCAGGGCATATTTTTCGGCCTGCAGGTTAGCAAAGGCCGCTAATGCCATTATTAAAAATAGCTTCTTCATACTGTGGTTGTAAGTTTAAGCCGTGGTGGTAGATTGCTCAACCGCAACAGCCGATTTTGGTTAGCTTACTGCAAAGATAAAACTGGATAGGATTTCCATAATTCAACAAGGATGGAAATGAAAAACGCGCCTCTTTTAAGGCGCGTTTTTGTTTGTTTAACAGTATCTACTAGTAGAAAGAGAAATCGTACCAGCTTTGGCAATTGCCGCTGCCGCTCCATTCCATTGTTTTACCGGCAGAAAGACCGTAGATGGTGGTGAAACCGTTACCGGTTACTACAGTTGCATCATCGTAAGCACCGATAGTAGTTTCGTAGTAGCCATCAATGTAAACGTCGATGGTATAACCGGTATAGTTGTGTAAATACAGGTAGCAATTGTAATAGCCGCTGCCGCGTGAAGCACCTTTGGTTGACTTCACATCGGTTGTAGGCTTATCGCCTTTAACGTTAGGGTTAGCACCGCGCGAAGTAACGGCGCTGGATTTCATGTCTACTTTTTGACGAACGCCGTCCTGGGCGTTAGCCTGGGTCACAACTGCTGTCATCATAAAGAATGACAGGGCTGTCAGTAATGCTGCTTTTTTCATTGTGGAAAATTGATTTTGGTTATACAATAAAGGTGAAAATAATTGTTGTTTGATAAAAAACTAAATCCAAAGAACATTTTTTGGGTTGGCCGTTTTACCCCGAATTCGTTTAAGCTATGGAATTTCGTGCCAACTTCATCTCTAACGAAAATATTTTTTACATTTTCGTCACATCAACTAAATCACAACCGGTTATGAAGCAGTTAACGATACTATGGATGAGCCTTTTGCTTTTTTCCATAACCTATGCACAACAAAGTACCGAAGCTATGCTGGATAATGCCCTATCAGCAGTGGTATCGGTAGGTATATTTAAAGCCGAAGCAACTAAACAGCCATTGGGCTATAGGGGTAGAAGCGATGTGGCCTACGAAAAGAAACTCGATTTGAGTGATGCTTTCTGTAAAGGTTCTGGTTATGTAATAGATGTTAACGGTAAAAAATACATCTGCACCAATGCGCACGTAGTAGAAAGCGCCACCAACGAACCGGGAGCCATTTATATATACAGCATCAGCGGTAAAAAATATGAAGCAAAGTTGAAAGGAGGGGATTCCTTTTATGATTATGCCCTCTTGGAATTTGTAGATGCCCCCGGTAGCGAGATTACCACCATTAAATATGCAACAGATGCTCCGGCAATCGGTGCTCGCGTTTATGCGATTGGTAATCCTTTAGCTGAATACCCTTATACCGTAAGCGATGGTATTATAAGTGCTAAAAACCGGGTACGCGAAGGCTTAACCGGTAAGTATGGTTATGTGCAACATACGGCAACTATTATTTGGGGTAACAGTGGCGGACCGTTGGTAAATGAAAAGGGAGAAGTAGTAGGCATGAATTCCTATATAGCATTCGGCCCTGAGGACCGCGGCAGCCTGTGGCAACCGCAGATCAACTTTGCGCTGGAGGCTAAAACCTGCCTGCGTTTAACCAACGATTTTCTTACAAATGGCGGTAAAACTATTCGCTCGTTTCTCGGTATCGAAGTCTCGCAGAGTTATGACGTAAACAGCGATTATTATACTGGTAAAGCTACGCTTACAAAGAAAGATGAGGCACCTGTAATAAGTAACGTATTTACAGGCTCACCTGCTGCCGGTTTGGCTAATAAAATCGGATATACTGTGCTTAAAGTAAATGGTAAGGAGGTAAGAAACGTTGAAGAGGTGTTGGGCGAATTTGAAGCCATAAAACCAAATACTACTGTATCCTTACAAATTAGCAAGGGCAGCGCAGCTGAAACCGTTACCATAAAATCGGTTCAATTGGAAGGTTCCATGCTGGGCGATCTGGCCAAAGCTATGCTGGCTAACGACCCCAGTTACCAGATCAGCAATAGCAGTGACGGCGTGGTTATTTCTTTCAAAAAGCAAACCCCTCAATACACATATAATGAACGCCGCCAGGGCCAACGCGAACAACAACCTTACTACAATAATAACCGCGATCAGCGCAGCCGGCCCGACCAGCCTAACCGTTACACCGGTAACGATGCGCAAACTTTAAGTGAATACAAAGTAGTAGGCGTAGGTGAGAACGATGACCAGGCTACCGAAGTATGGCGCGTAAGTAACATGAACGATCTGGGTACCGGTATCCGTTTTTATGGCTTAGCTGGTTTTTACGACTTAGTCTATACCGATAAGAATAACCCCGGTGCTGACCCTGTAACTTCAAGGGTTTACCTTTCAGGCGATCAGAATGTAATTAAACGAACCCTCTGGTATTAAACTATGCAGCCTAAAAAAGGGTTCAACCATTTTTTTAATAAGGACGTAGTATTTTCTACTGTATTTGTATTCCTCGGGGTATTGTTACTTAAGTACTCCGTTGTACATCTGCATGCACTTGACCCGATAGAGAAGGCCCTCTCCGATTTTGATTACAATGACCTTGTATTTAAGCATCAGTCAGAGAACACCCTTCCTGCCGAAGGAAATGTGGTAGTGGTTGAATTAGGCAAAACCAGGGCTGAAATTGCAAGGGAGATAGCAGAAATAAATAGCCATCACCCGGCAGTTGTAGCCGTAGATGCATGGTTCCTTAAGCAAAGAGAGCCGCAGGTAGATTCGCTTCTGTTAACCGCATTAGCCGGAAGTCCTAAGTTGGTGTTGGGTTCTTATCTGAAGGCCGGAGAAGGAGAGGAGCATGAACAGCTATCCTATCAGCAATCTTTCGAGGCGTTGAGAAGGTTAGGCGCAAATGGTTTTGTAAACTTTGTGGGTGAATACGAAAAAACTATACGCTATTTTAAACCAAAAGAGCAGATTGATGGCAAGGAAGTAAATTCATTTGCTGCAGAGATTGTAAAACAGTATGCACCGGAGAAGTTTAAGAAGTTAGAGGAGAGAGAAGGAGATGTTGAGTTTATTAACTATACCCGAAACCGACAGCATTTTGTACCTGTAATACATGTGGATGAAGTAACGCCGGGCAATCCTGCCTTAGATGTATTGAAGGGCAAAATTGTAATTCTGGGAACCGTAGATCCAAATGATTTAGAAGATTTGCATTTTACGCCTTTCAACAAAGCGCTTGCCGGAAGATCGAAACCTGATTTAAACGGTGCATTTATACAAGCCAATATTGTGGAGATGATTTTGGCGGAAAACTATGTAAATCAGGTGCCCTGGCTTATCGCTTTTTTGGTGGCCGTGTTACTCACCTATGCGGCTATCATTTTCAACGTCTTCTATTTTGTTGAGAAGCACATTTGGTATCACTTTTTCGCTAAGCTATTGCAGTTGGTTTTCCTGGCCTTGCTGATATTTGCTAAACTGCAATTGTTACGTACATTTAATTTGAGTTTGGACGAAGGCATAATTGCAGTACCGGTGATTCTATCGGTTGACCTGCTCTATTTTTATGATGCGCTGGTGAAATGGATGCATCAACGATTTGGCTATCAGTCGTATTTTTTACAACACGGTAAGGAGAAATGAGAGTTGTACTTACAATAATACTTTATCTAATTAGCCAGGCAACCTATGCTTCGGGTGCTAAATTGATATATTATCACGGCACTTTAGAGTATGCGCCAAACCGCAAAGATTGGCTGGCACTAACCCAGGTGGGTACTCATTTAAACGATAATCAGTTTGTAAAGCTGAACGATAAAACTGAAGCCATTTTTACTACAGATGCGGGTGAAATGATTTACCTGAAGCAAATGGGGGTAGTTGCCGTAAAGGATTTAAATATGTATAAGGTAGCAAGCGGCAATCAAAATTTTGCGGGCTATTATTTAAAGTTTATAGCCGGTGAAGTAACTCACCACGAAGGCTCGGTAAAGGAGGAGTACAAAGAAAATCTGAATAATCTGGGAGGTGTTTCACGAGGCCATGCAAAGGAACAGTGCTATGTAGCGCCTGCAACTTCCGAATTAATCGTAGATTCTACAGTGGTGTTCGCCTGGCGACATTTTAGCGCAGTAAAAGATTATACCTTTATGATCTTCAGTGATTCGCTGCTTGAAAAAAGTATTGTTGTGCGCGATCTTCGCGATACAGTGACAGAAGTAAGAATGGAAACCCTGTTGCCCGGCAACACCTATTATTGGAAAGTAGAGTCCCGCACAAGAAATAATTGTGGAGAAGGAGTATTTCGTTTAGCATCCGCAAGCGAAATAAAATCGATTAATCAGCAGTATGCAGATTTCAAAAAAACGCTGACCTTTTCACGCCCAATCAATTTATTGTTAGATGCAGCTTTTTATAAAGAGAAGGGTCTGTTCAAGAAGGCACAGCAATCCTATAAACTGGCCAGTAGCCTGGAACCTTCCAATGAAGCCATTGTAAAACTGGCCCCATTGTACTTAACCAATTAAGCTGTTAATTACCTTTTAGCAACTTTAATTTTACATAAGCTATAAACGGCTTATCTTTCTTTGTACAAATAACAGGCGTATGAAAAATATCTTCCTACATCTAATCATTTTTTTGGGGATAATGAGTTCCGGTGCGCAAACACCTCCGCTTGTTGGTCCTTATCTCCAAAGTCCAACCTCTTCAAGTATAAAA
>JAXLUO010000027.1:0-34582 GCA_046329495.1 Chitinophagales bacterium | reverse complement strand
TAGTCAGCACCATCCGGCTATCGGTAATGCGGGCATTACCGGTAAGGGTGGCAAACTTGCGGTTTCCATCGTAATGCAGGATGTTGGAATAGGCATTCACCGTATCCTGCTGGATGTGAATATGGCCCCAGGCATCAACCGAGTTCGTTTCTTTATCCAGCGTAGCGCTATCGCACCACATTAAAATATCTTCCTGCTTTAACTGTACGTTGCCTACCAGCCGCGTATATTTCTTGCCATCTATCTCCTGAAACTTCAGATAGTCAGCATTTAATATCTCCACCTCCTTCTTTTCTTCGGTGCCCTGGGCCCGAATAAAAAACGGTTGTAGTAAAATCAATAAAGCTATTAGCAGGCGCAATTTCATACCCGGGCTGCAAACTGAGTAAAAAGACTGAAATTGTGGTAACCGGAAGTGCGCATTTTACACATTACCGTATTAAAAGGGAAGAGCATGCGCTACTAACGCTTAAACAAAACTGTTATTGCAAAGCTTATTTACCCGACTCGTTGTATTTCTTCTCGATGCGGTTTTCGCGCTTTTTACTGCCGAAAACACTAACGTTGATATAGCGATAAGGGCGGTTTTTAACGTCCTTCAACAGGTAGTTAAGGCTGGCCACAGTTGAATCAACCTTAGTATAAAGACCATCCTGCTTAATGAGTTTACCCAACGTTCCTTTGCCGTCGTTAATATCAGTAACTACCTGATTTAACTGTACAATAGTTTTGTTTAGGTTCTCCACCGTTTGCTTAAGGTTAGCCTGTTGGATAGAGTCAGTGATTTTGTTGGCGTTCTTAATGATGTTGGTTAACTCGGTATTATTCTTTTCGATATTAGCCATAATGCTCTTAAGGCTTGCAACCGTTAAGTTGATATTCTCGGTATTGGCATCGAGCACACCATTAATTTTGGCAAGGGCGGTGTTTAATTCGCCCATGGTAGTATAAATGCTCTTGTCGTATTTCTCGTCAAACAGTTTACGGATATCACGCACAGTAGAATCCAGTGTAGGCACCATACCGGTTATCTTGGTCATCAGCGGGTCAATTTGGGCACCCACCTGCTCCGTTAAGTCCTTCTTAAAGTAGGTACGGATAGTATCACCATCGTTATAATACTGCTGGTCAACAGGTAATTTAGGATCAACAGAGCCTAAAAGCAGCGATATTTTTTTTGTGCCGAAGAAGTCGGTTGAAAACAATTGTGCTAAGGTACTATCGTTGCGCGGAACCATCAGGCTCTTATCCAGGTCAAGACGAACCACAATGCGCCCTGTAACAGGGTCGCGTTTCATATCGCCTACACGGCCCACAGGAAAACCATTGATCTCCACCAGGTTGCTTTTATAAAGGCCATCCACACGGTCGTACACCGCATAATACTGGTTACTGGTGGTAAACAGATCGATACCTTTTAAAAAGTAAAAGCCCAGAACGAAGATTACAATTGTAATTGCTGAGAAGATGCCTACCTTAACGGGGTTACTCACTCTACTTGTTGTTTCCGTCAAAAATATGTTTTTGAACGAATAAATAAAACGAAAGTGGATAAAGGCCTACTTGTGTTGAGCATTCAGCTCATCATTGCCCATGCGGTTGCCATTGTTGAAACCAACAATGAAAGCGGCGTTGTAACCGGCATCCTTGGCTACTTTCAGCATTTTTTCTGCCTCAGCATAGTTACTTAAGTGCCCACCATAATAGCGTGTAAAACCATTAGGAAGTGTTTCGGCTGAAAGAGTATTGAAGAGTTTAGAAACCTTGTCGTATTCCTTCAGATCGCCCTTAAGCGCAAACAGCTGAATTTTGAATACAATTCCGTTTTCCGATTTATGCTCAGGCACCAAAGGCGATTTATTGGATTCGGATTTAGTTTCGTTCTTAACTTCAGATTTCGGCTCAGTTTTAGGTTCTCCTTTGGGTTCGCTCTTGTTCTCGGCTACGTTATGGTTTGCTGTGTTGCTACCTTTAGGCGTGCTTTTCGATTCAGGCTTATTATCCTTCCCCCCCATCATAGAACTCATACTGGTAGTATCAAAAGGGTTCAGGTTGCTGGGCCTTACATAAATTGGCTGTACATCGTTTTCCGATACTAACTGTTTATCGGCCTTTCCTCCTCCATTTGAATTCTCTATCGGCTTACGGATCTTTTGTCCATTGGTAGTTGTTACAAACGAATTGGCATCATCGCTTTGACCTTTGTTAGCTGTGGTAGTTGTAGCCCCATCAGTTTTAGCAGTAGTTGAACCGTTAGCAGGCTTATTGTCAGTTTTGGGCTCCGTTTTAGGTTCAACTTTAGGCTCTGTTTTCGGCTCAGGCTTCGTTTCAGTTTTTTGTGTAGATGCCGTAGTTGACTTATCGTTTTTAGCAGCTGCTTTGGCAATACTATCCTGTTGTTGCTTCATTTGATCCATAATAAATGAATCGCCTTCGCTGCCTTCCATTTCCGACTTGTAATCCTTAAACGAATTAAAGAGTGCAGTAGCAATCAAATCCTGTCCTTTAATGGAGTTCAGGAACTTTTCTTCTTCTGTATTCGAGATAAAACCGATTTCGGCCAGCATACTTGGCATGGTAGTTTTATAAAGCACATAGAACCCCGCCTGTTTTACGCCCAGGCTCTTACGCTTAGCGTAGTTTTCCATCTGGTTTTCTGCTTTTGATGCCAGATCAATACTCTGATCAAGAAAAGCATTCTGCTTCATGCTCATTATAATATGCCCTTCGGGAGAGTTAGGATCAAACTCGTAATATTTGTCTTTGTCATCTTCCAGGTTAATTACGGCGTTCTCACGCTTGGCAACTTCCAGGTTGGCTTCGGTACGGTGCAAACCCAACACGTAACAACTGGAACCATAGGTTTCGGGGTTGGGGGAAGAGTTGATGTGAATAGCGATAAACAGATCGGCTTTGGCCTTGTTGGCTATTTCAGCACGTTCGTGCAATTCTAAAAATACATCGGTTTTGCGGGTGTAGATAACATTTACATCCGGATAATGTTTCTGGATGTAATCGCCCAGTTTTAAAGCTACCACCAGGGCAATATCCTTTTCGTTGGTTTTGCCGGGGCCAATTGCTCCGGGGTCCTTCCCACCGTGGCCGGCATCGATCACCACCGTTTTAAGTGAGAAATTATTGTTGGCGTTTACAGAAGTGAACGCCAGCACCGCTAAAATGTACAATAAGTGCCTAATTCCCACGTTTCGGATTTTTATTTTTGCCGCAGTATATAAACTTTGTTGCCTTAAACAAGTATCACTAATATTCCTCAACACTGCATTTTGAAGTTTGCACTCCAAATATATTCACACCTTACCTTTAGAAAACGAGCCAGGCTGTTGTTTTTAACAACAATAGCACTTTTACTGTCTAATTTTCTACATGCAAGATGCAGTTACCCTGCAAACTTCACAACGTCATTTTCAGCTGATAGCCTGTTTAAGAGGAAAACCCAAATGCAACAGGACAGTTCTCGGTTCAGCTCAGATTCCACCCTTCTTAACGACAGTTCCACGGTTTTTGTTTCAGATACCCTTAACCGCAACGATACCATTAACATGAGTGGTGGAGATGAAATTAAGGATATAATTAAGTATCAGGCCGATGATTCGATAGTATATGACATGGGTACCAAAATGATGTACCTATATAATAAAGGAGAGCTAACTTACCAGAAAATCAATTTAAAGGCCGACCTGGTTTCCTTTGACTGGACCACCTTTAACCTGATGGCCGAAGGTGCACCCGATAGCAGCGGCAAAATAAGTGGCAAGCCAATCTTTAAGGATGATAATAACGAGTACCATGCGGGCCGCATGAAGTATAACTTTAAAACCAAGAAGGGCATTGTTTACGAAGTAAGCACTAAAGAAGGCGAAGCGTATATCATCAGCGAAACAGTAAAGAAGAACGAATACGATGAATGGTTCGGCAAATCGAGCAAATACACCACCTGCGACCTGGAGAGCCCCCATTTCTACTTTAAATCAAAGAAGGTAAAGATCATTCCAAACAAGGTAATGGTTACAGGGCCTGCCAACCTGTGGATTGGCGATGTGCCTACTCCCCTGTTTGTTCCTTTTGGCTTGTTCCCTGTTAAGCAGGGCCGCCGCTCCGGTTTAATTATGCCGGAATACGGACAGGACCAGCAAGCCGGTTTCTTTTTACGTAAAGGCGGTTACTACTGGGCGGTTAACGATTATATGTCGCTAAAGTTTACCGGACAGGTATTTACCAATGGTACGTTTGGCGTAGGTGTAGCTTCGCAATATGCACTTCGCTATAAGTTTAGCGGAGCCATCAGCTTCGATTACCTACGCAGCCGACCATTTGATCCGGATATACCCAATGCCAAATCTACCAACTCGTATAGCTTTAGCTGGTCGCACACACAAGATCCACGTTCGATGCCGAATTCTACTTTTGGTGCACAGGTAATGGTGCAGAGTGCCGACTTTTATCAAGCAAGCCGCGTTACGGATGTGCGTTTACTGAATACTTCGTTTAACTCTTCTGTTTCGTATTCACATACCTTTCCTAAATCGCCTTTTAGTTTAAGTATAAACATGCGTCACGATCAAAACCTGCTGAATCGTACTATTGGTTTTTCGATCCCAACAGTGCGGCTAAGTATGTCGCGCGTGGCCCCCTTTAAAAGCAAGGTGTTGAGCGGTAAACCCAAATGGTACGAAAACATTGGCTTTACCTATGCCTTTGAATTCAGGAATGACTTAAGAACGTACGATTCGCTATTGTTCCGCAGCGAAACACTGGATAAGTTTTCGATGGGCGTAGATCAGCGTTTCAATCTGGATGCACCGATAACCCTTTTCAAATACCTGAACATGAACCCTTCGTTTGCCTATGAAGAGCGCACCTATTTCAGGGGTATTGACAAGCGCTGGGTGCCCGACTCGGTAACTTTTATAAGCTCCACCGGCGAAATTATCCGAATACCGAACGATGCATCAGGGCATATAGAGACTGATACATCCTGGCGCTTTAACAGTGCCCGGAATTTTACAGCTGCACTTAGCTTAAGTACCAAGTTGATAGGCATTTTTAAATTCAAAAACTCGAAACTAAAGGCTATTAAACACGTGTTTACGCCTTCGGTATCCTTTAATTATAATCCCGATTTTGGTTCAAACTTTTGGAAATACTACCGGACGGTACGTAGTGATGGTGCCGGAAATACTACGCGATATCAGATATTTGACCCTAACCCTATTTACGGGGTACCTGCGCCGGGGCAGGTGGCAGGCGTGTTCTTCTCGCTGGCCAATAACTTCGAGATGAAAACCTTCTCGAAAAAGGATACGGTGAACCATGAACAGAAAGTGGGTTTGCTGGATCAGGTGAACCTATCTGGCGGTTACAACTTTGCAGCTGACTCCCTTCGCTTGCAGCCGTTTAACCTAAGCATTGTTTCATCGCGTATATTCAACCTGATTAACCTGAACTTTAATGCGGTATTTGACCCTTATGCCACTGATAGCTTTAACCGTAAGATAAATACCTACGAGTGGAATAAAAATCATCGTTTGCTGCGGTTTTCCACCGCCAACATCAGTGCCAGTATGGCCCTGCACAGCACGCCACGTACCAAAAACCTGAGCAGCCAAACACCACCACAGTTTATGGGCGATTATGTAAGCTATAATCCAAATCAAATTTACGATTTCGATATTCCATGGAACCTGGGTGTGAGCTACCGATTCAATATAACGCGCGGAACAACGCTGAATCCCGACACGGTAATAACGGTTCAGTCCATCAGCGCTACGGCTGACTTTAACCTTACACCGCATTGGAAGGTGGCCTTTAGCACCGGTTTCGATATTTCGCGCAAGCAGGTAACCTTAACCAACATCAGTGTTATACGCGACCTGCACTGTTGGGAACTTAGCTTTACCTGGACCCCGGCACTACCTACTTACAAATACCAGCAATTTACCATCCTGCTACATCCTAAGAGCAATACGCTTAAGGATCTGAAAATACAGCGAAAGAATAACGCCTTGCAGGATCTTTAACGAGCAGATTATGAAAGCAACCGTAATTACCATTGGTGATGAAATACTGATTGGTCAGATTGTAGATACCAACAGCGCCTGGATAGGCAAACAATTAAATCAGTTAGGCATAAAGCTGCACGAGATTATTTCGTGCGGCGATGATGCTGAACAAATAGTTAGCGCCCTTGACCGCGCCCGTGCTACCAGCCAGGTGGTTTTAATGACAGGAGGCCTGGGGCCCACAAAAGATGATATCACCAAAAAAACCCTGGTAGATTACTTTAAAACCGACCTGGTTTTGAATGAAGAAGTGTGGGAGAAAATGAAGGCCATATTTGAAAAGCGCGGATTACAAGTGTTGGAAATGAACCGTTCGCAAGCCATGATACCGCGCAGTTGCACGATGCTGCCAAATATGCGCGGCACTGCACAGGGTATGTGGTTTGAGGATAAAGGAGTGGTGTTTGTATCGATGCCCGGTGTACCGCACGAAATGAAGCACTTGATGGAAACGCAGGTGCTGCCGCGCTTACAAAAGCAGTTCAGTTTCCCCACCATTGTGCATGCTACGATTATGACAGCCGGAGCGGGCGAATCGGTTGTGGCGAGTAAACTGGCTGAATTTGAAGCACAATTACCGGACACGATGAAGCTGGCTTATCTGCCAAGTTTAGGTGTGGTTAAGTTGCGCATCAGCGCCTATGGGGGCGATGCACAAACGGCTAAAGCGGTAGAGGAACAGAAAGATAAAATGAAGGCTATACTGGGCGACCTGGTATACACCGAAGGGGAACTTAGCTTGCAGGAATATCTTGGCCAAATGCTGCTGCAACGACAGGCCAAACTTAGCTGCGCTGAAAGTTGCACTGGTGGCTACATATCGCATTTGCTCACAGGCATTGCGGGCAGTTCGGCGTATTTTGACGGCAGTATGGTGTGTTATGCCTACGATGTAAAAGAAAAAGTGCTGGGCGTAAAAAACGAAACCCTGAATACCTATGGGGCTGTTAGCGAAGAATGCGTGCGCGAAATGCTGGAGGGCTTGCTGAAACTAACAGGAACCACCTATGGCATTGCTACGAGCGGCATTGCCGGCCCGGCAGGTGGCACGCCTGATAAACCTGTAGGCACGGTATGGATTGCCGTTGGCAATAAGGAGCAGATTATTGCCCGCAAGTTTCAATTCTTTCCATCGCGTATGGAGAATATACAGGTGTTTAGTGCGGCTGCATTAAACCTGTTGCGCCTATTTATAGAGGGCAAATTCAACGAATAGACGGTTTTTAGCCATGTAAACACCACAAACTGTGCACAGTGCCCATTTGCTACTCTGTGCAATCCCTTTATTTTTACCCGCAATAAATACGCAACATGGCGCAGTTTGAGTTGGTTATGCCCAAAATGGGCGAGAGTATTATAGAGGCTACCATATTGAAGTGGAATAAGAAGGAAGGCGAAAACATAAAATTGGATGAAGCCGTGCTGGAAATTGCTACCGATAAGGTAGACTCGGAAGTACCGAGCCCGGTAGCCGGCCTATTGCAAAAAATACTGTTTAAAGAGGGTGATGTGGTGGCTGTAGGTAAGACCGTGGCCATTATTGAAACCGAAGCTTCGGGATCGGGCAATGTAAGTGCACCGGTTACTAAAACCGAAAGCAAACCACAGGTGCAACCTGCTACAGCGGCGGTAAAAACCGTACAAACTACTACTACTGCCCCGGCCGGTGGCGATCGCTTTTATTCGCCTTTGGTTTTGAATATAGCCCGCCAGGAAGGTATATCGATGGCTGAACTGGAAACTATTGCCGGCACCGGTGGTGGTGGCCGTGTAACTAAAAAGGACATCCTGAATCACGTGCAGAACCGCAGTAATTCGCCACAGCAACAGGTTACGCAACAAGCGGTAGTTACCGAAACAGCACAGAAAGTAGAACAGCCTAAGGCCGAAGAAAAGCCGGTGGTGGCAGCTAAGTCGTACAGCGGTAATGTGGAGATTATAGAAATGGACCGCATGCGCCGACTTATTGCCGATAATATGGTGAAGAGCAAGCACACCTCGGCACACGTTACTTCGTTTGTAGAGGCCGACGTTACCAATATCGTTATGTGGCGCAACAAGGTGAAGAAGAAGTTCCAGGATTTGTATGGCGAGAACATCACCTTCACGCCTATTTTTATTGAGGCCGTGTGCCGTGCCCTGCGCGATTTCCCAATGATCAACTCATCTATCGACGGTAATAATATCATCCTTAAAAAGGACTTTAACATTGGTATGGCAGCCGCCTTACCTTCAGGCAACCTGATTGTGCCGGTTATCAAAAATGCTGACCTCCTGAACATTGTTGGTCTGGTTAAAAAGGTAAATGACCTTGCCAACCGTGCCCGCCAAAACAAGTTGAAGCCTGATGAAATTGAAGGAGGCACCTACACGGTAAGCAACGTAGGCACCTTTGGCAACGTAATGGGCACACCGGTAATTCTGCAGCCACAAGTAGCCATACTTGCCACCGGCGCTATTAAAAAGAAACCGGTAGTAATTGAAACCGAGGCAGGGGATACTATTGGCATACGCCATATGATGTTCCTATCGCACAGTTACGACCACCGTATTGTTGACGGAGCATTGGGTGGCAGTTTTGTTCGCCGTGTAGCTGATTATCTGGAACAGTTTGATGTAAACCGCGAGATTTAAACGGTAGTTATTTTCTTAGTCGTATTTGCGTAACAGTTTAAGCACCGTTTCCATATCCTTGGGCAGCGGGGCGTCAAAGGTCATGCTTTCCCCTGTAGTTGGATGTGTTAGCGCTAATTCAGCAGCATGTAGTGTAATACGGGCAATGGTGGGGCGTTCTACTTCATCGGTATGCTTGTAGTTCCGCTTTATGCTACTAAAGTAAAAGGCCTCGTTGGGACTATACGTGTTATCTACTAACAACGGATGACCGATATATGCAAGGTGCACACGAATTTGGTGGGTACGGCCGGTTTTTAATTCTACACGCAGTAATGAGGCATGTCTGAATTCTTCCTGTACTTCGTAAAGGGTTAGAGCATCCTTGCCCCCCTTGTGCACTACCATAGTACCGCGCTTACTTTGGCTTTCGGCAATAGGTGCATTTATCTCGCCGTTTTTTTCACTCAGTTTACCGCTAACAATAGCCAGGTAGAACTTGCCCACCTGATGATTTAAAAATTGAGCCGAAATATGTTTATGTGCATCTTCGTTGCGGGCAAAACAAACCAAACCGCTGGTACCGCGGTCGATGCGGTGCACTACCCAAAGTTTGCCGAACTCTTTCTCCAGCATCTCCTGTACACTTTCCCTTTCCGATCGGAAGCGCTCGGGAATAACAGTTAGGCCACTTGGCTTATTTATAATCAGCAATTGCTCATCGGCAAATACCACTTCAATGGCAGGAATCTTCATTTATTGCAATTGGCGAAATAGTCAACGCCCTCTTTAGTTAAATTAATGGCCAGGTTGTTACCGTTTAAATAACCGGAGCCCTGCACAGGCCCGGTATAACTACCGGTGGCATTTTGCGGCAATATCTCAAAGCTATTGTAATCTAAGATAGACCCCACCACCGAGAAACCTTCGTTGTTGAAGTTACTGATAACGATGTGCTGGATGATATCGCCCTGAGAAACAGTTAACGGATGCTTGATGGAATTACCATTACCGGTGGTAGTAGCCTGCCAGGTACGGATAAACTTAATGCTGGAAGGTGTAGCACAGTAGCGACCTTCCCAACCTATTGGGCACAATGTATCGCAATAGGCCCCGCTCCACCGACCTGTGCAATTGCATTGGCCATTACGGCATTCTCCTCCGTTTTGGCAATTTACTTCGCGGCAGCCGGGTTTACAGCCCGACAAACCTGCCAACATTACCAGGCAATAAAACGTCAGTAAAATGACCGTTCTCATAGATTACAAAATTAAAATTCTATCGCCAAAAAACTATTTTCGGAACGCTGCCCAATGCCGCTTGCTTCATGCTTAAAAAACTGCTTTTTCTCTTCTTAACTACCCTAACCATAACCGGGCAGGCACAGCAAAGTACAGGTGCTATTAAGGGTAAAATTATTGATAGGGATAGTAAGCAGCCTTTGTGGGGAGTAAACATAATACTGGTAAACAGCAATCCGCCGCAAGGCGCTACCACCAATGAAGACGGCACCTTTCGCATTACCGATGTGGGTGTAGGCAGACATACCATCAAGTTTACATACGTTGGGTATGATGATATGACCGTGCCTGAACTACTGGTTAACTCGGGCCGCGAAACCGAATTGAACCTGGAGATGACCGAAAAAGTTACAGCCATGAAAGAGGTGGTGGTAACTGCCGAACATGATAAAGCCAAAGCCAATAACGACTTTGCAGCCGTTAGCGCGCGTTCTTTTTCGGCAGAAGAAATGAACCGTTATGCCGGTACGCTGAACGACCCTGCACGCATGGCACAAAGCTTTGCCGGTGTTATGACTGCCAACGACGAGAACAACCAGATCGTAGTGCGGGGTAACTCGCCCCGTGGTTTGCTATGGCGCATGGAGGGGATTGAAATACCAAACCCCAACCACTTTGCGGGTAGTGAGGGTTCTACCGGAGGCGGTGTAAGCATTTTAAGCAGTAATATGCTTACCAATACCGATTTTTATTCGGGTGCTTTCCCCGGAGAATTCGGTAACGCATTGAGCGGTGTATTTGACCTAAACCTTCGTAAGGGCAATGCCGATAAAAGAGAGTTTACGTTTCAGGCAGGGATACTGGGTTTAGAAGCGGCGTTGGAAGGGCCCTGGAGCTATAAATACAAGGGCAGTTACCTGGTTAATTACCGTTACTCTACTCTTGATATTCTATCGCTAATGGGATTCAAAATAGGCGGCAATGTGCTGCCTAAGTATCAGGATCTTTCGTTTAACCTTTACTTCCCCACTAAGAAAGCGGGAAACCTTACGCTATTTGGCTTAGGAGGCTTGAGCGGACTTGGCGAGAAAGCCAAAACCGATAGCACGTTATGGAAAACACTGAGTGACAAAAGCCAATACAACCAGGCACAGAAGGTAGGTGTAATTGGATTGACGCACCTTTATTTGTTTAAGGATAACAAAACCTATTTAAAATCGGTTGTAAGCTACAGTTATACCCGCAACAGTTATACCGAGGATACCCTGAGCGATGCACTGAAACCAACTGCCATTTCCGATGAGCGGTTTACTTACCAAGCCTTCCGCGGTACGATGATTTTAAACACCAAGCTGGATGCCCGTAATACTATTCGCGCCGGTATAGTTTACACACATACGCGCTATGGCTTATACAGTCAATCGTTCAACTACTTTTTACAGCAACAACAACTGAATGTAAACGATAAAGGCAGCACCAATTTGTACCAGGCGTATGCGCAATGGAAACACCGCTTCTCCCCTAACTTTCAGATCAACACAGGGGTGCACTTCACCTATTCGGATATTAACGACAAGTTTTACATAGAACCCCGTGCGAGTGCAGAGTGGGCCTTACCTAACAATCAAACTATCAGCTTTGGCACCGGTTTGCATAGCCGCATTGACGCCATGAGCACTTATGTATCTTACACTACTACCAATCCTGCTAATACACACCCCAACCGCAAACTCGATTTTTCGCGGGCACTGCATGCGGTAGTTGGTTATAACTTCGGATTTAAGCGCGACTTTCGTTTAAAGCTGGAGGCTTATGCCCAATACCTGTTTAGCGTGCCGGTAGGGGCCGATTCAATGAACACAGCTTTCAGCATTCTTAACTACGATGATGGCTTTGTGAATATGCCCATGGTGAGTAAGGGAACCGGAATAAATTACGGCTTAGAGATTACACTGGAGAAGTTCTTCTCACACGGTTACTACTTTATGTTCACTACCTCGCTGTTCGATTCGCGCTATAAGGCTTTGGATAACCAGTGGCGCAGTACGGCTTACAACGTTAACTACGTAATGAATGCCCTGGGAGGTAAGGAGTTTATTATCGGCAAACGGAAGAACAATATTATTGCCATTAATGCAAAGATAGTTTGGCGCGGCGGGCAACGTATTACGCCTATTAACCTGCAGGAATCAATCCTGGAAGGACAAACTGTTTACAAAACAGAATCATCCTTCAGCGAAAAGTTACCGGACTACTTCCGCATAGATTTCGGTGCCAGCTTCAGAAGAAACAAAAAGAAGTATTCGTGGATATTCTCCTTTGATGCACAAAACCTGATTAACTGCGAGAACGTAGCGCGCAAGATCTATAACCCCCAAACACAACAAATAGAAATACGCCGCAACCTGGGTATATTACCTGTATTTAGCTGGAAAATCCAGTTTAGTACGAAGTAGCTACAACGCAGCAATTTGTTGTAAAGGATGCAGCGCAATACGCCCGTCTGCCACCTTCATGCCGGTGAAGGGATCGTTTGCAATCAGGTAAGGGCCGTCTAAATCAGCGTAATCAGCCAGTGGTGTCAAGGCAGCAGCGGCTGTGCAGCCAACCGATGATTCGCTCATGCAGCCTATCAGCACTTTTAAATCCAATGCTCGGGCACGTTTAATCATGCGTAGGGCATTGGTTAATCCGCCGCATTTCATCAGTTTGATATTAATACCATCAAAGCTGTTGCACATGCGCTCAACATCTTCAACCGTCTGGCAACTTTCATCGGCATACAATGGTAATTGTGCGGCAGCTTTTACCTGTTGCATTAACAGCAATTCATCCTTCTGCAGTGGTTGTTCTACCAGCAAACACCCGCTTTGCACTAACGTAGTATTAATAAAATCAGCTACTTCGATCCTATTACGCCACCCTTGGTTCATATCTACAGCAAAGGGTGCTACACTCAAACTGCGGAATTGTTCAATCTTCGCTGCATCGTTTTCGCCGTTCAGTTTTAGCTTAAACAAGGTAAAGCCCGCCGCCTCTGCCTCTTCAATTTTTTGTTGCATACCTACAGCGTCGCTTACACCAATAGTATAAGTGCAGGGCGGAAAGGCAGTAGCATTAACACCCAATAAATCCTGAATGGTTGTTTGTTCCAACTGCGCGCGCAACTGCCATAAGGCCATATCTAAAGCAGCGCGAGCCGCATAATTACCCGCGGGCACTACATCCAACGCTTGTTGCCATTCCAGTATACCGGCATTACCCCTTGCTTGTGCAAACTGCTGCACAAAAGCAATAACCGTTTGTTGGGTTTCGGGTAAGTAAGGAGGTAACGTAGCTTCGCCCCAACCAATACAATTGTCCTGTTCCAGCTTTACATACACAACCGGTGTATGCGTGCGCATACCGTGTGCAATCCTGAACGGGTGCTTAAATTGTAATTGATAGGTATAGCAGGTAAGTTTCAAAAGCAAGCGTTTATGCAGCAGGGTAAATTAGGCTAATGCCTTCTTTACTTCCTCTGCCGCATCTTTCAACTGAATAGCGCCACGAACTTTCAGGCCACTTTCGTCGATAATGCGTTTGCCTTCTTCAGCGTTAGTGCCTTGTAAGCGCACGATAATAGGCACCGGAATGTTGCCAATGCTCTTATAAGCATCCACTACACCCTGCGCTACACGGTCGCAACGTACAATACCACCAAAGATGTTTACCAGGATAGCTTTAACGTTTGGATCCTGCAGGATGATACGGAAGGCTTTTTCAACGCGCTCGGCATTAGCAGTACCACCCACATCAAGGAAGTTGGCAGGGTCGCCGCCGGATAATTTAATGATATCCATAGTAGCCATAGCTAAGCCTGCACCGTTCACCATGCATCCAACGTTACCGTCCAGTTTTACATAGTTCAGGTCAGCTTCTTCAGCTTCTATTTCAATCGGGTCCTGTTCGTTCTTATCCTTTAAAGGCGCTAAATCAGGGTGACGGTAAAGGGCATTGTCATCCAGTGATATTTTACCATCCACAGCAATAATGCGGCTGTCGGATGTTTTTAAGCAAGGGTTAATTTCAACCATGCTGGCGTCAGCGCTGATATAAGTGTTGTATACCGCACGGGCAAACTTGGTCATTTCTTTAAATGCATTACCGCTTAAGCCCAGGTTAAAGGCAATTTTGCGGCACTGGAAGTCCTGCAGGCCAACCTTTGGGTCTACCCACTCTTTATGCACTTTCTCAGGCGTGTGTTCTGCAACTTCCTCAATATCCATACCGCCTTCGGTAGAATAGATAATAACGTTGCGGCCGGTACCACGATCGAGCAGAATAGAGAAGTAAAACTCCTTCGGTTCGCTATCGCCGGGATAGTAAACGTCCTGCGCCACCAGTATCTTGTTAACCTTACGGCCGGCAGCACCGGTTTGCTTGGTTACAAGCACATTACCTAATATGTTAGTAGAAATTTGTTTAACCTGATCGATGTTCTTGGCTAACTGTACACCGCGTTGTTCTGTTCCGCGGATGGTACCTTTACCACGGCCACCGGCATGTATCTGGCTCTTCACCACTACCCAGTCGCTGTTATACAGTTCCTTCAATTTCTTCGCTGCATCAACTGCCTGTTCGGGGGTTTCGGCAACAATGCCTTCCTGAATGGCAGCGCCATTTTTCTTCATCAGCTCTTTGGCCTGGTATTCGTGTAAATTCATGTAGATAGTTTAAGCGGGACGAAAATAATGGGAACTACGGAATTGACAAGTAGCTTATTAACAAGCATCTGCTTGGTAATTTAGCCCCGGCCCGGTGTTTGCAATTCGGATAGCCGTATTACTTTCACGCTGTGATTTTAGAAGCCACCAACATACACCGCAAATATGGCGAACTGGAAGTATTAAAGGGCGTTTCGCTGCAAGTGCAAAAAGGCGAGATCGTATCGCTGGTGGGCCCTTCTGGTGCCGGTAAAAGCACCTTGCTTCATATCATTGGCACCTTAGACAGGCCGGATAGCGGCACGGTAAAAATTGAAGGCAAAGAGGTTTTTAAGCAAAACGACAAGTCTTTGGCTGCCTTCCGCAATAAAAGCATAGGCTTTATTTTCCAGTTTCACCATCTGCTGCCTGAGTTTACGGCCATCGAGAACGTATGTATACCAGCCTACATACACGGACAAAGCAAGGCTAAAGCCGAACTGAGGGCTAAGGAGTTGTTAGATCTTCTAAAACTATCGCACCGCTTTAATCATAAACCTGGTGAACTATCAGGGGGCGAACAACAGCGCGTAGCCGTAGCCCGTGCCTTAATGAATAATCCGGCCCTCATAATGGCCGATGAACCCTCCGGTAACCTGGATACCAACAATGCGCGCGACCTCCACAACCTGTTTTTCGAGCTTCGCGAAAAGCTTAACCAAACCTTCATAATCGTTACCCACAACGAGGAATTGGCCAACATGGCCGACCGGAAGGTGCATATGAAAGACGGTCAATTAGCTTGATTTAAGGCTAAAACAGGGCATTTTATGCCGAAATACTCATATTAAATGGCTTCTGATATACTGTGTAGGCCACAACATTTTCTTTAAACGCGACAACGCCGCCATTGTAAAGCGTTAAAGCCGGGCGTTTTTCCTCTGTAAATGGCAACAATCTTTCTATACCCCCCGTAACCCTGCCTGTAACCATTAGCGCTGAAAGGCGTTTAAAAAACAGGTATTATGGAACAGCCACTGATTTACGTAATAGACGATGATAAGGCCAACAACTTCTTGTGCCGTATCATGCTGAAAGAAGCTGAGATTGAAAACATCAGTTCCTTTTATGGTGGTGAAGCGGCCCTCGATGACTTACGCCACCGGGTAATCACCGGCCAGGAACTACCTTCAGTAATACTATTAGATATTAACATGCCGCGTATGGACGGCTGGGAGTTTTTGAACGAATACCGCGAGTTGCCGGAGTGGGCACGTGCACAAATGAATGTGTTCTTTATTACCACCTCCGACTTCCAAACCGATCTTGAAAAGGCGAAGAATTATCCCGAAGTGCTTGACTTTCTGGATAAACCAATTCCTTACGATGTTGCCTGTATGCTCAAAGAAAAATACTTTCGCATCGCCATCCGTGCCTAACGGATGTGATTATGCGAAAAGGACTCAGCTACATTCTTCCGGCATTATTGCTGCTTGCAGCATCTTGCAACAACAACGATAAACTACCTTATTACGGCAATAAAACAGCCATAGAACGAACAGTAGACGGCAAAACCGTTACCGATAGCCTGGATTATACGATCCCGGCTTTTTCGTTTACCGACCAGGCTGGTAACACCATTAACCGGGCCGGTTTGCAAAATAAGGTGCTTATTGCCGATTTCTTCTTCACCTCCTGCCCCAGCATTTGCCCTAAAATGATGCAGCAAATGAGCAGGGTGTATGATCAATACAAGGATAATAACGAAGTTACCTTCCTCTCCTTCTCTATAGACCCCACACGCGACTCGGTTGCCCGGTTGAATAAATATGCCGCCAAACTGGGCATAGATGCCAATCACTGGCACCTGCTAACCGGCGAAAAGGACAGTATTTACAGCTTAGCCGAAAGCATGCTGGTGAGTGCTGCCGAAGATCCGGATGCGCCGGGAGGGCACGTGCACAGCGGCACCTTTATACTAATTGATAAGCAAGGCCACCTGCGGGGTTATTACAACGGAGTTGACCCAGAGAGCATTGACAAGCTAATGACCGAACTGGCTGTTTTATTAAAAGAGAAGGACTAAAGCCATGCAAGCAACCCTTAAGCAGTTCGTTAGCAAATCGTGGCCAGCTCTGCTAATAACCATTGTAGTGCTGGGCTTTATCATCAACTTTATAACCCATGGCAGTGTGCAGCACCCGGGCAAAACCACCTATGCCAACCAATGTGCCATTTGCCATGGCGAAAACGGCGAAGGCATTAAAGTGCTTGTTCCTCCGTTGATGGATGCTGACTTTGCCCGTAACAACATCGATTCAATGCCCTGCTGGATTAAGAATGGCATGAGCCATGCCATAGTGGTAAACGGCCAGCCGTACGACCAAAACATGTATGGCTTAGAACTGGACGAGGTGCAAATAGCTAACGTAATAAACTACCTTAGCGAAGAGATGCTGCATACCAAGCGGCAGGTTAGCTCGCAGTGGGTTAAACAACAGTTGAAGGGGTGTAAATAGCTGTTTTACTTAAAAGCACCGATAAATGAACATTTTCCTATAAGTTAGACCCTACATCCCCTAAAAACGCTCGAAAACAAGCTTTTACGTTATAACTTTAATTTTTACCCCATTCTTATATATTTGCGCTTCCATTTTTTAGAATAAACAACGTTTGAGATGCACAACCTTAAAGGAATCATCAGAACATTTACCATCATTCTCATTATCGTTTGCCTTATCCAGTTATCATTTACATGGATGGCGCGTGGTGTAGAAAGCAAAGCCAACGCTGTTGCGCAACAAACCGTTAAGGTTGAAATACCTGCCGGTGCCAGCGAAGCAGATAAGCTGACTTTGCAGGACTCTCTTGACCGTGCCCTTGCCAAGGCGCGCAAAAACTACCTAGATACTGTAGGTAAAAAGCCTATCGTGAACATCTGGGGTTTAAAGGAGTTCTTAAACTACAACTTCTGCCGCGACAACTCCCTGAAACTGGGCTTGGACTTAAAAGGCGGTATGAGCGTGGTGTTAGAGATTAACGAAGATGATGTATTACGCCAATTGGCTAACAACAACAAGAGCGCCATTTTTGAGCAAGCTATTAAAGATGCCAATGCTGCTAAGTTAACCGAGCAAACCGATTACCTGACCGTGTTTAAGCGCGAATTCGAGAAGAAGAATCCGGATGCTAAACTGGCTGCCATCTTCGCAAACGTTGACCGTTACCAGGGCAAATTAACCCTGAAGAGCACCAACGACGAGGTAATCAACATCATCCGCGACGACTTCAGCAATGCTATCGAGCAAACCTTTAAGGTATTAAAAACCCGTATCGACCAGTTCGGTGTGGCTTCTCCAAACATCTCGTTACAAAAGAGCAGCGGCCGTATTCTGTTAGAATTACCGGGTGTTGAAGACCCTGACCGTGTTCGCCGTCTGTTACTGCAAACTGCCCAGTTAGAGTTCTGGGAAACCTACGACAACCGCGAGTTAGTTGTAAGCATGAACCGTGCTTACGAAGCTGCTAAAGTGCTAAACGCTGCTCCTAAAGAAGAAACCGCTACCCCCGATTCGTCTACAACAGGCAGCATTATCGACTCATTGAACAAAGCACAAGGTGTTGACAGCACTGCTGCTGCCAAGAAGGATTCTGCTGATAAAGCACAAGACGTTAGCCCACTGGCTAAAGTACTTTACCCTAACGCCGATAAAGACGGCCGCCCCGGCGAACGCCCTGTGGTTGGTTACGCTTTAGGCCAGGATACTGCACAAGTTAACCGCATACTATCGTTACCTGCAGTGCGTGCATGTTTCCCTGCTGATGCCCGCCTGTGGTGGGGTATGAAGCCAAGCCGCCAGAGCGATGCTATCTATGAACTATACGCTATCCGTGTTAACCCTACTACCAAAGAAGCTCCATTGAGCGGTAAAGTTATTACGGATGCTTACCAGGAACACGATGCTGCTTCGGGCACTTTTGCTGTTGGTTTGCGTATGAACAACTTTGGCGCTAACAAGTGGGAAGAAATGACCGCTAAAGCGGTTGACTCTAAATTACCTGATGGCACCCGCTTTAAAGGCGCTATCGCTATCGTACTTGACGGTCGCATTTTAACTGCGCCTACCGTGCAAAACAAAATCTCGGGCGGTAGCTCGCAGATTACCGGTATGGACGGTATTAACGAAGCGAATGACTTAGCTAACATCCTGAAGTCAGGTAAGCTGAATGCTAAAACCAAGATCATTCAAGATCAGGAAATCGGACCTTCTCTGGGTAAAGAATCTATCAAGGCCGGTTTGTTCTCTATCGGCTTCGGTATCCTGTTAGTGTTCCTGTTTATGGTGGCTTACTACAGCACCTCAGGTATTATTGCTAACGCTGCCATGTTGTTGAACCTATTCTTCCTGGTTTGCGCCCTTATCTCTTTCGGTGCTGCGTTTACGCTGCCTGCTATTGCCGGTATCATTCTTACCCTGGCTATGGCGGTGGATGCTAACGTAATCATCAACGAGCGCGTGCGCGAAGAAGTAGTGCGCGGCAAAGGCTTACGCCTGGCTGTTGACGAAGGTTACCAGCACTCGTACAGCGCTATTGTGGACGGTAACTTAACCACCATGATCGCCGCTTTAGTATTGATGGTTTTCGGTTTAGGTCCTATCTACGGCTTTGGTTTCACCCTGTTTGTAGGTTTGTTAACCTCTATGTTTACTGCGGTATTAGTGTCACGCCTGTTCTTCGACTGGGCTTTCGACCGCAACATGAAGATCACCTTCGGTAACTCGTTTACCATGAACCTCTTCAAACACATCAACTTCGATTTCATCGGCAAACGTAAAATAAGCTATGCCTTATCTACTGCCATGTTCGTTATTGCTATTGTTGGTATCGTATTCCTTAAATTCGACCTGGGTGTAGACTTTAAAGGTGGCCGCAGCTATGTAGTAACCGTTGATAAGAACACCACCACCGAGCAAATTACCAAAGACCTTACCGGTCCGCTGGGTTCTGCTCCGCTGGTTAAAACCTACGGAACCGCCAACCAGTTCTCTATCACTACTGCTTACCTGGTTGATACAGCCGGAGCAGGTATTGATAGCATTGTAGAATCGAAAATCTACACAGGTCTTAAGTCGTACTACAACAACGATAAGAGCTTTGATGCTTTCCGCGCACAAAACGTGAAGAGCTCGATTAAGGTAGAAGCTTCTATTGCCGATGATATCCGTAAGAGCGCCCTGTGGGCCATCGTATTCGGTATCGGTGGTATCTTTGCTTACATCTTCATCCGTTTCCGTAAGGTTGAATACGCTACAGGTGCTGTGGTGGCTACCATCCACGACCCTATCATCATCCTGGGTATCTTCGCTATCTTCAAACACATCATGCCGTTCTCGTTAGAAATTGACCAGAACATTGTTGCGGCGGTATTAACCCTCATCGGTTACTCGGTGAACGATACCGTGGTGGTGTTTGACCGGATACGCGAATACGTTGGCTTACACCCAACCCGTACGCTTATTCAAAACACCAACGATTCTATCAACTCAACACTTAGCCGTACCATTATGACTGTTGTTACAGTGTTCCTGGTATCGTTAATCCTGTTCCTGTTCGGCGGCACGCCACTGCGTGGCTTCTCGTTTGCCCTGATTATCGGTTTGTTGATAGGCACTTACTCATCTATCTTCGTTGCATCACCAATTATGGTTGATATGATGAACTGGAGAAACAAAAACAAGGCTACAGCTAAGTAGTCCTTCGCTTAATATACCTTACCAGGGCCCCGGAAATCCGGGGCCTTTTTTATTGCGCCTTATACAATGTTGTGGCCCGCCCGGCGTTCATGAACATTAAATCCTGAGCCATGAACAACACATTTAAAACCTTATTACTGCTGGGGGCTTTAACCAACCTTACACCTGCCCTGCATGCCGGTTGCATTTGCATACCGGGTAGCTTTACGGTAGTAGGCAATTTTACCTACGACTCTATTCAGGGAGTGTACTTCTTCGTGCAGGGCGATACGCTGCGCATAACCTACCATGCCACTGATGGTGGAGGCGATGGTTATATAGAGAATTACTACCGTGACGACAGCCTATTGGTAGGCCACCAGGGCGATACGCTGGTAGTTACTACACCCTGCACGCTCCAGGCAAAAATCGGATGCTCCTTCGAGCAGAACACTACCTCCATACGCCTTGCTTACAATGGGTTTAATGCTATCGGCGAAGTAAGCAGCAACGCACAGTTGAATGCCCATTGCGACGATGGCACGCTATCGCTTTTGTTGCAAACCGGAGGGGCCAGCTTCCCTTATCAATTACAGGTATATGATGTTACAGGGCGATTGTTGTTGCAAGAAGAAAACCTGCAGGCACAAACCACTTATCAATTACCGCTTAGCTATAACGGTTTAAAACTATTACGCGTTAGCTACTTGCTTAAAGGTGTATGGGTAGCTAAAACCATTAAGCTTTACTAAGCCTAAATAGCCGTTACCACAAACTCGGTGCGGCGGTTTTTGGCCTTATTCTCTGCGCTATCGTTTGGTGCCACCGGCTTGCTGCTGGCATAACCTTTATAGGTTAAACGCTCTGCATCGGTGCCTTTGCTAACCAGGTAATCGTAAACGCTTTTTGCGCGGTTCTCGCTCAGCACGTTATTCTTTTCATCGGTGCCGCTGTTATCGGTATGCCCGCCTATTTCAATCTTCAAGGTCGGGTTCTTATCCAGCAGTTTCTTAATCACTTCCAGTTCCGACTTCGATTCTGATTTCAAATCGTATTTATCGCTTTCGAAGAACACATTATTCAGCACTACCGATTGGCCTACTTTAATTTTGTTCAGCCCAATGTTCAACTCATACGGTCGGCCGCTCTTTACTTCCTTCAACGAGATGTTCTGCGAGTAAAACAGGTAACCATCTTTTTGCACCATTACGCCGTAGTTTTTGCCGGCCGGCAGGGCCGACATAAAGCCCCCATTCAACTTATCGGCTGTAATGCTCATATACAGTTTGCCGGCCTCAAGGTCATAAATCTGCACGGTAGCATTCAGGGCATCGCGGGTTTCGCTGTCGAACACATTGCCCTTTACATAGCTGGTGTAATCGGGGCGCAGCTCGCTCGGGAAATCGAACTTATAGATATCCATTCCACCATACGAATCCTTGCGCTCGCTGCTGTAATAGGCTGTGTTACCTTCGGTGCTGATGAAGATAGAAACCTCGTAACCCGAAGTATTAATAGGGTAACCCAGGTTAACTGCTTTGCTCCATTTGCCGTTGGGCAGCTTTACGCTTTTATACAAGTCGTAATTGCCCATGCCCGGCCATCCGTTCGAGGAGAAGAACAAGGTCTTGCCATCGGGGTGGATGAAAGGCGATTCGTCGTTAAACGGTGTGTTGATGCTATCGCCCAGGTTATCGGGTTTGCTCCAGGTGCCATCGTCGTTCAGGTAGCTTACCCAAATATCGCGCTGCCCGGCACCACCCGAACGCACCGACGAGAAGAACAGCGTGCGGCCATCAGCCGAAAGGCTTGGGGCACCTTCCCAACCGGGTCCGTTAATAGGTGCGCCGATGTTGTTGGCGCGTTCCCACTTCTCGCCCACCTTGCGCGAAATGTAAATATCGCTGTTGCCTAAACCATTGGGGCGGTCGTAACTGCTAAACAGCAGGTATTTACCGCTGGCCGAAATACAAACAGAGCCTTCGCCGTATTCAAACGTATTAATAGCCTCGCCTACATCATTGGCTTGTCCGAAGGTGTTATCTGTGCGCACCGAGTAGAAGATGTCTTCCTGTGTATAGTTACCATCATCAATCTGACGGGTAAAAAACAAATACTTCTCATCGGTAGTCATAAACGGTCCCGCTTCATTCAACGGAGTGTTTACACCGGGGCCCAAGTTGGTAGTTTCAAACGGCACGGGGTGGTTGATGGCCTGCATGGCAAACTCGCAGTCTGCAATCAACTTCTCCACGTTCATGCGTTCCGAGGCACCTAACTTTTCAATTTGCTGAAAGCTGCGGGCATGGCTTAAGCCTTCCTGATATTTCTCCATGCCTATGTAGCTTTTGGCCAGGCGCATGTCAATGTCTGCCACATAATCGGCCTTCAGGCTTTTAACTTTCTCGTAGGCATGTGCAGCTTCGTCGTATTGCTTTTCGCGGAACTTGTTATCGCCAAGCAATATCCAGCCATCAATAAAATTGGGCTTTTCCTGCACGGCCAGTTTTACCAGACTATCGCTGCGTTCAAAGTTTTTGGTAATGTAGGCCGCCATGTAGTTTTCGCGGGCGTTGCCTTTAATGTTGTCGATGGTTAAAATGATCTGCGCGCCGGCGGCAGAGCTGATGAATAACAAAAATGCTGCGGCAAAAAGTTTATACATTCTTCGGTTTTAATGCTTGGGTTACGGGTTCCGCTACGGAATATTCATGTATTTATGAATCTGCAACGATATCTTCCATTTCTGGTTCTCCTTCACATACTCTACAATCATCGGCAGCACTTCATCCTCCTCGCTCCACTCGGGCTGCAGAAACAGCATGCACTGCTCTCCTACCCTGGCGGCATATTCTTCGGCAAAGCGCAAATCGTTGCGGTGCCAGATAATTACTTTCAATTCGTGTGCCGCTTTTAAGCATTGCTCCACCGGCAGTTTAAAACGCTTGGGCGATACACATATCCAATCCCACTGCCCGGTTAAAGGATAGGCCCCGCTTGTCTCGATATGGGTGCGGATGCCTCTGGCTTTTAGTTGCGCAGTTAAGTCGGTAAGGTTGTGCATCAGCGGCTCGCCGCCGGTAACCACACATATCTGGGTGCCCGACGCAGCCACCGCTGCTACAATTTCCTCCACCGTCATTTTCGGGTGGGGTTCGGTTTCCCAACTCTCCTTTACATCGCACCAGGGGCAGTTTACATCGCAGCCGCCCAGGCGCACAAAGTAAGCGGCCTTACCCTGGTAAAAGCCCTCGCCCTGAATGGTATAGAAGTGCTCCATTACAGGCAGTAAAACAGGTGTTTTGCCGGGCATTGACATTGTGTGCAATTTGAAAATTAGGCTACGAAAGTAGTCCGCAGAATATCAACAAATACGCAGGGGTGGTTTTAAATTAAGACAATTAGGAGATTTTAGATTTTAGAGGGTAGATTTTGGATTGTAACAGCCGAACATAGCATGCATTGCCATGGAGAAATCATGGAACGCAGATAAACACTGATTTTTATGATTTACACGGCTTTGGGGTTGTGGCTTATTGACCGCGCTTTTCCAGTCGTGCAGCGGCTGTTAAACTTCCCCTCCTTCCCGATACTTCGGGATCAGGAGGAGTGGCAGAATACGCGACACGGATTCTTAGCTTGTCCTGAGCGCAGCCGGAGGAGGGTGGTCGACACACTAAGGCATAAGGATAACCCATTCTCAAAGCACAAAACTGGATTTTGCTGTCCCCATAGCGCGCAACCAATTTGTGAAAGGGTTTGATTGGAAATGATAGGAATTGATTGATTGTGCCAATTGGCCTATCATCCTATCATTGGGATTTTTGATTTTAGAACGCTGATTTAGATTGTATCACTTCCCTTGGTTGTGCGTGGGTTATCAACACTGCTTGTGCATGCTTGTGCAAATTTTGCTTGTGCACAAGTTACAGAAAGTTTCATATGAGCATTTTTTGTGTTAAAACGAAGCAAAATGAATGGTTTGCACGAAGGCGTAGAGAATTTTAACGCATGGCAACTTTACACTCCTTTACACTTTTTGGACCAGGATGTTCAGGATGCAGAGGATTTTCAGGATATATGCACGAGAATCGTCTTGAAAAAGTTGACAAAAGTTTACATTGAAATGTAAAGTTTACACTTTAAATACAGGCTCTTTTATTTGCTTTTGCGGTAAAATCGTTTGTTTTTGCTGATTTTGGAAGGCTTTTAATCGTTTAAGTGCCTATCCGGCAGCATAAAGTTGACAGAAACTTACCACAACGTGTAAAGTTTTTGGACCAGTGCTTCGCAAATTGCTAAAAACGCAAAGTGTTCTGAGCCCGGCAAGCTGGTGACGGATTCGGTTTTAGGAAGCCGCGAGAGTTATCATTTGTGCAAAGGTTACAGCACTTAGAGATGTCATCTTTAGCGGCGCTTAAGCCAGGCAAAAAGATAACATCTCCTCCACCTCATTTAGTGTTTTACAGGTATGTCAAGGAACTTTGGCTAATGTAAAGATACTATAAAAGGACGTTTTGTTTCTTTTTTAATTTCTTTTTTAACAAAATTACCATTAAAGACGGTTTTGAAAGGCAAGTCTGAAGACTTGCAACTATTTAAACTTCCGGGTCTCCCTTCGGAAGACCCGGAAAGAACAGAGGTCAATCCTTTTTTTATTATTCAATAACGTATGTCCTAAAAACCCTCGCCATATTTCCTATTGAGCAGTGAATCGGGAAGTTTTAATATCTATCTTTGAACAATGGCAATAAAATTTAACGTGTCACTGGCATACAAGGATTTATTTCAAGACTATAATCAGGTGAATATTCAAAACCTTATAGCCGATATTCCTACTAAAAACGCCATTGAAATCATGGGATATTGCCAAGCCCAAATTCATGGGATTGAAAATGACAAAAACAAACAAGTCGATTTTCTTAACAAATGGATAGCTCGTTTTCCAGCTGATATTAAAACCAAAATTGAATCCGTAATTGCTGAAATAGAATCTAACTCGAACGCTGAATTTAGGTTTTTATCCATCGTGTCTGTGTTGAACTTCACGGAAATTTTGCTTCAAAATGAAAACCAAAAAGAACTTGCTGACCATTTAACTCCACAACAGGAATTGGATTTATTTAAGGGTTACTTGTGGGCATCGCAAAAATGGACTATGGAGCAAAAAAACAATAGTGTTTCCAGAGGTAAAGTGATTACGGAAGAAGATGCAATCAAAATTATTCTGCCTAGTCAAATGCCATATTTTGAACTTTCCATGTTCAAAGACTTGCGCTGGCAGTTTTTAAAGTCCATTTATTTCTTTCATTTCTGTGAGCGAGACCCTCAATTTAAACCCTACCTAGATTTGTTTCTAAAGGAATACGATTTAATCTCATGGCAGGGTTATTTAACCCATATTATTGACCTCTATTTACAGACAGCAACAAGAGAAGCGAGAACATCGGTCTTGAATATTCCAGATGAGTTTCCGGTAAAGATTAATTTCTTAGAAACGCTTTGCATTGACCCAAAAGCAATCAAAGCGTCTCCCGATTTTTTGTCACTTCGTGAAAGGCCTATTTATAGAAGAAGCAAGAACGATTTTGTGTTTTAAATTATAATTTCTTCGTCGATAAAATATTTCAGGGTATTCAATTTGAATTTGCAAAAGTGCTAATTAAGAACAAGGTAGAATTCAACGGGAAAGTAATTAAGTCTTACCTTGATTTCAAAAATATCTACAGCACTGAATTTTCTGAAAACGAGCTATTTTATTCCGTAATGAATTACGCATTCGAAAAATCTGATTACATACGATTCAACGGAACTCAAATGAAAGCTGCCCTTAAGGAGGGAGAGCCAGACTATTACATGCGTGACAAATCCAAAATATATTTATTCGAATTTAAAGACGTGTTGCTTGAGGCAAAAGCAAAGCATAGCCACAAATACGAAGACATCGTGGCGGAAATTTCTAAGAAACTTGTAAAGAATCAAAACGAATCTCCTAAAGGAATATCCCAACTTGTTAACGTAATCGAAAGATTAAGGAAAAATGAATTTAAAGTTTTGACAATTACAATTTTGAAGAAGCGATAGTTTATCCGATAATAGTGGTAACTGATCCTTCACTCAGAATGTTGGGCGTCAATTATATGCTTAACAAGGAATTTAGAAAACTATTACATGAAAGGAATATATCAAAGCCTGAAACTATAAAAAATTTGGTTTTAATAGACCTTGATACATTTCTCAAGTATCAAGATTATTTCCGTAATAAGACGATAAAGCTAAATAACTGCTTAAACGAATATTATTTGCATGTTACTTCGCCCAATCGAAAAACACAGCACATCCAGAGCTTTGACTTTTTCATGGGCTATAAGATGAGAGCCATAAGTTATAAATCTCCTAAAATGCTTATGGATGAAATAAAAGCAATGCTTCCGCTGGATGAAAATTTTAGGCAATACCCCTTGTATGAAGAACATGCTTCCATAAATGGAAATGTTACTGACAATCCCTTCTAACTCGTGTGTAGAAATAAAGGTAATTCTATTGCCATCCTGAGACTTAGTAATCCTGCTTTCATCAGCGGGTTTCAGAAGGAAAGGGAAGCTAATTACAGCAACTGCGCTGCACTTGCGGTGATTATACACTTGCCCACTCAGCGCTCTCCTCTCCGGTTGGCGGGACGCACAACCGGGGGAAGAACAGTAAATTTGTAGATTGCATAGGCATTGAAAATGATAGAACAGTTACATCCTCGTAGGCCTTGCTAGAGGCGAATACGAGTTGAGGAAGTCAAAAGGCTTGCCTCTGCAGAATTTCCGGGTCACAGTTTGAATATCTGAAGGGACGGGAGGGAAAACTACAAGCGTAAAAAGTTCACAGATCTGCATACTAAATAATATATTTGTAAAAGACATTACTAATCAATTCACTTCGATTAAACTATTACTACTTATGAAATTATTGATTGAGCTGTTACCCTATTTTTTGCTCTTAATTTGGCTTGTTTTCAGCATCTACTACGTTTGGAAAGCGAAGACAAATCCACAATCAATAAACCCATACATTTTCGATAGCATCCCCCAAGTGTTTCCAACAATAGGAATCTTAGGAACGTTCTTAGGCATTGCCTATGGACTCTTTTATTTCGATGTAAGGAATATGGAAGCTAGTATTCCAGAGTTGTTGGAGGGTTTAAAGACTGCGTTCATTGCTTCAATCTTTGGAATTATTGGCTTGTTGATTTTTCAAAATTGACAGCCATTGTTCAGCGAAGCAACGAAAAAGACAAGTCAGTTACAAGTGATGAAATGACCGCCCTAAATACAATAATTGATGAGGCAAGAAATGGGTCAATACAAAATGCAAATAATTTCAAATCTCTTATTAACGCCATTATAGGAGAAGGCGACGAAAGCCTTTCAACGCAATTTGCGAAACTTAAAAATCAAGTTTCTGAGCAAACGGAAAAGCTATCTAAAATTCAACTTGCGCTTGGAGGTGATGGCGAAACCAGTCTCCTGACCCAAATCCAAAAACTTAGAGCCGAACAAGGTGAGTATGCAAGACTAACGTCTAACAATTCCACTTCCATTGTTGAAACTATGAATAGGAATAATGAATTAGTCAGAAACAAATTTGATGAATTCAGCAAACTAATGACGGAGAACAATACCAAAGCGTTGGTTGAGGCGATGGAGAGGGTTATTACCGACTTCAATACGCAAATGAATGAATTGATTCAGCGATTAGTGAAGGAGAACTTCGAAGAACTAAACAATAGTGTAAAGAATTTGAATGACTGGCAAAAGGAAAACAAACAACAAGTTGCGACGTTGATTGAACAATTCAATGAGATTACCTCGAATCTTGAAACATCATCAGTAAACATTAAGGAGATTACGACAAACACAAAATCTTTAACTGACAGTAATTCGATTCTAAATCGAATGATTCAAGAATTGAATCGTGTTATAATAGAAGACCATAAATTCAATGAACTTGCAACTAAGCTTGAAGCGACAACAACAAACGTTTATTCTTCAAGCACGCTCCTTGCAGACTACATGAAGAAGGAGAAAGGATTCCAGGAATCTATCAATCAGCTTCTTGTTAAGCTAAAGGAACTAGAGCAAATTAAGGATGTGAACGGTAAGTTCTGGAAGGATATAGAGCAGAGGATGAATGAGGAGTTGGAATAATTGCCAAGAGCAACGATAAACTTGCAAAAGATGTAGAGAAATTGGATTCCGAATTCAAGAAAAGACTCAGCGAAAGTTTTATGAGTTTAGACAAGGTGCTCCAAGCAATGGTTCTAAAATATCAGGAAAGAACCAATGAGATTTTTGATTCTTTAAAGAACTAAGCAATGGCCGCTGGAAAAAAGATAATTACTGGATTCCTCTATCTGATTTAATGACCGTGCTAATGGTTATCTTCTTGTTTATTTCTATCTCTTATATGCTGGATGTTCGAAAAAAACAAGCTGAAAAGGATAAGATTTTTAAGGACTTTCAGGAAACTAAGGTGGAATTATTAAAAAGTTGCAAACCCAATTTAGGGATGACTTTAAAAAAGATAAGTGGGATGCAGTAATTGATACGGCTGATTTATCAATTAAATTTATAAATGAAAGAGTTTTGTTTGATTATGCGAAAAGCGAACTGAAACCAGAATTTCAAACTATTCTCTCCCAATTTTATCCAAAATATCTCGCAATTATTTTAAAGCCACAATATAGAGATAAAATTGCAGAAGTAAGAATTGAAGGACATACTGACAACAAGGGCAGCTACATATACAATGTAAAATTGTCACAAGATAGAACCAGAAATGTTCTTCAATATCTTTTTGATACACCATATTATAATGGACTTGATCCAGCCACTCAGCAAAGGTTGAAGTTTTGGCTAACGGCAAATGGACTTTCATCAGGAAGGACGCTTGATGCAAATGGAAATCTTACCGCATTTTCAAATAGGCCAGCTGATGATGAAAAATGTAGAAGAGTTGAATTTAAAATTGTGACAACTAGTGATGCATTAGTTAGGGAAGCACTTTCTCAAATGACACAGCAATGATTTACGATTTTAGAGAGCTAAAAATCTTTGTTAGAAACAGATTTGGTGTTGATTCTGATAAGGTCAACTCGAACTTCCAACCTATTACAAAGAAATTATCACAACAAGAACTAAATGCTAACATTGAGTTTGATATCGATGGTATTTATTTTAAAGACAAAAAGGGAAACAGACATAAAGGATTTCTTTACATAGAAAAAGGATATAGCCGTGGCACCGCAACAGCAAATGGTTGGAAAACAATGATACCAAAATTTCACGTTGTAAATTGCAGGACAATTGACGAACAAAAACGGAAAATAAACTTCAATGGACACTATGTTTTCTCAACAAGGGTTGTAAAAATGGAAGATCTAGATGGTGTTGAAAAGGAACCTTTGGTTTGTGAGAATTGTGTTAGGCTTCATCCCGGTGTTTACTCTGGTATGCTCACTTCAAATTTTAGAGATGAAGTTATTTTAAATGGAGAGGCAGAAGGAGATTTTTTCGACCATGATTTACCCAAAGACATACCAACGGATTTTTGGGGATATACTGATGGATGGAATAATTTGAGCAAGAATTATAGGATGATGAAGAAGTTTACTTGTGAGAGTTGCGGGATAGCCCTAAACCAGAATTATGCGAACGGCTATTATCTCGAAACGCATCATAAGGATGGAAATAAGAAGAACAATGATGATGACAATTTGATATGCTTATGTGTTTTATGTCACGCTAATGTTGATTCTATCCACCAAGCTAATTATGCCAAAGGTTCGGCAAAACAAAAATTGATGGACTTTATCAAAATGTTTGAAGATGAACTTATCAAAGTAGGAAATAAGTATCTCTCCAAATACAAGCATTCTTCCCGCTAATCAAGAGAATGGGAATAATAATATGTTGTAAGCCCTACTGCACCAATGGCGTAATCTCCTTCAATTCAAAAAGGTCCTTATCGTACTTAGCGTGGCTGAGGTCGAACTTGTCATTCACCACGGGGATGCTGATTTGGGTTGATTCGTTGTCATCGCCGTAATACACGTTAAACTGAGCGGAGAAATCCTTGATATCAGCCGGTTGGTATTTTTCATCCAGCTTCAGCATTATCAGGCCTTTGCCATCCTCCACAACACTGCTGTTTTCGTTGCCGGCAACAAAGGTCATTTCGGGCGTGTAGTCGGGCATTTTGGTAGCTACCGGTCCGCGCTTTATACTAAGCACTAACTGGCTGATTGCTTTGCTGCTGCTGCTGTAGCTGATCAGGGCCATTACATTATCACCCTCCACCTTCCTAAGCGGAGAAGTAACGGCAGAGCGCGAGGTAAAACCCACAAAGCGGCGCTCGCGCAGGTTAGGGATGCTCACCTTCATATCCCCATAGCTGCAACTAAACACCAGTTTGCCATCCAGTAAACTGTAACGCGAAACGAGGTCCTCTTCCCCATTCTCACCTTCGTGTGTGGCCAGCAGGGTATTGGTTTTATCTTTCAATTGTAAATCAGTAGCCACAAACTGGGTGCTCCAGTTTATGTCCTTGGTATCCATCAGGCTTTTAGCTGTAATCTGATACACTTTATCCTTGTTCACCGAGTCGGCAAAGCAGAGATCGGTGCGGGTAATTTTAAGCAGCAGGGGAATGCGGTTGGTGCCCTCAAAGGCATCCACCATTTCGTAACTGGTACTGGTTTGCTGTATGCATACTCGGCCATTGTTATCAAACACCTTTACCGAACTGGTAGAAGTATCAGTATACACTTGTTTGCCCTCAACTTTGATACCTCCTGTTGCTGGTTTAGGGCCTTTAGGCTTACAGGCCGTTAATAAAACCAAGGCTACAAGAACTAAATGCAGGTATTTCATACAAATCAGGTTCAGTTTATAAAGGTATTATACTTAGCTCACTTCTCCTTTAGCGGCCTTCAGCGTGTTCAGCAACAGCGAAACCACGGTCATGGGTCCTACCCCACCGGGCACGGGTGTTATAGCCGAGGCTTTAGGGGCTACTTCATCAAACTTCACATCCCCTTTTAAACGCCAGCCGGCTTTGGTTGTTGTGTCGGTAACGCGGGTAGTGCCCACGTCGATTATCACGGCACCTTCCTTTACCATATCGCCGGTAAGGAATTCAGGCTTACCCAAAGCGGCGATAATGATATCGGCCTGCAGGGTTATCTCCTTCAGGTTTTTGGTGCGGCTGTGGCACACGGTAACGGTTGCATTACCCGTTTTACCCTGACCACTCATCAGAATACTCATAGGGCGGCCCACAATGTTGCTACGGCCGATAACCACACAATGCTTGCCGCTGGTTTCAATGTTATAACGCTCCAGTATTTTGGTAATGCCAAAAGGCGTTGCCGAAATGTAAGCCGGTAAACCCAGGGTTACCTTGCCCACGTTAACCGGGTGAAAGCCGTCCACATCCTTCCTGGGGTCAATGGCCATAATTACCTTATCGGCATTAATATGCTTTGGCAAAGGCAACTGCACAATAAAGCCGTCTACATCGGCATCCTCGTTCAGTTTCTTCACCTCGCCTAACAGAAACTCCTCGGTAATATCATCGGCAAAGTGCAGCAGGGTGCTTTTAAAACCTACCTGTTCGCAGGCCTTTACCTTGTGGCCCACATAGGTTAAGCTGCCGCCATCGGCGCCTACCAAAATAGCCGCCAGGTGTGGCTGTTTGCCACCTGCAGCGGTAAGGGTTGCTACCTCAGCCTTTATCTCCTGTTTTAATTCGTCTGCCAGTTTCTTTCCGTCTAAAAGGGTCATATATGTAAGTTGTGCTGCAAAGAAAAGTAACAGCTAAAATTTTGAGGGAGGGAGTTTTAAACGGGTGGGGAAATTGGTGGGTTGGTGGACTGGTGGATTGGTGGATTAGTAGATTGGTAGAGCAGTAATGCGTGGCGGTTCTCCCTTTAGGGAGTTAGTGGGAAGCGTGGCTCAGGCGTCGCTTCCCCCCGGCCCCCTATAGGGGTTGCAACTGCGCAAATACAAATGGAACGCTGATGAACGCGGATGGTTATGATGATTGCTGATTTTTGATTTTAGAATGCTGATTGAAACGAATTGAGCAAATGGTGGGTTGGGTGGGCCAGGCCTCGCTACCCCCCGGCCCCCTAAAGGGGTTGCAGCTACGCAGTGTATAGACCAATTGAACCAATTGGACGAATTGAACAAATTGAACAGATGAGAGTAGTGTTGATTGGAAAATAAAAAAGGCGGAGCCTGGGGGCTCCGCCTTGTGAGGGTTGTGGGCTTTTAAATGTGTTGTATTACTTGATGAACAGCATTTCGCGGTATTTAGGTAATGGCCACGAGTTGTCGTCAACCAGTCTTTCAAGGGCATCTACGTTTTCGCGGATGTCATCAAAGAACGGCTTCACTTTGTCGCAGTAGTTTTTGCTGGCTTCGGCATTGCTGCTGGCATGGTGTGCCTTATCGCGGGCTACAGCCAATTTATCTACAGCAGCTTTAATGGCATTGGTGCGGGTAGCTATTTCAGCTAACAGATCCTTCTGCGCCTTAGCAGCCGTTGCAGGAACACCGGCATCTTTTAAGCCTTTAATGTTATGGGCCAGTTTGTTCATATAATCAACCGCCGCAGGAATGATTTGGCTAACAGCAATATCGCTTAGCAACAACGCTTCGGTATCAATCTTCAGCACATAGTTGTGGTGCATGATCTCTACACGGGCATCCAATTCACGGGCGCTGTAGATACCGGTTTCAACCAGGGCTTCTTTAGCCTTTTTGCTGGTGTAGAAGTCCAGGGCGTAAGGTGTAGTTTTTACGTTGTTCAGGCCGCGCTTCTTGGCTTCTTTAGCCCAGGCTTCGCTGTAACCGTCACCTTCAAACAACACGCGCTTGCTATCGGTAATATACTGACGCAGCACACGCATAATGGCACCTTCCTTGGTTTCGCCGTCCTTCATCAGCTTATCTACATCTGCTTTAAAGTTCAGCAGTTGCTTACCAACAATGGCGTTCATAACGGTCATAGGCTGGGCGCAGTTAGCGGTAGAACCTACAGCACGGAATTCGAACTTATTGCCGGTGAAAGCGAATGGAGAGGTACGGTTACGGTCGGTGTTATCAAGCAACACATCCGGAATTTTGTTGTGGATGTCCAGCTTCAGGTTAGCGTTGCTCAGCTCGTCGTATTTGCCTTTGGCTACGCGCTTTTCAATTTCATTCAGGATATCCTGCATGAACGAACCGATGAATACGGAGATAATAGCCGGTGGTGCTTCGTTAGCACCTAAGCGGTGGTCGTTGTTAGCTGAGGCGATAGAGGCGCGCATCAGGTCGCTGTATTCGTTTACAGCTTTGATAACGTTAACGAAGAAAGTTAAGAACAGCAGGTTGTTTTTAGGTGTTTTACCGGGGCTTAACAGGTTTTTGCCTGTATCGGTGCTCATGCTCCAGTTGTTGTGCTTACCGCTACCGTTAATGCCGGCAAATGGTTTTTCGTGTAACAGCACGCGCAGTTTGTGGCGGCGGGCAACACGCTCCATTAAGTCCATCAGCAAGCTGTTGTGGTCAACCGCTACGTTCACTTCTTCGAACATTGGGGCGCACTCAAACTGTGCAGGGGCCACCTCGTTATGACGGGTGCGTAAAGGCACGCCTAATTTATGACACTCGGCTTCCAGATCCAGCATATAGGCATATACACGCTCAGGAATAGAACCGAAGTAGTGGTCTTCGAACTGCTGACCTTTTTGAGGAGCAGCGCCTACCAGGGTACGGCCGCTGAACATCAGGTCGGGACGCTGAATAAACAGCGCTTCGTCCATCAGGAAGTATTCCTGCTCCCAACCCAGGGTAGCTGTTACGCGGGTAGCATCTTTATCGAACAGGTGCACTACAGGCAGCGCAGCCTGCTCAAGGAAGTGCGACGACTTTAATAAAGGCGCTTTGTAATCCAGCGATTCGCCGGTGTAGGAAATGAATATAGTAGGGATGCAAAGGGTTTTGCCATCGCCGATTTCCATAATAAATGCCGGAGAACCCGGATCCCAGGCTGTGTAACCACGGGCTTCGAAGGTGGCACGGATACCGCCGCTTGGGAACGAAGAAGCATCAGGCTCCTGCTGCACCAGCGCATCAGCACCAAATTTTTCGATACCCACACCTTCGCCGGTTGGGGTAAAGAACATATCA
>JAXLUO010000026.1:0-41755 GCA_046329495.1 Chitinophagales bacterium | reverse complement strand
AACCCGACTTTAGGCAAGCTATTGCAGAAAGCTGGCCGCAAAGCATTGATGATAGTGTTGCACGGAAGGACTGGGGCTGGAAACCCGAATATGACCTTGAAAGAATGACCCAAGATATGCTTGTAAATATTCAGGCGCAGCATACAACAGTATAAAATGGTGACTCTATGTTCTCCGTTACACCCGTAAGCACTTCAGTTATTGAAAAGCAGTTTTACCAGTTGCCCTACCGGATTTATAAGGGCGATAATAATTGGATTGCACCCCTGAAACAGGATGTAAAAAAGGTATTTGACCCCAAACTCAATACTTTCTTCAGCAATGGCGAATGCCAACGCTGGATCGCAACAAACGACCAAGGCGAAACGATAGGCCGCATAGCAGCATTTATCGACAAAACCACGGCCTTTACCGAAGCACAACCCACAGGAGGTTGCGGTTTTTTTGAATGCATTGATAACAAGGAAGCAGCTTTTTTGCTTTTTGATACAGCAGCAAATTGGTTGAAGGAGCGCGGCATGCAGGCTATGGATGGCCCTATAAATTTTGGTGAACGAAACGCATGGTGGGGTTTGTTGGTAGAAGGTTTTACGCCCGCTACCTACCAAATGAATTATAACCCATCTTATTATCAGACATTATTTGAGGCGTACGGATTCCGCGATTATTTTCAGCAATATTCGTATGGCTTGAATATTACACAAAAGCTACCAGAACGCTATAAACCCATTGTAGAGCGCTTAAAACGAAGTGGTGACTATACTTTCCGTTATGCCGACAAAAGTAATCTGCGCAAATATGCGCGCGATTTTAGTTCGGTGTTTAACAGGGCCTGGCAGTTTTTACCCAACTACCACCCCATGACGGAGGAGCAAGCCTGGAAGATATTTAAAAGCTTTAAGCCTGTGATGGTTGACTACCTCGCCTGGTTTGGTTACTACAGGCAGGAGCCTATTGCTACTTTTATTATGCTGCCTGAATTGAACGGTTGGTTTAAGCATGTAAACGGTAACTTAAATTTTTGGGGATTGCTAAAATTCCTGTGGATTAAAACTTTTGACAAAAGCAACAGAAAGGTGTTCGGGATCGTGTTTGGCGTGGTGCCCGAACAGCAGCGTAAAGGCGTAGAAGCTGCCATTGTATTAGCAGCAGATGAAGTGGTGCGTCCTTCGGGCAGATGGGACGAAATTGAACTTACCTGGATTGGGGATTTTAATGCCAAAATGATAAAAACCTGCGAGGCATTAGGAGCACAGTTGGTAAAACGGCATATTACTTACCGTAAACTTTTTGACGCCAACGCAGCATTTAAAAGGCATCCACTAATTGAGTAAATCCGGTGCAAGCATTTAATTACCTCAGCAACGGCATTTATCCTTAAAACCCTACTTTAGCAATTTAATCTTCAGTGATGATAAAATACGAGAAACATATATTGAACAATGGCCTTAAGGTATTGGTGCACGAAGACCATTCAACCTCCATGGCGGTGGTGAATATCCTGTATCAGGTGGGCTCGAGGGATGAGAACCCGGAGCAAACCGGATTTGCGCATTTGTTTGAGCATTTTATGTTCGAAGGCTCAGTGAACATACCCGAGTTTGACACGCCCCTGCAAAATGCAGGTGGCGAGAACAATGCCTTTACGTCAACCGATATTACCAACTACTATGATATACTTCCGGCTGTAAACCTTGAAACGGCATTTTGGCTGGAGAGCGACCGCATGCTCTCGCTTGCATTTGAAGAAGGCAGTTTAGCCACACAAAAAAATGTGGTAATGGAAGAATTTAAAGAGCACTACATCAACCAACCTTATGGGGATGCATGGCATAAATTAAGCGAACTGGCCTATAAGGTGCATCCTTATCGCTGGCCTGTGATAGGTAAGGATCTTTCACACATCGAGAAGGTGCAAATGCAAAGTGCCCGCGATTTCTTTTTTAAATACTACCGCCCCAACAATGCCATACTGGTTGTGGCCGGCGACGTAAAACCGCAGGAGGTATTTGCCCTGGCCGAAAAATGGTTTGGTGAAATACCGGCAGGACCAGCTATTGTAAAAAATATACCGGCTGAACCTGCGCAAAACGAAGCACGCAAACTTACCGTAAAGGCCAATGTACCGGTAAATGCTTTTTACAAGGCGTTTAAAATGGCAAACCGCAATAATCCCGATTATTATGCTGCGGATCTGCTACGGGATATCCTAAGCACCGGCGATTCGTCAAGACTATACCAAACACTGGTAAAGGAAAAGAAGATATTCAGCAGTGTTAGTGCGTATGCTACCGAAACGGTGGATGCAGGATTATTTATGGTGGAAGGAAAGCTGCATAAGGGAATTACAATGGAAGAAGCAGAGAAAGCTGTAGATGCAGTTTTGGCGGAAGTAGCCACTACCCAAGTTGACCAGCGTGAGCTGACCAAGGTAAAGAATAAGATAGAATCGTACCTTGCCTTTGGCGATACGAATATTCTGAACCGTGCTATGAACCTGGCCTTCTTCGAAATGCTCGGTAATGCAGCCGATCTGAATCAGGAAATTGAACGCTATAAAAGCGTTACTGCTGAGCAAATGCAACGCGCCGCCGCAACTATGTTCCGCGAGGAGAACTCCAGCACCTTGTACTACCTCAG
This sequence comes from Chitinophagales bacterium, assembly GCA_046329495.1. GTDB lineage: Bacteria > Bacteroidota > Bacteroidia > Chitinophagales > LD1 > Bog-950. The sequence continues at coordinate 39,115 of JAXLUO010000026.1, read as the reverse complement.
CGAAAACTAAAATGCTTCGTTTTTACTTGTTTAAATGAAAATCATGAATCGCAGTATAGAACCTGAAATAAAGTTGATTGAAAAAGTTACCCTGCCCGGGGTTGATAAGCTATTTTTAGATAATGGCGTTCCTGTTTACAGCATTAATGCGGGGGAACAGGATGTAATTAAAATAGAGTTCCTGTTCAAGGCAGGTAAATGGTTCGAAGAAAAAAACCTGGTGGCTGATTTCACTAACCGCATGCTACGCGAGGGAACGGTTAAACACGATTCGCGGACTATTGCAGATATATTCGATTATTACGGAACCAATATTAATTATGGTGCGGGCTTTGAAACAGCCGGTGCTGTTTTGTATTCGCTTACCAGCCAGATAGAGCAGGTATTGCCGTTGATGGGTGAGATATTTGCGGAGGCCAGTTTTCCTGAAAAAGAATTGCATACTGCTATTAACAACCGGAAGCAACGCCTATCGGTTGATCTGGAGAAGAACGATTTTATTGCCAACAGAAATTTTGTAGATGCTCTTTTCGGCCAAAAACACCCGTATGGAAGAGTAACAGAGTTTGCGCATTTTGATGTAATAACTACGGAAGACCTAAAGGCTTTTTACAACCATCACTACAATGCATCTAACCTAACACTTATAGTATCGGGTAAATACGACAACAGCCTGATTGGCCTTTTAAATAAGTATTTTGGAAGCAAGGCGCTATTGGGGCCTAAGGCGAGCGAATCTATCTCCTACCCTATTGAAGGTTCAAATCAATTAGTACACCATACCGAAAAAGCAGACTCAGTACAATCGGCTGTGGCAGTTGGCAACCTTTCCATCAATAAATTCCACCCCGACTTTCTGAAACTTTCCCTTCTGAACACAGTATTTGGCGGCTATTTCGGTTCGCGGCTAATGAGTAATATACGCGAAGAAAAGGGGTATACCTATGGCATCTACTCCTCTTTTGTGTCTTATCCGCATAGCGGCTTTATTGAAATAAGTACGGAGGTAGGCAAGGCCGTGCGCCAGGCTACCCTGGATGAGATTGAGAAGGAAATAAATATTCTGCGCACCGAATTAATACCTGAAGACGAACTTCAAATCGTAAAAAATTACATGAGTGGTAAGATCCTTCGCAGTTTGGATGGCCCCCTAAAGTTCTCGGAGACGCTTAAAGGGCTCATCATCTACGGACAAGATACCGACTACATTATCAAATTGTTACAAACGGTTAGGGAAACAGGAAGCGAAGAACTGCTGCGACTGGCGAACCAGTATTACGACTTCGATAAAATGTATAAGGTAACTGTTGGCTAAGCTATCCATCAAGTTATATTAATATTTAAAAGGCCTTAAAAGAAATATAGTTGTTGAAACATTTTGTGTTGCTAAGAGTATATTTAAAACCTAAACCCAAAGCAACATGAGTTACACCTCGGAGAATGTATCGGCCATGAGCCAGGTATCGCTGCAATCGGCAGGCGACCAGTTAAAACTTTATATCAACGGCAATTGCAGAGCTACACTTGCCCGCGGGAGCAGCAATTGTATTAACCTCTACGTTAACATAGCTTCCTCTGGCTACGATGTATATTATGAGGTTGGCACTTCAGTCCATGGCCCAACGGATGAGAATGTGCGTAAAATTACCGCCACTAACGGCAACACAAATTTCACTATGAATGGTGGCACCTATGGTGATATTCCGATTATAGAAGGAATGGATGATATCCGGTATGGTTCATTAGCCAATCTGGTAAAGGACAAGTTCAATTTGAAAACCAGCACTTTTGTAGCGTGCATTAAGTACTTGACCTATAATTGGGGTACAACAAGAACACCGAATAACCGAAACACAGCCAGCATAAAAATTACTACTCCCAATGCCGGCGGAGAAAATTCCTGCGCCAATCTATCTACGCAGTCGTTCTGTTAATGCTCAAGTTGTTAAGTTCAATTTTTTTATAGATAAAATGCCGGGCCGTTAGGTTCGGCATTTTTATTTATTTCATTTTGCTTAATGAGCCAACTCATCTTAGAATCTCATTTTCCGAAATCTCTCTCGGCACTCTGGGCCAGCAATCTTTACTGCGGACATCCAGAGCATCATTTTGCGTTGGCAGAGCATTTCCGCTCAAATATTTATTACCTGCAACACTTTAGTGCTGCTTACCTTTATCCTTGGATATTGGATTGTGTTAGCAACAACAAAACAAAATTCCCCTATCTCAGCGAAAATATAAAGTCTACACAGCAAATCTTAATTGGTTATCTCAAAAACAAAAAAGAGGACGTTAAACTTCAAGAACAACTAATTACGGATGCTTTGACCATAGAAACAAGTAACTCAAGTGGGAATATAAAGCCCTTGTTCGTGGGCAACACTGATCTTGAAATTTTACCTCATGATGGAGTACCATTTATAAGGGATACTTATTTCAAAACTTTAGAAAACATATCCGGCTTTTTAGCAGATAAACGTTCACCTCTTATTTCCGCAAAAGGAAGTAGTCAAGTAAAAATTATCCGCAACCAGGTGCGGTTAGCCAACGGTACTTTTTGGGTAGGCAGCAATTATACTCTGATTGGATTAAGTGAATTTATTCAATCGAACGGGCTGTCAGCACCAGACAAGACAGCCATTGAAGAGACGGAGAAGGGCTTTAAAGAAACCTTTCGGAATCATAATAACTTTCCACTCTTATGGGTTGGGCCGGACAAGCCTGTAAGATATCGAGGACATGATTATTACTATCCCCTAACCGGACATTTGGATGATTTTATGTGTCCGTTATATAGCTATCGAAACAAAGAGGTATACCTCTATGCTGAGTTAAATTCTAAATTTTATTGTGGGAGCAGAGAAGCAGAAAGCGATGTAATAGTAAACCTTCAAAGACCACTATTAGAAAGTACCGCCGAACAAATCAGTAAGCAGTTAATGGCCAAAGGAAAGACTCTTGAGCTAATTCATGTGCCTGTTCTTTGGGATGATGCTGCGCTTTACCCTTTTGTAAACTGCATAACGCAAAACGCAGGGAATGAACTGATAGTACATTTACCCCAATTTCGAATAGAAGGGAATGAACGATTTAATACGACAAGTATTCACTGTGAAAATGAAATACTTAACCGTTTGAAGAATACCAGAGACTTTAAAGTAAGGGTTCAATTCCTTCAAGAGTTCAACTTTACGGAAAACATTAGAGCGAATAAAGGCGGAATACACTGTATGATTAACCCCTACCCTGCACAATGAGATTACAAAATTTTTTCTTTTGGGACATCCTTGCCAAGCCATTCAACTAATATTTGAACGCTCGATAAATTTTCAATAGCAGAGACTTCCTGCCAACGAGCGGTCAAGTCCATAATCAACTGTGTGGGAATTTTCTGGCCCGCGACCTTCATTAATGCCTTCAATGCATCAAAGTAAAATTGTTCTTGGTCACTTAAGGTTCTTTCTTGTTTAATATGCCGCATCAAATTTCTGATCAGCGATTCAACTAATTGATAATTGCCCATTAAATAATGGATAAAAATCTCAAGACGTCGAGAATCAAGTTTTACATCTTTCCGTACTTCCGTTTTATCATTCAATATTTGATTACAATAACATAGCGCATTTTCAGGCTTACCTGTTAATATCATGCAATACATCAAGTTAATCCATATCACTAGTTTTCTAGCTGCATTAACCTTATTGGCATACTTGTGTAATCCTCTTTCAACTTCTTGCTGTAGCGCACTGCCCTCATTATATTTCCCCTCCATAATAGCAGATTGCAGTCTTAATAGGATCACATTCTGCCAATCCTCGCCTTCTTCGTCCATATCCTTCGATGAAAAACTTGCGGCTTTTTCAAGCGTTGTATGAAAACGTTCAAAATCTTCCACCTTTAATAAGGCATTCATCAGGTTGTAGAGAGATACTTTGTAAGCTACCCTATCATACTCTATAAAATAGCTGTATTGTTCAAATAACTTCTCGATACTCAACAACGCATCTGCATACTCCCTGCGTTGAAAAAGCAACCGATGGCACAGGCCTTTGGTTTGGTAAAACAGTTTGTCGCAGGTAAAAGATTGTCCGGGTTGGTATTCTGCAATCAATGGAAGAGCCAACACCTCATCAGCGAGTTTCATCGCAGCCTCAGATCCATTGAGTGCTGCCCGTGCTTGTACAAATACCCGCTCGTACATTCGGCGCAGATCTACGTTTAAATGCAAAAACCGGAATGCCTTGTGCGTTTCTTCTTCAATTGCCGCATGATTACGCCCTAATTTCTCCTGTTGTAATTCGATGGAAGCAACAATCTCTCTTTGTAAAATGGTTATCAGAAAAGGGTATAGTTCGTATTTCCAGGCTAATTCCTTTGCCTTTTGAATAGCCTTTAGGCGATGGCGGTTCAACCGTTTTGTTTTAAAAAAGGTCTCGTCCGCTAATAAGTCGGTAATTTGTTGCTCTACGCTGCTACCACTTCTGTAAGCCCTGATGGAATCAGTAATCAGGCTTTGTAATTTTACCTTATCGCTGCTTAAAAATTTACCGAGTTTTTTACGCTTTAACGCATCCATTAACAGGTCATCGTCATAAGGCTTATCATCGGGCCATTCGGCAATAACATCAAACAGTTTTTCGTAATTGGTTTTGCTGTTTGCGCTATGCCTGCCTGCGTACAGTTTGAAGTATCTCTTTTCGTTTGCCGAAAGAGCCTTTACCAACTGGTATAATTCATCCTGTATCTGCACGGTGGGAAGTTAAAAACTTTATAAAAAAACGTGTTGAAAAGGTCGAAAACAGGCTTAATAAGCGCGTTTTTGGGCATTCGTAAAGAGGCAAAAATAGTCCATAAAACAATGATTATCAGCGAATAATAGACAATTAACAGACTCGGACTTGCAGTTTTGACGCTTAACTTGGCTTGAAATGGGCCTGTGCTTACTGCACCTTTGTATCATCAAACGCAACAGATATGGAAAAGCTACACGAATACAGAAAATTATCGGAGCGCGAACTTCGTATAATGGAAATGTTCAGCAACGGCTATACGCTGTCGGAAATTAGCGAAAAACTTTCACTTAGTCATTATGCAGTAGAAGCTGACCGGGTTCAGGTGTTACATAAACTGGGCGCAAAAAACATGATCCACGCCGTTAAGCTGGCAGCCGTTAAAGGCATATTGGATTGGCAGGCCGAAATAAACAAGGTTGTTACCGAAACGCCCATGGCATAAGAACCAAACTATTGTGTAAACGAAAACCGGTTTATACCGGATGGAGGGATGAGAAATGGTGGAAACGCTTAACGAATTGGAAATGACAGTGCTGAAGTTAACAGCTGCCGGCTATAATCTGAAACAGATGTGCACCAAAATGGGACTGGATGAAAAGCAGGTGGAGGGATACCGTCAGAAAATAATGATAAAAACAGGCACCCACAGCATGTTGGATGCCATTAACGAAAGCAGTAAAAAAGGCTGGATTTATACCTAGCATCAAGATTTTAAGTAACAAACATGGTCTCCGCTTGATTACCGGTTTGTGTCATAGTTCACTTAGGGGGAAATCAGCGCCCGAAACGGAGATACGGCGCTTTTTTACATCCTTCCTCTACCCGGGCAAGTATGTAACAGTTGCAGTGCCGAGCCGGGAACACCAATAACGAAATAAGGAGAGACTGCCGGGTGGGATCCACCTGCAGGAATAATTATATCTAAGCACAAACTTTGCATTATGGAACAAGCTATTGCAAGCATGCATCTGTCTAAAAGAGAGCAACAGGTAGTTGAATTGTTGAGCCAGGGGTTTACCGTGAAAGAAGCTTCAGCACAATTGTTCATTAGCTATAATACTGCCGACACGCATCGCAAACGCGCGATCGAAAAATTAGGCGCCCGCAACCTACCACACGCAGTGCGGTTAGCTATCCAATTAGGCCTTTGCTAAATTCAGATGTGCCCGGTTATCCCGGTCACCTTTTGTGCTTTATTTCCCCCCTTCGGAATTATTCGTTGCTCAGGCAATTCTTATTTTAGCCCCAAAAGCAATGCATGTTTAAGAAACTAGCGCCTTACCTGGCGGCCTTAGGAATTTTTGCCGCCCTTACCATCGCTTATTTTTTGCCTTACTACCAGGGCCAAACGCTTGGTGCCCACGATACTACCCAATGGAAAGCCATGGCCCAGGAAACCATTGCCTGGAAGGAAAAAACAGGGGAACAGGCCCTTTGGACCAACAGCATGTTTGGGGGTATGCCCACCTTTCAAATTACAGTGCTTTATCCCGGAAACTGGATCGATTACATCCCAAAACTGTTTCAATTCTTTTTTCCTGAGGCAGCATCCTTGCTTTTCTTTCTGTTTGCCGGTTTTTACATCATGTTACTCTGCTTTAGGGTAAATCCCTGGCTGGCATTGGCAGGTTCAGTGGCTTATGGGTTAGCCTCCTTTAACCTGATAAGCATTGAAGCCGGGCATAACACCAAGGTAATGGCTATGGCGTTAATGGCACCGGCTATCGGCGGCATGGTGCTTGCTTATCGCGGGCAAATATTGTTGGGCGGTGCTTTAACGGCGTTATTTCTTTCGCTGAATATAGACGCAAACCACTTTCAGGTTACCTATTATCTGCTTTTAACCATGGGCTTGTTAGGTATCTATTTCCTGGTTGATAGCATACTGCAAAAGCGTATCGCTGATTTTGCTAAGGCAAGCGTGGTGCTGCTGTTTGCAGCAGGTTTATCGTTTGTACCGAACGTAGCTAACCTGTGGAGTACCTGGGAGTACGGCAAACAAACGATGCGTGGTGGAGCAAGTGAGTTGACTGAGAAAAAAGAAGCCTCGCAATCTGGTGGTTTAGATTTTGAATATGCCACCCGCTGGAGCGAAGGATTCACTGACGGTGAATTCCTTTCTATTCTTATCCCCAATATTAAAGGTGGCGCTTCCGGGTCAGAGTTAAGCACCTCTTCGGCCATGTACGAGGCGTTGAGCAGTCACGGCGTTCAGGGGGCAGAACAATTTGTTAAACAGGCACCAACTTATTGGGGCGACCAGCCCGGCACTTCGGGTCCGGTTTATTATGGAGCGGCTATTGTATTTCTGTTCGTTTTAGGCATGTTGATCGTTCGGTCGCCTATTAAATGGGCGTTGTTGGCCATATCTATCTTCTTTTTCTTTTTATCGTTTGGGCATAACAGCGCCATTTTTAAATTTTTGTTCAATGCCCTACCGATGTTTAACAAGTTTCGGACGCCGGCAATGGCCCTGGCTGTACCACAACTTATCTTCCCGCTATTAGGCATACTGGCAGTAAATGAGCTGCTACATGGAAAATGGGATGCTGAAGCGTTGAAGAAAAAATTGTTCATCGCCGCCGGTAGCACCGCAGCTATAGTTGTATTGTTTGGCCTGCTTGGTCTTGGCGCCAGTTATGTTGGCAAAGGCGATGCTGAAATTGTAAAGCAAGGTTACCCGCAATGGTTAATGGACGCGATTAAAACTGACCGCGCCAGCATGTTGCATATGGATGCATTGCGCTCCCTGTTCTTTATTGCTGCAGCTTTTGCTGCGGTTTGGTTCTACATCCGTAAATCTATATCTGCCAATATGATGGCCGGAATATTAACGGTAGTATTCCTGCTTGATGGTTGGTTGGTGGCTAACCGCTATCTGAATAGCGACGATTTTCGCGATGCAACAGAATACAGCCAAAACTTTGTGCCGTCGCCTACCGATCAGCAGATTATGCAGGACAAAGATCTATTCTACCGTGTTTATGATATGACCGTTGATCCTTTTAACAACGCTTCACCTGCTTATTTCCATAAATTGGTTGGTGGCTATAGCCCAGCCAAACTTCAGATCTATCAGGATTTAATTGAGCGTCAGATTGGCCGCGGTAACATGAAGGTATTCGCCATGTTAAATACCAAATACTTTAAACAGGTGGATGATCAGAAACGCGAGCGGGTATTCCCTAACCCCGATGCAATAGGTAATGCATGGTTTGTGCGCAGCATCATACACGCTGCAACTGCCGATCAGGAAATTGACACCTTGGGATCGGCACAGTTTGAACCCCGTTATACGGCTGTAATTCGCAAAGATTTTGACAATGTTGTAAGCGAAAAAGATCTTGGGTCCGATTCAGCGGCAACAATTAAACTGGATAGTTATAGCCCCGATAAGATGGTATATTCCTATTCATCTTCTACACCACAGGTTGCTGTTTTTTCTGACATCTACTATGCCGGCAAACATGGATGGCAGGCTTATCTTGATGGCAAGGAAACATCCTACTTCCGTACTAATTATGTGTTACGTGGAATGGCCTTGCCGGCAGGAAAACACACTGTTGAATTTAAGTTTGAACCACAGAGCTATTATCTGGGCAATAAAATTGCTTACGCAGGCTCCTTTATTCTCCTCGCATTTGTAATTGGAACCCTTGGCATGAGTGGCTATAAGCGCATGCAGGAAATAGAAGCAGAGGCTCCGCATCAAAAGCAGGTGTCTGCCACTACCAAGCAACCTAAAAAGAAGTGAAGAAGGTTCTGATATTTACTTACTACTGGCCACCTGCAGGCGGTGTAGCAGTACAACGCTTCTTGAAATTCTCGAAGTTTTTACCCGAGTATGGCTGGGAGCCCATTATCATTACAGTTGCTAATGGCAGCTACCCTTATTACGATGAATCACTGTTAAGTGAAATTGACCCCTCGGTAAGGGTATACCGTACCAAAACCTTTGAACCATTTGAGTTTTACAATTTACTGCGTGGCAAAAAAGGAAAAGCAATGCCTGTAGTTTCAGTTGGGTCACAAAAGAAACCATCCTTGTTTCAGCGTTTTTCGGAATACATAAGGGCGAATTATTTCATCCCTGATGCCCGGGTTGGCTGGGCCATATACGCTGTAGCACAAGCCGCTGCAATTTTGCAAAAGGAAAAGATTGATGCGATAATAACCACGGGACCGCCCCATTCCACCCACTTGATAGGCTTGCGGCTGAAAGAAAAATACGGTTTGCACTGGATTGCTGATTTCCGCGATCCCTGGACCGGTATATTTTATAATCAGCTACTACCACGAACTGAAAAGACCCGTAACAAGGACCTGGCGCTCGAAACACAGGTGTTACATACAGCAGATTGCATTACGGTAATAAGCCCGGGTATGCTACAGGAATTCGAAAGCAGAGCGCGAAAAATCAATGTAATCCTGAACGGTTATGACGAATCTGACTTTGGGTCATATGCCCAGGATCAGGTGCCTGCTGAATTTACAATTCGTTATGTAGGCAACCTGATGGCAAGCCAGAATATGGAAGCTTTTTGGAAAGCCCTATCCAGGCTAAAGAGTGGCTACACCTTTAGGCTTGAGCTAATTGGCCGTGTAGATGAATCTGTTCGGCAATCCATTCGTCAGTTTGGATTGGAAACACTCACCACCTATCAGGATTTTATAAGCCATGCCGAAGCAACCCGGCGAATGCAAACAGCGCATATGCTCTTGTTTGCCATTCCACAGGTTAAGGATAACCATCTTATTTTAACCGGTAAGTTGTTTGAATACCTGGCCAGTTGTAGCGAAATAATATCGTTTGGCCCTACCAACGGAAATGCTGCCGCTATCCTGCAGCAAACCGGGCGTAAACCAATGCTTGAGTTCAACGATGATAACAGTGCCCAGCAACAATTGGAAGAAGCGCTGCTCTATTACAGCAACCACCATGCAGCCTTTAAGTATACAACCGATGCTCATAAAGCTTACAGCCGTAAACAACAGGCCGGCCAACTGGCAGCTTTACTTGCCGGTAGTTAATGGCCGTTTGGGGTAGTACTTCAATTTCTCATCCTACTATATGTACAAAAAAAACGCCCTCCGTTTCCGGAAGGCGTTTTGTATTAATTACGGATAGTAATTACTTGTTAACTACTAAACGCTTAGTGGCAGTTTTGTCGCCGCTGGTTATTTTAACCAGGTAAGTGCCGTTGCTCAGATCGCTAAAGTCGAAGCTACGGGTAAATACTGTAGCAACATCAGAAGCGTTGAACGACTTAACTTCAGAACCGATGATATTGTAAACACGGATGTTCAGATTTTTTTCAACAGCAGTGATATTGAAGGTTACATTACCGTTAGTTGGGTTTGGAACCATTGAAATTGCATTGTTGAAGGTTACGTCTTCGATACCGCTTAAGCAAGCACCGTTTGTGCTAGGTAAGATAGTGATAGACTTAGTTGGAGAGCTGAAAGAACAGCTGGCGCTATCGGCAGTTAACTTAACGTTGTACTGACCTGGGTTAGCGTAGGTATTTACACCATTTTCCAGGAAGCTGGTTTGTGAATCACCAAAATCCCATGTAAAGTTCCAGTTAGCCTTGCTGCTTGAAGTGTTGGCGAAAGTTAATTGCTTGTCTTCGCAGTTTGGTGATGGAGGTAATGTAAAGTTTACAGTGTTAGTAATACCACCGTTGTATGACACAGAGGCAGTAGCAGTAGCGCTGCAACCGCTGTTGTTGGTAACTGTAACAACATAGTTACCTGGTTGGCTGGCAACTAATGTAGGTCCTGTACCACCGGTGCTCCAGCTATAGGCTTTACCTTGTTGGTTACCTGTAGTTGAGGTTAACAGGGTTACGTTAGAACCGCAGCTAATAGTGATTGGAGTAGCGTTAGTGATGCTGATACCAATACCTTTTGAAGTAATTGTGTAAGAGCTAACAGCAGTTTGGTTGTTAGCATCGGTTACAGTTACAGATACAGTAGCGTTGCCGGTGCCCAGAATCAGAGAAACCTGTTCACCTGAATTGCTGGTTAAGTTACCGCTGCTGGTAGACCATGCATAGGTGAACGGAGTAGCATTAGAACCAAAACCGGCAGCAGTCAAGTCGATTTGCTCGTTGGTGCAACCAAAGGATTTGTTAGCAGACAGAGACACACCGTAATCGATGGTAGCTGTTACATAAGCAGGAATAACCCAGTTTTGGATAGGGAAGTTTTCGCAACCGCCTACAGTGTAACCACCGCTGGCATCGCAATCATAATAGATAGCGCCCTGACCGTCATTCTCAAAATAACCTGATAAGTTCTGGTTAGTTTGGGTGATCAGGTTCATATAGTAAGCACTGTTATTGCCGGCTACTGAAATTTCGCCCTGGCAAGCTTCAGAACACTCATCGCGGAAACCGGCGATAGTCTGGAACTTGTTAGCAGTATCACCTGCGAAATCGATACGGATACCGAAAGATTGACCCTGAGGCATTGATACATTAGGGGCAAAAGTCCAAACCGTAAAGTTGGTAGTGTTTAAAGGAATAGTGCTGTTTACTACGATAGTGGTATCCCACAGGCTTGGTGTAGTAAAAGTTGCAGTTGGAGAACCGTAGCCGGTTACAACTTTAGCTGCAGGATTGAAAACGGTAAATTTGATAGAGTCGTTATTGTTGGTTACGTGATTGTGAACGAACAATACATCGAAGCTATCCAAAGTTACGGTTGATTTGCTGCGAGGATAAAATTGCAATGCATTGTTACCGTCAACATACTGTAAAGTATCGAAGAATACGGCAGCATAACGCATGCTCAGCGCTTCGCTATTCGGATAGCGGCTGTTGATATCCCACAGGTAGCGGCTGTAAGTGTAAGTTAAGTTAGTAGCATAAGTTTCGTCGTTGCCATCGTAATCAAGTACAAAACTTGATGAAGCCGAACGGCTCGAGTTCACAAAACCCTTCTTGTCAGCTGCAGGGGCTACTCTCATCTTGTTTACCGCACTGCCGTCAATTGGTCTGTAGCTAGTTTGAGCACTAACGCCGCCAACTGTAGCAATGAGGCATAAAAGCGTAAAGAACTTTTTCATGACTGATTGTTTAGTTTGTTTGAATTTGAGTTTGCAAATATGGTAAAATAAAAATAGCGATTTGATAAAAATTAGACGCCTAAATAAGGGCAAAAAGTGGCCTTTTGGCAAAAAAATGACAATAAAGTGACAAAACCGCCACATGGGCATTTAGCGGCCCACGGAGGGCTAACAGCCGGCATTGCAGCTATGAATTGCCAACCGGCGCCTTATCGCCTTGATAATAGCAACTGCGGCAGCGCGGTTCGTAACTGTCTTTCTCACCCAATAAAATACGCCCTTTATCAGCCGTAGTTCTATAGCTGAAATGAGCTATATCTCCGCACTTTACGCAAATAGCATGCACTTTAGTTATGTAGTCGGCTATGGCCAATAACTGAGGCATAGGGCCAAATGGGCGACCCTCAAAATCCATATCCAAACCGGCAATTATTACCCGCATGCCCCTTTGCGCAAGCTTTTCACAAACCACAGGCAACTCGGCATCCAGGAACTGGGCTTCATCTATACCAACCACTTCAATACCATCGGCCAGTAATAAAATGTTTTCGCTGTGCGAAACAGGGGTTGATCGGATGGAATTTGAATCATGGGATACAACATTCGTTTCGTGATAACGGGTATCTACCACCGGCTTAAATATCTCTACTTTGCGATTCGCAATCTGTGCACGTTTTAAACGGCGGATAAGTTCCTCGGTTTTGCCTGAGAACATACTACCGCACACTACTTCAATCCATCCTTTGCGCTCTTTGCCGCTAATAGGCTCTATAAACATATCTACCTGTTAATTAAACACATCACTGAGAATATACCACAGCAAGATGCGTTGTTAAATTGTCGGTATCATTATTAGTAAACTGTACCGCAGTGCCCTATGTTTGCCAAAACAAAAAGCAACCTAATGCGCCCAAATGTATTGGAATTGGTGGAGAAAATAAACCGGCTTTTGCAGCCCGCTAAGTTTCAGCACCTAACAAAATTAGAGGCTGACCTCCTAAAAGATTATCTGAGGAGTTTGTACGATGTACTGGATGATCCCGCATTTGGTAAAACGGCCGCACCGCTGCATCCCCCCGCTACTGAAGAAGATACGGTTCCGGTAAATGATAGTAAACCGGCGGAAGAATCGAAACAACCCGAAGAGCTGCTTATTGAAGTAGATGCCCCAACGGCTGAAAAACTACCAATGATTGATACTCATGCGGTAGAACAAGTTACAGAAGCAGCAAGCATACATCCGGTTGAAGAAAAAACTATCAAGGAGGCGGTTCGCTCAACAAAGGGTTCATTGAATGAAATCATTAAGAAACCGTCATCCTCGTTAAACGAAAAACTGAAAAGCGCCGGCAGCGAAGTAAATAAAAAGCTCGCGACACGACCCTTAAAGGAACTTATTGATTTTAATAAGCGGCATGCTTTAATAAACGAATTATTTAAAGGCGATGGAGAAGCCTTTTCCCAGGCCGTTGAATTACTTGACAAAAGCCCTGATTATGAAGTGGCTGAAGGCCTGCTTATGAACAACCTGGCCGGCACTTACCACTGGAACATCGACGGACAAACAGCACGTATGTTTATTAAACTTCTAAAGCAGCGTTTCGGGCAAGCCTAAGCTGTTGAATAAATAGGATATTGTGAATATAGCTTCCTATAAAAAACGTTGGCTCCCGATAATTGCCGGTATCGTATTCGTATCTGCTGCATTATTCATCTACCGCATTAATTGGGTAAAAAGTGCAAAAGACCGGGTATTTGAAATATTACACCTTCAAAAACGCGTAGTTGTTAATAATGATAGCGAAGCTATACAGAGCAGCGCGTTAATGACAAAGTATTACGAAATGTTTGGCTACAATCAAACCTGGAGTGATCGGGAAAAAAGCCTTTTTTTTCGGGAGATGCTGCGGGAAATGCTGAATTATGCAGATACCCTTGGATTAAATCCCCGGGATTACCATCAGGATTATATCGAAAAGCATGATTCGCTGGAGCGGATAGGCCAGGAAGACCTTGCCCAATTTGAAAGTGAAAACGAATTGATTTTTACGGATGCAGCGCTTTCCTTTTTACACGATGTAGCTTATGGACGTGAAATACAAGTTGAATTCAACGGGGTGAACTTTAATATTGATTCCACCCGCCTGCTACGTTCCTTTAATGATCTTTTTGTAAATAAAAACTGGCGCAAAACGCTCGATTCGCTGGAACCCGCAGTTCCTCAGTATAGGTACCTAAAAACACAGCTTACCCGAATGAAGGGATTTTTGCGTGAGCATCCTTATTTGGATAGTTTGATGGTGGCCGATACTGACACCGGCAAGATGGTGGCCATAGAAAAACTGCGATTTTACGGCTTAGTGCCGTATATTCTTCCCACCGATACAACTCCGGAGTTATACATCAAAAATGGTATCATAGGTTTTCAGAAGATGATGAACATCGATACCACCGGAAAGTTAGATACAAAAACAATAGCTGCACTTAATGCACCTGTAGAGAAACGCTTGTTACAGATGCGCGAAAGCTTAAATTACTGGCGATGGACAGGGCGTCTTGCCGAACGTGAATACATCCTGGTAAATATTCCTGCCGCGCGTTTACAACTGATTAACCGCGATAGTATCAGGGAACTGAATATGCGGGTAATTGTAGGTAAAAGTGCTACGCAAACACCTTCTTTTACTGCCTACATTACGCAGGTAATTGCCTATCCGTACTGGACAGTGCCCCGCGATATTGCCGTAAAAGAAATGCTACCCAAAATCATTAAGAGTAAGGATTACCTGGATGCCAACAACCTGCAGGTGCTGAACAATAAAGGTGTAGAGGTAGACCCATCAACCATTGCCTGGAGCACCCTTGGACCAAACAAATTTCCTTACAAAATCCGGCAGAGCACCGGTTGTGACAACTCTTTAGGTGTTCTAAAATTTGATCTTAACTCGCCCTTTTTTATTTATCTGCACGATACCAATCGCCGGGATTTGTTTGCAAAAAAGGATCGCTTTCTTAGCCATGGTTGTATCCGCCTGGAAAAGCCTATGGAGTTGGCAAATTACATATTGAAAGATGGGCTTGATTCGGCTACAACCGCCAAGCTAAACCAGTGCTTACACAACGAAACGCCAACCACTTTTAAGCTTGATAAGAAAATACCCGTGTTGCTTTTTTATATGACGGCGGACGTGGATGAGCACGGATGGTTACGGTTTTACAATGACGTATATAAACTGGAGTTGACTGCAATAGCCAGTAAGCATGCGTAACACCACTCACCGAATCATGTATACTTATATTATTCATGATTTTATATTCATATTATTTCATGCATAGTAATTGTATAATTAAATAAACAGCTCTGTTTATTTAACAATGCACTTGATAGTCCAATTTGCTACTAAATCAAAAGTTCTCTCTTTCATTTAAGGTTAAAAAGCGATTTAAATATGCTTTTTAATTATTGGTAAAGTATTTGTTAATAATAGCGCTTCACTTAATCTTTAACCATGAAAAAACACTTACTTCTTTTTGGAGCGCTCCTGGCAGTCTCCTCAATTTTTGCACAAAACGTTGGTATCGGCACCAACACTCCCAATACCAAGCTTGAAGTTGCGGGTGCAATTAGTGCCACACCTTCATCTCTTGCGGCGGCGGCCTCCGTAACCATTCCGGATAACGTTTCTATTTTTCGCCTAACACTAACTGCCGGTGGGGGTACAACTGCGCTTACACTAATAAGTCCCAAGGAAGGTCAATACCTTACCATTTATAATCAGGATGATAATATCGCAACCTTTGCTTCGCAAACTATTGCCGCTTCCGGTGGGGTGGCCTCCTTTAAC
Source organism: Chitinophagales bacterium (assembly GCA_046329495.1). Taxonomy (GTDB): domain Bacteria; phylum Bacteroidota; class Bacteroidia; order Chitinophagales; family LD1; genus Bog-950. The sequence goes on along the minus strand of JAXLUO010000026.1, from coordinate 23,405 downwards.
TATATCAATGGAAACTGGAGGTTGGTTAGCGACAACCAACCACAAACCCTCTCATTAGGGGGCACTAACCTTAGTATTAGCAATGGCAATACCGTTGCTTTTACAAACTGGGATACCAATAATACGGATGATGTAACTACTTCGTCTACAGCAGGCGGCGATGTTAGTGGCACATTCTCCAACCTGCAGATTGTAGCCGATGCAGTTGGTTCAGCGGAAATAGCCAATGATGCAGTAGGTTCATCAGAAATTGCGGCCAATGCAGTAGGCACTTCCGAGATTGCTGCGAATGCAGTAGATGGCACCAAAATTTCCCTTAGTGGAGAAGCGAATGGCGATATGAACTACTTTAACGGTTCCGATTGGGTTCGACTGCCGGCCGGCACCAGTGGGCAAGTCCTTAAAACCAACGGTGTAGGCAGTGCGCCAAGCTGGATCAACTATGGAGCGGGAACTATAACTTCCATTACCGCTACAGCCCCGCTTACCGGAGGTACTATCACCTCTTCCGGTTCAATAGGAATTACGCAGGCAACTACATCAGCCAGCGGTTACCTCAGTTCTACAGATTGGAATACCTTTAATAACAAACCCGGCGGAAGTGGCACAACGGATAAAGTAGCACGCTGGACTGCTGCTAACACACTTGGTACCGGTGTTTTATATGACAACAATACCAACATTGGCATTGGTGCTGCTGCCACGGCAGGCCATATGCTGGATGTAAGTTCAAATATGGGCAGCACCGGTAATAGCGCAATCCGCGCTACTTATCCGGGTGGTGGCGGATTAACCGGGACTGAATTTGGTGCATTAGCTCATCGTAACGGCGAGTGGGTGGCAGCTTATGCCAATGCGGGTTCGGGCGGTGCTATTGCCTTACGAACCGATGGTGAAGTAAACATGATGAGTGGCAATGTTGGAATTGGCACTACTACGCCGGGCAGCAAACTATCGGTTAACGGCGATATCAACCTTACCGGCGCAATGAAATACAACACATTGGCTGCAGTAAACAGTGGATCGGCCCAGTGGTTTAAGTTAGGCACGCTAACCCTGCCTCAACAGGGCGAAAATGCCTTTCTCCGTATTCATGGCGGGGTTGGTTACAATGCCAATAACGACCAAAATGGCTATGTGGAATTATTTATACGCACAAGTAATGGTAGCAGTGTAGACGCGAACGGTTTTGGAGCTTCGGCATTTGCCTCGCGGTATGGTAGAAACACAGCATTCATTTCGCAGTTAAAAATCAAATCAAATGTGGCGGGGGCAAGCGCCACCAGCTACGACGTCTATGCCTATTCCGATGCTTTTATCGGCTCGGGATGGGTTTCAGCCGAAACCGGAAATGGAAGTTGGACCCCGGGCATTGCCGGCGCCAGCGACCCCGGTGCTGCCAGCAGCACTGTATGTGTTGTGCCTTTCGAACACCGGGTACTAAACAACATGTTCATTAGCTCTTTGTCAAGCAATGGCACCAAAGTAGTTACTGCCAATGCCAACGGCCAATTGGGAATTTCCAGTAACATAGGTCTTGCACCTGTAAATTGCACACCTACAACTACAAATACAACCGAAGGGTTTGAATCATCTCCCAACGGTTGGACCCTGGTGAACGGAACAGGAACAGCATCCATTGGAGCAGTGTTGGGCGATTGTTCAGGTTCGGGAGCAGGCAGCGTAACAGGAGGACCAAGGACTGGCGCAGGCGTATTAAATCTCAAAGGATGTTCCAGCAGTTGCGGCAACTGTATATATGCTGAAAAGGTTTTTACAGTGGGTAACGCCGGAGGAAGTTTCTCCTTTTGGTATAAAATGGGTAGCGAAGGCAGTTATGACTATTTCCGTGTTTGGGTTAATGGTGTTCAAGTTGGCCAATACAGCGGTGTAGTGAATACCTGGACCCAACTAACCTTTACGCTTGCAGCAGGTGCAAATACCATACGCTTCTCATTTGGTACCGATGTCAGCAATATTTATAACGGTAGTCGCGTAATGATAGATGATTTGGTTTTAAGCTCTACCGATTATACCATTGGTAATTGCACCATGGCAAGCCAGAAGTTTGTCCGCGGCACCATTAATAGTTCCGGTGGTATAACCTCGGGAGGTGGCTTTGTTGTAGCAAAGGTTGGTACAGGGTTATATAACATAACCTTCCTTTCACCATTTTCCGATACGCCCTCAGGCAGTGTAACACAAGTAACCAATGCCGATGGCAACGATACACGGGACAATGCCTTTATCTCTACCATTTCCAGCACTGGTATACGGGTTAAAACAGGCGACAGCGGCGGCTCCGCCAGCGACCGGGCATTTAGTTTCATCATTATGGGTAACGAGTAATCAAGATAACGCACATAAAAAAAGCAGGATTCAGTCCTGCTTTTTTTATGTGCGTTATTTATCCGGATACCCCAATATCAAATAGTCCTTGCTTACTGGCGGCTTGTAGTATACCGAACCAAAGAGTATCCAAAAACGCGTTTTAAAATCTTTGTTGTGCTTTAGCTCGTAAGCAATCTGCTGAAAACCACTAAACATAATAGCAAACGGGCTCAGCTTAATAATAGGGTTATTGGTAAGCCCAACCGTGGGCAATTCTTTGGTGGGGATACGATAGGTACCAAATAACCGGTCCCAGATTAAAAACGGACTGCCGCCCACATTAATAATCTCATCTCCTTCCTTACTGGTATGGTGCATGTAATGGTACACACCGTTTCCGAAATAGGCCGATAACCCGCGCACAAGCGGATTGCTATAAGCAAACTTGTAGAAGGCTGTAGTATGGTTAAACTTTTCGGTAAGAATACCCAGCAGCGATAGCACCAGTGTTTCAAACAATAATGGTTCGTGAAAGAATAACTTGGTGCAAACAGCCGAAAAAAAGATGGCCGGAATGGCACCGAATAACTCCGGCAAAAACATAAAGGGGCCAATACCTGCTGCATGCATAATTTCGGCTGTATGGTGGCACCGGTGACTGGCATACCAAACCAACCGGGAATGGTGGCCAAACCAATGCGTAATATAACCGGGCAAGGCACCGAGCACCAGGCCTAAAACCAGCGCAACCGGATAGGGTGTATTAACCAGCGTAGGCACATACGATTTAATAAAATCCTCTATCCATTTAAATCCGTTTTGTATCGCGTTGCTGCCCTGCTGATAGGTAAAGCCTGCTGCATGTGCCAGGGCGCCTAACAATGCAAAAAACGCAATCGTAAAAAGCAGCGCAACAATATTGCTTAGGAAGTGCGCAAAAAAGATGCGCATAAAGTTGCGGTAATTGTACCGCTTGATGGTTACATAAAAGCTTAATGCTCCAAATGCTGTAATGTAAACAAACAAGCCCCCTAACACCACCAGCGTTAGCAACCTGAAAGCATCGTAGCCCATATAGGCGCTAAGCGGATTTTCGTGCTTGCTCAAATAACCCGTCAACAAACCGTAATAACCTGCGCCCGTATCAAATAGCAAATCGTACACCCCGAACATGATTAAAAAAGCAAGAGCCAGCCAACCCATAACTTTCAGCGCATGCTCGCTGCTATTGGTGAAGTCGTAATTCCAGATGTTGGATAAAAGTTGGCGCATGGTGCTCGCCCAAAAATAACCGTACACCGAAGCTTGCCTATAAGAACCCCGAGAAAAATATTTACTCCCAACCAACGAAAATTCCGCAACTGACGCTCGTCATAAACCCCGCCGTACATTAAGCTGAACTTGCGCCGCCTTAAATTCCACATATGAAAAAACCACGTACGCTGGCCGAGCCTTTTCGCATTAAAATGGTTGAACCTTTACGCATTACCACGCCCGAATACCGCCGCGATGTATTAGCCAAAGCAGGATACAACCCGTTTTTGCTGCGTAGCGATGATGTATACATCGACCTGTTGACTGATAGTGGCACCTCGGCTATGAGCGACCATCAATGGGCAGCCATGATGCGTGGTGATGAAAGCTATGCCGGTGCACGCAGTTGGGAAGTATTGGAAAGTACTGTCCAAAAACTTTCGGGTATGGCTTATGTGCTGCCTACCCACCAGGGTCGCGCTGCTGAACGTATCCTTTATAGTTTGTTAGGTGGAAAGGGCAAGGTGTTTATCAGTAACACCCACTTCGATACCACCCGCGCAAACATTGAGTTTAGCGGTGCACAGGCGTTTGATTGCATGCCTGCCGAAGCTCTAAAGCCGAGTACCGAAATGCCTTTTAAAGGTAATATGGATATACAGCAGGCAAGAGACCTTATTGTAAAATTTAGCAGAGAAAATGTAGCGGCAATTATCCTAACAGTAACCAACAACTCAGCCGGCGGACAACCTGTTAGTATGCAAAACGCTCGCGAGGTACGCGAACTGTGTAACGAATTCGGAATTTTGTTTGTGATTGATGGCTGTCGCATTGCCGAAAACAGCTATTTCATTAACCACGAAGAACAAGGCTACAAATACAAAACCTACTGGGAAATAGCCCACGAGATGTTAAGCCTGGCCGATGCCTTTGTAATGAGCGCTAAAAAAGATGCGCTGGTAAACATGGGTGGTTTACTGGTTTTGCGCGATAAAGCCCTGGCCGAGAAATGTACCAACCTATTAATCATTTCCGAAGGTTTTGCTACTTACGGTGGCTTAACCGGTCGTGATATGGAAGCCATGGCTGTTGGTTTGCAGGAAGTATTTGACCCCGATTATCTGCACTACCGAATCAAGAGCACCGAATACCTGGGTCGCCACTTAAGCGATAAAGGCATTCCGGTCGTGCATCCATTTGGCGGCCATGCTATCTACATTGATGCACAGCAACTATACCCGCACATTCCATCACATCAATTTCCTGGTCAGGCTTTAGTGTGCGATTTGTATGTTGAAGGTGGAATACGCTGTGTGGAAGTAGGCTCTGTAATGTTTGGTAAATACGACGAGAACGGCAACCATATTGCTGCTCCTAATGAGTTGGTTCGTTTGGCAATTCCCCGTCGCGTATATACCCAAAGCCATATCGATTACGTGATTGATGTGTTTGATGACATTCTGGATAGCCGGGAAAAAACAAAAGGGCTTCGCATAACTTACGAGCCACCCTTCCTGCGCCACTTTACCGCACGTTTCGAATATTTGGGATAACTATTCGCCGGTTACTACTTCGTTCCAGCTTTTGTGTATAAGGCCCAGTGCCCAGCGCAAAATTACCAGGGCGCCTACCATGGCTAATATAGGATCAAGCCAGGTAATACCTGCATACCGCGCTGTAAGCAAGGATAAAATGGCGAATACACTAAGCACTACATCCGACAACACATGCAAATAGGCTGCCCGCATATTAACATCCGTAGTTTCTTCTTCGCGATGCAGGAAATAGGCACTAATGCCGTTTACTACTAAACCAATAGCTGCTATCAGCAGGGTTTCATTCCCTACCTCCAATTGCTGCTGACTGAACTTTTCGATGGTTTCATAAATCATAAATCCGGTAATTACCAGCATTACTACAGCACTGCCAAAACCGGCCATAGCTATCACCCTGTGTTGCCGTGCATGACTTATTTTACCTTGTTTGCTTTGGATATATACATAGGCCAGCCAGGCAAGCATAAGCACCAAAACATGCGAAAGCATGTGCCAGCCATCCATTACCAGGGCACGCGAATTGGCCATATAACCGAAATACAACTCAAGCAGCATTGTTAAAAATGATAGAATTACTACCAAACGCGTGCTGCGCTCGTTGCTATGAATATGGTAATGCGAATGCTCGTGATGATGGTGGTGGTGGGCCATTGAAAAACAAAGAAAGAGATTTTTTTGTTGTACTTATGTAACTCTTATTACTCAGCCCAATTTGCAAGAATGAAAAAAATCGTCTCGCTTGTTTTCCTGCTCGGTTTATTATACGCCGGTATGGCGCAAACCCTGGTTAGCCGCACCCTTATCCGTTCCTTTACAAAGGCACAACTCGATTCAGTGCTTGGAGCGAATGGCATCCCTTCCTTATTTGTAACCACCCAATATGGAATTGATGTGTACAAAGTTACTTACAACTCCTTCGACTTCGACAGCTCTTCCGTTGTTGAATCAGGTTTATTAGCCATACCTCAGAATGTAGATTGTAAACTTCCTCTGGTAAGCTATCAGCACGGCAGTATGAGCCGTAAAGAGGATGCCCCTTCGCGTCTAAATGGTGCCGAGCCACTCATTTCCTGCATTTTAGCAAGTAACGGTTATGTGGGTTTAGCACCTGACTATATCGGTTTAGGCGATTGTCCCGGCATACATCGCTACCAACATGCCCTTACCGAAGCAATGTCGGTTATTGATTTAATACGCGCCGCCCGCGAAAGTTGTGATAGCCTGGGCGTAAAACTAAACGGACAGGTGTTTTTAGGCGGTTACAGCGAGGGTGGCCATGCAACTATGGCAGCCTTTAAAACCATTCAGGAAAAACTGGATAATGAAATGCACGTAACCGCAGCAGCACCCATGTCGGGCGCATATGATATGAGCGGTGTTATGGTTGATGTGATGCTATCCAACAACACCTATCCATCCCCTTCTTATGTAGCCTATCTGGTGGCATCGTGGAATCCTGTTTATCAAATGTACGACTCATTAAGCGAGGCCCTTGTTCACCCTTATGATTCGTTATTACCAATCTGGTTTAATGGCACCAAAGGCCTGGGTTATATCGATAGCCATATGCCTTCTGTTCCAAAACTGATATTTAAACCGGATACCATTGATGCATTTGCTGCTGACACCAATCACGTATTCCGCCGGGCCTTGCGCGATAACGATTTATGGAACTGGCTACCACAATCGCCGGTGCGCATGCTGTTCTGCGGTAACGACCATTACGTTTCGCCGGATAACTCACGCAAAGCGTACGCACGCATGATGGAATTAGGGTGCACCATGTGCGACACTGTAAACGTCAATCCAACCTACGACCACCAGGAATGCGCCCAATTCGCCATACTGGGGGCCAAATACTTTATGGATAGCTTTGCCATTTTTGACTGTAGCAATGGAATTGTAGATATTAACTGGTCAAACATCAGCCTGTACCCCAACCCGGCTACTGAACTGGTGAGCATTCGCAACTTACCTGCAGCGGCTACCTCTGTAAAAATACTGGCAGCAGACGGACAATTAGTATACGATGCAAAACCTACAGGTACCATTCAAATTGCTAATTTGCCTGCCGGTGTTTACACCCTGTTACTTTCAGGTAACGACTCAAAACAAAAAGCCCTAAGGTTTATTAAACAGTAAACACAAACCAGGATAAAAAAAGAAAGGCGCTTCAATTGAAGCGCCTTTCTCTTTTTATGGTAAAGCAAATCTACTCGCGATACTGTTCTATAATCTGCAACACGGTGCTGTCATCCATCAAACTTTCATCCATATCAAACACCAGCGGGTGCTCGTGGAAATTCAGCATCAGGCCGCGTTCCAAATTCAGCAATGCTTCGTTACGGTTGCCTACCTGATGATAGAATACACACTTAATGTAGCAAATGTCGGCGCTGCCTTCGTATTTGGCTTCAGCCTCATTCAGCACCTGAAACGCTTTTCTAAAGTTCTCTACGTTAAAGTAAGCGGTTGCCAGGTTAATCCAATTCTGTTTGCTCTGCGGATCTAACTGAAAAATACGCTCAAAAATTTCTAATGCCTGTTCTCCATCTCCGGTGCTCAAGTAAGCATCTGCCAACGAGGCCAGGTAATCCATATTCTCTTTGTTCAGTTTTACGGCGCGTTCAAAACTGGCAATAGCCTTCGGCCATTTTTCTTCCAAACGGTAGGTTTCTCCGATACGATAAAAGGCCTCATCAAAATAAGGATCAACGGTAATAGCCTTCCGCAAATAGCTCCTGCTTCTCGAGAAATCGCCCAGTTTCTCTAATGCCTCAGCCGCTTTCAAATACAATTCTTTATTAGGCTTACTCAGTTTAATAGCTTCCAGGTAATAATTTAATGCTTCGTCGTATCGCTCCAGATTGTATAACACATCACCTGTACAAGTATAACCGGGGTCAAAATCATCCTTTATAGCCATTACAAATTCAAAAGCATCCAGGGCCTTTTCCATATTACCGGCACCGGCAAAAGCATGCCCAAGGTTGAACCAGGCCAAATACGAGTAAGGACTCTGTTCTATCAACTGCTCATGAAAAGTAATGCTATCGTTATACGTCTCTGTTAGCTCTGTGCAAAACCATAAGCGGTTAAGCGCTTCTTCGTTTTCCGGCTCTTCGCGCAGCGCATTTTTCAGGCTGTTCATCACCTCAGGGTATTTCTCCTGATCCTCCCAGATATCTGCCATTTCCAGATACAACTCACACTTATCGCCGCTTTCATTAGCAATGCTAAGCGCATATTCAACTTCTTCCATAGCGTTCTGGTGTTGACCTTCCCATAGGTACACATCAGCACGAATCAGAAAAATATTAATGTCGTTGGGGTCCAGTTTTTCGGCCTCGGCCAGTGAAGCCATGGCTTCTTCAAACTTTTTCTGGTTAGCCTGTATCTCAGCCCGTTTGGTGTAAAAGAAAGAGGAGAAGGAATGTTGTTCCAGCGCAGTTTCTATTACCCTCAATGCCTTATTAAACTCGTTGTTATCCTGGTAAAACTGTATAATCTGTTCAAAGGAGTCTTCCTCAAAGAAAACAGGCGATTTCGTTTTAACGGCCTCTTCATACTGCTTTATCAGGTCAATTATCTCTCCGAACGAAGGCTCTGTGAATTCGTTTTCTTCCATGGTTTGAATTTAGTGTGTCTGCTGCCTATTCCATCGCCTCCCACCCGGTTTTCATAAGTTTTATGAATAAAACAGCAGTAAAAACAGTTTCCTTGATAAAGAACGAGGTTTGTAATAGAAAAACGATTACACTCCGAATATATTTTAACGTTTTTAATCCGCAAGGGTTGCTTTTCAACACCCTTTTGTGCTGCTACCTTCTAAAAGTATACAACTATTGGTTAAACGGTCTCCCCCTTGCTCCTAAGCCATTGCACCACACCGCTTTCGCTTATTATGTTCGAAAGTTGCTTATTGTGGGCACGCCGTAGCAAAACCACACGTCCTTTTAAAAACCGCAATTCCTTCTTTCGCTCCTCCCGGTTTCTGGCACTGCTATAGTTCTTTAGCGTCTTAACCATCAACAACAATTCCCGTTCCATCTCTTTATCCTGTGTTGCAGAAACGATAGCACTGCGCAGGTTTTCCTCCGAATTCTTCAAACTTTTTATACTGCTATCGGTTTCGATCAATGCAATCAGTTCCGAGAAAAAATTACAGATACGCCGATTGTGCAAAGTGCCTGCGGGCAAACCTGTCTTAATCAGCTTAACCCAACGCAGGCAGTCCTGGTATCGCTCCAGGGCAAATAATGCATCCTTTATCAGCGTTTGAAAAACTACCTTTTTTATGGGGGCCAGCAAATGCTCAAATTTCCTGTATCGGCTTAGCGAAACTGCCACCTCTTGCTGCAAACCGGAGTTGCTCGAATTTTCGATATAGGTATTTAGTCGCAGCATACAAGCGCTTACAATCGTGTTTGCCCAACCCTCGGTATCCGATGCATGCAGATATTTCTCAGCAGCTTCCTCATAGGCTTGCGAACCTTTAATTATTTCTAATCGCTCATGTAATGGGTCTAAACTGCTCAGGTAGTTTTGATAAGCCACAAAGTATTCGCCTCTAAAGCGTCGGGTATGCACCAATGTTTGTTCCAGCACATCCCGTTGTTGTTTGGTATAATCTTTCAATTGCGCCATATCCCGTTTCTTATCGTAGTAAAACACCAGGGCATTTAAAGCCAGGTAGCGGGCGTAGGTGGATTGGGCTGTATCCAGTTGGTGCAATAACTCCTTTTCCTGCATCATTTTTTGCGAGGCAGCATCCATAGTGTCAGGCGCAGCAATGTAATTCACAAACGAAAGCCGGTTCAGATAAATCTTATCCATCAAATCACTCAACTGCAAACGCTGCTGTAAGGCCTCATGCTGCCATTGCCGCAATACCGGTGCGGGTGTTTCGTGCCAACGGGCACTGTGGTTATAGCGGTGTATGCTACCTTCCAGCCATAAGGTGTGATATTCCTTTTTTTGCGCCGTTCTCATGGCCTTGCTCAACATTTTTTCTGCATCCTCAGTTAAACCTTTATTGTGCAGTATGTCGGCAATAGCCATATCTCTATACAATTCGTATGCCTCGTTCTGTTTGCTCTGCATTTCAAACAGGGCAATGCCTATCATTTCTTTCAACTTATTCTTAGCACTGCTAAAATAGGCCTCTATCGAAAGGCCTTTCAACAACGGCTTGATACGTTCATCATCCGTGTCTCCGCGTTTTTGTAAATCACCATTTATTATATCAAACAGCGCCTGGTAAATATTACCCCCTTCCTTGTCATAGCGCTGTACGTACAGCTTAAAAAAACGTTTCTCATCACTGTTCATGGCTTTAATAAGGTTGTACACCGAGGGAGAACCGGATCGTGCTTTACGTTCTTTGCTTACTGCCATAATAAAAAACAGTGATGGAATTGATTTCTAAAAAGTGATAATAAACATAAGCTAAAATTCATTACACCTCTATAAAATGATAAATTATTCAGTGTTAATACTTTTCTAATCTTCCATTTTATCTATTGGCTCAGACAACAAACATCCCTCATCCGGAGATTTTGCGCCATCGAAACTTTATTATTGAAGGGAAACGAAGTAAAGCGCATGTAGCAGGCGCCGCATGTTGTAACCAAGGCCGTATGACTCTTAAAACCAAGCAACCCCTATCGCCTTTCCGGAAAATAACCGGCTGCGATACAGCACTCGAATCGTAACCCACAAAATCACCGCATTCAACAATCCCGCAATATGAAACAACTCAGCACCAAATCCCTTTCTCTTTTGCTGGTTTTGCTTTGCAGCACTTTACTGGCATTAGCACAACCCCAGTCCATGAACTACCAGGCCGTCGTTCGCGATGCGAGTGGCAATGCCGTTGGCAACGGAACGCCGGTAGCGCTGCGCTTCTCGATACACGATGGCGCTCCATTTGGCCCGGTAGTGTATACCGAAACATTAAACACCAATAGCAATTCATTCGGTTTAGTAACCGTAGCTATTGGGTCAACCGGCAACCTTAGCGCTGTTAACTGGGGTAGCGGTTCAAAATATTTACAGGTGGAAACCGATGTAAACAACGCCGGCACTTTCGTAAACATGGGCACTTCGCAATTGCTCAGCGTTCCTTATGCCTTATATGCCGCTAACGGTGGCGGTGGTGCAACGGGCCCGCAAGGCTCAACCGGTCCCACCGGCCCGCAAGGTCCGGCAGGTACAAATGGTGCTCCCGGTCCGCAGGGTAATACCGGTGCGCAAGGCTTACAGGGTGCTACAGGCCAACAGGGTCCTGCAGGCCTCAACGGAGCTACAGGTGCACAAGGCGATATCGGACCAACCGGGCCACAAGGTCCGGCAGGTTTAAATGGTGCCACAGGTGCGCAAGGTGATACAGGCCCGCAAGGCGAACAAGGCCCTACCGGCCCACAAGGCGCTGCCGGATTAAACGGAGCGACGGGTGCACAAGGCGATACCGGTCCGACTGGTGCGCAAGGCGAAGCTGGCTTAAATGGAGCAACCGGCCCGCAAGGTGATACGGGTGCACAGGGAGAGCAAGGGCCCACAGGCCCACAAGGTACTGCAGGCCTAAATGGTGCTACCGGCGCACAAGGAGATACAGGCCCGCAAGGTATACAGGGTGAAACCGGCCCAACCGGCGCAACAGGTAGTGGTGGCGGACCAACAGGCCCTACCGGCGATACCGGACCTGTAGGCCCAACAGGTGCACAAGGTTTGCAAGGCGATACCGGTGCACAAGGGGCTACCGGCGATCAGGGCCCTAAAGGTGATACCGGCGCAACCGGCGAACAAGGCATTACAGGCCCGCAAGGCGAACAAGGCCCAACCGGCCCGCAAGGCTTGCAGGGCGAAACAGGCGCACAAGGTCCGCAAGGTTTACAAGGCGAAACAGGCCCGCAGGGTAACACTGGTGCGCAAGGTCCGCAAGGCGATACAGGTGCAACTGGCGAACAAGGCATTACCGGCCCTCAAGGCGAACAAGGCCCTACCGGCCCGCAAGGCTTACAGGGTGAAACAGGTGCACAAGGTCCGCAAGGCTTACAAGGCGAAACCGGCCCGCAGGGTAACACTGGTGCACAAGGTTTGCAAGGCGATACAGGGCCGCAGGGTATACAGGGCGAAACCGGCCCAACAGGTGCCACAGGCAGTGGCGGTGGACCTACCGGACCTACCGGCCCGCAGGGTGAAAACGGCGCTACAGGTGCCACAGGCGAAATTGGCCCGCAAGGGGCACAAGGCGCTACAGGTGCGCAAGGCTTGCAAGGCGTAACGGGTGAGCAGGGTTTACAAGGTGTAACAGGTGCACAAGGTATACAAGGTGAAACCGGCCCAACCGGACCGCAAGGCCCCACAGGCCCACAAGGTGTAACCGGCGCGCAGGGCATACAAGGTATAGCCGGCCCTCAGGGAACAACCGGCGCTACAGGCCCACAAGGGATTGCTGGCCCCCAAGGCCTTACAGGGGCTACTGGTGCACAGGGCGATCCGGGTCTTCAAGGCGCAACCGGGCCTCAGGGCTTACAAGGCCCAACAGGTCCGCAAGGTGTAGCCGGACTTAATGGCGCAACCGGCCCGCAAGGCATAGCAGGGCCTACAGGCTCGCAGGGTCCCGCAGGCGCTGCAGGTCCGCAAGGTACCGCAGGTGCAACGGGTCCTAAAGGCGCAACAGGTCCAACAGGCGCAAGCGCTTCCGATGGCTATACGGTTAAGTTAAATGGCAACGTGGTAAGTTGGAGCAGCCCTGCTCCTTATAACTTAAAGTTGATCAGTATCAGCGGTAGCGGTTATACATTCCTTTCAACAACCGGCTACCTTATAATGGTTGTTAATCACGGCAATCTGCAAAATGCAGCCGGCTACTATTCAGGGGCTAACTGTACTGGCACCTTGGTATCCAGTGGCACCAGCAGTAATATCGGACCGGGCTTAGTTGCACAGATAGGTACTCCTGCAACATCCTTGATGTATGTAGACTACGCTTCAACGCTTCAGTCGGGTACATTTAATTATGCCTCCTTAAACAGTTCCGGTGGTTGCGCTAACACCGCCGGCACTCGCACAACATGGTATGTTGCCTTACCGAACAACCCGGCGGTTACCGGTGTTTCGCTTGATCCTACATTAACGTATCACGTAACTATTTCAGTGCCTTAGTTTAATGGTGCTGTATACAATGGGTAGTGGCCCTTGCTAATGGCAAGGGCCTTTTTATTTAGGGCCAAAGGTCTTTAAAATTGGTCATTAGCCATTCACCTCGTCTATTACCGGGCCCCGGCAATTACCTAAAAGTCTACTTTAGTTGCATGAAGCATTCTATCGTAACCCTCCTGTTAATTTCTTTAGCAGTTGTTGGTCGCTCTCAATCCTATTGGCAACAACAGGTTGATTACAAAATCGAAGTAGCGCTCAACGATTCCGCACATGAGTTAAACGGCTTCATTACCATCAACTATAAAAACAATTCGCCCGATACGTTGCAATATCTGCTGTTTCATTTATGGCCTAATGCCTATCGAAATCACAATACCCCCTTTGCCGAACAAATGCTTGAAAACGGCAATACCAAATTCCATTTTAGCAAACCATGGCAACGCGGGTATATGGATAAACTGGACTTTAAAGTAGATGCCGAAGTTACTAAATGGGAACTGGATGGAGAGAATATGGAGAAGGCCACCATTCATTTGAATGAACCTTTGCTGCCGGGTGCTTCTACCACTATTTCCACACCATTCCATGTGCGTTTGCCTTTCACCTTTTCGCGTTTAGGCCACGAAGGTCAGAGCTATCAGATAAGCCAGTGGTATCCCAAACCGGCTGTTTATGATAAGCACGGCTGGAACTGGATGCCTTATTTAGACCAGGGCGAATTTTACAGTGAATACGGCAGCTTTGATGTAAGCATTACTTTACCAACTAACTACGTAGTAGGTGCCACCGGCGATTTGCAGAACCCTGAAGAATTACAATGGCTGGATTCGCTGGATAAAAAAACACGGGCCATTCAATCCTTCGATGAAGCCATGACCTTCCCTCCTTCCTCGGCAAAAACCAAAACACTGCGCTATACCCAAAGCAATATCCACGACTTTGCCTGGTTTGCCGATAAGCGCTTTCATGTGTTGAAAGGAGAAGTAGAATTACCCTATAGCAAACGCAAGGTTACTACTTGGGCTATGTTTACTAATAACCAACCCGAAATTTGGAGCAAGGCCGATACCTTTTTGCACGATGCTATTTACTATTACAGCAAATGGATTGGAGAATACCCTTATAACCAGGTAACCGGTGTTGAAGGCGCACTGGAAGCCGGTGGTGGCATGGAATATCCGAATGTTACTGTAATAGGAGATGTAAGCAACAGCTTTGCGCTGGATGATGTGCTAACCCACGAAGTGGGCCACAACTGGTTTTACGGCCTGCTGGGCAGCAATGAGCGGCAACATGCCTGGATGGATGAAGGCATCAATTCCTACTACGAATACCGTTACCTGAAGACCAAGTATCCCAACGAAGGATTACTCCATCGCTTTCCGAAACCAATAGCTAAAATTTTTGATATAGCCCAATACAAGCATTCCATCATCCCTTATCTTGCCTATCTGCTAATGGCGCGCGAAAATCTGGATCAGGCGCTGGAACAACCCGCAACGGTATATACCGATGCCAATTATGCGTTAATGGTATACATGAAAAGCGCCGCCATCTTCAATTATCTCGAAGCCTACATGGGCACCGAAGTATTTGACAGGGCTATGAAAGCGTATTTCAGCACCTGGGTATATAAGCACCCTGAGCCAGATGACCTACGTAAAATTTTAGAACAGGAATGGGGCCAAAAGCTCGACTGGTTTTTTTATGACCTGATTTATACAACCAATAAAATTGATTATAAGGCAATTAAAAACAAAAAGGGCGTAGTACTAAAAAACATTGGGCGGGTAAATGCACCTCTGCCGGTGGCATGCATGCAAAAGGATTCAACCATTTACACCACCTGGTTACCGGGGTTCGATGGCAAACAAACCTTTGCACCTGAAAATTGCGCAAACACCAGAGTAGTGATAGACCCCAACGAAGTAATGCCGGACATCAACCGCAAGAATAATACCCCCGGCCTGCGCAAAGTGCGTTTCCAATTTATCGGCTCACTCGAAAACCAAAAACGCACACAAATTTTCTTTGCGCCTTACCTGGGCTGGAATAATTACGATAAAACGCAGGTAGGCTTAGCATTCTACAATTCGTTTCTGCCTACCCAAAAATTCAACTACCTGTTAGTGCCGGCCATAGGTACAGGATCAAAAAACTTTGTAGGCTTTGGCAACCTCAATTACAATTTTTTTCCTGATAAAGGGGTGCAGCGCTTTACCGTTGGGGTTAAGGGCAAACGCTTTAGTTACTTACTGTTCCCCAAAAATTTGCTGATGCAAAAGGTGGAACCGTATGTGCAGATAGAATTTAAAAAGAAAACCCCGCGTAATCCCGATACCCATACACTGGAAATGCGCAGTGTTATTGCCTGGCTGGACTGGATCAACTTCAGCAAACAAAAAGCAACCCAACGTTATTACATGAACGAGTTTAAATACCGGTACGAACACAACACAACACTAAACCCGCTGAACATAACCCTTACCATGCAGCAGGGCGATAAGTTTATGAACCTGCAGGCCGAGGCCCGTTTTCTGATCAGCTACAAGCGCAAAGGCGAAGGGTTTCACATCCGCGTGTATGCCGGAGGATTCCCGGTTTATTTTAAATCCTCCTCGGATATAACCGCTCCAAACCCCAAAGTGTATTTAAGTACCGTAACCAACAATTCCTTTGCGTACTGGCTGCAAAAAGATTACATGTTCGATGAAAATTTTATTGACCGTAATGGCCGCGATAAATACGTAGGCCGGCAGGTAGCCCTAACGGGGGGCGCATTCCGTTCGCTAACCACCTTTGGCAGCACCAGCAAATTTTTGACGGCAGTAAATCTATGGTCGCCTATTCACAGGTTCTTTCCTATCTATCCATTCCTGAATGCCGCCGTGATTGTAAACGACTTAAAGAAAGTGGAAGTGGCTGCTGAGTTTGGATTAAGCCTGGCCATCATCCGCGACATGGTGGAGATTCACTTGCCGCTGTTGACTACCAAAAACATTAAAAACAATCAGGAGGTAAATGGCATTGATAAGCTCTACAAGAAGTTCACCTTTACGTTAAAACTGCAATTGCCCCGGCCAATGAACCTGCTGCGGCAGATTACAAATCGCTAGCAATTAATAAAGGGTAACACCACCGGGCGTAACCTCTAACTGATAAGTACCGCCAATTACCAGGGCGCGGTTATCTTCTACATGCCCCGCCGGAAAACCGTAGCAAACCGGATAGTTGTATTCTGCCACATGCTCGGCAATAATTTCGTAGGCCGTTATACCAAAGGGAACTTTGTTGTCCTTCATTTCGGTAAAGCCGCCAACCACTAAACCTGCCAGGTCGTGTAATTTGCCGCTTCGCTTTAAGTTCATCATCATGCGGTCTACATGATAAAGGTATTCATCCAGGTCTTCCAAAAACAAAATTTTACCCGAGGTATTCATTCCGCTTTTTGTCCCTGTAATACTATAGAGAATGGAAAGGTTCCCTCCTATTAATATGCCTTTACCTACACCTAAGCGATTTAAAGCGTTAGGCTCTACTTCATACTTATTGCGTATACCAAACAGTTCATTCTTCAGCGATTCAATAGCCATCGGCGTAGCTTTGGGAAAACTGAATGGCATTAAGCCCTGCAAAGTTTGTATGCCTATGCTGTTGGATATATGAACATGCAGGAAGGTTATATCACTAAAACCCACCACCCATTTGGGGTGCTTCATAAATTCATCAAAATTCAGGTCGTCCATCATGCGCACGGTACCATAACCACCACGCGCGCAAATAATAGCCTTTACGGATGCATCGTCCAACGCGGTCTGAAAGTCCTCTTTGCGTTCGGCATCGCTGCCTGCAAATTGTCGCCACTCCTTTCCTATTGTTTTACCTATTATCACCTTCAGCCCCCAGCTTTCAAAAGCCTGGATAGCAGGCTGAATTTCATCAAGAGTAATTTTGCGGGCGGTGCTTAAAATATATACAGCATCACCTTGTTTAAGCGCAGCAGGACGTAATAACATAGGGCGAAAATAAAATTCTTAACCTACTATACCCCCTTAACCCGCGGCCTGCTTTGCCTAACCTTATTATATTCGCTTCGATATGAAAGAGTGGAAAAGATATACCATTACGGCAGCCCTGCCCTATGCCAACGGACCAAAACATATTGGTCACCTGGCAGGTGCTTACCTGCCTGCTGATATTTATGTGCGCTATTTAAAAGCCCGCAAGCGCGATGTGGTTTTTGTATGCGGCAGCGATGAACACGGAACAGCTATTACCTTACAGGCCCTGCAGGAAAACACAACCCCGCGTGCCATTATCGATAAATACCATGTACTGATAAAAGAGAGTTTCGAAAAGCTGGGCATTAACTTCGATATCTACCACCGCACCAGCGAACCTATTCACCACGAAACTTCACAGGAATTTTTCCTCGATTTCTATAACAAAGGTTTGTTTAAAGAGATCGTTTCGGAACAGTATTTCGACGATGAGAAAAAGGTGTTTCTGGCCGACCGCTACATTATGGGCACATGCCCTAACTGCGGCAACGAGCGCGCCTATGGCGACCAATGCGAAAAATGCGGTAAATCCCTTTCGCCAAGCGATCTTATTAAACCGCATTCAACCCTAAGCGGTAGCGCTCCGGTGCTTAAAAGCACCAAACACTGGTATCTGCCGCTGAATGAATATGAACCATGGTTACGCACCTGGTTATTACGCGACCACGCTAAGGATTGGAAAGCCAACGTCTACGGCCAATGTAAAAGCTGGATAGAAGGCGGCCTGCAGCCCCGCGCCATGACCCGCGATGGAGAATGGGGTATTAAAGTGCCCCTGCCCGATGCTGATGGCAAAGTGCTGTATGTATGGTTCGATGCGCCTATAGGTTACATATCGGCTACCAAACAATGGGCCATTGACAACGGCAAAAGCTGGGAACTGTATTGGAAGGACAGCGATACCCGTCTTATCCATTTTGTGGGGAAGGATAATATCGTGTTCCATTGCATCATCTTCCCGGTAATGTTGCATATGCACGGCGATTACATAGTGCCCGATAATGTGCCTGCAAACGAATTCCTGAACCTGGAAGGCGACAAAATGAGCACCAGCCGCCGATGGAGTGTAGAAATGCATGAATACCTGGAGGAGTTCCCCGGTAAGTCGGATGAATTGCGCTATGTACTATGCTCCATTGCTCCCGAAACCAAGGACAGCGAATTTACCTGGAAGGATTACCAAACCCGCGTAAACAGCGAACTGGTAGGCATTTTCGGCAACCTGGTAAACCGCATTATGGTGCTTACCGAAAAATATTTCGACAACAAAGTACCGGATGCAGGCGAGTGCAGCGACCTGAAAAAAGTTGTTACCGAACAGCGTGATAAGGTAGCAGCCGCTTTGGAAGACTTCCATTTCCGCGAAGGACTTGTGGAAGTTATGAACGTGGCCCGCCACGGCAACCAGATGCTGAGCGAAAAGGAACCGTGGAAGATGATTAAGCAGGATAAAAATGCCACAGGCATTGTATTGTACGATGGCTTGCAGATTATCGCAAACCTGGCCATCCTCTGCGAGCCTTTCCTGCCGTTTACTTCGCGTAAGTTGTTCAATATGCTGAACCTGGACCCCAAGAATTTTACCTGGGAGGATATAGGCCGCATGGATTTGCTGCGCCCCGGTCATATTTTGGGCAAGGCTGAACTGCTTTACCAAAAACTGGAAGACGAACCCATACTTAAACAGATTGCCAAATTGCAGGCCACTAAACAGCCGGCAGCGGCAACTAAACCAGCTAATGTGGAAACTACCGATGCCAATGCACCTAAGCCCGAAATTACATATGATGATTTCAGCAAGTTAGACCTGCGCGTAGGTACCATTACTGCAGCCGAGAAAGTGGAGAAAGCTGATAAACTTTTAAAACTTACGGTTGACCTTGGTTACGAAACCCGTACGGTGGTATCGGGTATAGCTGCTTTTTTTAAGCCGGAAGATATTATAGGGCAAAAAGTAAGCCTGGTGGCTAACCTGGCACCCCGCAAACTGCGCGGTATCGAAAGCAAAGGCATGATTTTAATGGCAGAGGATGCCGATGGCACCCTGAGGTTTGTTATGCCCAAAGGAGAAGCGCCAAACGGCAGTACTATCCGCTAAACCATCTTATTTTCCCATGTTAACAAATGGTCAAAGAATTTTGATTTTTTGGCGACTTGTATATTTCAAAAGTTTTAACTTCGGAGAACCAATTTTTATTAAATCAAAAACCGTTTATGAAATTTAAATTTTACACAGCTGTAGCGTTAATGCTTGCTGCTACACAGGCATTTGCCCAATGCGGTCAGCGCTACAAGGATATGATCTTCTCGAATGTAGACGTTACTTCTGATGTGGTATATTCAACCTCTAACAGCACTACACTTAAACTGGATGTTTACCAGCCACAAGGTGATAACGAAGCACAACGCCCTTTGATTGTTTTAGCACACGGCGGCAGCTTTATCGGCGGTACTAAAACCGACGATAACGTGGTAGTTCAATTAGCTAACAACTTTGCCAAGCGTGGCTATGTAGTTGCTTCTATCGACTACCGTTTAGGCAATGCCATCCAGATGGCAACCGACAGCAGCTATGCAATTGATGTGGTACTAAAGGCTATCAGCGATGGTAAGTCAGCCGTTCGCTTCTTCCGCAAGGATGCCGCCACTACCAATACCTACCGCATTAACCCTAACTTCATCTTAGCCGGCGGTAACTCAGCAGGCTCTGTTTTGTATGCACACGCTATGTATATCGATAGCCTGGGCGAAGTTCCTGCTAACCTGCAAACCACCCTTAACAACAACGGCGGTTTAGAAGGCAACAGCGGTAACGATGGTTACTCTTCTCAAATCCAGGGTCTGTTCGATTTAGCAGGTGGCTTAAATGTACCTGAGTTCATCGGCCCCGGCCAGGGTCCTTCAGTTAACTTCCAGGGCGACCAGGATGCTACTGTGCCTTATATGTGCAACTATGCTGTAAGCCAGGCTGTACACGTTCGTTTGTGTGGCTTAGGTGCTATGGAACCACTGTTAACCAACTATGGTATTAACCACGTAAGCGTAGTATTCCCCGGCGACCAACACTGCCCTTGGCAGAACGATGCTAACAAGTTCACCAAAGTGGATACTACCAGCGCAAACTTCTTCTACAACATCATATGCACCACAGGCGTTGGTATTAATGAAGTGGAGGGCGATGCAGGTTTAAGCATTTACCCAAGCCCGGCCCAAAGCCAGCTTACTGTAAACATGCTGAACTATGCACTTTACAAAGAAGTTCAACTGGTTGACGAAACCGGAAAACTGCTTGCTGCTAAAAATGTGGAAGGTCAGGTAATGAGTTTCGAACGCGGCCAATTAGCTGCCGGTATTTATTTCGTTCGTTTAGTTAAAAACAACGGTTCTACCGTAACCCGCAAAGCTATCTTCGAATAATAGCTTCGGTTAATTCAATAAATAAAAAATCCCGGTCCTTTGGCCCGGGATTTTTTATTTATTGAAGGTTCGGTTAAAAGAAAATTATCTGAACACTGATGCCGGTTCAACTTTTGTTATGCGCCGGATAGCTGCCACTGCCCCGCCTGCCGAAATAAGCAGCGTGATAAAGGCAAACGAAAAATACATGGGTAGTGAGTAATTAAACATAACCCCGGCATTGGCAATGCCAAGCCTGAACATTTCCATTAATCCCAGGCCGATAACAAACCCGATAAATGCAAAAATTACGGCCTGCAATAAAATAAGATTACGCACATAGCTATTGGTAGCACCTATAGCCTTAAGGGTGGCATAGTCTTTAATTCGGTCGTTGGCAGCACTGTATAAGGTAAGTCCTATAATAATGCTGCCCGATAGAATAGCGAAAATAATAAGCGTACCTACCGATGTAGCAATGCCGCTTGAGCCCAATACGGTTTTAACCGTAGCAGCACTAAAATCCTGTTTCGACCATGCCTTAACACCATACACTTGTTGGTTAATGGCATTAATTACCTGGTTAGCATCTACACCTGGCTTAAGCTTAATAAGCACGGCACTTATTTTGTCTTGTTTAAAATTACCCAGATAGCGGGCACGCTCAATAGTGGTAAAGACATACGATGCACCAAACCCGCGCGCCCCTTTGGTTTGCAAGGCAACCCATACCCGTTTGCCGTTAATTTCAAACTGCGAACCCAGTTTAGCATTCCCCAGTAATTTAGCATCGTAAAGTTCCGTGCTAACGGCATTATCAAATAGCAGGTTGCTAACCGGCCCTCCGGCAATATTCCAGGGTCCGCCTCTAAAAGCAGGCGCTTGCGAACCAACCAGTGTTACCCCACCCGATGAACCATCCATAAACTTGGCTGCACCACCCGCCAGCACCAAAGGCGAAGCCTGTGCCACACCGGGTATGCTTTGCACTTCGCGTTGGTATTTTGCGGCAATTTGCCCCAGCGCATTTACATTGGTACTGCGGTTATCTACCACCCAGATATCGGCATCCACGTGGTCCACCAGGTTCGACATCATGTTGGTAAGAAACAAGAAAATACCCACCTGCTGCCCAATCAGGAATATGGATATTACCACCCCAAACAGCGCACCAATGCTTTTGGGCTTATCAAAAATTATAAATCGTAGTGCCGTTCGCAGCATACTTAACGTATATCAATTACAGCCTCCACGCGGGCATCATATAATAAACCTGCAGCATCTTTCAGTAAAATGCGTACTTCACGCACCCTACGGTCCTCCATATTTCCACTGTCATCACTAAACAACGATTTTCGCTTCAGGTAAGGGCCTACATACATCACCTCACCGGTAGCCAATTTCTCTGTGGCACCCTGATTGCGAATAAAGGCCTGTTGCCCGGTTTTAACTTTATCGGCTAATAATTCATCTACCTCGCACAACACCGTTAGTGGCGAAGCAGGCGCAAAATCAAACAAACTGCCGCTTGCATTCACCGATGCTCCTTCCGTAATATTCATGTGCAGCACAACTCCGTCACAGGGAGCTGAAATTTTCTTCTGTTTGATCTGTGCTTCCAGCACGCTCAGGTCAGCCGTCTTTTCATGCAACTTAGCTTCTTCAGCATGTAATGCCGCAGTAAAGCGCTCTATATCCGTAGCGCTTTGGTCGTATTCCGTTTGTGCATTGTCCAGGCTCTGCTGTGTTTCGGCACCTTGTTCCACCATCTTTTTTATACGGTCCAGTTTTACCAGCAGGTTCTTGCTTTTTAACTGCACCGAAGCTAATTGCGCTTTTGCATTTTCAATTTCGGCCTGCTGGGTGGCTAACTTGGTTTTAGCATGTTGTAGTTGCGCATCTTCATAATCGTGCGCCAGTTCCACCAGCAATTCACCTTTGGTAACGGTATCTCCCTCCTTTATATACAAGTGTGCTACTACTCCCCCAACCTCGCAACCAATCGCGGTAATCTTCGATTCGGGCTCAACGCGGCCAATAGCTACCACTTCCGTAGCAACCTGTGGCGTTGCTACCGCTTGCTCGTTCTGCTTAGCTGCATCTTTTTTACCACAACCGGCCATAAGCAAGGTCGTAAGTAGCAGTACATAAACTAATTTCTTCATAGCTCCGCTTCTAAATCCTTTAAATACTCGCTGCGCGAACGCTCGGCTGCGCGGCCGTTTTTTACTTCTATTATCCGGTTGGCATAAGGTATTAGCCGTTGGTCGTGGGTTACCACCACCACCGCTTTATCCTGTTTAGCCAAATCCTGTAAATTTTTCATCACCACGCCAACGGAATTCACGTCCAGCGAGGCTGTTGGTTCGTCGCATAATATAAGCGGCGGATTACCCACTAAGGCACGGGCAATGGCTACCCGCTGTTGCTCACCACCCGAAAGCATTTTAGGCAACGACTTCAACCTATGCTCCATTCCAAGACCCTTTAGTGCAGCATGTGCTGCTTTGCGTGCCTCGCTTGCCCCAATACCCTGCAGTTGCAGAGGCATCATCACGTTCTGCTCTACTGTAAGTGGGGCAATCAAATTAAACTGCTGAAATACAAAGCCTATATATTTTAAACGAACCGCTGCTAATTG
>JAXLUO010000025.1:0-52992 GCA_046329495.1 Chitinophagales bacterium | reverse complement strand
GCCATTTGCCTACGTTTGAGACGTTGAACAGCGAGTATTTCAGCAAGAAGTAAGAAAGGAGACAAGTGGAGCTACTGAAGGTTATAGGCAAGCGTTTTGTGAACGGCATACTGGTGATGTTCGGTGTGGTGCTGATAGTGTTTTTGCTGTTCAATATTTTGCCTGTAAACAGCGCGCGGATGACTTTAGGTCAACGGGCCGACATGGCTTCGGTGGCAGCTATTGAAAAGGAGTTTCGGCTGAACCTGCCTGCAGGGCAGCGTTTGTTGCTTTATCTTAATGACCTTTCTCCTATCTCTTTCCATAAGCAGGATAACCCCGATGCGCCTTCGTATCTGAATCCGGATGAGGTGAAGTTTGCAAGCTTATTTACGGTTGGTAGCACTACTGTTGTGGCTAAATGGCCTTACCTGGGTAAGTCGTTCCAATACCGTAAAAAGGTGAGTGATATACTGGGAGAGAAGATCTTTCCAACCTTTCTGTTAGCCATTATTGCGATGGCCATTGCCTCGCTGTTGGGTATTGTGTTGGGTGTGTTTGCGGCTATTAAACAGTATTCGGTTTGGGATAATGTGATATTGACCTTATCGACTTTAGGTATCTCGCAGCCGGCATTTTTTGCGGGTATTATACTGGCTATCATCTTTGGTTTCTATCTGGGCGAATACACGCATTTGGGTGTAACTGGTTCATTAATTGATTTGGACCCTTATACCGGCGAACCCATGATTATCTGGAAGAACCTGATACTACCTGTAGCGGCTCTTTCGGTGCGGCCTATTGCTATTATTACACAGTTAACCCGTGCTTCGATGCTGGATTCGTTGAGTCAGGATTATATACGCACAGCAAGAGCAAAGGGGCTGGGTTATTACACCGTGATCTTTAAGCATGCTTTACGCAACGCCATGAACCCGGTGGTTACGTCTATCTCAGGCTGGTTGGCTGCTTTATTGACAGGTGCATTCTTTATTGAGAGCGTGTTTCATTATGATGGTTTAGGCTTAACTACCATTTCATCCATCCTTTCATTCGACTTCCCTGTTGTAATGGGTAGCGTGCTGCTGGTTGCGCTGGTGTTTGTGGTTATGAATATGCTGACTGACATCCTTTACTCGGTGTTGGATCCACGGGTTACGGTAAAGTAACATACCGCCCGAAGTGCTTTAGCGTTATCTTTGTAACAGATGCAAACCATTTTCCTTATCGGTTTTATGGGGGCGGGTAAAACTACCTTAGGTAAAAAGCTGGCCAACAAACTGCAGGTGCCTTTTGTGGACCTTGACGGCCACTTGTGCGAGAACCTGAATGTGCCTGATATAAAGAGCCTGATTGAAGTGCAGGGGATTGAATTCTTCCGCAAGGCAGAAAGTGAAACCCTGAAGGACCTGGAATTAAAACCAAGCATCGTTAGTACCGGTGGCGGCACGCCCTGTTATTATGATAATATGGATTGGATGCTGGCGAATGGTAAAGTAGTTTACCTGCAAATGGATGAGAAAACGCTGTTCAATAGGCTTAAACAAACCGACCTTAGCACTCGCCCCTTGCTGAAAGACCTTGATGAAGAAGGGTTAAAGAAGTTTATAGCTGAGAAATTAGAGGAGCGAAAGCCCTATTACTCCAGGGCACATTTTATCTATGAACCTTTGCATCAAACACCGGAAGAGTTAATTAGCTTGTTAAGCGCTTAAGGCCGGGTGTAAAGCCTTACCAAACCGCTGCAGAGGAAGTTGTTATCGTGGTCGGCGTCGTAGGCGCGTACTTTATAAAGACCGGGATCGTAGAATACCACATCCTGCCAGGCGTAGGTCCAACCTTTGTCTACCGGTTGTTGAATGTCCTTAAGATAAACCTCAGTGCCATCGGGTAGTATGCTGTATAGTTTGTAGTAAACGTTGGTGGTATTCAGGCTGTCGGTTGCCAGCAATAAAAAAGTAATGGTGCCACCTTCGGTAGTTATATCAAACTCCGTACTGGAACTCTGGCAGTTGCCGCCCTGCTTTACCTCTACGCAAAACTTAAGGCTTACCTGTGCCTGGCCCAGGGAGGATATAGCAATAAAAGCAAGCATGTATAGCAGCCGCATAACGGGGTTTAGTGCATTAAATATAGGTTTTTGGAAAGTAAAGCCTACAACTTTAGTTGCGTAAAAATGTTTTGGGCAGTCGGATTAAAATGGCTAATGTTGCCTTTCTGTAAACGACAGATTATCATATGGCAACCAAGAAAAAACCTGTAACAGCTAAGAAAACCAGCATTTTAACCGAGGAAGACAAGCAGTTCTTCGCAGCCTATATAAACAATCCTTCACCTACCGGTTTTGAGGCCGAGGGCCAGAAACTGTGGTTGAATTACCTGCGTTCTTCGATAGACAAGTATGAGGTTGATAGTTATGGTACCGTGTACGGTGTTATTAACCCCGATGCTAAGTTTAAAGTTGTTATTGAAGCCCATGCCGATGAGATCAGTTGGTTTGTATCGTATATCACTGAACAGGGATTGATTTACGTTAAGCGCAATGGCGGCAGCGATCACCAGATTGCACCCAGCAAGCGCGTTTGGATACATACCCGTAACGGCAAACAGATACCTGCCGTGTTTGGCTGGCCGGCCATCCATACCCGTAAGGATGGGAAGGAGCAAACTCCGCAGGTAACCAATATCTTCCTTGATTGCGGCGCTACCAGCAAGAAGGAAGTGGAAGCAATGGGCATTCACGTAGGTTGTGTTATTACCTATCAGGATGAGTTCTTTATTCTGAACGACCGCTACTTTGGCGGCCGTGCATTGGATAACCGCGTGGGTGGTTTTATGATTGCCAAGGTGGCCCGTATGCTAAAGGATAACAAGAAGAAACTTCCCTTTGCCTTATACATTGTAAACAGTGTGCAGGAAGAAGTTGGTTTGCGCGGTGCCGAAATGGTAGCCCATGCCATACATCCTGATTGTGCGATTGTAACCGACGTTTGCCACGATACTACCACCCCTATGATTGATAAAACCGTAGAGGGTGATTATACGGCAGGTAAAGGACCTGTTTTAACGGTAGGGCCTGCCGTGCACAACAAATTGCTGGACTTTGTAATTGCCGCAGCCGATAGTAAGAAAATACCTTACCAGATGGATGCTGCGAGCCGTAGCACCGGTACCGATACCGATGCCTTTGCTTATAGCCGTGGTGGTGTACCATCGGTGCTTATTTCGCTGCCTTTACGCTATATGCATACTACCGTTGAAATGGTAGCTATTGAGGACGTAGAGAATGTAATCAAGCTAATCTACGAATCGTTGACAAGGCTTGATCCTAAGTTCAACTTTAAGTATTTGTAGTATTAAAAGCCGGTTATAAGCGTTATGCATTAAACCTTTTGGTTTAATAGCATAGCTTATGGCTGCACGTTTTACCTGTTTGCCTTTCCTGCTTTTTACGTACGCGGCGATGGTTGCTCAACCATCCGTGGATTTGCAACTCTACTCCAATGGTTTTGATAAAATGGCCGACCTGGCCTGTGCCGGCGACGGACGATTGTTTTTAGTTGAACAAACTGGTAAGATAAAGGTAATTGAACCGGGAGGAGCCGTAAGGCCGGTACCTTTTTTAGATATCAGCACTAAACTTCATCCGGAGGCAACTGAACTTTTTAGCGAGAAGGGATTACTTGGTATGGCCTTTAGCCCGAATTACGCCACCGACGGTAACTTTTATGTAAGCTATAACGACACAATGGGCCACGGTAATAGTGTAGTGGCCCGTTATCATGTTTCCGCCGACCCTAATGTGGCCGATGCCGGTAGCGAGGAGCAATTGCTGCATATCTATCAACCCTACGATAACCATAAAGGCGGGTGTTTAAAGTTTGGGCAAGATGGTTATTTGTATTGTGGTTTCGGCGATGGAGGTGGTGGTGGAGATCCGCAAAACCGGGCACAAAATCTCGATTCATTACAAGGAAAATTATTGCGTATTGATGTTAGCAATGCCGGGCCGTATACAATTCCAACCTCCAATCCCTTTGTGGCCAACAGCAATGCCAGACCGGAGATATGGGCTTACGGATTGCGCAATCCGTGGCGTTTTAGTTTCGATAGAGTATCCGGCGATTTATGGATAGCTGATGTGGGCCAGCAGAACTGGGAGGAACTGAATTTTCAGCCACTTAATTCAATTGGTGGAGAGAATTACGGATGGCGTTGTTTTGAAGGCAACCACCCTTACGATACCACCGGCTGTGCAAGCATCAGCAGTTATGTGCCTCCGGTTTTGGAATACGCCCAAAACATTACAGGTGGGTGTTCCATTATAGGTGGTTATGTATACAGGGGGGCGCTATCGGCCAATATGTATGGCCGGTATTTCTTTACCGATTACTGTAATGATATCATTTATGGTGTAATACCTATAAGCTACGTGCCTTTTATAGCAGGTAGTTTCCCTGATAAATCGTTTGTGAGCTTTGGAGAGGATAGCGCCGGGGAGTTGTATGTGGCCAGCCAGGCAGACGGTGCGGTTTATAAATTGGTTGAAAAGCCCAATCAAATAATCGAAGCTGCCACTGACGTTACTGCGCTTCAGCTATTTCCTGTGCCTAATTCCGGTAGTTTTAGTTGCAGACTCCAAATGAAAGATGCCTGTCGCCTGTTTGCAGAAGTAGTTGCAGTAAATGGCCGGGTGCTCTTTAGTAGTGAATATGATGTTACCGCAGGGGCGAATCAACTTGATTTTACCATGAAACCAATACCGGGTATTTACCTGCTTAAATTAAGCACTTCAAGAGGTGTTATAACCAAACGGTTTGTGGTTTTGTAGCCTGCTGCTCTTACTTAAAGCTCTGGTAAGGGTGTGCCCTTCTGATAGATGTGGAAGTTAGTTCCGTGCGGGTCGGTGAACATGATGCTGTGCGGCCCGTAAACTTCGCGCACCGTGCAGCCTGAACCTTCTAAGAATGCTTTTGCGGCATCAATGTCATCCACTTCGTATTCAAAGAAAACGGCGTAGGCCCGCGTAGGGTCATCGGCTATAAAGTAGTTGGTATCGCCTTTCTTAAACTGCGATTCACGCTCAGTGTACTTTACCAGTTCCCAGCCCAAAACATCGCGGTAGAAACTTACAGCCTGCTCATAGTCCTTAACGTTAATTGCTATATGCTTACTGGGTCTGAATTCCATAGTCCTGGCTTTAATTGTCTTAAAGTTAGGCAATTAGAGTGAAAGTTCAGAAAGGCATTGATGGTTAATAGTGATCCGTCAACTTAAAGTCATCGGATCACTGTATATAATTAGGATGGTTGCCCGGCTAATCCAAACTCGCCCAGCACCTGGGTAACCCATTGCTGCACGCGTGTATCGGTAAGGTCATCCTGGTTATCTACATCAAGCGCTAAACCAAGAAATTGGTCGCCGCGCTGTGCTTTGCTGTAGTCGTGTTCGTAACCGGCAACAGGCCAAAGGCCGTATAGTTTGCCGCCTTTGCTTTCTACCAGTTCACCAAATACCTGCAAGGCATCTACAAAGTAGTTGCTGTAGCCATATTGATCGCCCAAACCAAAGAAGGCCACCTTTTTAGGGGCAAAGTCAATCTGCTGCATCTCGGGTATAAAACTTTCCCAATCGCCCTGCAGTTCGCCATCGTACCAGGTAGGCATGCCCAGTATTAATAGTTCGTAGGCTGCCATGTCTTCTTTCTTCTTCTTATAAATCTCCAGCACATCAACGGTGCCTTCGCCCAGTTTAGAGTCAATTAACTCCTTTATTTTTTTTGCAATACGCTCTGTATTCCCGGTATCGGTACCGTAGAACAATCCAATTTTACCCATATACTATTTAACCTTTTCGCTGGTTACTTTTATTTTCTTTTTGTGTTTACCGGGTTTTTCTGCCGGTGAAGGTGTTCCACCATCTTCGGTTGACTTAGGGGCCAATACATCGAATTTGGTGGGTGAGGTAATTACCTGCAAAGCCTTTGCATATACATCGTTTACCGTTGCATTGATAACGCGGTAAAACATGCCGGTTTCAAACAGATTACGGCCTATGGTAGCTTTTAAGCGGGCCTTTATCAGACGCTCCGATTTAGCAAAGTCGCGCTCAAAGTTCATAACGCTGTCATTCTTAACGGCACCGAAATAATGCCAAAACGATTTTGGCGACATGCCGTCCTTTAACTTAATGGCACTATCGCGCACGGCAGCAGCAAAGTATTCGCCAAGTATGGTAGTGTCTGCTTCAAATGAATTGAAGTACGCATCGGGTGTTGGATATAAAGCATTCAATTCCTTGCGGCGACGATCCACATATTCTAAACAGAATTTGTTCTCTACGCCACTGCGGATTAAGGCACTTAACAAAGGAGAGTTCATACCAGTATCTACCCTCACAAAATAATCGGGTTTAACTCCACCACCGCCATATACATCGCGGCCATTTTTTGTATGATAATGTAGCGAATCGTTGAACTTAAACGTATCCGTTCCGAAAAGTTCTCCGCTCTCTAAACGGTCCTTATAGTCTTCACGGTATTCTTTGTTGCCTTGTCCGTATGGCTTTTGAATACAGCGACCGCTTGGGGTATAGTAATGTGCTGTAGTTAGCTTTAACTGCGAGCCATCCTGTAGGGTAAATGGCTTTTGCACCAAACCTTTACCAAAGGTGCGGCGGCCTACTAAAAGGCCACGGTCGTTATCCTGAATACAACCTGACAGGATCTCGGCAGCCGAGGCAGAACCTTCATCGATCATCACTACCAGACGGCCTTCTTTGTAAATACCGCGACCATCGCTAAAGTAAGGCTGGTAAGGTGCATGCAGGCCCTGGGTGTAAACTATCATTTCCTTTTCGCCTAAAAACTGGTTGCAAAGGTCAACAGCCGTATACAGGTAACCACCTACGTTGCCCTGCAAATCGAAAATAAGGTCCTTCATACCCTGTTCGCGCAGCTTGTTTACAGCTGTATAGAACTCCTGCATGGTAGTGGCCGAAAAACGCTCCAGGCGGATATAACCTACACCCGGTGCTGCCATATAATAAGCGGTAATACTGTAAATAGGAATTTTATCGCGGGTGATGTTGAAGGAAAGCAGGTCGCGTTCGCCACGGCGCATAACACCTAAATGCACCTTTGTGCCCTTAGGACCACGCAGGCGTTTAATAACACCTTCGTTTTCTATCTTGATACCCGCTACCGTAGTATCGTTTACCTGAATGATTTTGTCGCCTGCCATTAAGCCAACTTTCTCCGAAGGCCCGCCCGGAATTACTTCCAGCACTATAATAGTATCGCGCAAAATCTGGAAGGTGATACCCACGCCTTCAAAATTTCCTACCAGGCCTTCTTCGCTGCGCTTTACATCCTTGGCGGGTACGTAACTGCTGTGCGGATCAAGGTCCTCAAGGGCTTTAGCAATGGCATCTTCAACAATCTTCTCTTCGTTAACGGTATCGGTATAATAGTTACGAACCAAACTCATTACCTCTGTAAACTTATCGGTGGGTTCGTACTTACGTTTTTCTGTTCCCGATTGGGCGAAAGTGCTAAAACAAACAGCACTCAGCAACACGGTTATCAATGCAATTCTCTTCATTAATACTTACTTAGTGAGGGACGAAAATAACAAAATAGGGCAGGCCTTCAGGCCCCTGTTAACGCATTGTAACAGTTAACCCACATCAATCATATAAGTGCACTTTTGGCCCTCAGTAACAGGCAAAACGCTTTTGATACCTGCCATTTTTGGGTTTTATTTGGCAAAATTTTGAAAGGTAAACGGGTATGGAATATAAATTCAACGAGATAGAGGAGAAATGGAAGAAAATTTGGGCTGAAAAGGGCATCTATAAAGTAACAGAGGATGCATCGAAGCCTAAATACTACGTGCTGGATATGTTCCCTTATCCCAGTGGTGCAGGTTTACACGTAGGGCACCCGCTGGGTTATGTAGCCAGCGACATTTATGCCCGTTACAAGCGCCTGAAAGGGTTTAATGTATTGCACCCCATGGGTTATGATGCGTTCGGTTTACCTGCGGAGCAATATGCGATTGAAACCGGTACCCACCCTGATGTTACTACTAATACCGCTATCAAGCGTTACCGCGAGCAGTTGGATAAGATAGGGTTCAGCTTTGACTGGAGCCGTCAGGTAAAAACCTGCGACCCTGCGTATTACAAGTGGACGCAGTGGATTTTCCTAAAGTTATACGGCAGTTGGTATAACCGCGAAAGGAACAAAGCGGAAGCTATAGAAACCCTGATTGCTGTGTTTGAAAACGGCGGTTGTTCGGGTGCTTTGTTGCGCGAAGGTGTAGATGCTTTTAGCGCAGCAGACTGGAAAGGTTTTAGCGAAGGACAGAAACAGAAAGTATTAATGCATTACCGCCTGGCCTTTTTATCGTATGCCGAGGTAAACTGGTGCGAAGCATTAGGCACCGTATTGGCAAACGACGAAGTAAAGGACGGCAAGAGCGAACGTGGTGGCCACCCTGTGGAGCGCCGCAAGATGCGCCAGTGGTTTTTACGCATTACCGAATACAGCGACCGCTTGCTGGAAGGCTTAAACCGGTTGGACTGGAGCGAAGCCATGAAGGAAATGCAGCGCAACTGGATTGGCAGGAGCGAAGGAGCCAGTGTGTTTTTTAAAATCCTCACCCCTAACCCCTCTCCGAAGGAGAGGGGAACGAGTTCATCTCCTGCGGAGATGAACAATGGCACGCCCGGATATTTGACGGGTGACCCGGAGACGGCCAGCACGAATTTGGAGTTTGCCAAAGAACACCGCAAAAATCCTACCGAAGCAGAAGCAAAATTATGGGATGAGTTACGTGGTGAAAAATTAGGTTACAAATTCCGCAGGCAACATTTAATAGGCAAATGGATAGTTGATTTTGCTTGTTTAAGAGAAAAGTTGGTGGTTGAGGTAGATGGTTCTATTCATGACAATCAGAAGGAACAAGATGCCGGAAGAACGTTGGAACTGGAACAATTGGGCTTTACGGTTATCAGATTTACTAACGATGAAGTGCTAAACGATGTTGTTTTGGTTAAGCAGGCCATTTTGGCAAAATTGAAAGAACTTCAAGTTACAACAACTCAAGAGAACGAGGCGGATAAAGCCCTCTCCTTCGGAGAGGGTTTGGGTGAGGAGTTTTTAGAAGTATTTACCACCCGCCCCGATACCATTTTTGGTGCCACCTTTATGGTAATTGCGCCGGAGCATGAGTTGGTAGAAAGCTTAACAACCCCTGCCCAAAAGCAGGAGGTGGAGCAATACATAGCCTATGTAAAAAGCCGTACAGATGTGGAACGTCAGCAGGAAAAGCGTGTTACCGGCGCCTTTACCGGTGCGTATGCCTCGAATCCGTTTAACGGGCAGCCTATACCTATCTGGATTGCGGAATACGTATTAGCAGGTTATGGAACGGGTGCTATAATGGCGGTGCCTGCTGATGATGAACGCGACCGTAAGTTTGCTGAGAAATTCGGCTTACCGATAGTGGATATCATTGATAAAAGCATGTATCCCGGTGCTACTATTGAGGATAAGCTGGGCAAGATGATCAACAGTGAATTTCTGAATGGTTTGGAAGTTAAGGATGCTATACAAGCTGTACTGGATGAAATTGAGAAGTGCGGCATTGGCAGCCGCAAGGTAAACTACAAGCAGCGCGATGCAGGCTATAGCCGCCAGCGTTACTGGGGTGAGCCGTTCCCTATTAAATATAAAGTGCAGGGCGAACCCGATTCGCACTTTGCAGGCGGAGAGGACGATGATATTCCTCTGCCATTAAGCGAAAACGAATTGCCTTTAGTGTTGCCGGAAGTAAGTTCCTTTAAGCCTACAGGCGATGGACAAAGTCCGCTGGCCAATAATGCTGATTGGGTGAAGAACGGTTACGAAACCGATACTATGCCCGGCTATGCCGGCAGCAGTTGGTATTTTCTGCGCTATATGGATCCGCAGAATCCCAACGCATTTGCATCAAAGGAAAAGCTGGATTACTGGAAGAACGTGGACATCTACTTTGGTGGTGCGGAACATGCTGTAGGCCATTTGTTGTATAGCCGCATGTGGCATAAGTTCCTGTTCGATTTGGGTTATGTGCCAACTGATGAACCGTTTCAGAAAATGGTGAACCAAGGGATGATTCAGGGGGTAAGTGCGTTTATTAATGTCATTGGTGATAATGGGAAAATATTAAAAAGTATTTGGAGCAATAGTGAGAACTTAACACAATTCCCTTTAATCGGAATTTCTAATAATAAATTAAAGCAGATTCACGAAAACTCAGATGAGAGAATTAAATTTTTAAAATTTTATCATGAATCTTTAACAAAGTATAATCCAAATTACCAGATTCCGAAAATAATCGAGAGTGTTGGGGTGGAGATTAAAACGACTCAATTAAGAGTAGATATTTCCATTGTTGCACTTTCTGACAAGTTGGATATAGAGCAATACAAAAAAACCTCAGTTATCCGCAATTATGTAGGTGTTGAACTTTATACTGAGGATGATGCTACATTTATTTGCGATCGTGAGGTAGAAAAAATGTCCAAGTCCAAATACAACGTGGTGAACCCCGACGATGTAATTGAAAAGAATGGCGCTGATTGCTTCCGGATGTTCGAAATGTTTTTGGGCCCTATTGAACAAAGCAAGCCCTGGGATGATAAGGGTATTAGCGGCGTAAGCAACTTTTTACGCAAGTTCTGGCGTTTGTTCTATGATGACAAAGGTAACTGGCGCGTTACAGAGGAGCCTGCCAACGATGCAGAACTGAAAGTGTTGCATAAGCACATCAAGAAGATTGCCGATGATATTGAACGCCTAAATTATAATACCTGTGTATCGGGCTTTATGATAACCACCAATGAATTGAATGCTTTAGCCTGTACTAAGCGTGCTGTGCTGGAACCTTTATTGATTACACTTGCTCCGTTTGCTCCGTTTATTACGGAAGAATTATGGGAGAAATTAGGACATAGCCATAGCATTCATACCGCTACCTTCCCTGCCTTTGAAGAGAAATACCTGGTAGAGAGTTCGCATGACTATGCGGTTTCGATTAACGGCAAAGTTCGGGCACAGATTGTATTACCTCTGGATATTACGCAGGAGGACGCCTTAACACAGGTATTGGCATTGGAAAACGTGCAGAAATGGACCAACGGTAATCAACCTAAGAAGTTCATATTTGTAAAAGGCAAGATCATTAACCTGGTTGTATAATTTAACCACAAGCCAAGGGACAATGCTGATGTACAAAAAGGTATTTGTGTTGTTCGCACTGCTTACAAGTGCTTGCTGGGTAAATGCCCAACAGGCCTATTACCCCGCACCCAAAGGTTGGATAAACGACTTTGAGCAAGTGCTTAGTACGAAAGATTCATTGAGTCTGGATAGTTTGGCCCGGGCCTGCATGCAAAGTATTAATACACTGGATACGGCCTTTGGTTTGCAAATTGCGGTAGTGAGCGTTACCGACAGCATGATGGGTGAATACAAGGATATGTTACCTTATGCCACAGCCCTAAGTAATAGCTGGGGGGTAGGTATTAAGGGCAGCAATAACGGCGTTATGATTGCTTTTTGCGCAGAACGGAAATTACTTGCCATAGCTACCGGCACTAATATGCAGAACCTGTTAACCGATAAACGCTGCCAAACCATTTTGGATGGAATTCTGTTCCCTACCTTCCGCAAACAGAATTATGCTATTGGTCTTTCGCTGGCCTTACGCGAGATAGAACATGAACTAAGGGAACTGCTTACCCAAAAATAATGGAAGGGGTAAAGAATAGATAAACAAAACTATTTTCAGGTTCGCTTGTTAAGCAAACTCAACGCAAGGCATGAAATACTTCGAGGATAAAACCAACCGGCTCTACATCATCATGAGCGCCTTTTTTATAGCGAATGCTATGGTGGCCGAGTTTATGGGCGTTAAGATATTCTCGGTAGATGAAACCCTGCACTTAAGCAAACCGGTGTTTCAATTGTTCGGGCAGCAATTTACAGGGGTTGCACAAACCTGTGGCGTGTTGTTATGGCCGGTGGTGTTTGTAATGACCGATATTATAAACGAATACTTTGGCGTAAAGGGTGTTCGCTTTATTTCGTGGATAGCAGCCTTTATGATTGGTTATGCCTACCTGATGTTATACGGGGCCATGCAAACAGCCCCGGCCGATTGGTGGGTAAGCAGTTCGCAATATGGTAAAGACCTCGACTTTAATAAGGCATATTTAGCTGTGTTCGGCCAAGGCACTAACATCATTATAGGCTCGCTGGTAGCCTTTCTGTTCGGGCAGTTTATTGATGTGTGGGTGTTTCATTGGGTGAAAAAGAAAACCGGCGAAAAGCTGATTTGGTTACGGAGTACGGGTAGTACCCTGGTATCGCAATTGGTGGATAGCTTTGTAGTGCTATTTGTGGCATTTTACCTGCTAAAGCAGGGGCAACCCGGCCAATGGCCATTAGCCATGGTAATTGCTGTAGGTGTTGTTAACTATCTTTATAAGTGTTTGGCAGCGGTGCTGCTTACCCCGGTTATTTACCTGGTTCACAAGGGTATAGATGGTTATTTAGGCCCTGAAATTGCTGAAAAACTGAAGCGGCAGGCACAGGGCGGAGAGGTGGTTATACAATAGGATAATAAGGGCCTATGTTTTTGCGTTAATCTACTAACGCGCCTGATTAAACCACGCGTTTCCTCATTGGTACAGAGCTACTTTGTTCGGTAAAGATTGCAGTTTGTTGTAAAAAGCAAACTATTTGAAACTATTGTGGACGGGTGTCGTAAATAGAGGTGTCGGTTACAATTGGAACCTGTAAGCGACCATCGGACACGAGAGTTGAAGGACTTTAACGAACAAGCAAAACGTAGTTATGAAAGTCCTGATTTCTACATTAACATTAGTAGTGGCGTTTAGCGCCAGCCTGTTTGCAACACAGGATAAGAAACAATTGAAGGTACGTTTACAAGCACCTGCCGGTACGCTGGATGAGGTTACTGTGTATTTCGACCAGGGTATTAGTACCACCTACAATTACCAGGAAGATGCCCAAAAGGTATTTAGCGGTGTAGCAGGGGTACCTGTTATTTATTCGCCAAGCAGCGATAATGTGCCCTTATCAATTAACGGTTTTGACAACCTAACTGCAGCCTTAACTGTACCTTTGGTATACGACGTGGATGCAGACGGCTTATATACCTTCAGCGCTCCGCTGGTAAATAATTTCGATCCATCCTCTATTGTGCGTATTGAAGACCGTGCCTTAGGTGTAGAACACGACCTGCGCGCCGGAGCCTTTACCGTGCAACTGTTAGCGAACGATCCCGGCACCAACCGTTTCTTTATCCATGTATCGTATCCAACTACCTTTAGTTCAGAGAATGCCGGTTGCACCAATAACGATGGTATAGTGCATGTGGAACTGGATAACACTATTACCTGGACAAGCGCAACCTTATTTGATGCTTTTAATACACAGGTTGGCACACAAAGCAATGTTACCGGTGTAATTGATTTCAACGGTTTATCGGAAGGTGATTACTATGTAGTGTTAAGCTATAACGGTTACACCGTAACTAAAGACTTCCACATCTCGGGCAACTATGTAGTAGCTAACATCGGCGCAAGCAAGTATATTGCTTATGTAGGCGAGGAAATCGACTTCCACGCGCTGACCACGCATTCTTCGGCTTATGCCTGGGATTTTGGCGACGGCACCCTGATTAACGGCGTAGCTAACCCAACGCTTTCTTACTTTGAACCGGGCACCTACCAGGTACAACTGGTTGCCAGCAACGGACAAGGCTGCGCTGATAACGCTACGGTAACCGTAGTAATCAATAAAGCTTCGGGTATTAATGAAGAGCAACTGAGCAATGTTTCGGTTACCGCCTATGCCAAGCAGGTAACAGTAAAAGTAGGCGATGAACTTACAGGCACTACCAACATTACCATCTACAATCTACTGGGCCAACCGGTTTACAACCAACCTATAAACGGCAGCATTACCAACGTAAACTTCGACGAACAACCGCAGGGTTACTACCTGGTATCGGTTAAAAATAATGATAAGGTTACTACCAAACGCATCTTCGTAGGACAGTAACAGAACTAACTTGACTCGTTAAACAAAAGAGCTCCCAGTCAGGACGGGAGCTCTTTGTTTTTTTATACAAGTCTTAATTTTCTTTGATCTTAAGCAGCGCGGTGCTGGCTTCCACAAACAGTTTCTCCGCCACAAAAACTTCTTCTACTTCTCCATCGCTGTGTGCCTCAATAGTGCTTTCCATTTTCATGCTGTTCATTACTATCAGGCCTTGTCCGGCTTTAACATTGTCGCCGGCTTTAACCAGCACTTTTACAATCTCGCCCGGCATTGGAGAAACGTAAGCGCCCTTAGGTAAACTCGATCCCGGCTCTACGAAGCGCGGTAACAGATGTATGCGGGTAGTGCCGCCTTTAGGATGTTGCACAAACAGATCATTGCCTTTTGCTGCTACAGCAAAGTTTAAGCGATGATTGCCGATAACAAACGAAACGCTGTTAGCGCAGGTAGAAATCAATTCAACCTGGGTTTTCTGCGCGCCGTTTGCATCTGTAAAATGGGCGGTTACCTCAAACTTGTTATTGCCCTTGTGGTAATAATCGAGCTTAACAATAGCACCGGCAATTTCTACATGAAAACTTTGAGCAGCATAGAAGATATTGCGCCAGCCATTAAGGCTCGGGGCAAAGGCTTCGTTTTTGCGGCGCATGCTCCAATCGTACAACATAGCGGCCACAGCCAGTTCGGTTAATGCAGTAGCGTTCCATTCCAACTTCCAGGCGCTGTATTCACGTTCAATCAGTTTGGTATCAAAACTGCCATCAATAAAGGCAGCGTTGTTTAATAACACCTTTAAGAAATCCTTGTTGCTGGTAATGCCCAGTATGGCCATTTTATCCAGTGTCAGTTTCATGCGTTGGATGGCTTCGGTACGGTTAGCGCCTTTGCTGATTACCTTGGCAAGCATGGAATCGTAGTGCACATCCACCACCGAACCGCTTCGTACACCACTATCGTAACGCATACCTTCCAAGGCAGGTTCTGTCCAATACAGGATTTCGCCTGTGGCTGGGAAGAAGTTGTTCTCCGGGTCCTCGGCACAAATACGGCACTCGATAGAATGGCCTTGTTGTTTCAGGTTGGCCGGATTAACGCTTAAAGGTAAGCCGCTTGCTACTTCAATTTGTAAGCGAACAAGATCCAACCCTGTGGTTTCTTCGGTAACGGGGTGTTCAACCTGTAAGCGTGTGTTTACTTCAAGGAAATAGAAGTTGCCATCTTTATCTAAAATAAACTCTACGGTGCCCGCATTGGTATAGGCAATAGATTTAGCGGCTGCTACGGCTGCATCACCCATCTTTTGGCGAAGTTCAGCGCTTAGGGAAGGAGAGGGGCTCTCTTCAATTACCTTTTGATAACGGCGTTGCAAGCTGCATTCGCGTTCGAAGAGGTGAATGTAGTTGCCGTGGGTATCACCAAAGATCTGAAACTCGATGTGCTTGGCGGCGTCAAAGTATTTTTCCATCAGCAGGGTGCCATCGCCAAAGCTTTTTTCGGCTTCGCGTTTAGCACCTTCTATAGCGGCTTCCAACTCCTGTGCCTGGCGCACGATACGCATACCCTTACCTCCACCACCTGCGGACGCCTTTAGCAATAACGGAAAACCAATGCGCTCGGCTTCCGTTTTTAAGCGGGCGGTACTTTGGTCGTCACCATTATAGCCCGGCACAACCGGTACACCGGCTGCTTTCATACGTTCCTTCGCCCCAATTTTCGAGCCCATAGCGGTAATAGCCTCCGCATGTGGACCAATAAAAATCAAGCCTTCGTCAGCACAGCGTTTAGAGAACGAGGCATTCTCGCTCAGGAAACCGTAGCCTGGATGGATGGCGTCTGCACCGGTTTGTTTGGCAGCCGCTATAATCTTATCCTGCACCAGGTAGCTTTCGGCTGCTGTATTGCCGCCTAAGGCAATGGCCTCATCGGCATAACTAACAAACAGGGCATTTTTATCGGCATCGGAATACACGGCTACGGTGGCAATACCCATAGCGCGGGCAGTGCGCATTACACGCAGTGCTATCTCTCCACGGTTGGCTACCAATATCTTGGTTATCATATGCTATATCTTTTCGCCTTTCGGCAGGTCTTTTAAAGTGTTTGTTCTGCTAACGTTTACATACGGAATACGCCGTAACCTTCGGCGCCTTTTACTTCCTGGTTATGGATTACCTGCATGCACAGTTTCAGGTAATTGCGGGTTTGGCGCGGATCAATAACGCCATCATCCCAAAGCTGTCCGCTGGCGTACCAGGCGTTGCTTTGTTTTTCGGCATCCTTCACCATAAACTGGGCTACAGCTTTGCCTTGCTCTTCATCGTACGGTATGCCCGATTTTTCGGCAGCAGCGCGACCGATGATCTGCATTACACCTGCTAATTGA
Source organism: Chitinophagales bacterium (assembly GCA_046329495.1). Taxonomy (GTDB): domain Bacteria; phylum Bacteroidota; class Bacteroidia; order Chitinophagales; family LD1; genus Bog-950. The sequence goes on along the minus strand of JAXLUO010000025.1, from coordinate 36,493 downwards.
TCGGGCCCCATTACAGCAATTTTAGAATGCGGATAGGTGAACAGGAAACGCGGTTTGTAAGCGCGGCCGCACATGGCATAGTTACCAGCACCGTAACTGGCACCGGTAATAATAGTAATAGTAGGCACGGTACTGTTCGAAACGGCATTGATCATTTTAGCGCCGTTTTTAATAATGCCTTCTTCCTCGTATTTGCGGCCTACCATAAAGCCGGTAATGTTTTGCAGGAATAAAAGCGGTGTGTTATTTTGATTGCACAGTTGGATGAACTGGGCGCCTTTGTTGGCTGCCTCGTTAAACAACACGCCGTTGTTGGCTATAATGCCAATGCGGTAGCCGTTAATGCGTGCGTAACCTGTAATAAGCGTATTGCCGTAAAGCGGTTTGAACTCCGAGAATTCGGAGCCATCCACAATACGGGCAATCAGTTCGCGCTGGTCGAACGGAATGCGCACATCGGCTGATACCACACCTAAAATAGTTTCGGGGTCGTAGAGTGGTTCCGGAACAATGGAGCGGTCTGTAGTGTCGGGGTTGTCTTCACCTTCTTTCAGGTTGCTCATTATCTCCCGCGCCAAACGGATGGCATCCATGTCGTCCTCTGCCAGGTAATCGGATACGCCCGATACTACACTGTGCATACGAGCACCGCCTAACGATTCTTCATCGGTAACTTCGTTGGTGGCCATTTTTACTAATGGCGGACCGGCCAGAAATACTTTGGCTTCGTTCTTCACCATTATCACATAATCGCTCATACCCGGTATGTAGGCGCCGCCGGCGGTACTATTGCCGAATACGATAGAGATAGTTGGTAAGCCTAATTGCGAGCGGCGGGTAATATCACGAAAGTTTGCGCCGCCGAAGTTGAATATCTTGGCCTGGTCGGGCAGGTTAGCGCCGGCCGATTCAACCAGGTTAATTACGGGTAAGCCATTCTCGAGCGCAATTTCGCCAATGCGCAAGCCCTTTTGCAGGGTGCCATAATCGATAGCGCCGCCTTTGATGGTGCCTACGTTGGAGTTGATCATTACCATGCGGCCGCTTACAAAACCAATACCGCAAACAATGGTACCACCGGTGCCAAAGCCATCCATGCCCCAACCTGCTAATGCGCAGAGTTCCATAAATGGAGAATCGCGGTCCAGCAGCATTTCAATTCGTTCGCGGGCTAACAGGCGGTTGGCCTTCTTTACCCTTGCCAGGTATTTCTCTTCACCCTGAAAGAGCGCTTCTTTATACTTACCCTCCAACTCAGTAAGTTTTTCCTGCATTTGCTCGTAGTTGCGTTTATACGAGTCGGAGTTGGGGTTTGCTTTTGTTTTTATTACAGCCATATACCGTTTTAGCTTTAAGCGTTCAACGGGTTCAAATTAAAGGGAAAATTCGGGAACTAAACTATGGGTAACTGCATCAAGTTATCAGCATATTTAGGAAGCCTGAAACCGGCCATAAATAAAAAGGCCCCCGCATAATGCGAAGGGCCTTGCCGTGGATTGGCTAGCATATCTTTATTTAAACTCGGCGAAGTCGGAAACGGTAACCTGATTAATGAAGTACAGTTTTTTGCCAGGTACCAGGCTGGTGTTCGATTGCCACTTGTAAGGTGTAACCTGAATTAAACCATACTGCGAAGGTTGTAAGCCCGAAAGTTCGCTGGCCGAGAAGGTTGCTGTGGTAGCATTACCGCCTAAACGTTTTTGCACAAAGCCTGAGCCCGAAGCCAAAATGAACAGAATTGAATCGGCATTGGTGGTGTTGTTAATGGTAAAAGTATAACCATTTGCCAGGGTAACTTCATCGGTATTGCTGGTAATGGTAGGCGAAGACGGGAACGAATAGAAGCTGTGGGTAAAAGCAGGAATGCTGCCTCCACCGCTAACGCTCCAATCGCTTCCTGAACCGAAATCAATACCGGTGGCATTGTTCTGGCTTGGTTGGAATACGTAAGAACTGTTAGATTGCTTGGTTAATGTTTCGCTATTGCAGGTAATGGTGCCGGCATCCTGATACGTCGTGCCTCCGGTAGTGGTAGGGAACCCCGCTACTGCTGTACCAATGGTTATTTCCTGTGGCCCGATAATAGGCACGTTTTGGTAGGTAATGGTTTTAACGCCCACTAAAAAGCCGTCAGCATCCGAATAGGTGAACAGTTGTGTGGGGCTTACGGTAGAGGTTTGGTTAGAGGGATTGGTGTTGTCCTTCTTACAGCTTGCAAGAAAGGCGGTTGAACACAGCGAACAAAAAGCAAGGGCAGTTGCAAAATACTTTTTCATTTTTTCGGGTTTGTTTGGTTAGCAATTATTCTTTTAGTATTTAAATTACATTGCATGTTATTGCTTAAGCACGTTAACCGCCGCCGCAATTGTTATGCAATGCTCAGCAAGGATGAAGACGAACCCAAATTTTCACAATCCCGAAAAGTTCAAATTCTTACTAAGTTTGTGTAAGTAGTTGATAATTAGGTTTTTAAAGTAGTAGTTGTGGTGGTGCAAAACCTCGCTTAAAAATTAGATTTGAATAAAGAAACACCGGAAAGATGACCATAGGCAAATGGGTGAAGGCAATTTTACTGTGGGTAATATACCTACCTATTGTTGGAACTACCTATGCTGTGGTGTGGTTAGACCGTATGTTTCGGTTTAAGCTATCGTTTCCGCGCGATGCAAAAGAAATTAGTGAAAGGCAGGAGTGGTGCATTGCTGAGTTAAAGGCTGGTGGTGCTTTACCTACGGAATCAGTGGTTAACAGTTATAGTGTGGAGCCATTAGATGCGAAACTTATCTTCCGCTCAGAAGCATGTGTAATAGATATAGACTATACCATAAACGGTGAAGCCAAACACCTGCGCTGCTTTGGCAAATTTGCCCCTACCATGGGCACGGTGTGGAACAAGACCACCTTTAATCTTCAGCTTAACCATATTAAAGAGATCAACTTCAACAACCTTTTTGTGAGGGCTGATGCTGATCTGCCGGCACCAAAGGTATATGTGGCAAAGCTGGGAACAGTAACAGGCCACTTGTGCTTGATTACCGAGTTTATGACCGATTGCGTAGAGCATAAGGATTCCATCTACAAAGATTTTACGGAGGAACATCTGCAACAGGCTGTTAACGGTTTGGCAACCTTGCATGCCCGCTATTGGCTAAATGACGAACCCCGTATGAAGCAGGTATTGCCTATAGAGGACAGCACCGTGCTGTTGTTTGAAACGCTGATTGCCGGTAGCTGGAGCAAGGATGCGCAGCTGCTGATGCGCGAAAGCTGGAAGTATTGTAACCGTTTTCAAACTGTTGTGCATGGCGATGCCCGCATTGGTAATATGATGTTTGCACGCGATAAGGAACATGGCCGGTTTGTGCTGTTCGATTGGCAGGCGGTTAGGAAAGGCGTGGGAGTGTACGACCTGGCGTATTTCCTGATACTGAGCCTGGCAGCGGAGCACCGCGAAAAAGTGGAGGAGCAATGCCTGCGCGAATACCATTTTGCTTTGCAGTCTTTAGGCGTAACTAACTACAGTTGGCAGCAGTTGCTGGATGACTACAACCATGCGTCGATCTGCGTGTTAACCTTACTATCCTTACCCTTGTTAAGTGGTGAGGCCAGTGCCGAAGGCGAAGCAGAACAGGTTTTTAAATGGGGTATGGGCATTTGGCGCGACAGACTGAAACATAAATTCGAGAGTTTTGATTATGCCTGGATGCAACAGCAATATGGGTTGCCTGAGGCACACGGTCGTGCTGCTACAATTGAGATGGTAGAAGTTATTACAAAAAGAATTGCATAAGGGGTATGACATTTAGCAGTTCGCTAAAACAGGCTAAATGCTTTTATTTGAGTAAAGAGAAAGTTGTGCTATGCATCAGATAGAGAATGAATTCCTGCGCATCAAGGCCCGCGAGTATGGGGCAGAGTTGACCAGTGTATTTGATAAGAAAAGCAAAACCGAAAGGCTATGGAATGCCGATCCGGCCTTTTGGGGCTGGCATGCGCCGGTGCTGTTTCCGGTGGTGGGCCGTTGCTGGAATGATGAAATTACCGTAGACGGCAAGAAATACCGGATGGAGAAGCACGGATTTGCACGTAAGAGCACCTTTAAGCTGCTGGAACTGGGCGACAACAAAATGATATTCTCCTTACTTTTTAGCGATGCAACCCTGGACATCTATCCATTTCGTTTCGAGTTTTTGATAGGCTACCGGTTAAAGGATAATGTGCTGCATGTATCGTACGAAGTGGTGAATGAGGACGACAAGACCATGTATTTTCAATTAGGCGGCCACCCTGCTTTTGCGGTTCCTCCGGTTGGGGTAGGTGGCGAGCGTAATGGTACATATGAGGACTTTTACCTGCAGTTCGAGAAGCCTGAAACCAGCCCGAGACACTACATAAACAGCGAAGGATTTTTTGATGGCCGCACCGAGCCGCTGCTTGTAAACAGCGATAAAGTGGCCTTGCGGAAGGACCTTTTTGATGCCGATGCGTTGATTTTAAAAGACCTGCAATCGCGCAAGGTTACGCTTAAAAGCGATGTAAATCCACATTATCTATCACTTCAATTCAATAGCTTTAACTACCTGGGAATGTGGGCGAAAAGCGGTGCGCCTTATGTGTGTATAGAACCCTGGTTAGGTTGTGCTGATACCAACCAACGGGAGGTAGAGCTAAGTAAAAAAGAGGGGGTAATAGCTCTGGCAGCCGGTGCTGAATTTCAGGCCGGGTTTACGGTTGAAATTGCCTAAACAGTTTTTCGAACAGGTGTTTGAATTACTATCTATATTTTTTATAACTTTGAAACAACAATCCAACTTGTTGTATGCCATTCCAATTTCAAACTGAGCAGGAAGAAGACGTAGCGGTTCTTGAATCGGTAGACCTGCAGAAAAAGCTGGTTGTCCATAACGATGAAGTAAACACCTTTGATTGGGTTATTGAAACCCTGATTGAAGTGTGCAAGCATTCTATGGAACAGGCCGAGCAATGTGCCTACATCATCCACTACAAAGGAAAGTATGCCGTTAAAACGGGCAACTTCCCAAAGCTTAAATCAATGAAGGACGCTATTACCGACCGCGGTATTAACGCCACCATTGAATAAGCGCTTAAACTAAAACCGACATGGGTCACCATTTTACTGAAGAGCATGAACTTTTCCGCCAAAGCGTTCGGGAGTTTGTGCAGCGCGAGGTTATTCCGAATGTAAACCAATGGGAAGAGCAGGAGAAATTACCCCGCGAGTTATTCCGCAAGATGGGGGATTTGGGTTTCCTGGGTATCAATTTTCCGGAAGCGTATGGTGGCACCGATAACGATTTCTGGTATACGGTAGCTTACCTGGAGGAACTAAGTAAAGCCGGTTTTGCCGGTTTAGGTGCCGCCGTTAGTGTGCATCAGTATATGGCTACTAACCACATTCTGTTAGCCGGCAGCGAATACTTAAAACAGCGCTATATCGTACCTTCGGTAAAAGGCGAAATGGTAGGCAGCATAGCCATCAGCGAGCCCGGTGCGGGTAGCGATGTAGCCAACCTTACCTGCACAGCCCGCAAGGAAGGCGACCATTACATCATCAATGGCAGCAAAACCTTCATCACAAACGGCTACTACGGCAACTTTGTTACCGTAGCCTGTAAAACCGATAGCAGCGCCGGATTGGCCGGCGTAAGTCTAATAGTAGTAGACCAGGGTACACCGGGTTTTACCACAAATAAGTTAAAGAAGATGGGCTGGAAGAGTTCGGATACAGCCGAATTGTTCTTTGATAATGTAAAAGTTCCCGCTACCCATTTGGTTGGTCAGGAAGGGCAGGGCTTCTTCTATATCATGGAAAGCTTTCAGCTCGAAAGGCTGGTGGCGGCTATAATGGCCTGCGCCGGTGTGCACGAAAAGATAGGTGTTACCTTAAAATACATGAAAGAGCGCAGCACTTTCGGAAAGCCCATCGTTAAATACCAGGTGCTACGCCATAAAATGGTTGACCTGATGACGGAAGCAGAGATAACCCGTCAGTTTGTTTACCATTGTTGCGACCTGTTTAACCGCGGGGTGTTTGCCGTTAAGGAATGCAGTATGGCCAAAATGAAGGCGACTGAACTGGCTAAGACCGTGGCAGATGAATGTTTGCAAATGTTTGGCGGCTATGGCTATATGAGTGAGTATGCTATTGAACGGGCCTACCGCGATGCACGGGTTGGCACAATAGTGGGCGGCACTACCGAAATTATGAAGGAAATTATAGCCAAAATGGCTATTGACGGCGTGGTATACGAAAGCGCCTATAAAGGAAAAAAGGGAGGAAGCGAAACGCCTGCCGCTAAAGCAGCAGCTACTTCCGAAACAAGTAAAACTGAAATTAATTCACCTACAAAACCGGAGTTAAAAATGGATCAAGTGCCACAAACAGCGAAAGAAATTCTTTACTCATTACCACAGCGTTTAAAGGCTGATAAAGTTGACGATACAGCCCTGCACCGTTTTCATTTTGTATTAGATGGCCCAACAGGCGGTAACTTTACTGTTACACTAAAAGATAAAGTAGTAGTAGTGTTGGATGGCCTGGTTGACGAGCCAACCTGTGTTATTAAAGCAAAAGCCACCGATTACGAAGACCTGGAACACGGACGCGGTAACCCGCAAATGATGTTTATGATGGGTAAGATTAAAGTGAGCAACCTGAGCGAGGTAATGAAGTTTGTTACTTACTTTAACAGGATCAAGTAGAGCATAGCGATTAGAAATCAGAGATCAGAAAACAGACAGGAAAGCCGCCTATGGGTGGCTTTTTCTTTTTAGCGGTAGAAGGGTAATTAGTTAATTGGACGAGTTGGACGAATGTAACACGTTAAAAGAACGTAAGAATGATAAGAGGCATTTGGTGAGTAAGGCTAACGACAAACAACGAACTACAAACGCTTAACGTCAAACGAATTCCTTTTCTTTACGCCATGACAAGGCTGAGCGTTAATATCAATAAAGTGGCCCTGATGCGGAATGCAAGGGGCGGGAATGTGCCCGATGTGTTGCAGTTTGCGCTGGATGCGGAGCGCTATGGTGCGCAGGGGATAACGGTGCATCCCCGGCCTGATGAGCGCCATATCCGCAAAACCGATGTATATGAACTAAGCAGGGCTGTAACCACCGAATTTAATATTGAAGGCTACCCCACACCGGACTTTTTAAAGATGGTGCTGGATGTGCAACCGCACCAATGCACCTTAGTGCCCGATGAGCCGGGGCAGCTAACCAGCGACCACGGCTGGGATACGATTATTCACTACGATTTTTTAAACGGTGTGGTAAAACAATTGCAGGATAAAGGCGTGCGTGTATCGTTGTTTATTGATCCTGACTTTGCGCGTATCGAGGCCGCCAAGAAACTGGGTGCCGACAGGATAGAATTTTATACTGGTCCGTTTGCGCACGATTTTACGAAAGACAAACAAGCGGCTGTAGCCGCCTTTACCAAAGCGGCTCAATTTTGCAATCAAATCGGCATTGGTATTAATGCCGGCCACGATCTTAACCTTGATAACCTTCGCTATTTTAAGCATAATACCCCCGGCTTGCTGGAAGTAAGCATCGGACATGCGTTAATTAAAGATTGCCTATATTACGGTTTAGAAAATACAATACAGTTGTATTTACGCGAACTGGAATAGGCACTCATGCGGCAAATAAAAAAGCTCTTTTTCGCCCTTTGGGCTCTTTGGGGGTTTTTATGGTTTATGCTGGTAGTATTACTGGCCACACCTTTCTATGCTATTGCTCTCTATCTTTTTGGTCGTAAAATGGCCAAGGCCTGTATTTGGATAAACGGGCATGTGCTTTCGCCCATTATACTTACCATGAGTCTGATAAGGGTAAAGGTGCATAACCGCGAAAGAGTGGATAAGCACGGCACCTACGTGTTTGTGGCTAACCATGGCGCACAGATAGATATACCCGCCGGGGCTATGGCCAATCCTATAGCGGCCCGGTTTTTGGCCAAATCCGAAATTCAGAAGATACCCATGTTTGGCTACATGGTAAAAATGATAGGCATTTATGTTGACCGGCGTAGTAAGGAAAGCCGCGAGAAGGCCTACCGCTATATGATAGAAGCCCTACAGCATGGCGAAAGCATCTTCATCTATCCCGAAGGCACCCGTAATAGAACCGATCAACCTTTAAAGGAATTTAAAGACGGCGCTTTTAAAGTAGCTGTACTGGCGCAGGTGCCTATTATGGTGCAGACCTTAGTTAATACCCGCGAACTGAACGACCCACGAGGTTATCATTTAAAGCCCGGCACCGTGCATGTGTATTGGAGCGAGCCTATTTCAACAATTGGCTTAACGGAAGCGGATATACCCGCACTGAAGGATAAGGTGCGGGGTGAAATGCTGAGACACCTACAGTAACAACTGCCGGCTGAAAGGCGCTACGAATATATAGTTGCTACAAGTTTCCTTGCTCCGCCCTTATTGCGGAATTCGCACAGGTAAATACCCTGCCAGGTACCCAGGTTTAATTGTCCGTTAGTAATTGGAATAGTTACCGAACTGCCAACCATAGCCGCCTTTATGTGTGCCGGCATATCATCCGGGCCTTCATCGTTGTGTGTATAATGAGAACTGCCTTCAGGCACCAGCTTATTGAACGAGCTTTCAAAATCGACAAGCACGCTTGGGTCGCAGTTTTCATTAATGGTTAAACCGGCTGAAGTATGCTTGATAAACAGCGTTAGCAAACCTGTAGCGGGCATTGCAGGTAACTGTTGTACTACCTGTTGGGTAATAAGATGAAAACCACGGCGAAATGGCGGTAAGGCGAACTCGATTTGCTGAATCATACTGCAAAAATACAAGCTAAAAATCAGAGCCGGCAAAGATTAACAGGAACGAATATTGTAACACCAAGTAGCTAAGGCACAAAGATTCGCGAAGCTAAATTTGAAAATCTATAAGCCCACATTAAACTTGTTTTTCTTGGCGGCTTAGTGTGTATAAACCGTTGTTTCACTGGTAGCACAGGCATTTCGGTCAAAATCTTACCTTCGCACAGTTTTTGAAGGGGCACCACCCCGGGCACAGAAAGACTAAAAAATTATGAGCGATACTACCATTATATTCTCCATGTTGGGGTTGAGTAAAACCATCCCGCCCAACAAGCAGATACTGAAGAACATTTACCTGAGTTTTTACTACGGTGCTAAAATCGGCATCATCGGTGCAAACGGTTCAGGTAAATCAACCCTGTTACGCATTATAGCCGGAGTAGATGAAAACTACCAGGGTAAAATTGAAAAGAGTAAGGACTACAGTGTAGGCTTGCTGGAGCAGGAACCCAAACTGGATGAGACCAAAACAGTAATTGAAATTGTTCGGGAAGGCAAAAAGGAAATTTTTGACCTGCTGGACGAATTCAACCGCATCAGCGAAAAGTTCAGCGATCCTGATCTTGATCCTGATAAAATGGAAAAGTTACTGGAACGCCAGGGTGTGCTGCAGGATCAGATTGATGCTGCCAATGCCTGGGAAATTGACCAGGTGTTAAACCGTGCAATGGATGCATTACAGTGTCCTGAGCCGGATGCTCCGATTAAGCATCTATCGGGTGGTGAGCGCCGCCGCGTAGCGCTTTGTCGCTTGTTGTTACAGGAACCCGATGTGTTGTTGTTAGACGAACCTACCAACCACCTGGATGCCGAATCGGTATTGTGGTTGGAACATCACCTGGCACAATACAAAGGCACTGTTATCTGTATTACGCACGACCGCTACTTCCTGGATAATGTAGCAGGCTGGATATTAGAACTGGACCGTGGAGAAGGTATTCCATGGAAAGGCAACTATAGCAGCTGGCTGGAGCAAAAACAAGTGCGCTTAGAACAGGAAGAAAAGATTGAAAGCAAGCGCCAGAAAATGCTGCAACACGAATTAGAATGGGTGCGCATGGGTCAAAAGGCCCGTCAGGCCAAGAGCAAGGCCCGTATCCAGAACTACGAGAAGATGATGCAGGAGGAGGAGAAGCAGAAGGAAGAAAAACTGGAGATCTATATTCCACCGGGTCCGCGTTTGGGTGCTAAGGTTATTGAGGCCAAAAACGTATCGAAGGCTTTCGGCGATCGCCTATTGTATGAGAATCTTAACTTCTCGCTGCCCCAAGGTGGTATTGTAGGTATCATTGGTCCTAACGGTGCCGGTAAAACCACGCTGTTCCGCATGATAATGGGAGAGGAGAAGCCAACCTCAGGTACATTTGAAGTAGGTGATACGGTAAAGATAAGTTACGTAGATCAGGCCCACTCTAACATTGACCCTGAGAAGAACGTTTGGGAGATTATCAGTAATGGTGATGAGTGGATTGAATTGGGTAAATTGAAGCTCAACTCTCGTGCCTATGTATCGCGCTTTAACTTTAACGGTGCCGACCAACAGAAGAAAGTAAAAGTGCTTTCGGGTGGTGAACGTAACCGTTTGCATTTGGCCTTAACTCTGCGTGCTGAAGCTAACGTGTTGTTGTTGGACGAACCTACCAACGATTTAGACGTGAACACTATTCGTGCATTAGAAGAGGCGTTGGAAAACTTTGCAGGCTGTGCTGTAATTATCTCGCACGACCGTTGGTTCCTTGATCGTATCTGTACCCACATTCTTGCCTTTGAGGGTGAAGGTCAGGTTTATTGGTTTGAAGGCAGCTTCAGCGATTACGAAGAGAATAAGAAACAACGTTTGGGTATTACCGACGACGAACCTCGCAAATTCCGTTACAAAAAACTGGTGGCCGGTTAATTTTTTCAATCGGCTTGGTACATTACCAATCAATCCCCGGCAAAGTCCGGGGATTGTTGTTTACAAGCATAGTATGAAGATTAAAACATTCAACTTGTAAAACCTTTTCAGCTTTCTGCCGTAGTAGTAAGAGAGGCAGGGTCTACCCTGTTGATTACTTATTGCTAAATTTTTAATATGAAGAAAGCTGTTACGCCATTACTGCTGCTTCTTGTTATTGTATCGTCCGGTTTCCGCTCGCAGCGGCCACCTGAGGATGATAACGGACATTATAAGAACAACGGATACTTTTTCGCCATTCTGAACGGCAATATGTTTGAAATGCGGGATGATGATAAATACCGCGCCGAGCTGGTTAATAAAACCGGCTCTATGAAGGATGATAAGCTCTCCAGGGCTGCTACTTCACTTATCTTTTACGGGAATGATTTTAAAGATGAGAACGGTAAGCTATTTACGGAGAACGTAGAAATGGAATACACCTTTGATAATGGAGCGTTAGGTGAGCCACATGATTTAAAAATAGAAGCCCATTATGATAAGCAGGACTTTTATCATATACCGGAGGCTACACGCTTTAAGATCATTAAGATTGACTGGAGTGATGACCATACCAATTTTCTGCTGAGTGCTGATTTTGATTGTAAAATGCGTCGTTGGGGTTTCCCGGCCGAAAGTCAGCCTACCATACGAATTAAAGGCCGCATGGTAAATATTAATGTTACCGTGCCAAGCTGGGTTAAAATTAAAGACCCTACGCAGGTGGCAGGCCGCTAAGCGGTTATCAACGACTTGCAAAGTTCCTTTTCCTCTAAAAATCTATCTTAGCCCGTGAGAATTAATTTACACACAGGCTAATGGCAGATATTTTCAGAAAGAAAGACATCGGCAGGGTGTTAAAGGACGCCGAAGAAGGTTTAGGCGATAGCGAGAAAACCGGCTTGCACAAAACCCTGGGTGTGCGCGATTTAACCGCCTTTGGTATTGCCGCAGTGGTAGGTGCCGGTATCTTTTCCAGCATTGGTAAGGCCAGCTACGACGGCGGTCCGGGTATTATCCTGCTCTTCATTTTCGTAGCAATTGCCTGTGGCTTTTCGGCCTTCTGCTACGCCGAGTTTGCCTCCTTAGTGCCGGTTAGTGGTAGTGCCTACACTTATTCCTACGTAGCTTTTGGAGAAATCATCGCCTGGATCATCGGCTGGGATTTATTAATGGAGTACGCCATCGGTAATATCGCCGTCGCCATTTCATGGAGCGATTACTTTACCTCCATGCTGGAAGGCTTTCACATCCACGTGCCCGATTTTTTAACTATGGATTACTGGACGGCCCGTGATGGATTTGCCGCTGTTGCCGAAAAGTTGAACACAGGGGCTGTATTATCCAATTTGGATCCTGCTGCACAAGCACAATACCTGGCCTGGACCGGTGCCCCGCAATTACTTGGCTTGCGTTTAATTTGCGACTTGCCTGCCTTCTTTATCGTGGGCATTATTACCTACATCACGTATCGTGGTATTAAGGAATCGAAGACCTCTGCCAATTTAATGGTGGCGCTGAAACTTGGTGTTATTTTCCTGGTTATCGTATTAGGCTCCTTCTATGTAAACCCCCACAACTGGAACCCATTTTTACCTAACGGTATTGCCGGCGTGTTAAAGGGCACAGCAGCGGTATTTTTTGCTTACATCGGTTTCGATGCTATTAGCACTACTGCGGAGGAATGTAAAAATCCCCAACGCGACCTGCCGCGCGGCATGATTTATGCGCTCATCATCTGTACTATTATCTACGTGCTGATAGCGCTGGTGCTAACCGGCATGGTTAAATACGATTCGCTGAATGTAGGCGATCCGCTGGCCTATGTATTTAAGCTGGTAAAGCAGGATTGGATGGCCGGTATCGTAGCCGTAAGTGCAGTTATTGCAACGGCAAGCGTGTTGTTGGTATTTCAGGTAGGCCAGCCCCGTATTTGGATGAGTATGAGCCGCGATGGGCTGTTGCCTAAAGTGTTTTCTAAAATTCACCCAACTTTTAAAACGCCTTCTTTTTCTACCATACTTACCGGCCTGGTGGTGGGCATACCGGCATTGTTTTTAAACCTTACTACTGTAATTGACCTTACTTCCGTAGGCACCTTGTTTGCCTTTGTGTTGGTATGTGGTGGTGTATTGCGTTTAAGCCTTTTCCCTAACCCTCCGCAAGGCTCGTTCAAAACACCTTATTACAGCGGTAGGTATGTAATGCCTTTACTTTTAATTGCCGGATTGTTTTTAGCTTATAAGTTCAACTACGAAAATGTAAGCGACCTGCTGCATAACCGTACCATTGTGGCAGCCGACGATTACCAGCAAAAACTAACACCGGAGATGAGCGACCGCATGGCTGCCTGGTTAACCGTTAATAAAGTTAGCTACGAAACCAAATACAAGAGTAACATCGTTGATTTAGAAACTATTTCGGAGGATGGCTATAAGAAACTGATGCGTGCTATGCAACTTCCGGAGGCTGATTTATATGTATACGGTTGGACATCGTTCCGCCATCATTTTATGATGTGGCTTTTTCTTGTTATTGCCGGCCTTGTAACACTGGCCACTGTGTGGAAGAGTTTATCGCTCATTCCGGTGTTGGGCATGCTTAGTTGTATGTATCTGCTTTCTGAATCAGGCGTAACTAACTGGGAACGTTTCCTGGCCTGGTTGGTGGTGGGTTTCGTGGTTTACTTCCTGTATGGATACAGGAAAAGTAAGCTGGCCGCAGTACAAACGGAAGATATTGCCGGTTGGCTTAAATAAATTGGAATAATCAACAGTGCAAGAGATGAAGGGGATTTTTTTGTTGCTTATTGTTTTTGTATTTGCGGGTAATTTAATGGCGCAGGATACAACATCTATCCTACAACCGGATAGGGCTTGTCCGTCCGATTTGGATTCAATGAAGGTTGATTCGTTCTTCAGAGTACGGCACATTGAATTAGCGAAATCGGATAACCCGCAATTGTATTACGAAGTCTACCGCTGGTATCGTACTTGTTACCGGTATGGGGGGCAGTCGGATAAAGGTATTGATTGCAGCGGCTTTATAAATATGCTTTACGAAAAAGTATATCACAAAAAATTGCCCAGATCATCCTATGCCATGTATCCTGTTTGTAAACCACTTGATAAAAAGGAAGTTCCGGCAGAAGGTGATCTTGTCTTCTTCAAGATTCATAAAAAACGGATTTCGCACGTAGGAATCTATCTGCAACATGGCATGTTTGCCCACGCCAGCAATGTGGTTGGGGTAACGGTAAGCGATTTAAGCGAGGCATATTATAAGAAATATTTTTACCGCGCTGCCCGACCGGAATAATGTGTTTTCGGGCTTGAGATGTTAAATAAATCGCTTGATATAAAGGGGTTTGTAATACATTTGCGTTTCCGAAATTTATGAAAAAGCTCCCCCTGATTTTGCTGCTCACAGCCGCAGTTTCTGCTACCGCCGGATTTTTAATTGCGCGCTACCTGGCAACACCGGTCCCTGCAACTTCCCCCACAACACCTTCCGAAACTCCGGTTTCTATGTCCGAGACCCGTGCGGGTGGTTACCGTTTTATCAATCCTTTGTTGGAGTGCGATAATTTTGATCCCTCAGGATTGAACAACACTTTAAAAATGGAAGAGGAGGTAAAGAATTTTGTGCAACAGGTGTTGAACGACAAACGGGCTACGCATGTATCGGTTTATTTCCGCGATTTGAATAACGGACCCTGGATGGGTATTAATGAAGATGAAATTTATTCTCCGGCCAGTTTACTTAAGGTGCCTGTTATGATGGCTGTGCTGAAGAAAGCGGAGAAGGAGCCGGGCTTTCTAAAGAAAAAGTTGCGCTATGAGCATGTGATGGAGCAGAGCGTTAAAGCAAATATCGTAGATGCACCTATGATTAAGCTCGGAAACTCGTACACCGTGGAAGATCTGCTTAACCGCATGATAGAGCACAGCGATAATGAGGCCAAAGAACTACTGTTTGCTGAAGTAGGAGAAGCTGCATTTATGAAGGTAATGAGTGATTTGGGTATAGATTTAACAGGCTTAAAGCCTGGTGATGACTTTATGTCGGTAAAGCAATATAGTTCCTTCTTCAGGATATTATTTAATGCCACCTACCTTAGTAAGGAGATGTCGGAATTTGGTTTGAGCCTTTTAAGCAAAACCGATTTTAAAGTTGGTATTGTAGCCGGAATACCTGAAGGGACGCTTATTTCCCATAAATTCGGTGAACGTGCCATCCAGGGCGGGGCAGCACATCAATTACACGACTGCGGCATTGTTTATAAAGAGCACACCCCTTACTTAATTTGTATTATGACACGCGGCAGCGACTTTAACACACAAGCCGGTGTTATTGCCGAAGTAAGCAAAATTGTTTACCGCAATGTGCAGCCTTAATGCTTAGCGCGAGGGTTGAAACTTGCCTGTTGTTCGCAGGGTTTTAATTACAGCTAAGTAGCTGGTATCAGTAACCGGGCAGGCGTATACCAGTCGCAAATCCTTATCCTGAATAAATACTGTATCATTAGTAAGAGCTACACGGTAGCCGTTGCCGCCAAGGGCCTGCTTAAAAACACGTGTATTATTTTTGCTTGACTGGCTTTGTTGGTTCATCAATGCCGGATCATTCTGTGCGGTTACATACAGAACACCTGCTAATAAAACCATAATGCATACGACTGCTTGTTTCATACTTCTGTAGTTCTATGGTTGTTATTCAAAAATAGTTAATAGGGCATGTGATGATTCAGGACTGCCAGAGGCTTGACAACGTAATGTAGCACCTCCTCCAAGCGAAGTTCGCCGCCATTGCATTTTAATAGTTGTAGAAACACCCGGTGTTACCGTTACCGGCCATCCGTTAATGGCAGCATTGCCCGCGGTAGTCATATACCAACCACCATAGGAATCTTCATCAAAATCCTCTACCACACTCGATGTTCCACCAACCGAGGTGCCATCTTTTAAAATACGAAAGAAGGCAATACACTGGTCGAAAGTGTTAAGGTCAAAGGATGCCGAAAAGAATACATACACTGTGCTTTTGGTGGGGGTAAAGGTTAATGTAACACCCGACATATCGGTAAAGCTTGTATTGCTGGTAGTAATGTTAGAAGTAAGTCGCGCCGTGCGGATGGTAGTGCCACCTCCGCCACCGGTTGCTGTAAGCGTATAGGGTCCGCTGCCGGTTATGCTTAATCCGCTTCCGATAGTTATATCCTGCACCGGTGCTGAGCTTCCGGTTGGATTGCCGAGTAAGGTTGTTGGCCCGGCATTTTGAATTTTAGCATAGGTAACCTGCGAGTTGCCAAGGTCAGCAGTGGCAATGGTACCATTCGAAATCATAGCCGAAGTGACCTTGCTGGCACCTATGGCAGTTACACCACTACTGTTTATAGTTACATCACCGCTAACCGGGGTAGATACCCACTGCGAACCACTGGCAATAAGTAAGTTGCCTGACGTTGCTGTAGTGGAACCCAGAGTGGTGCCATTAATTTTGGCAACGGTGGGATTAGGATAGGTCCCGCTCAAGTCAGCTCCGGCAGCACCATTTGGTGGTAGGCTGGTAGGTATATCGCTGGTTAAGGCTACCGTGCCGCTATTGTTTGGCAGGGTCCAGGTGCGGTCGGCGGTTGGGTCGGCCACTGTCAACAATCCTTCATTGGTGTTGGCGGTAGCACCCTCAAATATAATACCGTTGCTTGCATACTGCGATTGCCCACCGGCTAAGGCAGGGTTGCTTGCCAGCGTTGGTGTATAATCAAATGAAAGGGCTGCAGTAACTCCATCTCCCAATGCATCGGCAGAGGTGCCACCCGTTAAGCCTGTTCCGGCAGTAATGGTAGCGGTTTGATTTCCCTGTACGGCAGTACCGGTGGTTGCCCCATAGGCCACACTCCAGGTTTGGGCCGAACTGCCGTTGTATACGCTACCGCTTAAACCGGTGCCCGGTGTATGGTTAGCATTGGTAACAGTTAAGGTGGCAGGTGCCCAGGCCGTTCCGTTGTATTGAAGTACCTGATTGGTAGTAGGCGCTGTAGCACTAATGCCAATACCTTGTAACCCGTCTACGGTTGGGTTAGGGTAACTTCCGTTTAAATCTCCGCTTGCAGTTCCGTTAGGCGGAAGGCTTGTTGGCCCACCGGTAATATCACTGTACGGTATAGAACTTTGAGCAGTAATCAAACCCGTATTATCGGTTTTTACATATCGGTTACCACTGCCACCTAAATTATCAATGGTAACGGTGCCAATAGAGAAGCGCGAATTTCCTGTTTCGGTTACAGCGAAAACGTTTGAGCCACCACCGTTTACCACGGCAAAATCTTCCGTGCCGTTATTATTAACATCCAGCTTGGCTTTTATACTACCTCTGCTGTTTACGTTCAAGGCGGCATCAGTAGTTGGGTTGCCGTTAATGTCGTTACCTTTTACGGTTACATCATCCTCCACCTGCAGATTGCCCCCATTGCTTAGGCGCATTTCTTCGGTTCCACCTGTTTTAAAAACAAGGTCCTGCCCATCGACGGTGCCTATATAATCATTGGCAGGGTTGGTGCCGCTGTTACCCCGCAAACCCCATGCAGTTTTGGGGTAAAAGTTGTTGAAGCCGGTTACAATCCATTTTTGCTCTGTAGTGTTATATAATAGGGTGATAGAAGCATTGGCCGCTACAGAAACCATGTCACCTCCATCCAGTGTTTTTATTTGGTTGGCCGAAAGTGAGCCGGCATTCAAGTTAGCAATGGTAAAACTTTGGCTGGTGGTGTTGTAAAGTGTTACATACCTGCCGTTGCTTCCGCCGCTTAAGCCGGTTATGCTGAATGCCGCACCGGGGCCGGTAATTCTATAAAAACTGAACTTACTGGTAGTAAGGTCTACGTTGTTGTTGGCACCTGCGCTTAATGAAAGTGCTGTGCCTTCCCGCAGGGCCAGGTCACCGGCAACATCTAACTTGGTGTTGGGGGCATTATTGCCGATACCTACATTTTGTGCATAGATGGTTCCGGTTAATAGGCCTGTTAAAGCCAGTAGGTACAATTTCCTCATAACTCCTTCTGTTTATTTATCTCAATGGTGATATTTACTTTTTGCGGTATTTTATTGAAAGAATACAAGATTAGGTATAAAAATTCATATGATACAGACGTTGGCAATCAGATATAAGTTAAAATAATTAGAATCTGATTAATGCTTTTATTGGCTTATTTATTCAATTATATGTCCGATAAATACCTTATACCGTATTTAACTTTAAATTGTTGTAAGAAAAAAACAATGCAGTATTTGTGCTCAGTAAAATGGTTTATGCCAGTAAATAAGGCTTGCGCTTAGCCTATGGGCATAAAAAAAGGCGCCGAAGCGCCTTTTAAATTCTGTATCTATAACGGTTTAATTCATCTTAACCTTGTTCTTGGCACCCAGGTTTGGCAGTATGTAACTTAACTGAACGGTGTAATTACGTGGTGCTTCAAAGTAGGCCGGACGCGGAGAGTATTCCCAGTTCAGCAAGTTTTTAACCAGGAAGGCAACACGAACACCGGCACGGAAATTATAGGCAAGCGACATGTTCCAAACAATATCGCCACGGCCCTTGCCAATCTTAAGCGCTGCTTTAGCCTGGCGCCATTGGTCCAAACCGGTAAAGGCCGGAGCACCTGAAAGATTGCCTAATAGCTTAAATAGCGGGCTGATAAAGGCATAGTCTATATTCTCCATATAGCTGGCGTATTGCAGGTTGGTATTCCATTCCAGCCCTTTATAGATCAGCGTAAGGTCAAACTTAAAGTTATGGCGGTTACGATACTTCAGAATGTTTGTAGAAGCAGTAGAGGTCATACCATAAGTAATATCATTCAATGTAGAATCAACTGCGTTCATCTGGTTGTATGCCAGGGTAGCGTTGCCTTTGTTATTCAGCTTGGCGCCTTCGTAGTTGTAAAGAGACAGGGTATCGTTCCAGTTTAAAGCACGTGGATCGATGAAGGTATAACCAGTTAAGAATTGAATGGTCACCGGACCTATCTGTCCTTGACCTCCGATAGTTAATTCGGTTCCCAGGATCCGGGTTTTACCAACGTTCTGCGAAGAGAAACCAAAGCCGAAGTTTTTATTCAACTGGCTCCAGTCGGCCTGCTTACCAAACTGACCGAAGGTAAACTCCATCATGTTGTCGTATTGGTTCCAGAACATGGCAAGGTCGGCATAACCCATCCAGTTTTTACCAAGTTTAAAACCTTGTTTAACACCTACCTCTGCACTATAACCTTTTTCAGGTTTTAGCAACGGGTTCGATGCTATTACAAGCGGACCAACTGCAGTGGTAATGTAACGTTCGGCAATAGTTGGGTAACGGAAACCCTGGCCAAAGCTGGCGCGGATATAAGTGGCCTCAGCAGCCTGATAGTTTACGCCAACACGGAATAAAGGGTAAGGCAGTTCTTTAAGCGAGTTAGCAGTGCTAACCTTACGCTGGTAATAGTTCCATGAAGTATCGGTGCCGCTTACCGAAGCAGCGGTCGAATCTTTCACATAGTGCATCATCTGGAAGTATTCCCAACGGGCACCTAATGAAACGTTCAGCTTTTTAAAGAATTTAAAATCGGTTTGGGCGTAAACCGAAAAGTTGTCGGCCGAGTTTTTACCGAATAAACTATTAGCCGCGTTTTTGGGTGGATTAACATCGTTATATGAATTTACTACACCACCTACAATGTTGAAGTCAAATTTTTTGAAGTCGAACTTACGCATGTATTGAAACTCGGTATAGTACGTGTTAGGCACCGAACCCTGGCCGGTGTTGTTTGTGTTGGTAGCGTTAAAGAAACGGCCCAGGAATTTAAAGTGGTTATTATGGCTATCGTAATAATCTATGAATGGGTCAACGATAAAACGTTGGGTTTTGTATTGGGTAATAGTGCCCGGGTATGGTTTGTAGGCAAACGAATCAATACCTTTCCAGAAGAAAAAGGTTTTACCCCAGCTATAGTAACCACTTAAGTTAACGCCGAAGTTAAGGCCTTCAACTTTGGGAACACGGTAGCGGTATTTAAGGGTTAAGCGTGCGGAGTGGCTATCGGCAGAATCAAGGTAGCTATCGCTGGCATCATAGGCACCGCCTACAACCAGATCGTGTTGTCCGAATTTTTGGCGCCAGGCAAAGTTTACACCACCGGCTAAAGGGTTTTTGTTGCCCCACCATTTCATGTTGGGTGTACGGCTTGGGCCTTCCTGAATGGCCGTGTATACCGTAACTTTAGCATAAGGCTCGGCAGTAGGGTAGGCGGTACGAACGTTTACAATACCGTTCAATGCGCTGGAACCATATAAGGCCGAAGCAGCACCTTTAATTACTTCAATCTGGTCAACGTTTTCCATGGGAACGATGCTCCATTTAGCATCGGCAGCGTCAGCGGTCAGCAACGGCAGGTCGTCAATCAACACTGCTACGCGCGAACCGGCGCCATAGCTCCAACCTGCACCACCACGTATGTTCACCTGTCCATCAGCAATGGTTACACTGGGTATGCGGCTCATGCCCTGATCTAAACTGGTAATTGCCTGGCTGGTTAGTGAAGTACCCTTTACAACATCCATCGAAATGGTTTGTTCACCTATTGGTTTTTCATAACGGGTGCCCGTTACTACTAATTCCTTAATTAACTCGGTTCTTTCGCGCAGTGTAACGTCCAGTGTTTTGGTTTCACCTTCTGCAAGGGTTACTTTTTTTACTTCATCTTCCTTACCAATCGAGTGGTAAGTAACAGAATACGAACCCGGTGCCAGTTTTAATTCATACTTACCGTCAAAATCTCCGAGAGCTGCATTGCTTGAGTCAACAAAAACAGTGGTAGGAAACAAAGGCTCACCTTTTTCATCCGAAATTACACCTACTATTTTTGCACTTTGAGAATAACCCACGATGGAAAAGAAGGAGGCCATCGCAGCGAGTACATGTTTTAACTTCATGGAACAGAGGGGTTTTTGAGTTGAACAAACCTAAACGAATTTTAGTATTCTCAAAAATTGTGAAAGCATTTATGACACCTAAATGATGAAACAAACAAAAGGCTTGCCCGGCTTAACAATTTCTTAAGAAACGTTCCACCGGCAAGCCTTTTATTTAGCTCACATTATCAAGGCATTACAGCTTCTCGATAACTACAGCGCTGGCACCGCCACCACCATTACAAATAGCAGCAACACCATAGCGGGCATTGTTATTTTTTAATACTGATGTAAGCGTGCAAATGATACGGGCACCACTGGCACCTACCGGGTGGCCTAATGCCACTGCGCCGCCGTATATGTTCAGGCGGTTATGATCAATGTTTAATAGTTTCATATTAGCCATAGCTACATTGCTAAAGGCCTCATTAATCTCAAAATACTCAATCTTGCTAAGGTCTAAACCGGCCTTTGCAACTGCTTTTGGAATAGCCAGTGCAGGCGAAGTGGTAAAATCATCGGGTGCCTGTTCCGCATCGCCGTAACCAATCAATTTGGCAATAGGTTTTAATCCCAGTTCTTTTACCTTTTCGCCACTCATTAAAACTACTGCGGCGGCACCGTCGTTAATCTTCGATGCGTTTACGGCAGTAACAGTGCCATCCTTACCAAATGCCGGCTTTAAACCGGCCACTTTATCGGCGCGCAGTTTTTTGTATTCTTCATCCTCTTTAACGAATACAGGCTCTTTACCCGGTAAGGCAACTTCAAACAGCTCCTCATTAAACGAACCGTTTTTGTAGGCTTCGGCAGCACGGCGATACGATTCCAGCGCATAGGCATCCTGGTCCTCGCGGCTAAAGTTGAATTTGCGGGCGCAGCGGTCGCCGCTGTTACCCATCATTTCTTTTGTGTAAGGGTCCTGTAAGGCATCGCGCACTATGGCATCGGCCATTTCAGCATTGCCATACCGGTAACCGTTGCGGCCCTGCGCAATCATGTAAGGTGCATTGGTCATGCTTTCCATGCCTCCGCATACTACAATATGTTTATCTCCCAGTAAAATGCTCTGGGCTCCGTAAATGATAGCTTTCATGCCGCTGGCGCAAACCTTGTTTACGGTTGTTACAGTAGCATTTACATGCACGCCGGCTGCAAGTGCTGCCTGGCGGGCCGGCGCTTGTCCGGTATTTGCCTGTATTACATTACCCATTATTACTTCCTCTACATCATTACCGGTTATGCCGGCACGTTCAATAGCTTTCTTAATGGTTTGGGCACCCAGTTGTACGGCACTCAATGCACTTAACGAACCGCTCATACTGCCAATCGGCGTACGAGCCACACTTACAATATATACCTCGCTCATGGTTTAGGAATTTGATTTGATTTTTTTAGCGGTCCAAATGTAAAAAAGTTAAGTTGACCACCGGTAGAAGACAGGAGTGCTATAACCGTTATTAACGTGCAATGCACAGAACCAGACGAGCTGTTCTAAGAAATCAATAACTTTGAATCCGTTTCAGCTATTAAACAGGGCCTTTCCGCGCCCCCAAAAATACGATTATGCGCTTTCTTGGTGTGCTCGATAAAATGCCTACACTTTATATCAATCCGGTAAGATACTCCGTAAAGTTGGGTAACGATGTTGCAGAACTTAATGACCTTATTGGAAAATCAGTTACGTTACGCTTTACACGCAATATTTACTGTACCGTTTGTGGTCGTAAAACCAGTAAAAGTTTTGGCGAAGGCATGTGCTATCCCTGCTTTGCCAATGCCCCCGATAACAGCGAGTGCATCATCCGCCCCGAACTGTGCGAAGCGCACTTAGGCAAAGGCCGCGATCCTGAATGGGAACACCGTAACCATCATCAACCACACTATGTTTACCTGGCGCTTACCAATGCGGTTAAAGTGGGCGTTACGCGTGGCACGCAATTGCCAACCCGTTGGATAGATCAGGGTGCCCATAAGGGCATTGTAATAGCCGAAACGCCTTACCGGCAGTTAGCCGGTTTTATCGAAGTGTTTTTAAAGGATCACTTTAGCGATAAAACCAATTGGCAAAAGATGTTGAAGAATGAGAAAGGAGAGGAGGTTGACCTTGTAAAGGAAAAAGAACGAACCATTGCCTTATTGCCCGAGCAATTCAGGCAATATGCCTATGCCGATAACGAAATTGTAGAGATCATTTATCCTGTACTTGAATACCCTGTTAAGGTTAGTAGCCTTTCGTTCGATAAAATAGATGTGGTGGAAGGCGTATTACAGGGTATCCGTGGACAATATTTAATTTTTGACGGCGGCCGTGTATTGAATATCCGGAAGCATAGCGGATATGAGATCGAATTGCTTGCATAAATTAAAAAGCCCGCAAACGCGGGCCTTTCAATTTATCGCTATAGTATTTCTACAGTTTTAATCCACCCAAAACTTTGCTCAGGATGCTGCTGGCCTGGCCCATAGGGTCCTTACGTATTTTGGCTTCTTCCTGACCAACCATGTAAAATAAACCACTTATGCCTTTTCGTGTTACATAATCAGCCAGGTCAGTATTCACCTTAGCTACAAATGGTATTTGGTTATAGCGGCTCATTACATCGTTCCAATATTTAGTGGCAAGTGTTTTATCAAGCGCTGCCTTAATATTTGGCTTAAACGAGCTTACCAATTGCTCGGTGGTAGTGCGTTGTAAAAACTGCGTGGCGGCGTCAGGCTGCTGATTGCTGATAATATTCATGGCATCGGTAACCGTCATCTGTTTAATGGCATTTAAAAAGATCGGTCCGGCGCTTTTAGCGGCATCCTCAGCAGCACGGTTTATTTTAAGCTCTACATCGTCTACCATTTTACCCATTCCTATATTGCGCAGGGTGGTTGCCACTTGTTGCGCGTCAGAAGGGAAGGGAATCTTAATGGCTGCATTCTTAAAAAAGCCATCTACCACCGATACTTTTGATACGCCGCTTGTAATGCCTTTGCTCAGCATCTCCTTAATTGCCTGTATGGCTTCGTTCTCGGTGTAATTACCTCCACCTGTTGTGGTGGTTGTCGTGCTTCCCGTACCTGTTCCGTTACCGTGTCCGGTATTTCTACCGGTACCCGTGGTGGTGGTGGTAGTGGTGCCGGTGCCACCGGTATTTCCACCGGAGCTATTTCGTCCTGTTCCGGTTGGGGCAGTAGTACCTGTAGTACCGGTGCCTGTTTTGCCTTTTGTAGTGGAACCGTTACCGTTAGTGGTTGTAGTGGTACTGGTTGAACCACCGGGTGTTTTAGTGTTGGTGCCGGTTTTTATAGTGGTGTTATTACTTTTTACCGGCGCAATAGGGCCGTTAATACCACCTATCTGGGCATTTAAAATGGCAACTGTAAAAAGCATTGTGCCGGTTAAGGCGGTACGCAACATCGGTTTCATATCTCGTTTGGTTTTTAATTGGTTTTCAACAACAGTGCCAATTCTACAACAAAGATGTAAATTGGTTATATATACTGACATAAAAAAGGTTCTGCCGTTTGATGAGCAGAACCTTTTTGCTTGAATTTAACATCTGTTATTGAACCCCCAGGGCTTTTAATGTTTCGGTGTTCAGGTTGCCAACAGGCAGGCCTTTATCTTGTTGAAATTTAATAAGTGCATCTTTGGTTTTACCACCCATTTGGTTGTCAACCGGGCCCGGGTCGTAGCCTTCGCGCTTCAGTGCCTTCTGTATTTCGCCAATCTTGTTATCGGTAGCATTTTGTTCGCACATAACTTCCTTCCAACCCTGGTATCCTCCTTTTTTAACCAGCACTTTCTTCATTACTGTTTTGTAAGTGGCGGCTACTTCTATTTTGTTCTCCGTAGCAGGCTCTACCATTTTTTTACGCGGAACTACTTTGGTAACAGCAGGTATCTCTTTCTCGGTTGTCACGGCCGCTACTTTTTCAACTTTGTGCGTTTCGGTTTTATACACTGCAGGCACTTCTTTCAGGCACCATACTTCGCAGTCCTTAGGGTCTTGCGATAAGCAGGTAACACTGGCCTTCCCCTTAACCCATTTCTGCGAAGCCGGAGTAACCAATACCTGTTCGGTTACTGTTTCGTACTGTGCCGGTGTGGTTACAACTTTTTTGGTGGCAGGTGTAACAATAATGGTATCGTACACGGTTTCATACTTTGCCGGAACCTTTTCAATTTTTACAGTGGCAGGTTTATCTACAACCTGTTCTTCTTTAAACTCGTACTCATCAGGTACTACACAACGGGCATAACATTTACCGGGTTCGGCATTAGGCGGACCATCGCTTGGCCCGTCGCCGCTTACCGTTGTAGGAACTTCTGTAGTTGCCTTTATCTCCTTAACAGGTTCAGGTTGGGCAACCACCGGTTCGTTTACCTTTATTTCCTTTTTGGGTTCAGCGTTTTTTTTCGGCTCTTCGGTTACAGGCTTTTGTGTGCCTGTAGGAGAAGGAACTTCGGTGCCTCCCTGCCATATTACGGCATTGGGATTCTCTTCTTTATATTTATTCAGGTTCGGATTGCCGGTATTTATAAAGATCTGAGAATAGGCAGATGAACATATAAACACAAGCAATACAAGGGGTAAAAGTCTGCTTTTATTCATTCGGGGCGGTTTTATAGCTTTCAAAATTATAATTCGTGGCAAAAGAACAGCCAAAAGTTTCCACAACATTTACAAACACTCTATACTTGTGCTGTTTCAAATAATAAGCAGATGCAGAACGTGTTACACGTACAACAAACGATTGAACAGGCCTGGGAAGACCGTTCGAAATTAGCTGATCCATCCGTACAGGATACGGTAAAACATGTAATTGAGTTGCTTGATAAAGGGCAATTAAGGGTGGCTGAACCTTCCGAAAATGGCTGGAAAGTGAACGAATGGGTGAAAAAAGCCGTGATTTTGTATTTCCCTATCATGCCTATGGACACCTTCCACGCAGGTCCGCTGGAGTTTCATGATAAGATTCCATTAAAGAAAAACTATAAAGAATTGGGCGTGCGGGTAGTGCCACATGCCATTGCACGCCATGGCAGTTACGTGGCTAAAGGGGTAATACTGATGCCGGGATATGTGAATATTGGTGCATATGTCGACGAAGGAACGATGGTGGATACCTGGGCAACTGTTGGTAGTTGTGCACAAATAGGAAAACACGTTCATTTAAGCGGGGGCGTTGGTATAGGCGGGGTATTAGAACCGGTACAAGCTGCACCTGTTATTATAGAAGATAATTGTTTTATAGGTTCAAGGTGTATAGTGGTTGAAGGAGTGCGGGTAGAGAAAGAAGCCGTTTTAGGTGCTAACGTGGTATTAACCATGAGCACCAAAATTATTGATGTAACAGGCCCCGAACCGGTGGAATACAAAGGCTATGTGCCGGCGCGTTCGGTAGTGATACCGGGTACCTACACTAAAAAGTTCCCGGCCGGCGAATATCAGGTGCCTTGTGCTTTGATAATCGGTAAACGCAAGGAATCAACTGACAAAAAGACTTCCTTAAACGACGCCCTACGTGATAATAGCGTAGCGGTTTAATGAAACCTATGCTTATTCAAGTTCTGCAGCACGAACCGTTTGAAGGGCCCGGTTTAATTGAAGATTGGGCAAACCAGCGCGGAATAGCATTACGCGTTACCCATTTGCATGCCAACGAAGCCTTGCCGGACACACTTGATTTCGATTGGTTGGTGGTAATGGGTGGTGCTATGAGTGTAAATGATGAAGCTCTGCTGCCCTGGCTAAAACCTGAAAAGCTTTTTATTAAAGGCGCCATTGATGCAGGTAAAACTGTGATAGGTATTTGCCTTGGCGCTCAGTTAATAGCCAATTGCCTTGGGGCAAAAGTATATCGCAATAACTTTAAAGAGATCGGTTGGTTTCCGGTGCAATTAACTGCGGCAGGTTCACAACACCCTTTGTTTGCCAATGGTTGGAACCATCAAACTTTTTTTCATTGGCACGGCGAAACCTTCGATTTACCTGAACAGGCAACTTTGCTGGCAGGCAGCGAGGGATGCAAACATCAGGGATTCTGTATCGGAGAAAAGGTGTTTGCATTTCAGTTTCACCCCGAAACCAATCAGCAAACGCTTGATCAAATGGTTTCTTGCGGTGCTGAGGAACTGGTTCGGGATAAGTATGTAATGCAGTCCGAAGAAATTATGTCTTCTGCCACCAACAACATGCTTGTAACTGCGCCGTTGTTTTTTAACTGGCTCGATTCCTTAGCGCAGTTGTAACTATTTCTTTAAAAAATCATCCATTAAAAACTGCAAAAGCGCCCGGCCATGGCGGTTTAGTTGCATGCGTTGCTCCTGCGTGCTGCCGTTATTCATGCTTAAGTTGGGGAACGCTTTATTCCAAACCATTTTACCGTCCGGTTCAACATAGCCTACCCCTTCGTTAAAAGTGTAAAAGGCGAATTCCTTTGTAGTAGGATTCAGTAAGTTCTTACTAAAAATGTACGGGCGGCTATCCAGATGTAGTTGATGTAACAGGGTGCCTGCAATATCCATCTGCGAACCAGTCCGCGAATGTTTAATACCTCGGTATTCCTGCTTCAAGGCCCCGCCAACCATTAATAAAGGAATATGGTAGAACTCCGAACTACAGTAATCGTAATTTTTGGGCGTCGTATGGCTATGGTCCGATACCAGGATGAAAATGGTGTTATTATACCAGGGCTCGCTCTTAATACGGTCGAAAAACAAACCGATCTGCTTATCGGCGTAAACAGCACTGTTTAAATACGGCATGTCCATACCTCCCCAGTCAACTTTTTTCTCCATCGGCACATCAAAAGGCGAATGTGTACTTACCGTAAACAAACACGAAAAGAATGGTTGCTTATAACTGTTGAGCGAATCGTGCCAGATGGAAAGCATAATGCTATCATGAATACCAAGTCGGCCGGCCGGTATAGTGGCTGGCAGGTCCTCCTGTTCGGTAACACGGTCAAATTGGTTGTAATACACATACGACTTTATGCCCCCATAGATCAGTTGCCCGCCAAAGAAAAAGGAAGAGTAATAGCCTGCTTGTTTTAGCTGTTGGTTTAAACACGGTAGCCCCCTGTGTTTTTGAGGCTGGTTAATTGCTGAGCCTATGGGCAGTGCCGGATAGCCGCTTAATATAGCCGGTATGCCCTGGTCGCTCACATGCCCCGCCGATTCAATATGGGTGAATAAATAACCTTCTTTTATCAACCGTTCCATGTTAGGCGTTAAACCCTGGTAACCGCCCAACGACTCAATCAACTCTGCCGACCAACTTTCCAGTATCAGAATACATACATTAGGACGCTCAACGGTAAAGATATGCACCGTGCTATCCTGCTCCACCCGGTAAAGTGCTTCTACGGCTTGTTGTGCATCTGCCTGCGGCATAACCGTGTAGGCGCCGCCCGCTAATACCTTCTCATTCTCTATGTAACTATGCACCATATACCACAGTGCATTCACCGAAGCATCGTTTACACATTGGTTTTTGCTGAAATAAACCTGGCCTTCATTAATTGGTATAGGTTGTAAGCCGCCACGGCACACCACTACATTTAAGCCAATGCCGGCGGCAAACACCACCAGCAAACTAATCTTAGCTTTCAAATCGGATGGTGTTGCTTGTTCTGTATAACGGTACAAGTGGTTCAAAAACCTAAAGCAGCCCCAAACTAATAGGGCAATAAGCCCTAACAACGTGCCTAACAACAACAAGCCAACCGAATGTATCAGTTCATCAGGATGGCGTAAATGGTTTAACAGGTTAAAGTAAGGTTTCACATGCACTTCGCGGTAAACGCCTATTTCGCTAATGGCTAATACTACAATTACAAAGGCCGTTGCCGAGATGTAGAGTTTAAGCACAGTTAAAGGCCACTTGTAGTTAAACAGGCTGTGCAACAGCAATAACAGCATGGGCACAAAAAGCAGATAGCCGGTAGTGCTCAAATCCAGGGGTAGCGAATGCCACAATACCAACGGAAAACTCATCCACCCTTCATCCCTGCTTACATCCTTCGCAAAATACAGCAGGAAGATTAAGCGACAGATGGTAAACAGGGTTATGTAAAACAACGCTGCTTTACAAACATTCACCACAAAACTGCGAAGGTTCCCAATCACACCTCTAAAATAGATTTGGTTTCGAGGAAACAAAAAAGGCGCCCGGGGCGCCTTCTTCGTTTATGTTTTAATAGTTGCCTAACGCAGCACCGATATACGAACTGTTTTTACCGTTTCGTCGGAGCTAAAGCGCACATAGTAAATACCTGCTGCCACCTGGCTCATGGGCAGTGCAATGGTATTGCTGCCCTGGTGTAATTCGGCGCTTACTTCGCGCAGTACTTCGCCGTTTACATTAATAAGCGATAAGGTCGCGTTCTTGCTTTCGTTCAGGTCAATCTGCACATTCAGCATGCCTGCTTTTTCAACAGGATTAGGGAACACCTTCATGCCCACTTTTAAATCCTGTTCAACACCTATGGAAGAATAGATAAAGCTTTCCTCGGCTGTGCAACCTTTGCTGTCGGTAACGGTAACGCTATATGAACCAAAACCTACGTTGTTGTTAAACGGTCCGGTTTGACCGTTGCTCCAGCTATACGTGTAAGGTGCCGTACCGCCCGAGCCGGTTGCGTTCAGGTTATTGCCTACACGGCTCACTACGGCTGAAACCGGCACAGGGTCGGCAATCACAATCTGGCCAACACCTGAGTTACCTGCTGCATCCGTAACGGTATACGTATAAGTACCCGATGCCAGGTTTGTTACCGAATTGCCCGTGCTGCCGTTACTCCAGTTCACCGAATAAGGCGCTGTTCCATTGCTCGGCGCAAGCGTTACCGATGCATTGGTCTGGCCCTGGCACGATGGCGATAACACCGCCGCGTTTGGCTTAATTACACTGGTTTTAACGATGTTGTAAGTAGTGTACGGCGAACAAGTATTACCATACGAAATACCTTTTACCTTGTATTTATAACTCTTACCGGGATTAAGGCCGGTAAGTATAAAGGTGGTGTCGGTAATAACGGTATCAGCGTAAACAATGCTGCTGGTGCCGCTTTGTATGCGTAGCATATACCATTTAGCTAAAGGTATAGCATTCCATTTAATGGTCAGCGTATTTCCTAAAATGGTCGAGTCGCCGTTAATTGGCGTAATAAAGTGTGCGGTATCCAGTTGCGAAAGATCTGGCAATGTTTGGTTCAGCAGGTTCGGACGATCGCTTACCAATACACTGTTCATCTCTGCTTCTTCCATCGGGCTAAAGCGGTTCACACAGTTGTCGCTGAAATAGCTCATGTAAAGCGTTTCGTCAATAACGGTGCTGTATAAGTCACCATGCGGATCGGTTTGATTACCGGTGTATGGACAAGGTGTGCGCTGATCAAGAAAATCGGCTGGTGTATCGCAAAAGCCGTCACCGGCTGTATTGCAATTCGAACCGTCTACATATTCCACGCCATTACCATCATCAAAGGTATGCAGCAAGCCAAAGTAGTGGCCTACTTCGTGCGGCAGGGTAGTAGTGGCTGTGCCGATACAATCGGTAGCATTAATAAATACACCGCCGCCGTTTGGTGCGGTATTCGGGAAGGTAGCAAAACCACACAAGCCCGGCAGGTTGCCGTTCATGTAAATATTGCAGCAGTTATCCACGTTATAATTCTGGAAAGCCTGGTAACCCAAAAATTGGTTCTGATAGTTCCACAGGGTGGTGTTTTTTACGGTATCAATACCCTTAATATAAAAACCAATGTTAAACTGATTGTATATAACATTCAGCTCGCAGTGCGATTCAAAAATCTTCCGCAGGCCAACACCACCGCTGCCATCGTCCTTGGTAATAATGTGGTAATAAACACCTACCCACTGTATACCCGTGCGCGATGCATTAATGGCGGCGTAATTGCTTCGGTCCCGTGCCCAATACTCGGTCCGGTAGCTATCAGGCACAGTAGTGCCGCACCAGGTATCCGTTTGGGCAAACGATAGTAAAGCGGTTAAAACAAATAAAAAGGTGAAGGTCTTCTTCATACGTAATTTTATGGTTGGCGAAGATAACTAAAAGCATCGGCAAGCTTATGCCCGTTTACGTCTTTAACTAAGATTGTTAAGAAACAAGCTTTCATATGTGCACAACGGGGTAACCGCCTCACATTCAACAACACCGGTCCTCCTTTTGTTCGCCTTTTCCACAACCCACGGCTGCACATTAGCCCGAAAACTTTAAACTCGCGGCGTGAAATACAATTTCATCACCATCGAGGGTTGCATTGGGGCCGGTAAAACCACGCTCACCAAACAAATTGCCGCTGATTACAACGGCAAGATGATACTGGAGCAGTTTGAAGAAAACCCCTTTCTGCCTAAGTTCTATGAGGACCCCGAACGCCACGCCTTCCCGGTGGAGTTGTATTTTATGGCTGAGCGTTTCCAGCACCTGCGTAAGCTGCTGAGCGAAGCCGACATCTTCACCAGTTTCACCGTGTCCGACTTCCTGTTCCAAAAGAGTTTGATTTTCGCCAACCAAAACCTTACCGACGACGAGGCTAAACTCTACCGCATGTTGTTCGATATCATCAACCCAACCCTGCCACGCCCCGATATAGTTTTATACCTCTACGCCCCGGTAGAAAAGCTGCTGGCCAACATCAAAAAGCGCGGCCGCGAATACGAGCAAAGCATCCCCGGCGATTACCTCGAAAAAATCCAAAATGCCTACCTCGATTACTTTAAGCTGCAACAGCATTCACGCATTGTGTTGCTGGATACCACCAACCTGAATTGGGTAGAAAACAAAGCCGATTACCAACAGGTCATCGATATATTAAACCGCGACTTCGAGCCCGGCTTACATTACTTGTAAAAGCCGCGCAGCTTCATCGCTACATCCCACACCACCATACCGGCGCTAACCGCTATATTCAGCGAGTGCTTCATGCCAAATTGTGGTATCTCTACCACTACATCCGAGGCCGACACCACTTCCTGTTCCACCCCATCCACCTCATTGCCGAATACTATCGCATAACGGGCTTCCGCGTCCGGTTTAAAGTCATTCAGCATCACCGCCCTTTCGGCCTGCTCTATCGAAACAATGGTATAACCATCCTGCTTCAACTCTTCCACAGCCAGCAAGGTGCTTTCGTAATGGGCCCAGGCCACTGTTTCAGTAGCGCCAAGGGCAGTTTTGTGTATATCGCGGTGCGGCGGCGTACCGGTAATACCACACAGGTAAATGGCCTGTATCAAAAAGGCATCCGCCGTGCGGAACACCGAGCCTACGTTTAAATGACTGCGCACATTATCCAGCACCAACACCACCGGCATTTTCTCAGCGGCTTTAAATTCTTCCTCATTCAACCGGGGTAACTCTTCGTTTAACAACTTGCGCATAGGGCAAATAAAAGCAGAATCCCCTTCTAACCATCCACAATTGTGGAATTTGCCTCCGGCTTTTTTAGCTATTAAGTATATTTTTACGCCTTTGCGGCTAATCTGTTAGCACGCTTACACACACAATGGCCATTCAACGCGATATGAATAAACCGGGCAGCGATTCCGAAACGCCGCTGATGAAGCAGTACAACACCTTTAAGGCGAAGTACCCCGATGCTATTCTGCTGTTCCGCGTGGGCGACTTTTACGAAACTTTCGGGGAGGATGCAAAACGTGCTTCGGCTGTGCTGGGCATTGTGCTTACCAAACGCAGTAACGGCAAAGCCAGCGAAATTGAACTGGCAGGCTTTCCGCACCACTCGCTGGATACCTACTTGCCTAAACTGGTAAGGGCCGGCCATCGCGTAGCCGTGTGCGATCAGCTCGAAGACCCTAAAATGGCCAAGGGCATTGTTAAGCGCGGTGTTACCGAAATGGTTACTCCCGGCGTAGCCCTGGGCGATAACATCCTTAACACCAAAAGCAACAACTTTCTGGCCTCCGTGTTTTTCGAGAAGGACCAATACGGTATTGCCTTTATCGACATCAGCACCGGCGAGCTTTTTATTGCCGAAGGTGGTGCCGCCTATATCGAAAAAATGCTGCAGGCCTTTTCACCTTCGGAGTTGGTTTATCCAAAATCGAGGCAAAAGGAGTTTATACAATTGTTCGGCAGCAAGCACTATGCTTTTAAGCTGGACGACTGGGTTTACAGCTACGACAATGCCTTAGAGATATTGCTAAAGCTGTTCGATACCAACTCGCTGAAAGGCTTTGGGGTTGAGCAGGAACGTCTGTGTGTTATTGCGGCAGGTGCGGCCATCCAGTATTTAAAAGATACCGAGCACCACAACCTGGCCCACATTACTAAGCTTACCCGCCTGGCCGATGAAAAACATGTGTGGCTCGATCGCTTTACTATTCGTAACCTCGAGCTCATTTCCTCGCCGCATGTAGGAGGGAAGTCGCTGCTGGATATACTGGACGAAACTACCTCGCCCATGGGTGCCCGTTTGCTGCGCCGCTGGATGGTAATGCCCCTGCTGGATATGGCCCGCATCAACGAGCGCCTGGATGCCGTAAGCTACTTTACCACCCACGCCGTAACCTGCGATGACCTTAAGAAATGGCTGCGGCAGGTGGGCGACCTTGAACGCCTTATCAGCAAGGTATCGTTAGAGAAAGCCAACCCGCGCGAAATGGGCCAACTGAAACGTGCACTGGCGGCAATCGAACCCATCAAAGCTTTACTCAGCACTTCCAACAACAGCACCTTAACCCGCACGGCCGAGCAACTGAACGCCGTTCCTCTGCTGGCCGCTAAAATCGAAAAGGAGATAAGCGACGAAGCCGGTGCGGTAATTGCCAAAGGCAACTTTATTAAGGATGGCGTAGATGCCGAACTGGATGAACTGCGCCTGATAAAAAACTCCGGTAAGGAATACATTGCCGGCATACAACAAAAGGAGATGCAGCGCACGGGCATCTCTACGCTCAAAGTAGGCTTCAACAATGTATTCGGCTATTACCTCGAGGTTACCAACTCGCACAAAAACAAGGTGCCCACCGAGTGGATACGCAAACAAACCCTCACCAACGCCGAGCGCTACATTACCGAAGAACTGAAGGTGTATGAGCAAAAGGTATTGGGTGCCGAGGAGAAGATACAGGTCATCGAAGAACGCATCTTTGCCGAATTATTACGCTTTGCCAAGGACTACGTAGTAACCATTCAACAAAATGCTAATTTGTTGGCACGGGTGGATTGTTTCCTGTCCCTGGCCGAAGTAGCCGTGCGCAACAACTATGTGCGTCCGGAAATTAACGATGGCTATGCTATTGATATTAAGCAGGGCCGCCATCCGGTTATTGAACAGCAACTGGATGTAAGCGATAAATACATTGCCAACGATGTGCTGATTGATAGCGAAGTCCAGCAGATACTGGTAATTACCGGCCCCAACATGAGCGGTAAAAGCGCTCTGCTGCGACAAACTGCGCTCATCGTGCTAATGGCGCAGGTAGGTAGCTTTGTGCCTGCCAATGCCGCAAGCATCGGATTGGTGGATAAGGTGTTTACCCGTGTAGGTGCCAGCGATAACCTCAGCGCCGGCGAATCAACCTTTATGGTGGAGATGAACGAAACGGCCAGCATTATGAACAACCTTTCGCCCCGCAGTTTGATATTGCTGGATGAAATTGGCCGCGGCACCTCTACCTACGATGGCATTTCCATTGCCTGGAGCCTCGCCGAGTACCTACACAACAACCCTAAAGCAAAACCACGCACGCTGTTTGCCACCCACTATCACGAGTTAAACGAACTGGCCGAGAAGTATCCCGGCATCCGTAATTTCCACGTGGCAGTAAAAGAAACAGGCCAGAAGGTCATCTTCCTGCGCAAGCTGGTAGAAGGCGGCACCGAGCACAGCTTTGGGATACACGTGGCCCGCATGGCCGGTATGCCCCGCGAAATCATCGACCGCGCCAACGAAATGCTGCACGAACTGGAAGCCCAGCGCCAGCAACACGGCGATACCAAGGACGCCGTTAAAAAGGTGCAGGCCCAAAACTTCCAGCTCAGCTTCTTCGATATGAGCGACCCCAAACTCAAAAAACTGGCCGAAGAGATCGAACGCGTAGAAGTAAACGGCATGACCCCCGTAGAAGCCATCATGAAGCTCCACGAGCTGAAGAAGATGCTGCAAGGATAAAAGACGGTTAAAGGGCTAACCGGCTAAAGGGTTAAACGTAGGGAGGTCCTTTACTCACATTGAGCGCTTTGCTACCTTATTGGCCTAAATCTTCTAAACCAGTTGTTAATCAATTCATTAGCAACTTGTCACCCAACCACCCACAGTCCCTTTAAACATTTAACCGTTTAGCCGTTCTCCCGTTTTCCCCTATCTTCGCCCCACAATCGGAGAGTATATGGCTAAGCATTTTGTAAGCAATAAGGACGAATCGGTGCGCATGTTCGATGCCGACTGGATGGACTTTTTCAGCCGCATCGATTATAAGGTGCCTTTGTTCATCTACGTGCCGGTTATTCTGGTGTTCCTGTATCGCTCGCTGTTTGTGCTGCCCATTAACCTGTTGTATGTGCTGCCCCTCATCGTGCTGGGCCTGGCTGTTTGGACCTTTACCGAATACAACCTGCACCGCTTTGTGTTCCACTGGTGCCCGCCCGGCGAAATCGGCAAGCGCATCCACTTTATGTTTCACGGTGTGCACCACGATTACCCCCGCGATAGCAAACGCCTGGTAATGGTGCCGGCTGTTAGTTTGCCCCTGGCCGTGTTGTTCTATTTTACCTTCAGCCTGATACTGGGCAAACTGTATGTGGAGCCCTTTTTTGTAGGCTTTGTAACAGGCTATCTGTTTTACGATATGACCCACTATGCACTGCACCATGCCAACTTTAAAAGCAAGTTCTGGTTGGAGCTAAAGCAACACCACATGATCCACCACTACAGCGACCCCGATAACGGCTTTGGCGTTAGCACCACCTTTTGGGACCATGTATACCGCACCACCTTTAACCGTAAAAAAGAAGCCGTTAGCGTAGGTTCTTCCGTTGAACCGGTAGAGGCGGAATAGTTCATAGTTTGAAATTTCAAGTTTCAAATTAAACAGCCGAATACAAATTCATTGCCATAGATGAGCGCAAACTATACTGCTTTGCGATGTCGTTTTGAGACATGTGCGTAGAATACCGCCCGGATTCGACGCATCTTTTGCGTAGAATACCGCCCGGATTCGACGCATTTTTTGCGTAGAATCTTGATTTAACACTCAGGGTGGCAGTTAATTTAACAACTGTGATAGGGTTTGCTAAGGTTTGATTGGAAATGATAGGATTTGATTGGTTTTACCAATAGGCCTATCTTCCTATCATTTTGGAATTTTGAATTTAGAATGCTGAATACATAGTTCACTACAGTTCCGAAGTCTCGGAAACGCGGATGATCACAGATTGAACAGATGAATACAAACTATTGCACCTGAAAAAGGTTACAAAAGGTTACATTGATGTGTAACCTTTTTGATATTGGAACAGCAGCCGGTTGTATTCAAACATTTTATGGTTATCCACACTGCTTGTGCATGCTTGTGCAAGTTTTTGCTTGTGCACAAGTTACAGAAAAATTCATATGGGCGATTTTTGTGTTAAAACGATGGAAAATGAATGGTTCACAGAGAGTCGCGAAGAATCTTAACAGTCGGAACTTTACACTCCTTTACACTTTTCTGCGCAGCGCATCTTCCAACTTTACACT
>JAXLUO010000024.1:0-58389 GCA_046329495.1 Chitinophagales bacterium | reverse complement strand
GCCGTGGCACTAACGGTGCATTCTTTCTTGATTTCTTCCTCCTCGATTTTCACGTACACATCACCATGCGCGCAATGATCGATGCCGGGAGGAGTGCCTTCTAACCAATGAATGGTAAGAAGTTGAAGTTGAAAGTTGGATGCAGACATAAATTCGGAATGCAATTTAAAGCGAAACGATGGCAGTAAGTTAGGCAATAAAAAAAGCCTCCCGAAGGAGGCTTTTCTATGTCTATTAAACATTGCCTAAGGTAACAAACGGCCGTAACTGCGCGGGAATGGAATGGTTTCGCGGATGTGTTGTAAACCGCAAATCCAGGCCACTAAACGCTCTAAGCCTAAACCAAAACCGCTGTGTGGCACATTGCCAAAACGACGAAGGTCCAGATACCATTCAAAAGCGCTCATCGGTAATTCGTGCTCAATGATCTTGCTCTTCAGGCGTTCCAGGTCGGTTTCGCGTTCACCGCCGCCTACTACTTCGCCGTAACCTTCCGGTGCCAGTAAGTCTACACCCTTTGCATAGCCTTTGTCGGTTTCATCTTCCTTCATGTAGAAAGCCTTCACCGCCTGTGGCCAGTTGTAAACCATTACCGGTTGACCAAACATTTTGGTAAGCACTGTTTCATCGCTGCCGCCAAAGTCGTTACCGCGCTCAAAGTTTTTAGCGCTGTTTAACCAGGCCGGTATGTTTTCAAGCTTCTCTTGAATATCCTTGATCTCGTTTTTCAGTTGGTCGATCTTAGAGCGGTTAAAGTTTATTTCACCTTTCTTCAGTTCACCGCTTGCAATTTTCTTTTCGCGCTCTTCAATATCAGCTTCCAGCTTAGCGATATCAGCACGCAAACCGTCTTCTTCAGCCTGTAACATTTGCAAGCTGGTGCGGCCGTTTACTTCTTTCTCGCCTTTAATAACACTCACGGCATCTTCG
Source organism: Chitinophagales bacterium (assembly GCA_046329495.1). GTDB lineage: Bacteria > Bacteroidota > Bacteroidia > Chitinophagales > LD1 > Bog-950. The sequence goes on along the minus strand of JAXLUO010000024.1, from coordinate 57,459 downwards.
TATTTCATGCGGATAAAAGGATCGCGCACTTTTTCCAGGTAAGTGGTATCGCGGTCAAGCGCTTTTAACTCTTCCTTGCAGCTATCCATAACGGTGGTAACCACAAAGCGGATGAAATCTTCAATAACATCCATATCCATCTTCAGGTCGTAGAAGGCCATTTCGGGTTCTATCATCCAGAATTCGCTCAGGTGGCGGCGGGTCTTACTTTTTTCAGCCCGGAAAGTTGGTCCGAAAGTGTAAATCAGACCCTGTGCCATAGCCATAGCTTCGCCGTAAAGCTGTCCGCTTTGCGATAAGTATGCAGGCTCGCCGTAAAAGTCGGTTTCAAACAGGGTAGAAGTTCCTTCGCAGGCGTTGCCGGTAAAAATGGGGGCATCCATCTGCACAAAACCGCGCTGTTGGAAAAACTCGTGAATAGCAAAAATGATGCGGTTGCGCACACGCATAATGGCCCATTGGCGGCGGCTGCGCAGCCACAGGTGGCGGTTATCCATCAAAAAGTCAACCCCGTGTTCTTTAGGTGTAATAGGGTAATCGCCGGCTTCCGCAATAACTTCGGCGGCTGTAACCTGCACTTCGTAGCCACCAATTTGGCGCTCGTCCTTTTTTACAACGCCGGTAAAGCTCAGCGAGCTTTCCTGCGGTAAGCGCTTAATACGGTCAAAATTTTCTTCGCCCAGTGTATTTATATCAAACACAGCCTGGCAAAAGCCGGTGCCGTCGCGAAAGGTCATAAAAACAAGCCCCTTGCTGTCGCGCTTTTGCGCACACCAGCCCTTAAGGGTTACCGATTGGCCTTCCAATTGGCCGAAATCTTTAATATAGGTCATATCCATCCTTTTATCAGCAACAATATTAATTGCCCGCCGTTGGCTAAAAAATTCCGTTAACCAAAATTTAGCAGATTAGCTGTAACCGGCGAGGAATCATCCTCTACAGTTTCCCTGCGAAAAAGGGAAGACTTTAAAGGATTGCGAATATAATGAAGCATTTGTTCTTTTGAAACCCTTGGCAAATCCAATGATTTTTGAATTTTTGCTGCTGTGTTACGCCATAGGTTACAACAGAAATTATTACTGAAGTTATCGCCTCAGCAAATTCAATTGATGAAGTTGCTGCAGATACCTACGGCCAACCTTGAACAGCGCATTAAGGAAGAACTGGAGGCCAATCCGGCCCTGGAAGAAGGGGAGAGTGAGGATGATGGCCCCGAGTTGAATGAGGAGCCCTTTGATACTGCCCCCGAAACAAACGAACCGGCGGAAGGCGATAGCGAAACAGATACAACGGAAGAAGATGCCCGCGTTGATGACGACGTGGACATGAGTGATTATTACGATGAAGATGATGAAGGGGTGGCGGATTACAAAACCGAAGACCCCAGCGCTTACCACGACCCCGACAACGACAACAAGACGGTGCCCATGGCAACGCATTCTTCTTTCCACGAATCGCTGGAGCAGCAGGTAAACCTGCTGGATTTGGATGAGCGGCAAAAGTTGATTGCGGTGCATTTAATAGGCAGCATTGACGATGACGGTTACCTGCGCCGCGATATGGATGCGATAGTGGATGATTTGGTATTCAGGCAGAACATACAAACCAATGAGCAGGAGTTGCAGGTGGTGCTGGAGCAGATCCAAAAACTGGATCCTCCGGGTGTAGGTGCACGCACGCTGGAAGAATGCCTGCTGATTCAACTAAAACGCCGCGAGGAGCCAACGCCTTATACGGCGTATGCAATTAAGGTAATTGAAAAATACTTCGAGCTGTTTGCCAAGAAGCACTATGAAAAATTGGAACGCGCTATTGACGTAGACAGCGAAACGCTGAAAGGGGTGGTAGATGAAATCATTCACCTGAACCCTAAACCGGGAAGTGCTTTCAGCAGCGGGGGTGGCGAACAGTATGTAATTGTTCCGGATTTTATTTTAACGAACAATGCCGGTGAATTGCAGGTATCATTAAGCTCGGGCAATGCGCCTGAGTTGCGGGTGAGCAATCACTTCCGCGAAATGATACAGCACTACAAAAAAAGTAAGGAGAAAAGTAAGTCGCAGAAAGAGGCCATGCTGTTTATTAAACAGAAGATAGATTCGGCCAAGTGGTTTATCGATGCCATACAATCGCGTTACCATACCATGCTGGCTACTATGGAAAGCATAGCGGAGATACAGCACGATTACCTGGTTAGCGGCGATGAAACGCAGATGAAGCCGATGATATTGAAGGATATTGCCGACCGAACCGGGTTGGATATTTCTACGGTATCGCGGGTGGCCAACAGCAAGTATGTGCAAACCGAGTTCGGCACCATACCGTTAAAGTTCTTCTTCTCCGAGTCGCTAAGCACGGAAGCCGGTGAGGAGGTAAGTACGCGTGAGGTGAAAAAGATATTAAGCGATCTCATCGGTGGCGAAAACAAACGCAAACCCATCAGCGATCAAAAGCTTACAGAAATACTCAACGAACGCGGCTATAACATTGCCCGCCGTACCGTTGCCAAATACCGCGAGCAGTTGAACATACCGGTAGCGCGGTTGAGGAAGGAGTTGTAGGCTTTAGATTTCTTCGAATTATTTAGTAATCCATTCGCCGATGCTTTAACCGGTTTCTCTTTATGATGCGACGAAGCAGATACATCGCCTTGGCCTACGCCCGGAATAGTATAGCCTGTTTATTGCTGTTGCTGATGGCCTGTAAACAGCCCGTTAAGGATTGTTGCTCCGGTAAACCGCATGCAGGAATGGATACCATGCCGCAGCATTGGTTGAACGTTGGTTTTGCCAACAACAAGATACCTGAAGAGGGAAATGTATATATAGAAGATGTGCCCTCCATTAATAACATACAACGGCCTGATAAAAGCTATGTGGTTGCTCCTGCTTTAGATACCGCCTTGTTATTTGGCGTATGGGCAAGCGGAGCCGATGCCCCCGTTGCCGATTTTGAATGGGACGCCAACGGATTTATGGTTGGCGATTACGACGGTAAGGGCGATATGCCTTTTGTTTTAAAGCAGGATACCCTTGCCGTGTTTTATAACGATTTTGTGCGCACCGGCATTATAACTGCAGCATCAAAAGATTCGTTGCAGTTACGTTGGATTGACACTGAAAGAGATTTAGCCTGGAGTTATTTACGGTGGAAGCAGTAAGAGGATTTTAGATTTTTGAATGCTTAAATCCGCATTCAAAAATCTAAAATCACCCATCTTACAGTTCTTCAAATCGCAGATGCTGTACCTTATAGCGGAAGCGCAGATAGAGGATGGTAGCAGCTACCGTTAATCCGATTACAAATCCCAACCAAAGGCCGTTTATGCCCAGGCTGGTATGGAATGCCAGTAAATAACTGGTGGGCATCATAATAAGCCAATAACTAACGAAAGCAATAACGCTCGGCACTTTTACGTCCTGCACACCCCGTAAAGCACCGGCGGCAGTAACCTGCAAACCGTCGCTTAGTTGGAAGAAGGCCGCAAAAATCACCAGCGTACCGGCAATTTGTAATACGGCAACGTCATTGGTATAAATAAGTGGCAGCAGATTATGAAACAAAAGGAAGCTGACCAGGAACACTAATTCAACGGCAATGGTGAGAAGGAATACCGTGTTACCGGCAATGCGCACGCCTTCCTTATCCTTAGCACCATAAGCAAAACCCGTCATAATGGTGCCGGCCGTGGAAAGCCCTGTAGCTACCATAAAAGTAGTGCTGGCCAGGCTAATGGCAATTTGATGCGAGGCAAGGTAGTTTACTCCCAACCAGCCGCTCATCATCTGCGTAAAGCTGAAAGCCGCAATTTCGAAGAAGAACTGGAAGCCTGCAGGCACCCCGATCTTCAACACAGGCATAGCAAAGCTACGCGCACGGTCGGCGCTTTGGGCAAAAGCCAGGCGCAGTTCGTTTATCTGCTTATCGAACCTGATGTATGTTAAAAGAATAATAAGCATTAAAGTACGTGAGGTTGCTGTGGCCACAGCAGCGCCTTTAATACCCAGTGCAGGTGCCCCCAGGTTGCCGAAGATGAAAACCCAGTTTAAGAAGATGTTTAGGAGGAGGCCGCCCAGGCTTAACACCATACCGGGCTTGGTGCGGCCCATGCCATCCAGCAACTGTTTAGCTACCGAATACAACAACAGTGCAAACGTAGAGATGTTAAGGGTGTATAGGTAATCGCTTGCTAATTGATTAATCACAGGTTCCTGCCTGAAGATGGTTATGTAGCGAACAGCTAACCATATAATGAAGGTAAAGGCTACCGAAAAACCGATAGCTACTTTCATAGCGCTGCGGTATACGCCAACAGCTTTCCATTGATGCTTCTCGCCAAAGGCTTCGGAAACCAGCGGCGATACTGAAAACAACATGCCGATGCCCAGCAGGTTGATGAGCCAGTACACGTTATTGGCAAACCCGCACGCAGCTATGTAAGAGGCGCCCAGAGCCCCGATTTGTATGTTGTCGAACACACCCATCAGCACCTGGCCGAGCTGACCGGCCATAATAGGCATAGCCAGCCGAAGGGCTTCTTTTGCTTTGGTTTTGTAGATGGAGGACAACATGATTATATAATTTAAATGCAGATTTTGGATTGTGCAGGCATAAAACAAAAAACCCCGTTAGTTGGTAAACTAACAGGGCACTTATAGTTAAAGGGTGTTACGCCTTACTTTGCAGTTTTGTCAACTACTACTTTACCGCGGTAGTATAATTTGCCTTCACTTTCGTGGGCGCGGTGCAGCAGGTGAGCTTCGCCTGTTGTTTGGTCAACGCCGGTTGTTGGGGCAACGGCCTTGTAGTGTGTTCTTCTCTTGTCACGGCGTGCTTTCGAGATTCTATGTTTAGGATGTGGCATGACGCTAAATTTTTAAGTTCTTAATTTATTTCTGTTTTACTAATCCTTTTTCAGGTTCTTAAGGGCTGCCCAGCGCGGATCTTCTTCCGTTTTTTCCGCTTTGGTTTCGCCTTCCTTTACCAGGTATTTCAATACTTCTTTATTGCATTGCGGTTCCTTACCGGGCTCTTTACACCCCAGGCGCTGCATAGGCAGGCACAGCAGAATGTACTCGTATACCAGTTGCGAAACATCAATGATAGTTTCGTCGCGGCTGATGAACAGCACTTCGTCTTCATCTACCAGTTCAGCCGCTTTATCCGAAAACTTTACGAAGCAGGTATAATCTCCGAAAATTTCCTTGTTAAAGGGGGCTGTACAACGGTCGCATTCCGTGCTTACGGAGCCGTCAATAAAAAAGTTTAAAATAAAGAACGTTTCCTTTTTCTCGAATTCCAGCTTCACCCTCACCTTGCAATCATGAATCGGAGCATCATCGAAATGACGGAAAAAATTGCCGTCGATGTCATACTCAAATTTATGAACGCCGATCTTAAGTCCCACATAGGGGATCTCAAACTCCCTTAAACCCTTCACGACACTTCAATTAAATAGTGATGCTACGGCTTAAACTCTTCATTTTCAAACAACTTCGTGTCAGCTTTCGCGAAAAGGACGGCAAATATACAATTTATGCCAGAAATTAAAATAGAACCGGGGGTATTTCTTAACAATTTACCCACCCAAAGTGCTTTAGGCAGAGCGAAGTAGCTGAAAATTTGTGAAAAGGACCCTAAATGGAGGTCTTTAAGCGCTATTTAATGAGGGGCAGAAATCGAATCCTCTATATTTGGCCTTATGAGTATGCGTTTTCTACAAGTGCTGAGCTTACTGATTTTTTTGGGTATTGACCCGATAATGGCGCAAACCGATGTGCCGGGTCATACCTCCACTGCCCCCCAAAACGGCGCCCCTGCCGAAGAAAGTTTGGTAAAGTGGATGAAACTGGAAGATGCCATGAAGGCCTACCAGCAACAACCTAAACCCATTATCGTTGATTTTTACACTGATTGGTGCGGTTGGTGCAAGTATATGATGCGTAATACCTACAGCGTTCCTGCATTGGCTCAATATATAAATCAGAACTTCTACCCTGTAAAATTTGATGCGGAAGGTCGCGATACCGTGGAATATTTAGGGGTGAAATACGCTCCGCTGGGCGTAGGGCCACGCACCACACATGCGCTGGCTGCCAAGCTGTTGCAGAACAAGCTGATGTACCCCACCACCTTGTTCTTAAACAACTTTGATAAGAGCAAGAATGACTTTCAGCTAAGCATGCTGGCGCAGGGCAACCTGGAGCAGCGCAAGATTGAGCCTATGCTAATTTTTACACTGGAGAATGCCTTTCGCAATGCTTCGTTTGATGAATTTGGAGCTCAGTTTGAAAAGGCTTTTTACGACACAACTACCGATGGAAAACTTAAAAAACTAAACTGGCTTGAGCCGAAGGAGTTTTTTAAAGCGGGCATACCTATCAACAAAAAGAAAACTTTGGTGCTGATACATACCGAATGGTGTAATGCCTGCAAGGTGATGAAGCGCACCACGTTTATTGATGATTCATCGAGCGCGTATATCAGCAAAACCTTTAACCTGGTCGATTTTAATCCCGAAACAACGGATAGCTTATATTATAAGGGACAAGTACTGGGTAACCCACGCAATCCGCAGTTTCCGTTTCACCAATTAGCACTGGCCTTATCGCGCAATAATTTTGTGTTACCCAGTCTGGCAGTGTTGGATGAAAACATGAACGTGATAGACTGTATTCCGTATTATGTAAGCCCTACCTTTATTAAGAATATTACCCGCTTTTACGGCGATGACATTTTTAAAGCTAAAAGCTGGAAGGATTATATGATGCCTGCCGCCACGGTTAAGCCAACCCGATAGGCATTGCTTGTGAAAAATGCGGAAACCGGCATCGAATAATAAATTTAGTGCTGCCCGGGGAAAGCGCCTAAAGCTCTTTTTGCATTGTCGGCAAATGTTCCATTAAAATATATATTGCATTGCATAAACTAAAACAGCTATAAATGAAACCTTTGAAAACCGGTTTATTGTTATTGTGGTGTTTGTTAACCTTAAAGCCCGCCTTTGCAAGTAAGGAAGATCTTACAGCCGGATGGCAAGCGTTTAACGACAACAACCGCACTAAAGCCAAAGAATTATTCAGCAAAGCGGAAGCCGATGCCCAAACGAAGGCAGAAGCCAACCTGGCCCTGGCTATGCTGGCCTGGAGCGAGGATAAGGAGGATGATCCCTTTACCTTGTTCAACAACTTTTTTACTGCCAGCGATAACCCCTACCCTTACCTATACGCCTTGTGGAGTTCTCCGCTGGTGTTTGAAGGAGTTGGTAAGAAGAACGAAGCACAGTTGAAATTTTTGAAAAATCTGCTGAACGACCCCAAGGCTAATGGCACTTTAAAAGCTATGGCTCACAGCATGCTGGGGAAACATTACGAATCGATAGGAGATTTTAAAAAGATGGAAGAAGAATTCGCTTCCATAGGGTCAATTGAGAAATGGGCGATTGTAGGAACGTTTGACAACACCTCCGGCAGCGGTTATAACAAAGATTTTGGCGCATTGACGAATGCGAAGGAAGATGCGGTATTTAAGAACAAAGTGAATGCTGATGTGAAGTGGTATACGCCGCCTCATTTCCGTGCCGACCGCTGGTTCGATTTTGAGTATTATTTCCCGATCTCGTACAGCGTTATGTATGCGCAAACTTTTTTGAACAGCGATATAGACCAGGATGTGTTTCTGCGTTCGGGCAATTCGGGTTCACTTAAAATTTGGGTGAACGACAAGTTGGTTACTGATGTAAGCGAAGAGCGTAATTGCGATATGGATATTTACATCAACAACATTAAGTTGCGCAAAGGTTACAACCGTATTTTAGTACAGATTGGCGAGAGCGAAACCGATAATGCCAACTTTTTGATTCGTGTAACCGACAAGGATGGCAACCCGATTAAAGGATTAAGCACTTCTACAACTTACCAGGCTTATCCTAAATCGGCCGAATATACCGTAACCAGCTATCCTGTATTTGCTGAGGAGTTTTTTGAGAACAAACTGAAAGCAGAACCGAATAGCTTGTTATACCATTTAATGCTGGCGGAAACCTTTATGCGCAACGATAAGGTTTATGAAGCACGTAAAGCATTGAAAAAGGCAGATGAACTCGCCCCCAAGAGTTCGTTTTTAGGTGTGCGTTTAATTGAGGCCTATGCCCGCGATAAAAACGTAACCGATGTGACCAAGCGCTACGAAAAAATTAAAACAGATGACCCCGATGGCAATTATGCACTTAAAGCTTTGATGGATGAAGCGGAAGAGAAGGAGGACTACGATGAATTTGAAAAGCTGCTGGATAAGTACAAAAGCCTATACGGTCAAAGTATGTTCACTGAATTACAAGACCTGAACCTTTTGGCTAAACGGAACAAGGTAGACGAGCTGGTTAACCGCATCCCGGTACTTTCGGCTAAATACCCTGATAGTTATGATTTAATGGCTATTCGCTACAGCATCGAACGTAATAGCAGTAAAAATTTGACTAAGGCCAACCAGATATTGAAAGACTATCTGAAAGGACACTACAATGATAAGGTGCTGGTAACCATTGCAAGCAATTACTTTGATATGGGTAAACGCAAGGATGGTATGGAACTGTATTTACAGCGTGTAGAGAATTTCCCTTACGGTATTAAGTTCTATTCCGACCTGAGTGATGTGTATTTTGAAATGCACGACTATCAATCATCGTTAATGTGGGCGCAAAAGGCGCTTGAGTTTGTGCCTTATATCGGTAATTACTGGAGCGACCTGGGTAAAATTTACCAGGCAATGAATGATGAGAGCAATGCAAAGGATGCCTATAAGAAGGCGATCTATTACTCGCCTACTGATTATGAAGCGCGTAAGCAGTTGCGCAAGTTGGAAGGGAAGAAGGATCTGTTTGAGAACTTTGAAAAGTCGGAAGCGCTGGAACTTTACAAAAAAGCACCTAAGGCAGAAGCTTACCCGGATGACAATAGTGTAATACTGCTTAATGAAACACAACGGGTGGTATACCCGGAAGGTGCAACTGAGGACCGCAGCGAAATATTGGTTAAAGTATTTAATCAGGGCGGTATTGATACATGGAAGGAATACTACATTGGTTTTAACCCATACCGTCAGCGCTTGATTATTGACAAGGCGGAGGTGTTTAAAAAAGATGGAAATAAGGTGCAGGCAGAGAAAGATGATGCCCAGATTGTATTTACTGACCTGGAGGCCGGCGATGCTATTCACTTATCGTACCGGATTGAAAACTATAACACCGGCAAACTGGCGCAACACTTTTGGGAGAAGTTCAATTTCAACTTCGGTTATCCGGTGCTGATATCGCGCTACAGCTTATTAATTCCTTCTACTAAAGAGTTTAAACATCAGGTGCTGAACGCCAACCTGCAACCTAAGGTTAGTGATATTGAAGACATGAAACTGTATGTGTGGGAAATGAAGGATCAGGCCTCGATAAAATCGGAACCTTATATGCCGCCATTAGCAGATGTGGGCGCTATACTGGATATCTCTACTATTCCGGATTGGAAATATGTGAGCAACTGGTACTCGGATCTTTCGAGCACTCTTGCTAAGAGTGATTTTGTGATCAAGGAAACTGTAGCCGAATTATTTAGCGGTAAGTCGGGATTGAGCGATTTGCAAAAAGCACGTATGATTTATGAGCATATTGAGCAGAACGTATCGTACAGCAATGTGCCGTTTATGCACGGACCCATTATCCCTCAAAAGGCGTCGCGCACATTAAGCACCAAACTGGGCGATTGCAAAGACGTTAGCACCTTATTTGTTGCTATGTGTAAGGAAGCGGGCATAAAAGCCAATCTGATATTAGTTGATACCCGCGATAACGGCGACAAACACCTTAACCTGCCCAGCATTGATTTTAACCATTGCATAGCGCAGCTACAGGCGGGCGGTAAATCGTACTACATTGAATTGACTGACCAGAAACTTTCATTTGCCTGCATACCTCCGGGTGACTTAGATGCAAACGTGCTGTTTATACCACGTGATGGCGACCAGCCCGCAGAAAAGCTAAACAAGTTAACTTCTGCTAATCGTACCATCAATGGTATTTACCGTAACACCGATCTTAAGTTCGATAATAACGATATCACCTTTACCCGCAAAACCACTAAAACCGGTATGCTGGCAGCACAAGTACGCGGCGATTTTGCAGATGAGGGAAAAGAAAAGCAGGAAAAGGATATGACCCAAGCGGTGGCCGGCGACTTTACTAACCCCGCCAAATTGCTGAGCTTAAACTTTAAGGATTTGAAAACCTTATCGGACAGCGTTGAATACTCTTACTCGTTCCAGGTGAAAAATGAATTAAGCGAAGTGGTAGGTATCAAGATATTCCGTATTCCATGGAGCGAAGGTGTGCATACTTCCGACTTTCTCTCGCTCGAAACGCGTAAGTATCCCTTCTTAACCTGGCGTTTACAATCGGGCGAAGTGTATACCGAGGCTATAAACATTGAAATACCGAAAGGCAAGGCCTTGGCTGAGCAGCCTAAGAACGTAAGCATCACCAGCGACTTTGCAGATTATACACTTACCTATAATACCAGCACTGCCGGAACACTGAAGGCCTCTCGTGAAATCAAGTTCAAGAAAGGTATTGTAAGCACGGAGGATTATAGCAAGTTCCGTGAATTTTATAATAAAGTAGCCGAAGCCGATTCGAAACAAATTGGTTTTAAAAGCTTGTAAATAGCCACTACGCAAAAAGAAGGCCCCTGCTACAAGGGGCCTTCTTTTTGTAAGCTATCCAAGTATTTCTTCCAGCACTTCAGGTGAGCGCAGATTAAAGTTTTCGATATGTAATTGGTAATAACGGATTAGGTTATTAAGGGCCTGTTTACGTTCGCTGCGTGTAATTTTTGGTGATACGGGTAAAAAAAGCGGGCTTTGCATTAAGCGATGTAGTAAAGCACTTTCCTGCTTATCGAGCAGCGTAGAAGTGAGTGATTCTGACTGAACGAAAACACCTTCCAGCATTTCGAACCGATTGTTGAGCAATGAGTAATTATCATGCGGCATAAAACCCAGGTGCCGCGCAAACTGCAGCATAAATAATAAGTGAAAATCGGGATTGAGCTGCGCTTCCTTGTCGAGGCTTATTAATGCTTCTTCCAGGAAAATGAACATTTCATCGTTGGTTTCGTGCTCGCGGATGGATTTACTTGCTACTTCCAATACAAATAGTGCTATAGCAGATTTAAGCGTATCGAAAGGCAGGGAGGTATACGTGTACGAGCGGCGGAACTCTTTAATGAACTGCAGGCCCTTGTTCTCGCGGTAGCTTATCTCCATATCCAGTATGGTAAGCGGCTGCATCAGGCTTGCTTTGTTCTTTGATTTGGAAGAGCGCACACCTTTAACGATGAACGACAACAAGCCAAAAACCTCCGTGTAAATTTTGGCAATTACACTGGTTTCGGAATATTTAACGGTATGCAGTACAATGCCTTTGGTTTGCTGATACATAGATAGCGCGCGTTCAATATTACCGAATAATAGGCGTGATGCCCAAACTATCCTAAGGTAACCAAATGGTATTATATTTCAGCGTGCAAAATTGGCTGCCCATACGTAGTTTTTTGGTGTTCTGGTTGTTGGCGCTGTTGCTTTATTGGCCTACTGCTGGTGCCGGCTTTGTTACCGATACACTTGGTTGGTTTCAAACTTACAAGGCTTCGGGTTTTGTGGGATTGCGTAATGTGTTTGGCGATCACTCGCTGCACTATGTCTATCACTTTGTTTTCTTTCTGCTTTATAAGGTATTGGGGTTCCACGGCAAGGTTTGGATGTTGGTGTTTACCTGTTTACATGCAGCGGTGGCTACGCTTGCCTTTGCATTTTTCCGCAACCTTTTTAGCCGTTTAAACATTTTAAAGGGAAAATGGATTGCGTGGTCCGGCAGCTTGTTGTTTTTACTCTCGCCCTACCAAACCGAAACCTTGGTATGGTATGCCTGTGTACACTATCTGTTATGCAGCGTTTTTGTGTTATTGGCCCTGCGCAGCTTTACGGATTATCTGGAGCGTGGTAAAAAGCAGTACGTAATAAGCTTTTATGTGTGGTTTGTGTTATCTGTATTTACACTGGAAATTGGTTTTGGATTGCCCTTATTGGTAGGCGCATTTGCTTTATTACTGCCATTGAATGGTTATAAGAGTCAACAGCGCGGCAAGCTACTTGCTTTGTTTACATTACCATCAATAGCAGTAGTAGCACTTTATTTTTTGCTGGTAAAAATTACCCGTGGCACCATGGCCGGCCATTATGGTGCGGCTACCCACTTTAATATGGACCCCTATTTGCTTATAGGCAACTTTAGCAAGTACTGTGGCAAATTATTCGGCTTAAGTGCTTTTTGGAGTTATGAAAAACGTATGGCATTACATGGGGTATTGGAGTGTAAGGCATGGACATGGGCTGTACTGGCAGGTACGGCATTAACCGTAGGCCTGTTGTTTGCGTTCCGCCATCGCTTATCTGCTAAAGTTCGGCTGTTAATTATTTTGTTTTTAGCTTTTGGATTTGCTATAGCTCCAGCCGTAAACCTGTATTACAATGGGTTAACGCTTATTGAGGGCGACCGTTTTACGTATCTTGCCTCAGTTTTTGGGTATATGTTTTTAACGCTGGCTTTGGTTACGCTGATACCCCGTTTAGGAACCTTGCTTGTTTTTGTAACCCTTGTAATTAACCTGCATTATCTGCGCATAAATGCGGTAAGCTGGAAATCGAACAAGGAGGTGAGTGAAGCGCTGTTGAAATCGTTCAGGTGGCGTAACGCTCACCGCATTTACCTTTTAGCTGCCCCCGATAACTACAGGGGGGCATACATGTTCCGCAGTTTTGCTACTGATGATTATTTCAGCCGAAGGCTGGATTTGCAGTATGGCACTCTGATAGAACCTAAGGTAAAAAATGTGTTGCAATACAACATGCAGAGCAAGAGCGATGGAATTAGTGTGGAACGCCTTACCGATAACGATTTAAAATTAAGCTTTAACCAGTGGGGTAACTGGTGGTGGTACGGCAGCGTTGGCGCCGGCAATTACGAAACACCCGATTATTCGGTTACCATAGGTGACTGGAACGTTGTAACAGTACATTTTAAAAACAAACAACCCGGCACAGTTTATTTGTATCCGCAGGGCGAAACCTGGCAACAGGTAGATGACTTTTAGTTGGCAATCAGAATTTTTGCCACCTTCTTTTCCTTGCCTAAATCGGTGGAGCTAAATACCAGGTAAACACCGCTTTTTGCACGTTCACCCTTATAGTTTTTACCATCCCAAATCATTTGACAACCGTTGGCTTTGCCCTGGTAAATAAGGTTACCGGCTATATCCGTAATTTTTACGTAAGCACGGTCGGTTAAGCCTTTAATGGCAATTGGCCCTTCGTAATCGGGCTTAACCGGGTTAGGATATACCAGCGCTTTATCTTCGCAATCCGTGCAATCCGAAATAGCATCGCCCTGGTAACTAACCATGCCGCCGGTAGTGGCCACAAATACTTCGCCGGTAGCCGGGTCAATGGCGATATCGGTAACCTGGTTCGCCGGCAGGGGGCTGTTATCTACGGTAAACTTCAGCAGCTGGTCCTTACCATCTGCTGAAATAAGCCAGAGCCCATTGGTAGTGCCCACCCATTTACGATTGGCTGCATCTACTGCAATAGCCCTCACGTTTTCGGTGGCAAACAGGTAGCCAACATACCCATCGGGGTTTACCACTTTAATTTTATCGGCATCGCAACCACCTTGTGTTAACACACTGCCGGGGCAATAAAATACACCGATGCCCTGATAAGTGCCTACCCACATATTACCGTCCAAATCCTTGGCTACACAAAAAACCTGGTCATCGGGCAAGCCTCCCTGTCCGCTGCCCGGATGCAGCCATCGCGAGGCATCATCACTTTCATCGTCTATAGTATTGTTATAACTCCAAACATATAAACCATTACCTCGGGTTGGTGCCCATAATTGCCCGTAATCATCGAACACAATTTTTTTCATGATCGAAAAACTGTAGGGCACTTGAAAATCTTTCCAGGTGCCATCGGGCTTAATTAATTTAAGCATGCGTATACCCCCGGCGTTGCACAACCAAACGTTGTTGTAAATGTCGGTAGTCATGCACGAAATTTTAGTGCGGGCCGGATCGCCTTGCGTGGGCTCCAGGGTGGTACCGGCACTATGCTGATCGTATGTGGTAATGCTATGGCTGTTTAGGTCGTATTGCACTACACCCGAAAGGAAGGAGCCGAAATAAGCTTTGCCTAAGGCGGGTACCGGAGCCGTACTTAGTATGTCGCTGTAATCTGATAACTGGCCATCGCTGTACTGATTATGCCAATCCCAATCGGCACCATTATAGATACCAAAACCGCTACGGATGTTCATTAAATCCCAAGAATCGGTCGTTCCTCCCCCAGCCACATAAACTTTGCCATCGGCCACTTCTATATCAAATGCATCAGAATAAGCAGGTCCGGAAGGCACTATGCGTTCGTAGTAACCGTTTTGATTATTGCGGTATAATCCGTTGTAGTTATCAGCCTCCCAGGCCCACCCATCTGCTTCGAACCAACCCACCGGCCGACCATGCCCCTGGCAAGGGGTAGCGGTTAAAACGCCTGCCGCATCTATTTTCCCGTTTTTGGCCGGTTGTGGGCCATCATCAGAATAAACGGTGAAATAGATATTGCCATTAACAACCTGAAGACTTGAAATAACACCCAATGAATCGGCAAAAACCCTGGACCAGGTATTGCCATTTCGCTCAAACAGCGTATCAGTTGCAGCATCGATTACAACAAAAACCCTTCCGTTTAATGCCGCCACTTGTGTTGCCTTTTTAGCCGGCAATCCTTCTGTCGTATCAAAGAGGATCCACGAATTAAAATTCTGCAGGTTAGGAGAATTAATGGGGGCGTATTTCACCCCTTCCTGTGTGGCGGCATAAATAAAATTAGCATCCGTGGCAGTAGCATAAATCTTCACCTGTCCGCCGCTGCTGCCTATCACATATGTGTTTGAAATCTCGTGACGGGTGAGGTTGATTTCCGAAATACCCAGGTCGCTTGATACGTAGCACTTGCCGTTAGTAGCATAAAGACTATTAATGTTAATTGCGCCGGAAGAAATAGCATTTTTAATATCGCGGATATTGTATACCTCATTTTCATTTACCAGCAAATCAATATTGCTATTACTATAAGCTATTACCAGTGTGTGGGTGCTGTTATCGTAGGCTATGGAGCCGATGCCGACATCGCTTAACCCGCTTGATTTATCGTAGGTGCGTATAACCCCCGTACTTTTTTCGTACGAAAAAAGGGCCTTATTAGTTGCCGAGAACACCTTATCGCCGGCATTGCAAACACCCTGCGAATTGTTGTAAGAGAAAAACATCTTCCAGGTGCCCAAAACCCGTTCCTGGGCCTGAGCAGTAAAAAACAGGATGAAAAAGGCCAGTATGCCTGCGTATTTGCGCATTATGCTAAAGTATTAAAACTGAGCATTAACGTGAATTAAGAAGGGTTATTGTGGTTTTAGAGGCCTTAAGATACGGGCAATAAACGCTCATTAGTTATCTTCGCGGGCTTATTATGAAAAGGAAAAATCCAGAAAACGCCGCTTACCCCGAGTTTGGACAATTGAATTTGCCCGAAATGGAAAAAACCATCCTGCAGTGGTGGCAGGAGGCCGGCATATTTGAAAAGAGTGTAGAAACACGCCCCGAGGACAAGCGCTTTGTGTTTTACGAAGGCCCACCAAGCGCCAATGGCATGCCGGGCATTCACCACGTAATGAGCCGCACCATTAAGGACCTTTTCTGCCGTTTTAAAACTCTGGAAGGCTACCGCGTGGAACGCAAAGCCGGCTGGGATACCCACGGCTTACCCGTAGAACTTGGTGTAGAGAAACAATTAGGTATTACCAAAGCGGATATTGGCACTAAAATTACCGTTGCCGAATACAACCGTCTTTGCCGCGAAGATGTAATGAAGTTTACCGGTGTGTGGAACGACCTTACCCAGAAAATGGGTTATTGGGTAGACCTGAACAATCCGTACATCACCTACGAAAACAATTACATTGAAAGTTTGTGGGCTATCCTGCGTATGTTTTACGATAAGGGATTGCTGTACGAAGGTTATACCATTCAGCCGTACTCGCCTGCTGCAGGTACCGGTTTAAGTTCGCACGAATTAAACCAGCCCGGTTGCTACCGCGATGTGAAGGATGCTACGGCTGTGGCCATGTTTAAAGTGAAGCAGGATGAAAAGAGCGCTTTCCTTTTTGCAAGTGCTGACGAAGATGTGCGCATATTGGCCTGGACCACTACGCCATGGACTTTACCAAGCAATACTGCTTTGGCTGTGGGCAAGGAGATTGATTACGTGCTGGTGAAAACCTTTAACCAGTTTACGCATAAGCCTATTACTGTAGTATTGGCTAAAGATTTAATGGGTAAATATTTCAGTGCAGATGATGTAGCGCTGAAAATGGAAGATTACAAGCCGGGTGAAAAGCACATTCCTTACGCATTGGTAAAGGAATTTAAAGGTGCGGATTTAGAAGGCCTGCGTTACGACCAACTGTTACCCTATGCCCAACCTACCGATGGCGACGCCTTCCGCGTAGTGTGCGGTGATTTTGTAACTACTACGGATGGAACGGGTATTGTACACATTGCCCCTTCCTTTGGTAGCGATGACTTTAAAGTAGCCAAACAAAACGGAATTGGCGCACTAACCCTGGTTGATAAGCAGGGCAAATTTGTTGATGCCGTGAACGACCCGGTTTTCCCGTTAGATGGTCGTTACGTAAAAGAAGATTACTACACAGCAGAGGAAAAGGAGAAAGAGTTTCACTTACAGAAGGAAATATTGCGTGTAAACAACATCATCGCTGACCTGAAGAGCTTTATGAGCGCTGATGACTTGATTGTGCTAAAACTGAAGCTGGAAAACAAACTGTTTAAAACAGAAAAATACGTGCACAGCTATCCGCACTGCTGGCGTACTGATAAGCCCGTTATTTACTATCCGTTGGATAGTTGGTTTATCCGCACTACTGCAATAAAGGATAAGCTGATCGCCAGCAATAAAACCATAAATTGGAAACCCGCACATACGGGCGAAGGCCGTTTCGGGCAGTGGCTGGAGAATCTGGTAGATTGGAATTTATCGCGCAGCCGTTACTGGGGCACCCCACTACCTATTTGGACAACCGAAGATCGCAGTGAAGAGATTTGTATTGGATCTATTGCGCAACTACAACAGGAAATTGATAAGGCCATTGCGGCCGGTGTATTAAGCAAGGATGCTGAAATACGAAACCGCGAAGGAGAACTGGAACTGCATAAGCCTTACGTAGATAACATAGTGCTGGTGAGCAAGAGTGGCAAACCAATGCAGCGTGTGCCCGACTTGATTGACGTGTGGTTTGATAGCGGCGCCATGCCTTATGCGCAACATCACTGGCCATTTGAAAATCAAGATAAAGTAGGAACACTGGATGCTAATAGCAATCTAGTGCCTGGTCCGTTCTTCCCCGGCGATTATATTGCTGAAGGTGTTGACCAAACGCGCGGTTGGTTCTTTACCCTGCACGTGTTGGCTACTGCCCTAACCGACGGTAAATATCCGGCTTACAAAAACGTAGTGAGCAATGGCTTGTTGCTGGATAAGAACGGCAACAAAATGAGTAAGCGTTTAGGCAATGTGGTTGATCCGTTCAAAACCATTGCTGAATACTCAGCCGATGTTACCCGTTGGTATATGATGCGCAACAGCGACCCATGGGAGAATATGAAGTTTGACGTGGCAGGTTTGCAGGATGTAATGCGTTCGCACTTTGGAACCTTGTACAATACCTATGCTTTCTTTGCGCTTTACGCTAATATCGACAACTGGAAAATTGACGAACAAAATATTGTGCCGTTAAGCAAGCGTCCCGAGCTGGACCGCTGGATCATTTCTAAACTGAACTCGCTTATAAATGATGTAACCGGTTATTACAACGACTATGAACCAACCAAAGCCGCCCGTGCTATTGAGAAGTTTGTAGATGAAGACCTGAGTAACTGGTATGTGCGCTTAAACCGCCGCCGCTTCTGGAAAGGTGAGATGAGCGAGGACAAAAAGGCTGCTTACGAAACGCTTTTTGAGTGCTTGAATGTAGTGGTGCAACTAATGGCTCCGGTATCGCCCTTCTTTAGCGACTTTATGTATAAGAACCTTACCGACAATGTGCGTGCGGAAGCCATAAAGAACAATACGCCGTTGAAGTGGGAAAGCGTGCACCTAACGTTGTTAAGCAAAGCCAATACCGCTGCTATCGACCGTGATTTGGAAGAGCGTATGGAGTTAGCACAACGCACCTGTTCGCTGGTGTTATCGCTGCGCAAGAAGGAGAAGATTAAAGTTCGCCAGCCGTTATCTAAAATTTTAATACCGGTGTTAAGCGAAAAGCAACAACAACAGTTTGAAAAGGTAGAAGGCTATATACTGGGCGAAGTGAACGTTAAACAACTGGAATACGTTACCGATGCCTCGGGTATTGTGAAGAAGAAGATAAAACCGAATTTTAAGGAACTTGGCAAAAAGGCCGGCCCAAAGATGAAGGCGATACAGAATGCTGTACTGGCCTTTAATCAGGATGATATCCGTGCAATTGAAACCAAAGGCAGTTACGACCTTAACCTGGATGGTGAGAAGTTTGAGCTGACCCTTGCAGATGTAGAGATCTTAACGGAAGATATTCCGGGTTGGTTAGTGGCCAGCGATAACGGCTTAACTGTAGCCTTGGATATTACTATTACCGACGAACTGCGCCAGGAAGGCAATGCCCGCGAGTTCATCAACAAAATTCAAAACCTGCGTAAGGATAAGGACTTTCAGGTATTGGACCGCATTCGTGTAAGCGTGGTTAAGAATGCTACTTTTGAACAAGCCCTTGAACGCTTTAAGGAATACATCAGCAGCGAGATTTTGGCAAAAGAAATTTTGCTGGTAGAGGGCTTGAATGAATTTGATGAAGTAGAGATGAATGAAGAAATGCTGAAGGTTAAAGTAGAACTGAACTAAATGAGCTTAAAGAAAAGTTTACTGATAATTACCCTTTTGGTACTTGCCGACCAGGCTATCAAGATATATATGAAGACCCACTTGATGCTGGAGGAGGAAATTGTTGTGGCCAGTTGGTTTCGTTTGCATTTTACCGAGAATGTGGGCATGGCCTTTAGTATGGTATTGCCCGGTGCTTTCGGTAAGTTGGCACTAAGTCTGTTTCGCACTGTTGCGGCTATTGGAGGTTTATGGTATCTAACCCGCTTGATAAAAACCAAAGCGCATTGGGGGTTTATCTTAAGTGTGTGCCTGATACTGGCCGGTACCATCGGAAACTTGATAGATGGCATGTTTTACGGCCTTATTTTCGGCGATAGCCATTACCGTATTGCTGAGGTGTTTCCGAAGGAAGGATACGCAGGCTTTATGCAAGGCAATGTGGTTGATATGTTCTGGTTTCCATTGTTCAACGGACATTACCCTAACTGGGTGCCGCGTGTTGGCGGACAAAGCTTTCAGTTCTTCCCGGCTATCTTTAATGTAGCTGATGCAGCTATTACGGTGGGTGTAATTATAATCCTGTTTTTCCAGGGTGTGTTTTTTAAAGAAGAACGTAAAGAGGGAACTGTTACAGAAACCATCGGCGCTTAGCATAACACATCCGCATGAAGCTTTCGAAAGCGCTTATTCTTATCGGCCTGATTATTTTTTTCGACCAGTGGCTAAAAATTTGGATTAAAACGCACCTGGTCATTGGTGATGAAATACCGGTAACCGATTGGTTTATTATTCACTTTACAGAGAATGAAGGCATGGCCTTTGGCATGAAACTGCCGGGCGTATGGGGTAAATTATTTTTAAGCGTTTTCCGTTTAGCAGCAGGCATTGGAGGCTTTTACTACCTGAATAAAATAGTGCTGCAAAAAGCACATTGGGGTTTTATAACCGCTGTTAGTTTGATTTTAGCAGGCGCGTTAGGCAACATGATAGACGGCACTTTCTATGGAATGATTTTTACCGACAGCACGTATCATGTTGCACAGGTGTTCCCACAACAAGGTTATGCAGGCTTTATGCAGGGGCATGTGGTAGACATGTTGTGGTTCCCGATATACCAGGGAACTTATCCTTCGTGGTTTCCGTTTTGGGCAGGTGAACCTCTGGAGTTCTTCCGCCCTGTATTTAACATTGCTGACGCCGCCATAACTACAGGCGTGCTGATCATACTGGTGTTTAATACAGTATTCTTCAAAGAAGAAGGTAAGCCGGAAAATTCTGCTTCGGACCAGGTAGCAGATACCGGCCCAACCGCCCTATAAGGCCCCTATTAAAACTCACCGAACGTTTCAATTACAGTGCGCAGTTCTTTGGTGCCCTTTTGTTGCACCATTAAGGTTGCAAAGTCTTTCTGCACATAGTCCTTAGGCAAGTCAAAGGTTTCTTTAGCCACCGTCTCCTTCTTTACCTCTACTTTCAATTTACTTTCCTTCTTGCTCACTTTGTTGTTTACCTCAGCCTCGGTAACCAGTTTAGTTCCACCTTCGGTCTCATTCCAATTGGCCAGCAAACGCAGAAAAGGAACCAGGTCATTTAATGGTGTTTTAGCATCACTTAACCAGGCTGTAATCTTTACAAAGTTGTTTTCACCCACCGCTTTCACCAGGTTATTATCGCCCTCCTTTTTGGTTTTATCGGTTTCTTTTAGTTCCAAATCATAGTTCTTTACGTAACCATCCTTCATCCCTTCGCGCTGGTAATAATTCAATAGCGAGTCGTAGTTGTATTTAATGCATACCTTTTTCTCGGGTTGCGATAAGGTGTAGAGTTCCCGTTTATCAAGATTGATGATAAAGCCACTGTACTTTTTATGTCCGTTTTGGGTTTGCTTAATATATACTTGTTTGCCTTTTACTTTTATTTCAGCAATGGCCGTAACTGCCTTTTCGTTGGTATAGCTAACCTTAATCGTGCCTTCAAAAGGTGCAGTTTGTGCCTTGGAAACCTGTGCGCCGAGCAGCAGTAAAAAAAACAGTAGGATGTTTCTCATAATATCTCATTAAAAAATTTGTTGCCGAAAATAGTTATCGCCACAGCCACCGCAATAATGGCTGCCACTAAAACAGCACCAGCGGCCACATCTTTTACCTTGCCTGCCTGCGGATGAAATTCGGGCTGTACCATATCCACCAAATATTCAATGGCTGTATTCACCATTTCGGTGGCAATTACCAGGCCGAAGGTTAAGAAAATAACCGCCCATTCAATGGCTACCAGATCAAAAAAAATGCCGGCTACAATAACTACTACTAAGGCCAGCAGGTGGATTTTAAGATTTAGTTGTTCCTTACTTGCCACACCAAGTCCCTTAAGGGCGTAGAAAAATCCGTTAATAAACTTCATTATAGTCATAGCCATGCATCTATAGCGTTTTGCAGCGCGTTATCGTTTGGTTGCGGGGCAAACCCCTTATACTTCCTTGCCTGCTCCATTGCCTGCAACAGGTTAAAGCTGTTTTGTTGCACACACAGAGCCGTTTTCTCTTTCATTAAGACATCACCGATGTATTCCTGCTCAGTTTGTCCCGGCGTGGGCACAAATATGGCCTTCTTACCCAACTTTCCGAGGTCCATAATGGAGCTATACCCCGGCCGTGTTAAAACTAAGCGGCTTTGCGCAAGCGCAGTACTCATTTCGTGGCCGTTTAAATAATTTACCATTTGCACATCACCATCTATGTGATCACCTGCCTGCAAATCGGGCCTGCCGCGCACAACCAGCACCTTACCTTTTAGCTTAGGCAACTCTTTTAATACCAGCTTTTCGAAAATGGTACGCTGCGGTTCCGGACCGCTGCAAATAACCATCAGATCGTACTTTACTGGCAATTGCATCACTTCCAATCGTGATAGATACCCAATGTAACAAACGTAACTTTCTGTTGGAGGCATTAGTTCCGGAAAAGGATTTGTTTCCGGCGCGGGCACCCAACAGGCAGTAAACCGGCTTATTTGTCGGCGATTAAAATAATTAACCGCCGGTTGCATCCATTTAAACGCCGAAGGCATAAGCACCTGCACCTGATGGGTTATGAAGATGGACTTTACTGTGTTAGAATAGGCTCCGTACCGGTTATCGGATATTATGAGATCGAAACCATGAGCGGTTGCCAGGCGTTCAATTTCCTTTTGTTCGTTATTAATTACCCTTATAAAATGCGGAAGCTGTGACCCCATTTTAAACACCATGGCGCTGTTTCGAGGATACACCGGGTTGTAGGCCGGTAATTCAAATGCCTCGGCCTCAGGTAGTTCTTTTCGTAGTAAAAGCAGCGCATTGCCGGAGGAGGCTACCGCCACCGTACATCCACGTTGCCGAAGGGTCTGAATAAGCACCAGACTGCGGGTAGCATGGCCAAGACCCCAATCCAACACGGCAACAAGAATTTTTTTAGGACTTTGAGACACAGGAGCTTGGCTTAAAAAATTATTTTAGCAGCAATTCGTTTTATACGTATGAGTAAGCAAATAAAGCATATCGCCCGCATTGTTGTGGTAGCCCTGTTGGGCCTTACCCTGGTTACTGCCCTCCCCTCCTGCAAGGCCAACAAATGCGATTGCCCTACTTTTGGCGGTCATCGGCTGAAACACAGCTAAATAAGTCCTATAATTTAACAAACTAACAGGGTACTGTACCTTGACAAGCGGGGTGCGGTACATTAAATTGGTTGAAAACGTAAGCATTTTGAGATCCCTTGACAAACTCGGAGCCGGCGAACGTGCCTATATAGTAGATATGCGAAACAGCAGGCTTTGTGAGAAATTTTTTGAGCTGGGTATTTTTCCCGGCGATTTGGTGGAGATGAAAGTGAACTCAGCCACCGACACTTCGATTGTTGTAACCATCAACAATAAAACATTCAACATATTCAGGGCTGCGGCCGAAACCATTATGACCAATACGGTTAGTTTCGAATTCAGCCTGAATTAAACATCGCTTTAATACGAACCCCGGAGCTTTCTAAAGGAACGAGAACCAATCACAGCCTGACCCTGTGTGAACTTATTCACCGCACGCTGGTAAACTCCAACTGATCGTATCAGTTGGAGTTTTTTACTAAGGTATTTTCGTACGGCAATCTTGTAGCTATTGAGCGGGCCAGTGTCATTTCATCGGTATACTCTAATTCACCGCCAAAAGCAATACCACGAGCTATACTGGTTATGTTTACGGGTAATTCTTTTAGCCTTTTGCTGATGTAAAAAATGGTGGTGTCGCCCTCGATAGTAGGGCTAAGCGCCATAATAACCTCTTTCACCACGCCCGATTTCACCCGTTCTACCAGCGAGTCAATTTGAAGTTTATCAGGACCAATGCCATCAATGGGAGAAATTACTCCACCCAATACGTGGTACACCCCTTTGTAAATATTAGTGTTTTCAATAGCAATCACATCGCGGATACTTTCTACCAGGCAAACCATCGATTGGTCGCGATAACTGTTGCCGCAAATTTCGCAAAGATCGTGGTCGCTCACATTATGGCAGGTGCGGCAAAACTTAATATCATTGCGCATACGGGTGATGGTATCGCCAAACAACTGCACCTTCTCAGTGTCTTGCTTCAGTAAGTGTAAAACCAGACGTAACGCCGTTTTTTCGCCAATACCGGGTAATCGGGTAAACTCCGCTACCGCATCAGCAATCAATTTCGAAGAGTATTTCATTACAAGGCGAAATATAGAGCGAAAAAAGCAGGCCGCATTAACCCGGCTGTTACATTTTTGAATAGAGCCGGGGTTTAACAAAAGCTAACCTATTGAGAATAAGGGCTTACTCCGGCAACAATTATTATTTTCGGCCCGCCATGCAGAACACACTTTCTATAATCATACCCGCTTACAACGAAGGCAACACTATCCATTTGATACTGGATAAGATTGAAAAGGTACAATTGCCGGGCGATTGGCAAAAAGAAATTGTAATTGTAAATGATTGTTCGAAGGACCATACCGAGCAATCTATTCAGAATTATATCAGCGCACACCCGCAATTAAATATTCAGTATCGTAAGCACGAAGTAAATAAAGGTAAGGGTGCTGCTTTACATACCGGTATTAAAGAAGCTACCGGAGGAGTAATTGTTATTCAGGATGCCGATTTAGAATACGACCCCGAAGAGTACCGTATTTTACTAAAGCCGATAACTGATGGTTTTGCAGATGTGGTTTTCGGCTCGCGTTTTATGGGCGGTAAGCCACATCGAATTCTTTTCTTCTGGCACACTATTGGGAACAAGTTTCTTACCTTTTTGTCGAACATGTTTACCAACCTGAACCTTACTGACATGGAAACCTGTTACAAGATGTTCAGGGCAGAAATAGTAAAGTCGCTGGATTTAAAAGAACAGCGCTTCGGTTTTGAACCGGAGGTTACAGCCAAGGTAAGCCGCTACCCCAATGTGCGTATTTACGAAGTTGGTATCAGCTATTACGGCCGCACCTACCAGGAAGGGAAAAAAATTGGCTGGCGCGATGGCGTAAGAGCCATCTACTGTATACTAAAATACAATCTGTTCAGTTAGTGTTGTTCGGGCACGTAAAATACGCGTAGGTTGTCAATATGCGTAGTAGTTGTTCCGTCTGCATTCCAAAGCCGTAAGCCCAATTCATCGATTTTCATTTTTTCAGGGATATAAATGTCAGTATATACCTCCTGCCATTTGCCGGGGTCAATCAACCGTTGCAGGCGTATCGATTTGGATTTGACCTCCTTGCCTGCCGCATTTGCATACAATCCCAATTGTGCCTGTTTCCAGATATTTCCTTCCCAACCTTCGATGTAAACGTTTGCGTAAGCGCGGTACCAACCGGATTTTAACAACGTTCCCTTACTAATTACATGATTATACCATTGCTTGTTGGTATTTACTTGTACGGACAATCTACCGGCATACACCAGGCTGGTGTCTGCTAACGAATCTTCTTCGAACCCGGTAGCGTACACCGGTTTTAAACTTGCAGCTAATTTTTCCGGAAGCTCTTCATCCGCATCTAACATGCGCCGGTCGTTACGGGTAATTTTGGTTTTACCGAATATGCGCCAGTAGTACGAGCGGTTCATCATGTCCGACTCCATAAAGGCTGTATCGGAGTTAGCCTGCCAGGTTTGCAATAAATTAAGCCACACACAAAAAATAATGAATACAGCGGTGGCAATAATAGCTGCCCTATGGCCCTGCAGCCATGTAAAAAAGGCAGTAAGCGGAAAAATCCAAAGTGCATAGGATTGTATCATGGCCCGTTGCGAAAAGGAACCGCCATACCACCAACAATCCCACGAAACTACCAGGTAAGTGCTTACACTTAAAAAAATTAATGTACCCCAAAATAATTGCCGGTGTTGTTTATAAAAAGGTATTATGCCTACCACGGCCAGCAACATAACAGGTGTGTAAACCAGCCAACCTTTGCGGTAACTAAAAATGGCATTAATTACATGCGGCTTTAAAAAACTAAATGTTTCTTCGGGGCCATAACTCCAATGCATCCAATGGCCCGAGTAAGTTTTCCAATAGATTAGCTGAATGGAGCCAACGGCAATTGCAGCCATCAGATATACTGCCAGCTTGTGCCATTGTTGCAGGAACAAAACCAACCGCTGCTTTAACTGTTGCCACGAGGCCACATTCCAAAATGCAGGAATAAGTATGCAAATAATTTCTGTTGGGCGGGTAATAGTGGCCAATCCTGATAACAAGCCCATTGCCAGGGCGGTGGTAAATTTCGGCTTTTCATAAAATTTTATGGTAAGCCAGATAAGCAGTGTGTACAGCGTAAACAAATAACTATGTGTAAACGCGCCAACAATAGATACATAGTTTAAATAATTAGTAGCCATGCAAAGCACTACAAGGGTTATGGCTACCGGCCAATCATTGAAATAGCGCAGCAATATCTTTCGTGCCATCCATAACCCCAGAAAAGCGACCAACAAGCTGTTCATGGCAAGGCAGAACTGATAAGGCCACGAAAAACCATCTACCGGGTATCCTCCCCACTTAGCCCAGCAATGCGCAACGGCAAAACCCGGAAGGAACATAATAGCCTGCCCGGAGGAATATTTCATTACATGATTGCCATCGGGCATTTTAAAGGCATTGTAAAACCCTCCGCCAAATGGGTCGTAGTGCTCCTGTATATAGGGGATGTTATTAAGCTTCCCTAAATCATCATAAAAAAAAGAGGGGAGATACAGATAGTAACCCGAAATATCCCATGAAATAAGTGCCTGTGAACCTGTATCATTCCATTTGCGATCAAGGAACGCAACGGTTAATAAAAATGCACAGCAGAAAAAATAAGCGTACAGCGAAATCTTAGTGTTGCTTTTCATAGGTCAGCGGTATCAATGTGCCTCCAGCCAGTTAGCGCCGGTGCCCATTTCCGCTTCTATAGGTACCCGGGTGCTTATGGCGTGAATCATTTTATCGTAGATAATAGGTTTAATCAATTCCAATTCGTCCTTGTGTGCATCGAACACCAATTCGTCATGCACCTGCAGCGTCATTTTCGATTTAAAATTGTGTTGCTTAAAAGCATGGTGAATGTTGATCATGGCTATTTTAACCAAATCGGCTGCCGAACCTTGCACCGGACTGTTGATGGCGTTGCGCTCGGCAAAACCACGCACTGTAAAGTTTTTGGAATTAATGTCCTTTAGGTAACGTTTACGGCCTTTTATGGTTTGCACATAACCATTGTCCTTGGCAAACTGTATGTTGCCGTTCATATACTCTTTTACTTTCGGGAACTGCTTAAAGTAATTCTCAATAATTTCTTTTGCTTCTCCACGCGATACGCCGATATTCTCTGCTAAACCAAAAGCCCCCTGGCCATATATAATACCAAAGTTCACACTCTTGGCTTTGTACCGCATTTCCTTTGTTACCTGATCAATAGGCACCCCATAAACCTTTGCTGCCGTGGCCGTATGGATGTCTAACTTTTGTGTAAAGGCATCCAGCATATTTTCATCGCCGCTTAACTCAGCCACCAGGCGTAGTTCAATTTGCGAGTAATCGGCAGAGAGGATGATGTGGTTTTCGTCGCGTGGCACAAAGGCTTTGCGCACTTCCTGCCCGCGTGTAGTGCGTATAGGTATGTTTTGCAGGTTAGGGTTATCGCTGCTTAATCTTCCGGTAGCTGCTACCGCCTGGCGGAAGGTTGTGTGTACCCTGCCTGTTTTTCGGTTAATCATTTGTGGCAGTGCATCTACATATGTGCTCTTCAGTTTCGTTACCTCGCGGTACTCCAATATCTTTTCAGCAATAGGATGATGTTTGGCCAAACCACTCAGAGCATCTTCGTTGGTTGAAAGTTGACCCGTTGCAGTTTTCTTTCCTTCGAACGGCAATTTTAGGTGACCATATAATACATCGGCCAATTGCTTTGGCGAATCCACATTGAACTCCAGGCCTGCCAGTTCAAAAATTTCACCGCGCGCTTTTAGCATATCGCTTTCCAGGTTTCTCGAGAAATTGGAAAGGAACTGCTCATCAATTTTTACGCCCTCATATTCCATATCCGCCAACACTTCAATCAATGGCAGCTCAATGTCGGTTAACACGCTATCAACTTGCTGCGAGGTAACCATAGGGGCAATCTTATTTTTTAATTGCAGCGTTATATCGGCGTCTTCTGCAGCATATTCCGCTATTTTCTCCAAAGCAACGTCGCGCATATTGCCCTGGTTTTTACCCTTCTTGCCAATTAATTCTTCAATGGCAACTGGTGTATAGCCAAGGTAGGTTTCACTCAGGTAGTCCATGCCATGTTTCTGATCAGGTTCAACCAGATAATGTGCCAACATAGTATCGTACAGCGGTAATTGTACATGCACATCGTAGCGCTTCATTACCAGTAAATCAAACTTTATGTTCTGGCCTATTTTAACCTGCGTTTTGCTTTCGAACAAATGCTTAAAGGCGTGTGCAATTTTCTTTGTGCTTTCATAATCGGCCGGACAGGGTACATAATAAGCTTCTCCTTCTTTAAAACTAAAGCTCATGCCTACCATGTCCAACGCAAAATAATCCAGTCCGGTAGTTTCGGTATCAAAACAAAATTCAGCCTGTTGCTCCAACTGCTTAACCAAAGCAGCGATAGCCTCGTCACCCTGTACAATGTGGTATGTATGCGGGGTGTTGTGAATGGTTTTACCATGCTCTACGGTTGGTTCTGCTGCCGCTGTTCCACCAAATAAGTCTTGTTGTGTGCCGGCATCAGTGTGTTTCTTTTCGATCGCGCCCGCCGTCTGGTTTACCGAATAGTCTAAGCCTAATATACGCTTACCCAATGTGCGGAACTCTAACTCGGCAAAAATGGCCGACAGCTTTTCCTTGTCCGGCTGATCTACTTTCAGTTCTTCATCAGTAACATCAATCGGCACATTCAGGTTAATGGTGGCTAAGCGCTTGGAAAGCAAGCCCTGTTCAGCAAACTGCTTTACGTTTTCGCCAACCTTACCTTTAATTTTATCGGCATTGGCAATAGTATTCTCCATACTGCCGTATTCCTTAATAAACTTCTTGGCCGTTTTTTCACCAACACCGGGTATACCCGGTATATTATCAACGGCATCGCCCCACATACCAAGTATGTCAATTACCTGTAAGGGGTTGTCAACTTCCCACTGCTGCTTCACTTGTTCCAAACCTAATATCTCTACCTCGCCACCACTACGGGCCGGCTTGTAGATATAGATGTTCTCCTG
The DNA here is from genome assembly GCA_046329495.1 of Chitinophagales bacterium. Taxonomy (GTDB): domain Bacteria; phylum Bacteroidota; class Bacteroidia; order Chitinophagales; family LD1; genus Bog-950. The sequence goes on along the minus strand of JAXLUO010000024.1, from coordinate 28,594 downwards.
CACCAATTGGGCGTAATCCTTGTCGGGCGTAACCATATAAACTATATGCCCTTCCGCAGCCTTCTTCTTGGCGATAGTTCCTATAATATCATCCGCTTCCTGCCCATCAAATTCAAGCACAGGTATATGCCATGCCTCCAAAATTTGCTTAATGTATGGAACTGAAAACACAATATCCTCCGGTGTTTCCTGCCGGTGGGCTTTGTAGTCGGCATATTCCGCCGTTCGTTCGGTAGGTTCTCCCTTATCAAAAACCACCGCCAGGTGCGATGGCTTTTCTTTATTTATTAGGTCGAAAAGCGTAGTGGTAAAGCCTGTTATAGCCGATACATTTTGCCCTTTCGAATTAATAAGAGGGTTGCGGCTGAAAGCAAAATAAGCCCGGAAAATAAGCGCGTAGGCGTCCAGCAGAAATAATTTATTGTCAGTCCAATCGGTATGTGCCATAAATTTGGTTGTAGCCAACTAAAGTAAAAAAGGATTCGGCTTTAAAGCCCTGTCGGTCAGTTATTATCGCCGGGGTAAAAATAAACAGTCTTTTCAACCGTCATTCCTTACATTCGTTTTATGAGCCTGCTCAGGTTGCAACATATTGTTAAACAGTACGGCAATTACCGTGCCTCCAACGATGTTTCGTTTGAGATTCCCTCCGGTAAAATTTTCGGATTATTGGGTCCTAACGGTGCCGGAAAAACAACGTTGATACGAATGATTACCCGTATCCTCTATCCGGATACCGGTCAATTGTTTTTTAATGGCGAGCCTTTAAGCGATAAACATACTGAACGTATAGGCTATATGCCCGAAGAGCGCGGCTTATACAAAAAAATGAAGGTAGGCGAACACCTTGTTTACCTGGGGCGGCTGAAGGGGCTAACGGCATCGCAGGCAAAAATAAATGTAGAAGCCTGGCTCAAGAAGTTCAGCATTCAAAGTTGGTACAACAAAAGCATTGAAGAGCTTTCTAAAGGCATGAGTCAAAAGGTACAGTTTATTGCCACAGTGCTACACGATCCCGATTTACTGATACTGGATGAGCCTTTTAGCGGCCTGGATCCTATCAATAGTAAGTTGATTGAAGATGAGATTTTTGAATTAAGCCGCAAAGGCAAAACCATTATTTTCAGTACGCATCGCATGGAACAGGTAGAAGAGATATGCGATGACATTGTGCTTGTAAATAAGGGCTCTGTAATTCTGCAGGGCGGCGTAAAGGAGCTAAAGCAGCGGTTTAAAGAGAATAAATTCCACGTGCAATTTAACGGTGATTTACCGGCAGGTTTAACGCAAAACTTAAAGGTTACAGCTCAACAGCCCGGCGAAGTGGAAGTGCAATTTGAGGAGGCACACAAAGGCAATTTGCTGCTTAAGTTGTTAATAGAAAACAACGTAGAAGTGAACGCCTTTAATGAGGTGCTGCCAACCATCAACGAAATATTTATCCGCCAGGTACAACTAAATTAGCCCTAAACACATGGGAAAGATCTGGATTATCATACAGCGGGAGTTCATTACACGGGTAAGGCGTCCTGCTTTTTTACTTACCACCTTGCTGGCACCTGCTGGTTTTTTTGTGTTGATGCTGGCCAGTGTTTGGATTTCGACTTACAACCAGGGCACTACGCATATTGCTGTGGTTGATGAAAGCGGTTTGTTTAAAAACGAACCAATTGCCAATGCCGATGACGGTTCGGTTTACTTTACTTATGTAAACAGTAATTACGATTCACTTGCGGCATTGGTAGCTGCACATCCCGACAGTGCCTATCAAGCCATTATCCATATACCGGCCGATTTCGATTTAGATAATCCGCAACGCGCCAATATCGCTTTCCGTTTTGGCAAACGGCCCGGTATGGTTACTACGCAATTGGTGAGCCAACATATAACGGATGTATATCAACGTGTGCGTTTAAAAACGCGCGATACGACTATAACTACCGATCAAATACAGCGCATACAGCAAAAAATTCAATTGGTGCCCGAATCGTTGGTAAACAAAGAGGAGAAAGAAGGGTTTACAGCGGCCGCCTCCGGCTTAGGCATCTTTATGGGCTTTGCCATTTACATCTCCTTGTTTTTTTACGGCACCATGATTATGAAAGGTGTGCAGGAAGAAAAGAGCAACCGCGTAGTTGAAATTTTGACATCATCGGTTAAACCTTTCGAAATGCTGATGGGCAAAATTTTAGGCATTGGCGCAGTTGGTTTGGTGCAGTTTATTTTATGGGTTGGTTTAATTGTAATCATCAACGTGTTCGTAATGCCTATGTTAGGTATTGCAGCAGGTTCGCACGCCCCCTCAGGCAGCATGCAGGCTTCTCAGGTTGATCCTGATGACATCCAAAAGATATGGATGGGCTTTAAGGAATTGCCACTAACACAGATAGCCATCCTATTCCCGATTTTCTTCCTCGGAGGATTTTTACTTTATGGATCAATGTTTGCTGCTATTGGAGCCGCAATCGGTGAAGACGGCGACCAGCAATCGTTGATGATACCGGTAACTGTACCCATCATCATCTCTATTTTTATCGCCATTAATGTGATACAAAACCCCGATAGTCCGCTTGGTTTTTGGGGGTCGCTTGTGCCGTTTACATCACCGGTGGTTATGAGTGCCATGCTGCCATTTGTGCACGATTGGAAGCATATTGCAGCCTCGCTGGTTCTATTGATAATGGGCTTTTTGTTTACAGTATTCATAGCCGGCCGTATATACAGGGTAGGCATTTTGATGTACGGCAAAAAAGTTAGCCTTAAGGAAATGCTGCGCTGGATTTTCACGAAAGGATAACGGGAAATTATTTTCTTCGTGAGGAATACCTGAATATGAAGAAAATGTTGTTTGTAAGCCTGCTGGCGGCCTCCTTTGCCGGCAAAGCTCAATCCGCCTTAACCGTGCAGGACACGGTACGCCCATTTTTAAAAGGTAATTTACCTGCCTACCAGGTTGATATCCCTGAAACAAAAGGTAAGGAAATAGATAAAACCTGGAGCAATTACCTCAAAAAGCTTTCGAAAGAAAAAAGCAGGAGCGAAGGCGATGAACTTATAGTTGGCGGGGTGTTGGTTAAGAATATCTCACCAAATCCTTTGACGGTATACAGCAAAACACTGGAAACACAAAATGGCGTTAGACTAACTGCAGCCTTTGAGTTGGACAGCTTACATTTTATTTCGCCCCGCACAAATGCTGACCAGGATCTTGCAGCTAAAAAATTTCTACGCGATTATGCTGTGTTGCAATACCGTGCAGTGGCCGAGAAGCAATTAGCTGATGAGCAAGACAGGTTGAAAGAACTTAAAAACAAACTGGACGGTTTTATTAAAAAGGAGGAGAAAGCCGTAAAATCCATAGAAGAGAAAAAGCGCTCCATTGGCCGAAATCAAGATGCTATAAAGAGCAATGAAGCTGATTTGAAAGTAAAAAACGAAGCACTTGAGGGGCAAAAACGCACTGTGGAAGCAGCTAAAACTAATACCCCGGAGGCGCTTAAGGCCGAAGAAAAGAAGCTAAAAGAGCAGGAAAGCGAACGAAATAAACTGATAAAAACCGGTGAAAAACTACACGGAGATATAGATGACTGGAATGCCGATATCCGCGCTGCGGAGCGTGACATTGATGAAGCAAGGCAAAACCAAAAGGTAACAAACGATCAAATAGATAAACAGAAAAAGGCTGTAAACCAGGCAGAAGACAAAGTTAAAGGCATTAAGTAGCAGTTTTTTATTTCTTTGCTAAGGCAAACTGAAGCTATACCCCTCGGTTTCAGAAGCCATCAAACATTATCCCAATGAAAGGAATTATACTCGCCGGTGGATCCGGTACAAGGCTTTATCCCATTACTTACGCAATCAGTAAGCAGATAATGCCTATTTACGATAAGCCCATGATTTACTACCCGCTCTCGGTTTTAATGAAAGCAGGCATCAACGAAATCCTCATCATCAGCACGCCTACCGACTTACCCAACTTTCAACGTTTGCTGGGAGATGGTAAGCAGTTTGGCTGCAATTTTCAATATCAGGTACAGGAAGTGCCCAATGGTTTGGCACAGGCTTTTGTGTTGGGCGATTGGTTTATCGGCCAGGACAAGGCAGCTCTCATCTTAGGCGACAATATCTTTTATGGCACCGGATTAGACAGCTTGCTGAAACAAAATGCCAATCCGGACGGGGGCGTGGTGTTTGCTTATCACGTATCCGATCCCGAACGTTACGGTGTAGTAGAATTTGATAAGGCCGGCAAGGCGATATCCATTGAAGAAAAGCCTAAGGAGCCCAAATCGAATTACGCAGTGCCGGGCTTGTATTTCTATGACAACAGCGTTGTGGAAATTGCCAAAGCTTTGAAACCAAGCCCGCGTGGCGAATATGAAATTACGGATGTAAACAAAGAATACCTGCGTAACGGTAAACTACAAGTAGGCATCCTTGACCGAGGCACGGCCTGGTTAGATACCGGCACTTTCGATTCACTGATGCAGGCCTCCCAGTTTGTGCAGGTTATTGAGCAACGCCAGGGATTAAAAGTAGGTTGTATTGAAGAAGAGGCCTGGCGCCAGGGATTTATCAGTACCGAACAACTGCGCAAATTGGCCGAACCATTATTGAAGAGCGGTTATGGTAAATACCTGTTAGAAGTAATTTCGCAATAATTTAGCACGCAGTACATAACGTTAACAGCAAACAGTATGAGAAAAATATTAGTAACCGGTGGAGCAGGATTTGTGGGCAGCTGCATGGTTGACAAGTTGATTGAGGACAAGGATAATTTTGTGGTAATAGTCGATAACCTTTCAACCGGCAATATCCGCCGTTTACCTACAGAACATTTTGAGCGCTGGAAGTTTATTAAATGTAACTGTAACGAATATCGCGACATAGCCGGGGTAATGACCAGCTATAAATTCGATTACGTATTTCACTATGCCGCCGTAGTTGGCGTTAAACGCACGCTGGAAAATCCCGTATCGGTATTAAAGGATATTCAGGGCATCAAATATGTGCTTGATCTGAGTAAAAATACAGGCGTAAAACGCGTATTCTTCTCCTCTTCCAGTGAGGTTTACGGGGAACCGTTTGAACATCCGCAAAACGAAATGACCACACCGCTCAACTCACGTTTACCTTATGCCGTGGTTAAAAACGTAGGAGAAGCGTTCCTGCGTTCCTATAAGCAAGAGTACGACCTGGACTATACCATTTTCCGTTTCTTTAATACATACGGCCCCAAGCAAAGCAGCGACTTTGTTATGACCCGCTTTATTAAAGCAGCGTTAAGCAACCAGCCTATTACCATTTATGGCGATGGTTTACAAACCCGCACCTTCTGCTACCGGGAGGACAATGTAAATGCCTGCGTGCGTACCCTGTATGACAATTTGCATTTGAACGACACAGTTAACATCGGCAGTGATTATGAGGTAACCATCCTTGAACTGGCAAAGATGATTATTGCCATAACCGGCTCCAAGTCGGAGATTTTGCATTTGCCTGCCTTAAAAGAAGGCGATATGACGCGCCGTAAACCGGATATCGCCAAGATGCGTCAACTGCTGGGCCGCGATGCGGTAACAATAGAAGAAGGCATCCGCAAGACGATTGAAAGCGGGCAATACGATTATTAATTTCTGAACGGGGCCTCGCAAAACGTGGCCCCGGTTTTGCATAAGGCGCTTACTATGGCCCAAACAAAAAAGAAAATTCTGGTAACCGGCGGTTGCGGCTACATTGGCTCGCATACGGTAGTTGATTTGCTGGATAACGGTTTTGAAGTAGTAATTATTGACAATCATCTCCGCTCAAAAGAAATTACAACCAAACGCATAGCCTCCATTACCGGCCAAATGGTTAAAAACTATGTGGTTGATTTATGCGATGAGGCCGCCACACGTAAAGTTTTTGAAGCAGAACCGGGCATTTCCGGGATTATTCATTTTGCTGCTTTAAAGTCAGTGCCCGAATCGGTAGATAAACCTTTATTGTATTACCGCAACAATCTTAACTCCCTAATCAACCTGTTGCAGCTAAGTGTTGAATTTGGTGTTCGCAATTTTGTTTTTTCTTCCTCCTGTTCGGTATATGGTAATGCTAAACAATTACCGGTAACTGAAGATACACCGATGGAAGCAGCCGAATCGCCTTATGCTGCTACCAAGCAAATGGGCGAGAAGATCATCAGCGATTTTGCGGCAAAATTTCCCCTGCGTGCCATTCTTCTTCGCTACTTTAATCCGGTAGGTGCGCACGAAAGCGGTAAGCTGGGCGAGGACACCACAGATGTGGTTACCGCTGTGGTGCCGCGCATAACAGGTACGGCCATTGGAAAGTTCAACCTGTTTACTGTGTTTGGAAGTGATTATGATACCCGCGACGGCAGTTGCGTACGCGATTATATTCATGTGATGGACATTGCTAATGCCCATACCAAAGCGCTTGAAAAGTTGAACGGGTTAACCGAAAATGATCCTTATGCCGATAAGCAGCCGGTGATCTATAACCTGGGCACGGGTAATGGTGTAACTGTAAAAGAAGCCATTGAGTCCTTTGAACGAGTTTCAGGTGAAAAACTGAACTGGACTGCCGGCCCACGCCGCGCCGGCGATGTGGTAGCTATTTATGCCAACAACAACAAAGCCTGCACAGAACTTGGTTGGGTGATTAAACGCGACCTTGACACCATGATGCGTACCGCCTGGAGCTGGGAAAAATTTCTGGCAGGCAAATAAGCGTGCTCATTTTCAGCTGTATCAATTGCGATTTATGTAGAAGCCTTTATATTTAGCGGGTGAGAATTGCTAACCTGCTTATTTTATTTTGCGCAATGCTGGCTCAATTCAAAGCCGACGCTCAAAATACCAAAGGCGCTACATTGGAAAATGTAAGCCCTGTGGTAAGTGGGCAGCAGTATGCAATAGTGGTTGGGGTCTCTAAGTATAAATACCTGCCGCAACTGCAGTATGCCGATGCCGATGCACGCAACTTCTGCAACTTTCTCATCAACACGGTTCACTTACCAACCGAGCACGTATATCCCTTTATAAACGACAGCGCCAACCTGGATATACTCTGGAAACTGGGTGACCTTAAAAAGGTGGTAAAGCCCGGCGACCGTATTTATATCTATTTCTCAGGACACGGAGACGTAGAAACCAATTACAAATTAGGCGGGCTGCTGTTACTGTGCGAAAGCGACAGCGCCAATTATTATTTAAACCCCAACGGCTATCTGCAGGAAGCGCAATTGCGTAATGCTATAACCAAACTAACCGGGGCCGGGGCCGAAGTGGTGTTTATAGCGGACGCCTGCCACAGCGGTAAATTAAGCGGCGGGGTAGAAGGCGCTAAGAGCAATTTGCTGGCGCTGAAGGAAGCCTGGAGCAATGAGTTAAAAATCTTCAGTTGTCAGGCAAGCGAGATTTCATTAGAGGGTGCGCAATGGGGAAAGGGCCGGGGCTTGTTTTCGTGGCATTTGCTGAATGGCCTTACCGGCGCGGCAGATAGCATGGACACCCAGGACAATAAGGTTACCTTATACGAATTGCAAAAGTTTCTGCAGGAAAACGTTCGCAGGGAGGCAAAGCCTAACAAGCAAACTCCATTTGTAGTAGGCGATCTGGACCGCGTATTGTGCCAAATAGGCGAAGACCCAACACAAAACGCACAGGACAAATTACTGGCTGCTAATTTCTCAGGCGGCCCTTCCAAAGGCTCATTAAGCATGAGCACCGATCAGCAGGTGTTTTACAATCGGTTTGAAGTGGCTTTGAAGGCCGGCAACTTAACAAGCAAAACAGATGGCGCACTTGGCTTGCTTCAGCAAATGCTGCAACAGGATTTTCCGGAGGCGGTAACAGGGCAAGCCACACGCAATCTGGTGGCCGCCTTATTAAAACATTCTACTGAAATTATTAACCCGCTTATTGCAGGTGAGGCAATAGTTACTGAAGCTTCCGACTTAAACAATGCAGCGGCCGATATGCAAATAGCTATGGATTTGCTGGGTACCGATCATTACCTGTGGCCGGCTTTTGAATCGAGACGCTTGTTCTTAAAAAGCGCCGCACTTACTTTAAACGAAGAAGACCTGACTAAAAAAGAAAATATAAACCAGGCCATCCAATGGCTGGAGCAATCGGTAAAGTGGGAGCCTTATGCCTACTATTCGTATTTCCAGCTTGGGGTTTGTTATTACTACAAGAAGCTACCCGATAAGGCTATTGAATACTTTAATAAATACCGCGATTTTCTACCAAAGGATCCCGACACTTATAATAACATAGGCCTTGCTTATTTCCGTATGGGCGATTTAGCTAATGCGGTAAAATATATCGGCCAGGCTGTTGGTATCGATTCTACACGCCCGGCCTATTTCTTTAACATGGGCAATGTAATGTGTAATGCGGGTGATTTTGTGCGCGGCATCTATGCTTATAATAAAGCCCTGCGGTTAAAGCCACAGGATGTAAATGTGCTCTTCAATTTAGCGAATGCCTACAACTATGCGAAGCAAAACGACTCGGCCTACAAGTATTACAACCTGGTGCTAAAGCAGGAACCCAACGATGCGCGCACCTGGCAATATTTAGGGAATACTCAACGCAAAATGAATAAGCCCGACGAGGCATTGGCAAGTTATCGGCAATCGATCAAGCTGGGCAATACCGCCTTCAGGGTTTTTTATAACATGGCCTGTTTGCTATCGGTGAAGGGGGAAAAGGATACAGCGCTTGATTTCCTGGAGGAAGCACTTAAGCGGGGCATGAATGATTTTGTGCTCGAAATTTATCGCGAACCTGACCTCAACAATATCCGCAGTTTACCACGCTATACACAGCTGATGAAGAAGTATGCCTCGAAATAGCGCCCTACCTTAAGGGTAAGTAAGCAATAGTAGATTATTGAACCGTAACATCTTTACGTTGGTGGTTGGTGGAACACGCAACCAGGTGTCTTAGCCTGAAATAAGTTGACCGGAAAGGAGTTGGAATTTTAAATTTTCAACTCACCGGGTTCAGCGCAATGCTGAATATTTTATACTGGCTCATATCGCGGCCGTAATAGAATTTGTCCAGCGCTTCGTACATGTTTTGCGCGCGAAAGTAGGAGGTGTGTAGTTTGTTTTCGCCAATCTTAATCCACTGTATGGTTAAGCTGCTCTCATTATGATAATGCTGATCAATATAATCCAGCATCTTTTTCAGGGCATCCAGTTTATCAGTTCCTGTAAGGGTGTGAAACAGGAACGATTGTTCGTGTTTGGGGTTAACCGTAACAAGGTCAAGGCGCACGGTTTCGTTGCGCTGCTTGTAATTAAAAATAAGGTTCTGCTGGTCCAGCCCCAGGCGCGTTGCAATATCGCGTTGGTAGCGGGCAATCTCCACATTTTGGTCCTGACGTGTCATACAACAAATATAGCTAACAAATAAAAGCGGCCCGATTTAACAACCGGGCCGCTTTTAAAGTTCTTTACGCTTAAATTAATTTCTCGGCTATGCCATCCACTATACCGTATTTAACAGCCTCTTCGGCGTTCATCCAGTAATCGCGGTCAAAATCTTTCAGCACCTGCTCATAATTCTTACCGCAGTTATCGGCCAGTATTTTGGCGCTTTCCTGCTTGGTCTTCAATATTTGCTGAGCTGTAATTTCAATATCGGTAGCCTGCCCGTACATGCCACCCAACGATGGCTGGTGGATCATAACACGTCCGTGCGGCCAAATCAGGCGTTTGCCTTTTTCACCACCACTCAGTAAAATCGATCCCATCGAAGCCGCTAATCCCATACAAATGGTGTGCACGGGCGAAGAGATCATCTTCATTGTATCGTATATAACCATACCGCTGGTTACAACACCACCGGGGCTGTTTATATAGAAGTAAATATCTTTACCGGGATCGTTAGCCTCTAAAAACAACAGTCGGTTTACCACGCGTTCTGCCGACTCGTCAAACACGGGGCCCCACAAAAACACACGGCGTTGTTCCAGGAATTTATTGTCGAATTTCATGCCACCGGCAATTTTTTCGATCATATCGTCCGGTTTGCCGGGTTTTTCCGGCTCTTCCATTCTTGTATTCATTTTCATCTTATCCTTTTCGTTTTGATATTGACGTGGGTAAAAATAGAATATTTTAAATGCGGAGGTATTGGCTATGGGCAGTTCAATTACAAGGTATTAACAACTGCCCGGTACATTTACTAAACAATAGTAGTTTGCTGCAAAACATTTGCCATTCAATCCCGTTTCAACTTATTAAAGAGGAAGAGGGCGGAAGCAGTCCCGTTCCTATTGTTTGCCCTGCGCCAAACAACAGAAAATGCAACCCGGAATACCGGAAAGCAAGACACTGATTCTTATGTTCTTATATTGACCTATTTACTGCACTAAGGCCGGCTTAACTGTTAAAAGTCATTTAGTAGTACATACACCATTTTATATTTTTAAAGCACCAAACTACCCCCAACGTTGGCAAAAGAAAACCTTACAGGTGTTACCGATGAAGAACTGGTGCACAGGTATCGAAACTCCTACGATACGCTGTATATAGGGGAATTGTACCAACGCTATACCCACCTGGTGTTTGGTGTTTGCATGAAGTATTTCAAAAACGAAATGGAAAGCGAAGATGCTACCATGCAGATTTTTGAAAAATTAATTAATGATCTTAAAAAGCATCATATAACTGCTTTTAAACCCTGGCTGCATACAGTAGTTAAAAACCATTGTATGATGCACTTCCGCAAGGAGAGTACCGAGGCTAAACGAAAGCAGGAATTAAAATTAGATACGGGTAATGTTGTGGAAAACCCCGAGGATGCACATCTACAGGAAGCACAGGATAAAGAATTTGTGCTGCAATACCTGAAAGATGGCATTGATGAATTAAAAGAAGAACAACGAACGTGTATAGAACTGTTTTATCTGAAGGAGTGCAGCTATAATGAAATAGCTACCATAACAGGCTACAGCATGAATGAAGTGAAGAGTTATATACAAAACGGAAAAAGAAATCTGAAGAATTATATAAGCGCCAGAAATGAGCAACCCAAAAACCAATAAGGAACTCCTGGACGAGGGCAATATCACCGAAGCCTTGATGATGGCTTACGTGAACAACACCCTTAGTGCAGGCGAACGTCAGCAGTTTGAGAAACTGTTGGCCGATGATCCTTTTGCGCAGGACGCATTGGAGGGTTTGCAGGCAACACAGAACGTGCAGGCAGCAACGGCCTCCATAGCACGCGTAAAATCAAAAGTGCGCGAACGCACCGGGGCAGGAGAGGCCAAGGTGGTTAAAATGCATTGGACCAATTACGCCTGGGCGGCAGCAATTTTTGCTATGCTTATCGGTATCGGCTTTTTAATGGTGGGTTACATGGGCAAAAAGGCGGATACTATGGCCATGAACGAACAGAAAGAAAGCAAGGCAACTGAACAATCAACTCCGTTTTTGAAAAGTGCCGATAAAAATCAAAGCGCTGGAGCAACAACCGTAACCGCCACCGACTCAGGATCCTTTACCTTAAACGCTAACGGCACTTCGGCTCCTCCTGCAACATCATTCGATATGGAGAGTAAGCCTTCAGGTGCAGTGGCTGAAAACGGGAAACAGGAGGAACATAAGTTTGCAGCTCCGGTTCCTGCGAGCGAGGGCGTCATTAAACAATCAACCGAGCAAAAAAATCTCAGCACCTCTCCGGCAGCAGGCATGAATTCAACCATAACTGCTAATAACGGTACGGCGGCTGTACCTGATGGTAAAAAGAATGCAGCCTCTTACAATACTGTGCCTGCCCAGGCTCCGGCTTCCAATCGTTATGATGATGGTTTATATAAGGAGGAAAGGAAAAGTCCCGCCCGCGATGAAGACTTGAGCGAAGTTGTAGTCTCTTCCAACAAAAAGGACAAAGCCAAAGAAACCACCGGCAGTACCAGCATAGAAGATGCTCGCGGCAGTTTTAATAGCGGCGATTACAAAAAAGCCGGCGACCAATTTGACGCGGTACTCAAAAAGGACCCCAACAACCCCGATGCGCTTTATTTTGGCGGCATTACCGATTACATTAACGGCAAAACCAACAAAAGCGAAAAGAACTTTGATAAACTGCTCCAGGATGGTAAGCGCTACCAGGAAGGCAGCAAATGGTACAAGGCTAACATTCTGCTTAAAAAGGGTAAGAAGGAAGAAGCCCGTAAACTACTGCAGGACCTTGCCAACAGTTCCGGATCCTACAAGGAACGCGCCGTTCAAAAACTGGAAGAGGTTAAGTAAATTTCTACTGGACACTTAACGCCCCCTTGTTATTAGCTTGGGGCTTTAATCCTTTACTTCCATCGCCGCTATACCGTAATTCGAACTTGAATTAGTGTACAATTTAAGTAACAAGAACCATGGCAAACTCTTTTGAAGTAACAGGCGGTAAAAAATTAAAAGGTGAAATTGAACCACAGGGCGCCAAAAACGAAGCGCTCCAGATTTTATGTGCCGTATTACTTACCCCCGAGAAAGTAACCATATCTAATATTCCGGCCATTCGCGATGTGTTGGCGCTTATAGATATTCTGGCTGATTTAGGTGTAAAGGTGGAGAAGAAGAGCGAAGACACGTATGTGTTTCAGGCCGACGCTGTTAATCTGGATTACCTGAAAAGTGATACGTATAAAAAGAAAGGAGCAGCTCTGCGAGGCTCTATTATGATCATGGGCCCGTTGTTAACCCGGTTTAAAAAAGCCTATTTGCCAAAACCGGGTGGGGATAAAATCGGTCGTCGTCGCCTGGATACTCACTTCCTGGGTTTCGAAAAACTTGGCGCTAAGTTTAATTACGATAGCAACGAAACCTTTTACAGTGTAGAAGCCAACAACCTGCGTGGCACCTATATTTTGTTGGATGAACCTTCTGTTACCGGTACGGCCAACATTGTTATGACCGCCGTAATGGCCAAAGGAACTACTACCATTTTCAACGCTGCCTGCGAACCTTACCTGCAGCAGTTGTGCGCTATGCTTAATCGTATGGGCGCTAACATCACAGGCGTGGGCTCTAATCTTTTGAAAATACAGGGTGTAGAGCAGTTGGGCGGAACCGAACACCGAATGTTGCCCGATATGATTGAGATTGGCTCATTCATCGGTATGGCGGCTATGACCCAAAGTGAACTGACGATTAAAAACTGCCGTATCGATATGCTGGGCAACATCCTGCCGGTATTCGAGAAACTGGGTATTAAAATGGAATATCGCGGCGATGATATTTATGTGCCTGCACAGGAGCGTTACGAAATTCAACGCTTTATCGATGGTTCGATATTAACCATTGCAGATGGCCCGTGGCCTCTGTTTACGCCCGATTTACTTTCCATTGTACTGGTAACCGCCACACAAGCAGGGGGCAGCGTGCTGGTACACCAAAAAATGTTTGAGAGTCGCTTATTCTTCGTAGATAAGTTGATTGATATGGGGGCGCAAATTATTCTTTGCGATCCGCACCGTGCAACTGTAATTGGCATTAACCGTCAGTATAAACTGCGTGGCATTACCATGAGTTCGCCCGACATACGTGCTGGGGTATCCTTATTAATTGCCGCTATGAGCGCCGAAGGCAAATCAACTATCCATAACATCGACCAAATTGATCGTGGTTACCAACGCATTGATGAGCGCCTGAATGCACTCGGTGCAGATATTAAGCGGGTGTAATTACTTTAAGCGACCTAAGTAATCCTTTACAATGGCTATCGTTTCAGCCTTACGTTCAAACACACTCATGTGCCGTGCATTGCTGAAGATGTGAATGTCGGCAATAGAAGGTAAGGAAGCTTGTTTTAGCGTATTGGCAATAGGCGCAGCTAAATCGTCCTTGCCTTGTATGAATAATACAGGAGTGTTCAACTGCTTTAATACTTCTTCCTTATTCTCACGATTCATCATTGCGGCGGTTGCCTGCATTAATGCCTCCGGCGAATAGCCCTGAGCCTTCTTTACTAAGCCATTTACAAATGTTTTGTTCTTTTTTAAAAAAGCAGGGTGGAATAGCGTATGGTACAACTCGTTTACAAAAACTTTGGTGCCATATTGTTTTATATGGGCTATCGATTTCTTTCTTCCCTCTTTTTTTTCAGGCGTATCGGCATAACAGTGCGAATTAACTAAGCCAAAGCCCCGCAATTGATCAGGGTGCTTTTCGGCAAAATATAAAGCCGCATACCCTCCCATCGAGTGCCCAAGCAATACAAACTTCTTCAATTTAGCCTTAGTCGCCAGGGTGGCAATAAATTCAGCGTACAGGTTAATACTAAGTTTGCTGCCATCGGCTGGCAGGCCGCTTTTGCCAAAACCCGGCAGATCGGGCACAATTACCCGATGCGTTTTCTTTAGGCTTTTAACCAATTCATCCCACATGCTCCCCTCTTCCACAAAGCCATGAACCAACATTATATTTTTACCTTTACCTTCCTCCCGGTAATAGCATGTAGCGCCCCTGAATTGTAGTGTGTTTAGCATGCTCTAATTTATTCTATTTTCGAGGCTTCAAAATTTTACTGATGAAATTTTATCCGGCAACGCGTTCGCTTTGTTTGTTGTTGTTTACCGCTCTGACACTCACAAATGCCAGGGCACAGGAAACTACCTTTAAAACCAATGGACCTGATGATTACCGTGAAGGCAAGCATGTTTTTCGCAATGCTACTATCTACGTTAGCTACAATCAGAAACTGGAAAATGCCACCCTGTTTATTAAGGATGGTAAAGTACAAAAGGTAACAACCGGCACCGATACCACTGCTGCCGGTTACATCAGTCATGACATGAAAGGAAAGTTTATCTACCCTTCTTTCATCGATATCTATTCCGATTACGGAATGCCAGATGTAGCCAAAGCTAAATGGAGTGAAGACCCGCAGATGGAAAGCAACATTAAAGGTGCCTATGGCTGGAACCAGGCCATCCATACCGATTTCCATGCCGATAAAAACTTTGTGGTAAACGATGCAAAGGCCGATGAAATGCGCAAGCTTGGCTTTGGTACCGTAGTAACACACCGTAAGGATGGCTTTGCCCGCGGCACCTCGGCTGCAGTAACTTTAAACGGAGACAAGGAGAATAATGTAATCGTAAAGCCCGAAGCCAGCGCCAACTACTCTTTCAGCAAAGGCAGTTCTACCCAGGATTATCCCGAATCACTAATGGGTCGCATTGCCTTGTTGCGCCAAACCTATTACGATGCACAGTGGTACAAAAACACCAGAGACAAAAAGGAATACAACATCAACCTCGAAGAGTTTAATAAGGAGCAAAGCCTGCCACAGGTGTTTGACGCCAGCGGCGATTGGCAGAAAATACTACGCGCAGATAAAATAGGCGATGAGTTTGGTGTGCAATACATCATCAAAGCCAAAGGCGACGAAT
The DNA here is from genome assembly GCA_046329495.1 of Chitinophagales bacterium. Lineage (GTDB taxonomy): Bacteria > Bacteroidota > Bacteroidia > Chitinophagales > LD1 > Bog-950. The sequence continues at coordinate 13,174 of JAXLUO010000024.1, read as the reverse complement.
ACCAGCGTATTGATGAAGTAAAAGCCACTAATGCTAAACTCATTACCACCCTCAATTTCCCCAAAGCTTACGACGTGGATGATCCCTACAAAGCTATGATGGTTTCGCTGGACGAAATGAAGCATTGGGAATTAGCACCCACTAATTGTGCCGCCCTTGCTAAAGCCGGAATTGATTTCGCTTTAACCGTTACCGATATGGAAAAGAAGGACGACTTCTTAAATGCTATGCGCAAAGCGGTAAAGCATGGTTTAGATTCTACAGTGGCATTAAAGGCGTTAACAGCTAACCCTGCGGCATTCTTAAACTTGAGTGATAAGGTTGGTTCGCTGGAGCCCGGCAAACTGGCCAACTTTATTGTAACCAGTAAGCCGCTGTTCGATGATAAGTGTGAACTGAACGAAAACTGGATTCAGGGCATGCGTTACGAATTAAAAGCTTTTGAACCCAGAGATATTCGCGGCGAGTACGACCTGGTAATGGAAAACCCTACCATCAAAAGCAGCCCTATAAAAGTAAAAGTTACCGGCGATGTGGGAGCTCCAAAAGCTACCGTTATTGCTAAGGACAGCACGAAGCTGGATGTTAAGTTGGCCTATAAGGATAATGACATAAGCCTGAGCTTTAATGCGGATAAGAAAAGCGATGCGGGCAAAATTCGTTTGTCTGGCACCATCGACCATAACACCCATATCTGGACCGGTCAGGGTCAGTTGCCAAACGGCGATTGGGTAAAATGGGTGGCTACCCAAACCAAAGGCCCTGAAGCGGATACCACTAAACCTAAGAAAGACTCTACCGATTACCTGAAAAATATTGGTAAAGTTATATATCCGTTTACAGCATACGGTGCGGAACAATTGCCGAAACAGGAGAATGTGCTGATTAAGAATGGTAACGTGTGGACCAACGAAGCAGATGGTATTTTACCAAATACCGATGTAATAATCCGCGCGGGTAAAATTGCGCAGGTAGGCAAAGGTTTAAGCTGTGCCGATTGCCGCACCATTGATGCCACCGGCAAACATGTAACCAGCGGTATTATTGATGAGCATAACCACATTGCCATCAGCGAAGGTGTAAACGAAGGCTCCGAATCAAGTAGTGCCGAAGTGCGCATTGGTGATGTGATAACATCGGAGGATGTAAACATGTATCGCCAGTTAGCCGGGGGGGTAGTAGCGGCACAGTTACTCCATGGTTCGGCAAACCCTATCGGCGGACAAAGTGCCCTGGTAAAATTCCGTTGGGGTTATGCACCCGAGAAACTTAAGATTGAAGGCGCAGATGGCTTTATCAAGTTTGCGTTAGGGGAAAATGTAAAGCAAACCAACTGGGGCGACCATGCCCGCGTGCGCTATCCCCAAACGCGCATGGGTGTGGAGCAAACCTATTATAACTACTTTACCAAGGCGAAAGAATACGAGCTAAAATGGAAAGCTTACAATGCAAGCCTTTCTGCTAAAAACAAAGGCACATCAGCCGATATGCCCCGCCGCGATTTAGAGTTGGATGCGCTGGTAGAGATAATGAACAAAAAGCGTTTTATCACTTGCCACAGTTACGTGCAGAGTGAGATCAATATGCTGATGCATGTGGCCGACACCTTCGGCTTTAAGGTAAATACGTTTACGCACATCCTGGAAGGTTACAAGGTGGCAGATAAAATGAAAGCCCATGGCGCTAATGCCAGCACTTTTGCCGATTGGTGGGCCTATAAGTATGAAGTAATTGATGCCATTCCTTACAACGCAGCCATCCTTACTAAAATGGGGTTAAATACCGCTATTAATTCCGACGATGCCGAAATGGCCCGCCGCCTGAATCAGGAAGCTGCAAAGAGCATCAAATACGGTGGCTTAACGGAGGAACAGGCATGGAAACTCTGCACATTGAACCCTGCAAAAATGCTGCACCTCGATAGTCACATGGGTAGCTTAATAGCAGGTAAGGACGCCGACGTAGTGGTATGGAGCGACAATCCGCTTTCCATCTATGCCCGTTGCGAAAAAACTTTTGTAGACGGCATCTGCTTCTTCGACAGCGAAAAGGATGCACAATTGCGCAATTGGATAAAATCAGAGCGTGCACGATTAATCAATAAAATGTTGGATGATAAAAAGGGTGGTGCGCCAACGCAGGAACCTGCCCCCAAAAATCACAAAGAATATTCCTGCAGCGAATACGAGAAAACGCTGAACTAATACCGTAAAACAGAAAGCATAATGAAAGCCAAATACATTTTCTTATCGGTTATAAGTGCTGCTATTTTTAGCACCACCGTTTCAGCCCAAAGCGAACTGCCTGCTGCTGCCCCTGCGCAACAAGGCAAAATATACCTTACGCATGCTACCCTCCACATGGGTAATGGCACCGTATTACGCGATGCTACCATTGGTTTCGAAAACGGCAAGATTTTTTTCATGGAAGAGAGCCCTTCGTTTAAAACCGATGAAACCATGGGCAAGGTCATCGACTGCACAGGCAAGCAGATTTATCCCGGTATTATAGCCGCCGATACCAAAATTGGCCTATCGGAAATTGAAGCTGTGCGAGCCACAAATGATTATGCCGAAACCGGCAGCTATAATCCCGATAGCAAAGCCATCATTGCTTACAACACCGATTCGCGCGTTACACCTACCATTCGCAGCAATGGTGTTTTATATGCGCAAACTGTTCCGCAGGGTGGTGGTATTACCGGCACATCGGCTGTGGTACAATTAGATGCCTGGAACTGGGAAGATGCACTGGTTAAAGAAGATGGTGTGTGGATGAACTGGCCTTCGATGGTTAGCGGTGGCGGCTGGTGGGCCGAACCTGCTCCGCTACAACTAAACAAGGATTATGATAAGCAGGTGAATGCGCTCAAAGATTACTTCCGCGAAGCAAAAGCTTATTACGAAGCCGGCACACACGAAAAAGCAAACCTGCGCTTCGAAGCCATGAAGGACCTCTTCAATGGCAAAAAACAATTGTATGTAAACGTTGATGCTTTAAAGGAAATGCAGCACGTAATTGCCTTTGCAAACGAGTTTGGCGTTAAGCTGGTAATTGCCGGTGGTGCCGATTCGTGGATGATGGCAGATGAATTGGCACAAAAGAAAGTGCCTGTAATTTTAGGTGCCACCCATTCCTTACCTTCAACAGGCGAAGCAGATGTAGACCAACCGTATAAAACACCTGCCGTATTACAAAAGGCGGGCGTGCAGTATTGCTTAAGCATCCCCGGAGGTTTTTGGCAGGAGCGTAACCTTATTTTTATGGCAGGCACCGCAGCCGCTTATGGTTTAACCAAGGAGCAGGCATTAAGCGCCATCACGCAAAACACCGCTAAAATTTTAGGGCTTGATGCCTCCATAGGCACGCTTGAAAAAGGCAAAGACGCATCGCTCATTGTTTCCACCGGCGATTTACTTGACATGAAGTCTTCCAACATCGAATACGCCTTCATCTCCGGCCGCCAGATCGACCTCAGCAACAAACAAAAAACGTTGAGCGAAAAGTATATGAAGAAGTACAAACTGAACTAAGCTATTGCCGCAGTAGTTTTCGAATTGCTGCGGTTTTTCCGTTGCAGATTACCTCTACAAAATATAGCCCGCTTGCCAGGTCGCTTACACTAAGCGTAACCTGATGCGCACCCATCTTCAACTCCTCGGCCATTACATTCCGTAACAACGCGCCGGTGATGCTGCGCAATTCAATTTGTACAAGGCCCGGCTGCCTTAATTCAAACTTAAGTTGAGCCACCGTGTTGGCCGGGTTCGGCGACACCGATAAACTACCCAGCCAATTGTTTTCTTTTATCCCGGTTATACAAGGCCCCAGGTAATAATGGGCCACACCATGCAAAGCTGCAGGCGTGCAAGGGTCATCATACGTTACACTATCGCAACCGCAAACCTGTATCTGCGGTACAAGGTCGCAGCACAAAGGCATGTTGCACATCAACGTGCTATCAATGCAATCGTGCGTTATATACACACTGTCACAAAACGTATTCATACAGGGTGTTCCCTGTAAATCCTTTCCGGCTACCGTTAGGCAAACATGGTAATAGCCATCGGCAGCAAAAACATGTACCGGATTGGTGTCGCTTGAAAAATTGCCGTCGCCAAAATCCCAGGTGTAACTTTGCAGCGTATCAATTTGGCTCTGATTGTAGAAATATACCGTATCTGTATTTTTATAAAACGTAAAACCCGCCATACACGAAACCGGCACCGCGCCGCATGGCCCGTTATCCCAGGCAGTAACACCGTTATAAAAATAGGCCTCACAAACATTACTATATGTATGGCCATCGCAACCGCATACAGGGTCGTATTGTGCTATACAGTCAACAGCATTATTTATAACCGTAGAATCGATACAACTATTCCCGTAAAATAACTGCAGATGATCTACCTTAAACTCGGTAGCGGCTGGTGCAAACCCGCAACCACCATATACTTTGCCCCCCTTAATGGTTATACGGCACGAGTCGAACACATTGGCAGTAGTAGTAATCGGTATTTCTAATGGGGTAAAGTTTGGCAGAAACCCATTGCTGCTGTATTCCCAATATCCGCTGTCGACAGTCGTGCTTTGGTAAAGCAACTCTACAAGAATGGAGATGGTATCCTGCTGCGGATAACCATTGTCATTAACACAAGGCGCAAGGCTGTACTTAATTTGCGCACTAAGTTTTTTAGGATGTAGTGGCACCTTAAAAGTGGTGCGAGCAAACGCCTTAAACTGTCCGTTTGCATAAAAATTAGCTGCGTAACTGCCGCTGTAATGGTCCGTATCCTGCTTAACAATATAAGGATCCCACGGAGGCAGGGTTATTGGATGGCTATTGGTTTCCCAGCCTATTAATACAGGTTGGTTATCCCAATTTTCGAAATCGCTATTGGGTATTTGTGCAAAGCCTACAAAAGGCAGCAGTATAAGCAGGTAACATAACTGTTTCATATCAGGCGCTTTAACAAGGTATCTGTAAAACAAACGGCCATTCTCTTAAAAGGGTTGCCTCTGCCTATATTTCATAATTCGGGTATTTTCGCGGCTCAAAGTTAAAACGGGTATCAGTACTATGGGTAAGGCCAAGATGTTTAAAATAAATTCGGTTGCAACGTTCCCAAACGTTTTTCAAAACCCGCATTTCACCATCCCGCATCTCATTGATTACACCGGTGCCCAACTTGACTTAAAAGGTAAATGGAACGAACAGGTTTTTAAAAACGCACAGCCCTTGGTATTGGAACTTGCCTGCGGCAAAGGCGATTACACGATTGCGTTAGCACAGCGCTATCCGCAAAAAAACTTCATTGGTGTCGATTCAAAAGGTGCGCGCATTTTCACCGGTGCTAAAACTGCCATAGAACAAAAGCTTTCCAACGTAGCCTTTCTTCGTCTTCGAATTGAGAATATTCTTAATTTTTTTAGCGTAGGTGAGGTCTCCGAAATTTGGATCACCTTCCCCGATCCCTTTCCGCGCAAAGGTGATGCAAAGCGCCGCTTAACAGCCCCCGGTTTTCTGGAACGTTATCGCAAAATTTGTAAACCCGGTGCGGTTGTTCATTTTAAAACCGACGACCTTCCTCTTTTCCATTTCACCCGCGATAGCATTGCCGATGCAGGATTAGAAATGCTGTATTACAGGGAAAACATTTATGCCGCTCCCCTCGATTTTGAAGAACTGGCGATAAAAACTCATTATGAACGTAGCCACCTGGCAAACGGCCGAACTATTAACTACCTTCAGTTTAAGTTATGAGCACCGCGAAAAAGAAGAAGGCAACAGGCAAGACAAAGAAAGTTGTTTCAGCGCCTAAAATTTCCGATAAACAATATTCGTTTTTCGAAAATGTTTGGGAGGTAGTTCGTCTGATACCTAAAGGAAGGGTTACCAGTTATGGGGCTATCGCCAAATACCTGGGCAGTGCGGGCTCGGCACGCATGGTGGGGTACGCTATGAACAGCTGCCACGGTGTGAGGCCAAAGGTGCCCGCCCACAGGGTATTGAACCGAAAAGGCCTCCTTACAGGCAAAAACCACTTCGGATCAAGCGATGCAATGCAAAAATTATTAGAGGCGGAGGGGGTAAGGGTAAAAGACAATCAAGTGGTTGATTTTGAGAACATTTACTGGGATCCCAACTTCCATTTAGCCCTTTGAATCGCTAATTCATAGCACGTTTTTTTCCGTATGTACTTTGATTTTATTAAAACCGGTTCTATATTAGAGGTCTTATTATATCAAAACGTAGGCTATGAATAAGAAAATTTTATCACTGGTGTTTACCGCTTTGCTGCTCGGCGGCACAGTTGCGCTATATGCTCAGGGAGGGGGGGTGCCACCGCCACCGCCGCCGCCACCACCACCACCACCGCCTAATACACCTATTGATGGAGGCGTGTTATTGCTTTTGGCCAGTGGTTTAGCCTACGGAGTTAAAAAGCTGTACAGCAAACAAGCATAAAATTTAATAGGCACAATAGAAGAAAGCAGCTGCTCAGTTTTGGGCGGCTGCTTTTTTTATGGTTAACGGTAAGGCAAAGTAGCGTGCAAACTCTTCAATGGCAAGGCGCGGTTCTTTGTAAGCTTCGCTTACAAAAGTTCGGTCGTAGTTGCTTTGCAGTTTAACCACATACTGTTTGCGTTGGGTAGCCAGCCAATTGCTCAGGTAATAATAGGTGTGGATACCAATGTCATTATCTTCAAAAATAGGCGTGCCTTTAGTAATTTTCATGTAGCGCTTATAAGTTTCGGTACAGCGCCCATATTGCTTTAACGAAAAGTAGCCTATCATCAGAAATATAAAGGCACTGTCAATACTTCCTGTAAAGTTCACTTGCTGAAACGTAATCAAAGTGCCTTCCAACTCAGCAAGGCCCTTGCCGATATTATCACCACCCGAAAGAATCAGCAAAGCACTGTATAATAATTTCAGGTTAATAAGATCGTTTTTGTAGTACTTACTCCAGATATCCTTTGCTATTAACGCCTCGCATTCCTTCAACAGCGTATGAATGTCCTCCAACTGCTTGGTACCCAACAGTTCGTGATAATCGGGGCGGTGTATTTGGTAATGAAATTGCGACATATAATACGACACCTTAATGGTGATCGCCAGCAACTCCGGAATATTCAGGTAATTGTTCCAGAACTTAACTTCCTTATAATGTTGTACAAACTGATCGTATTCTCTGCGTTGTTGCTTGTCTTCAAGTTTAAAGCCCGCTGTATTCAACTTCAAAAACCACAGGTTGCTCTTCATGTCAAAAAGAGCATGGAAGGAAACATAACCATAATTAAAAAGGTCGCGTTCCAGGTTGTCCATAATCTGTTTCGAATATGGATTTTCAAAATTTTCAGGATCAAAGTGATAAGTAAGATACAGGTAGGCATAATGGCTTAGCATTCTTATGCTGGCATACTCGCATGTAAATTGTTCCTCGCAAAACTGCCGGCTTTGTAATAGCTCAACCCGCCATTCGGGGTCTCTTGGCTGGCTTTGGTAGAAGCTTACGCGCAACCGGGTTAGCACCGCGTTATACAAATTTTCGGCATTATACGCTCTTTGCAACTCGGTATTGTATCTGTTTGCCAGGGAGAAATCCTTGCGGTGAAACGCTTCCTGGGTTAATATCTTCAGCACCTGTATCTGTGCCCCGAAATGTTCTATTTGCGATGAGATACTAAGAAAGGTTTTAGCCAAAAAATCGGCATCGTCGCTTTTGCCCTCACAAATTAACCGTTGCAGATGCGCAAGGTTAGGCAACAGGTATCCCGGATAATTCTGAACCAGCGAAGCGCTGAGTTTAAATGTATAAGAGGCTAACTGGTTAAAACTTTGTCGCTGGTTTTTATCAAAGCCGCCGTATACCTTTCGGCACAGCTCTTCATGCGTATCATACTCAGGTAAGCGCTCCCTTATCAGGCCGGTTAGCTTTAAAGGTAAACGTGCATTCAAATATTGTAGTATCCTGCAGAATTCGTTGTAGTGAAAATCGTCCAGTAACGAAACAAATTTCTGTATGGTAAGTAATTCCATCAATAAGCTATATGAAGATAAACATACTAAAAACCATCTTATTCATTTATTACATGGTCATAAAAACCTTTCCGGCCACCATTCCTATCAACCTGAAACATTCTGCTGAATGAGCAATAAAATCTAACTGACTGAACGATTATCCGGAGCGCCAAATCTGCGGTCTCTTGCTTAGCCTATCTATCGTTTTTAACGGAATCATAAGTTGGCGCAATACTTACCGGTTGGCTTAAACGGCTACCAACTAAAATTGCAATCCTTTGATAATCTTATAAATTAGGGATAGTGTAGCTTATAAACGCTGCCATAGGTAGTTTGCCCACGGCATATACATGAAAGAGATAGCATAAGAAACAATGCAAGAAAGAGAACTGCAATATTCAGGCAGGCTTAATTGCTTCACGCTCTCCATGCCCGCCGAATGGATGAACAATTATTCCTATGAAATAAAACAAATCTGATTTTTTCTGAACCAATAACGTTTTTTTAAGCTTCCGCTAAAGCTAACTTCACCAATCTAAACGTAGCGCTACGGATTGGAACAGCATTTGTTTCAGTTCGGGTGATTTTTTTGTCTTATCAAACTTGAGTGTATGGGCACATTTTTTACACAAGTAGGAAGGAGAATTGTTTCGCTTTCTATCCTTACTATTTTATTATCCATGGTAGCTACTGCGCAAGTAGCACAATACCAATTTAGCCAAAGCAGCACACCTTACACCGCGCTGGCAACTTCTACGGTTGTACATGCTTCGGGTTGGGACGACAACCAGGCTACCGTTACTATCCCTTTCTCCTTTACTTTTAATGGCACTGCCTATACGGCGTGCAGGGTAAGTAGTAATGGTTTTATAACGTTTAACTCTAACCCGGGCACGTCTAATTACGCCCCGCTTAGCTCTACTACAACTTACACCGGAGCGGTGGCTGGCTTTGCACGCGATTTAATTAGTAATAGTAGTACGATCGTTTATGGAACCGAAGGAGTTTCGCCCAACCAGGTATTTGTCATTCAGTGGAATAACGCACGTAGATATAGTGGTGGTGCAATCGGTGGCGATGTGCTTAATTTCCAAATCCGTCTTTATCAAACTACTAACGTAGTTGAAGTTAGATATGGTACCTGCACAGCTACCAGCACTACCGTACTTACCGTACAGTGTGGGCTTCGCGGCGCTAACAATGCTGATTTCTCTCCAAGAACACTTACTGCACCGGCTGGTTGGAGTAGTACCGATCTGGGACAAGCAAATTCGGCTACGCTCAATACCTCTGATGTCTTAATGCCGGCTTCCGGTTTAACTTTTACATGGACCCCCGCAGCTTGTGCCATTCCTACTGCAATCAACGTTACCAGCCCCACTACTACTGGCGCTACCATTAACTGGACAGCCGCCTCACCTGCTCCCGGCAGCGGCTACAATTGGAAGGTTACCTTACCAAACAGTGGTTCAGAAGGCACTGCCGTATCATCAGGTTCTGTCGCAGCAGGTGTAGTCACCGCCAATGCCGGCGGTCTGGCATCAAATACCACCTATACCGCTTACGTTCGTTCTAATTGCGGATCTACCGGTAGTTCATGGAATGGACCGATAAGTTTTACAACAGCCTCCAGTATTCCCCCTAACTGCGGCACTTTAACCACTCCGGCCAATGCATCAACCCTTAGTTGCGGACCAGCTACATTAGTATGGACTGCTCCTGCTACCGGCCCCGCCCCAACCGGCTACAAGGTATATCTCGGTACCGATGGTGCAGGTGTTACAACACCAACAAACGTAATTAATGGCGTTAATGTGGGATTACTGACTTCCACTCCTTTAACTGGATTAGCCCCAAGCACTACATATTATTGGCAGGTGATACCTTCAAATGCGGCAGGCGATGCAACCGGCTGTAGTATTTTTAGCTTCACTACGCCGGCTACGCCGCTTCCGGAAGTGGCCACCCCAATATTCGACGACTTTGAAGGCACCTGCCCGGAGTGGACCATTGTTAATGGTTCGCAAACCAATAAATGGATTATAGGAAGTGCCACTAATAACGGCGGTTCAAAAAGTATCTACATCTCTAACGACAATGGCGTCACCAATACATACAGCCTAACCAGCCAATCGATTGTACACTTCTATCGTACTGTCGCAATCCCCGCCGGTAATACCGATATCAATTTGAAATTCGATTGGAAAGGCCAGGGCGAAAGCACATGGGATCGTATCCTTGTTTATACAGCACCCTTGTCGGTAACGCCCGATAACACAGCGCCGGCTCCAAACAGTACAACCCTAACCGGTGCTACACTTATAGGCACGTACAATTTATCAGGATCTTTTGCCACTGTAAACGTAGCCTTGCCTGCAGCTTTAGCCGGCACAACGTTCCGCCTTATTTTCTCATGGCAAAACGATGGTGGCGGTGGTACGGCAACTCCTGCAGGTGCGCTGGATAACATCAGCCTAACTGCCGTAGTGCCTGCACCTCCGGGATGTATCAACTCGGCAGTTCCTGCAACAGGTGCTACCGGCATTTGCCAGGCGGGCTCTTTAACCTGGACCTCGCCTTCATCAGGAGGCACACCTACCGGCTATAAACTGTATTTTGGTACGGATGGCGGCGGTGTAACCGCACCAACCACCATAGTTAACGGCACCAACCTGGGCGCGGTAACATCCTATGCTTTTACAGGTTTAGCTGCCAGCACAACGTATTACTGGCAGGTTATACCAACTAACGCTATTGGCGATGCTACCGGTTGCCCGATTAGAAGTTTCACCACAGGCCCGGCCCCCGAAACCACCACCCCTGTTAGTGATAACTTTGAAGGTTGCCCTGAATGGACATTGGTAAATGGCACCCAAACCAATAAATGGGTTGTTGGCACTGCAACAAATAATGGTGGCTCTAAATGTATTTATATTTCTAACGATAATGGCGTTACAAATGCCTATACCGGCACCCAATCTATAGTTCACTTTTACCGCGATATTACAGTTCCGGCCGGCAACACCGATATTAACCTTTCTTTTGACTGGAAGTGTGCAGGCGAGTCTACCTGGGATCGTATCCTGGTTTATACTGCGCCAACTTCTGTAACCCCAACTTCAACGGCTCCTGCACCAAACAGCACTACCTTAACAGGTGCGGCTCTGGTTGGCACGTATAATTTAAATGGTGGAGCTTATACCACTGTAAGCACTGCGTTACCTGCTGCATTGGCCGGTACTACCTTCCGTTTGATCTTTAGCTGGCAAAACGATGGTACAACAACCAACAACCCCGCTGGCGCAATCGATAATATCAGCGTTACAAGTTCGGCGCCTTCAGTTCCGGGCTGCATTAGTACTGCTTTCCCTGCAACCGGTGCTACAGGTATCTGTACGCTTTCCAGCTTAACCTGGTCGGCCCCGTCATCAGGCGGTACACCTACAGGCTATAAATTATATGTGGGCACCAATGGTGGTGGAGTAAGCACACCAACTAACCTGATAAACGGCACTAATCTTGGCCTGGTTACAAGCTATTTGCTAAGCGGCCTTGCTGCAAATACTGTTTATTACTGGCAGGTGGTGCCAACAAACGCTATTGGTGACGCAACCGGTTGTCCAATCCGCAGCTTTACAACAGTAACCTCGGGCCCTGAAACTACAACCCCTGTTAGCGATAACTTCGAAGGTTGTCCTGAATGGACTATTGTTAACGGAACTCAAACCAACAAATGGGTAGTAGGTTCAGCAACTAACAATGGCGGTACCAAAGGCATGTATATCTCTAACGATAATGGTGTAACAAATGCCTATACCGGTACAAGTTCTATCGTACACTTCTATCGCGATATCACGGTGCCCGCCGGTTATAATAACATCAACCTGGCCTTCGATTGGAAGTGTGCCGGAGAAAGCTCCTGGGATCGTATTTTGGTTTATACGGCTCCAACTTCTTTAACACCCGATAATACAGCACCAACACCGAACAGCACAACCTTAACAGGTGCTACCTTAGTAGGCACCTATAATTTGAATGGCACGTCGTATACAACGGTAAATGCCACATTGCCTGCAGCCCTTGCCGGAACAACCTTCCGCTTAATTTTTAGCTGGCAGAATGATGGTATAACCACCAACAATCCGGCCGGCGCTATAGATAATATTAGTGTTACTGCCCAACCCGGTCCTCCTGCAATTACATACACGCCTCTCTCTACCACTTGTGGCACAAGTGACCGTACGCTTTCAGCAACCATTACAAGCGTAGTTGGCATTCCAACATCAGGTGGCAACGTGCCGCGTATCTATTTCAAGAAGAACGCAGGCGCTTATGTGTCTGCTGCCGGCACGCTTAGCAGTGGCTCAGGCACAAACGGTATCTGGAACTTCACCATCAGTAGCGCTGCCCTGGGCGGCGTAAGCGGTGGCGATGTAATTTCGTATTATGTAATAGCTGAGGATGTAAGTACACCTACCGTAAAAGTTTCTTCCAGCCCATCTGCAGGGTTGGTAGCTACGGGCGTAAACTCAGTTACTACTGCGCCTACTACGCCTAACACATATACTATTGGTTCTACGCTGGCTGGTACGTATACCGTTGGTACAGGCGGTAACTACACTACTTTAACAGCGGCCATAAATGCCTTTAACAGCGCCTGTTTAACGGGCCCTGTAGTGTTCGAACTTATTTCACCTACATACACTGCCGGCGAAACATTCCCTGTTATAGTAAATGCAAACTCGTACTCCAGTGCTGTTAATACACTTACTATTCGTCCGGCAAGTGGCGTTAACGCAGCCATTACAGGCTCTGTAGCAACCGGAGCATTAATAACAATATTAAACAGCAATACCTTTGTGGATGGTTCTAACAACGGAAGCACCACCCGCAACTTAACTATAACTAATACAGGCGCTACAAGCCCTGCTATTTTGGTAGTTGGCTCAACAGGCACTACGCCAATTACAAATGTTACACTTAAAAACTTTATAGCTAAAAACGGCAGTCAGGATTACACTGGAATTTATGTTAGCGACGGCGCTACTCCCGCTAACGCAGGTTATTTTAACAACATAACCATTCAAAACCTGGATGTTAGAAATTGCTATGGCGCTATCTATGCCAACGCAACAGTAGCAGCGGGTA
>JAXLUO010000023.1:0-58813 GCA_046329495.1 Chitinophagales bacterium | reverse complement strand
CCTTTGGGCCGTTCAATTCGTCCAATTAACTAATTCTCCTCTCACCAATCCACCAATCACTAATCCGGCTGTTTAATCTGTGTTCATCTGTGTTCATCTGCGTTAATCTGTGGTGAACTTCGGTACCCTTATTCGTCCAATTCGTACAATTGGTCCAATTTGTTCAATGCGTCCACTTCCGCATACCCAATGGGGCGGACCACCCGCCTCAAGGGCCCCTTTTGTCCCCCCTGCGTGTACGGCTTAACAAACCCGCTAAAATCATTTTTCGAACGCTTGTTTGAATTGTGGAGAGAGCTATATTTAACCCCGCAAAAACAGAGCAAAAACATGAAAAGCTATTATTTCACCGAGGAACATGAAATTTTCCGCCAGGGTCTTAAGGAATTCTTACAGCGCGAAGTAGCCCCGTTTATTGATAAATGGGAGGAAGAACAACGCATCCCGAAAGAGCTTTGGAAGAAATTCGGTGAAATGGGTTATTTGGGTCTTAATTACAGCACCCAATACGGCGGCGAAGGTGCCGACTTCTGGTATTCGGTTATCTTCTGCGAAGAAGTAGCCAAAGTTTGGAGCGGCGGTTTTGCGGTTACCCCACTGGTTATCCAATACATGAGCACCCCTTATATTTATAAGCACGGCTCTGAACGTTTAAAGGAGAAATACCTGGTGCCAACCATCAAAGGCGAACTTGTTTCTTCCATTGGTATTACCGAACCCGGCGCCGGCAGCGATGTGCAGAATATCAAAACCCGTGCTGTGCGCGAAGGCGATTACTACATCGTTAACGGTTCAAAAACCTTTATCACCAACGCGGTGTATGGCGATTATATCGTTACCGTAGTAAAAACCGATTCATCCAAAGGTTTCGAAGGTGTAAGCTTGCTGGTTATCGACCGCAATGCGCCCGGTGTTTCAGCCAAAAAATTAAAGAAGTTGGGCTGGCACGCCAGCGATACGGCCGAGTTGTTCTTCGATAACGTAAAAGTACCGGCCGAAAATTTAATCGGCGAAGAGGGGCAGGGCTTTATTTACCTGATGGGCGGTTTACAAACTGAGCGCTTAACCGGTGCCATTTCAGCAATAGCCGGCTGCGAAAACGCTATGGATTATACGCTCCAATACATGAGCGAGCGCCAGGCTTTTGGCCGTTCTATCAATAAATTTCAGGTATTGCGTCACCGTATGGCCCAGTTGGCTTCCGAAATTGAATGCACCAAGCACTTTGTTTACCACTGCTGCCGCCTGAATAACGATGGCGAATATGCGGTTAAGGAAAGCAGCATGGCCAAGTTGCTGGCAACTGAGTTAAGTGATAAAGTAGCTTACCAATGTCTGCAAAACTTCGGTGGTTATGGCTACATGGAAGAATACAAGATGGCGCGCATGTTCCGCGATAGCCGTATTCTCACCATTGGAGGGGGATCATCGGAGATCATGCGCGAGATTATAGCCAAAATGATTATCGACGATAAACAATACGAAAATAAAGGGCTCACCATTCAGTACGCGCAAAGCGAACCACAGGCTGCGCCTTCAGCAAAAACTAATTCTTCAACACAAACAAAACCAACCAACATGGCATTCGAATCAATTGTTACTGATCTTACTGCTCGTGCAGCTAACGCTCCTGCCTTAGGCAAAACTTTAAAATTTGACTTCGGCGACAACAAAATCCATATCGACGGAACCGGCGCTGGCAACATCGTTTCTACCGAAGATAAAGAAGCTGATTGTGTGATTGGTGTAGCGCAGGACGACTTACTGGGAATGATGAGCGGCTCGCTGAACCCGATGACCGCGTTTATGTCAGGAAAAATTAAAGTGAAAGGCGATATGGGTGTTGCAATGAAATTGCAAGGCCTGCTGAAAGGATAAGCACATTCCTTACAAAAATGTAAAGCCGCAGCTTCAATTGAGTTGCGGCTTTTTTATGGTAGTGTGCGTATGATTGAAGTTTTTTCTGCTGGTAGATGAGCTAAATCGGAATTACGATAATTTCTTAAAAGTGCGAAGCACTGATATCGTTCGGATTCTAATTTTGGCGCCTTAAATCAAATAATCAGTAGAATGAAAAAAATAATGTATTTACTGCTTCTGGGCATGTTTGTTTCTGCACCTGCCGAGGCGCAGTTTCTGAAAAACCTGATTACAGGTAACAAATCAAATGCAGGTAACGGCGGAGGCAAGGAGAAAGGAATGCTGGTGGATGACGATGCCGGTGAGGGTATAACCGGTATGGTGCACCAAAAATACCTGGGCACCATTGCGCTTGACACCAAGCGCATTAGCCGGGCTGATATGAATAGCGATACCACGCGATTTAAAACCAAATTTACGCTGGGCCAAACAATTTATGGTCGCGTGTTTTTGCCACATCCTATCGCTAAATACCGCGTATGGACCTCGGATGGGTTTGATTACGGTAATGAAACCTACGGTTCTTCCAGCGAGACACATACCTTCTTTATTATGGAAGTAGATGGAAAGGACATTTTTGATGGTAAAAGAGCAACACTGGTGAACGATCTTAATCCGCAGGAAAATGGGAAATATATAACTACCTGTCAGATGCTGTTAGTGCCGAGCACCGAAGATGGTGGAGCGGATGAAGATCTGGTTAAGGAATTAAATAAGCTTACCCCAGGTGATCATAAGGTACGTATAGTATGCTGGGCCGGTATGCACGGTAACCGCCAAAGCAAAGAACCTATTGCTGAGGTTACATTTACCCTTACTGTTCCTGCAGGTGGCGCAGCCATGAAAATTGGCAGGACCTTCGAAGGTCTTGAAACAGGAATGGAGGATGCAGACCTGACTGCCAAGATTCTAAAGGCCGCTCAACGCTATGCTAAAAACTCAGGTTGGAAGGAAACATTTAGTAAAGCAAAAATATCAAGCACCAAATGGTATGTGGAGCGCAATAAAGTTACCGGCATTATCATAGCTCGTTCAGTTGATGCCTGGGTATATGCCGCTTGGCCTGATGGTCATTGTACCTATCAGGTCTTCGGCTTTAAGGAAGATCACGATGGCACTGCCTATCAAACAGATGTTTATCTGGAAGGTATAGGCAACCAAACTACTTGCGATTGTTCGAAATAAGTTAAGTAATAGCAGGAAGGATGCCCCGGTGCTTAAATGCAGCGGGGCATCCTTTTTATGAGGCTGTTCTTTTTCGTTTGCTTAGGTAGTGGTGCCACAAAAAGTAAGTAGCCAACGAGCGTAATGGCCGCCACTTTTCTGCCAACTCCAGCATCTGTTCTTTTTCGCGTAGGCTGTAAAGTTCTTTAATTGTATTTACGACGGCAACATCGCCAATAGGGAATATGTCCTTTTGCTGTAGGCAGAACAGTAGATATACATCTGTGGTCCAATGCCCTATGCCTTTAATGGCAGTTAGCTTATGGCGTATTTCTTCTACTTCTAAATCTGGTAATAATTCCAGTTGCAATTGCTTGCTGCTAACTGCCATTGATAGCTCGCGCAGATAACGCGTCTTTTGCCTGCTTATCTGACAGCTACGCATTTCTTCATCGGTCAATTTCAAGATTTGTAAAGGGGTAAATTCATCAATGGCGGCTTTTAATTTTGCAAAATGTGCATTGGCCGACGCCAAACTTACCTGCTGTTCAAGGATGATTTTTGCTAACGCTTCAAAACCCTGTGGACGGCTCCAATTTGGTGGTGCCCCATATTGCTTGTGGATCTTTCCTAATACCGGATCCAGCTTTGTAAGTCGTTTGATGTCATTAGCATTAACTATTTGCTGCATGGCTATTCATCAATCCGCCTGAACGGTTTTGCTGCTTCCAATTCATAAGCTAATTCAATAAGCCGTTTGTCCTTGCCAAAGGGTGCAACTAAATGCACACCAATTGGCATATTATTTCCGGCAATCCCTAAAGGCAGCGAAATAGCCGGTGAGCCGGTAACATTTTGCAATGCGGAATAACTGGCAAACTCTATAGCACGACGGCACACCACTTCATAGCTTAACTGCGTGCTAAAATGCCCGATGCGCGGCGTAGTATGCGAAACGGAAGGTGTCATCAACACATCATACTTACTGAATAACTCTTCCACTTCTTTGCCTGCCTTGCGCAGTTTGGTTATGCTCCCCGGCGTTTTAAGCGCATTACCCTTAAACTGTGTGCTTAGGCCAACGGTAAATGGCTCCAGCAAGGAATGGTCAACCTTTGCCTTTAAAACTGCCTGATCCCAGTGTGTCATTACATAGGCCATAAAGCCATAGTAATTCAGGTAATGTTCGCTCATGCCGTCAATATCAATTGGTAAAGCAATTTGTTCTACCGTATGGCCCAGCGATTGCAACAGTTTGGCGGTTTCTTGCTGCGTGCGATAGGTGTCTGCATCCTGATGTCCAAGCTTTCCCTGGGCAGGGTTAAGGAAAAATGCAATGCGCAAACGTTCCTTCGAAGCCCCGGTGATATGTCCTAATTTAGGGAGGCGTGGATTGTGATAAAATTTTTCGGCCGCGGCATAAAAAGCAGCCGTATCGCGTACAGTGCGTGTCAGCACACCTTCATACACAATTTTCAGGGGCATCAAAGCGGTACCATCCATTGGCACCAGGCGATTTCTTGAAGGTTTTAATCCTACCAGTCCGCAGCATGCTGCGGGAATACGGATAGATCCCGCACCATCATTGGCTGTTGCAATAGGCACAACGCCGGATGCCACTAAAGCGGCTGAGCCTGAAGAGGAACCACCTGTGGTATAATCAGTGTCCCATGGGTTACGGGTAATGCCCCAGCGTTCATTTTCAGTGCTGCATATCAAACCGAATTCAGGCAAAGAACTTTTACCCAGGTAACTTACACCGGTAGAAAGAAATTGATTAACAAACTTGCTATTGCGTTTAGCCTTTTGTGCACTAAAAGCACCTGTTCCCAGTTGTGTTGGATAACCTTCCAGGTGGTCATTGTCTTTAATAAAAGAAGGCACGCCATAAAGCAAACCATCCTTAGCTAAGCCCTTGGTATTTCTTGCTTCCGCATAGGTTTTAACCACTATAGCACTTAAATCAACGTTTGCTTTTTCTGCTCTGGCAATGGCTGCCTCCGTTACTTCTTCTACCGAAACCTGTTTCTTGGCTATAGCTTCTGCCACGCCTACTGCATCTAACGTCCCTAATGCGTCATTGGTAAACGCACTTACTTTTTTACCCATTTTGTCCTCGTTTTATTAAGGACGGAAAATTAAACAGCATTATTGTTTTGTAGCTATAAAATCGGTTAATCATTCCAATTATTTTTGCCATCAACCCGCAAGGCAATATGTATATTCGTTATCCGATTAAACACCACCATTATGCGATACCTGCTACTACTCTTACTATTTGCCTTTAAGTTGGTCCCTGCTCAAAATCTTGCTCCTGCCGATCTGGAACTATTGCATGAGCAGTTTAATCGGGCCAACTTTTTAAAAGCTAAAGGGTATATGCAGAGTACCGATAGTACAATGGGAGCACTGCACCTGACCGAATATGCCAACGTGGCCAGTGGCAGTTTATTACAGGTAGTAGACTTTACCGATAGCGAAGGCGCTACTACATTTACTGTACATTGCTACCTTACCTCCGAAGCGGCTTACAATGCTTTTGTAAACAGGTTGAAGGAAAGCGGCTTTACCGGTCCTAAGGATAATGTCTACAAAAAGTCGCTTAGCACCTATGTAACCGAAACGGTTCAGTCTAAAGGCAAACAGCTATTTAATGGCCGCTCTGTATACGAACTGCAATTTGTGCTGGCTGCCGGTAAGGAAGTGGCTCTACCCCTTCATTAGTAGACAAAAGGGGAGGGTGAGCTTTTTTCATATTTTCACGCCACTTAAATCCTTCTATGCATAAAATTATACTGGCATTAACGGTACTTGGCTTGGGTGCCGCATTGCTCACCGCTACCTCCTGTAAAAAGGAAACTACCCATACACCTAAACTCATTTTCAAATACAAGCTCGATTCTACGCAGGTTCGCCTGGGCAATTTGGGTAATCCGGTTTCAGTAGGGGCCGGTAACGCAGGGCAGTCTCCTCGGTTTAATGCCATCAGTTCGCATTATATGGAGCTGGCCCCAACCATGTATACGCAGTTGGGAGCAGGTACTGTATTGTATCATCAGGCTGAAACAAGCCTGGGTGGAGCAACCGCTATAGACTATAGTAAAGCAGTTATAAAAAATGATGGCGAAACTTTTTTTGAAGTGCCTTTAAAGGATGTAACACCGGGTAGTTACGAATGGTTACGCGTGTCATTATCCTACCAAAACTACAACGTGTACATGCGGGTAGATACTACAATTGCCGGTTTCAGCATTCACCAATACTTCGATGCTACCATCGCGTCTTTCGTAGGCTTCAATACCTACATTAATAACTTTAATATTAAGAATAAAAATTACGTTGTAAACGCCAACAAAAAACAAGGTTATTGGGGTTTCGAAAGCAACTTCTATGGCACCGTATATGCCGATACCGGCTCAGCTCCCGGTACTACCGTCCCTAATCCTATAGCCGCAACATCACCTATTCCGGCTGGTAGTTGTGTAGTAACCGGCGCTTTCGAAAATGGCGCACTGGTAATTACAGGTAACGAAACTAAGGATGTGGTAGTAGAAGTTTCTCTCTCCATCAATAAAAGCTTTGAATTTACCGATGGTAACGGTAACGGCATGTGGGAGCCTTTAAAAGGCGAGCGTGTTGTAGATATGGGTTTACGCGGTTTAATACCACGGGTACTTCCGTAAGCTTCCTTATAACCAATAAAAAAGGCTCCTCGCGGGAGCCTTTTTTATTGGTTATAAGGAATTAGTTCGCTTTTATCACTTTACGTGCAAAGATGGTTTTGTTGTCAGCGTTAAATTGTACCAGGTAGGCGCCATTCGCAAGTTGAGCGGTTGCAACCTGAACAATAGTTGTTCCTTCTTGTACGCTTTGGGTAAGAACCCGGCGACCGCTTACATCCAACAATGCTATTTCACCTTTCCCGAACTTGCCATCCAATATAACTGTAAAGGATTCATTGAAAGGAATAGGGTAAAGTTGCATTGTTACTCCGCCCGCTTCGCCAATGCCCTCGCATACTACGGCTTGCACCTGGGCGCTATCACTACCGCTGCAACCATTTTGGGTTACGGTGTAAGTTACGGTATAAAAGCCTTCGCTAAGGCCGAATCCATCCATGGTGGTACCTGTAACTCCGGTTCCGCTAAATACGCCACCGGAAGGAGTCCCCCCGCTTAAGTTCAATACCGCACCTGGGTGATTGTTACAAACAAAACTTTCAGGCAGTGAAAGAGTTACCTGTGGAATGGTGTTAACGGCTACGGATAAAATGGAAGAATTGACAGAAGTGCCGCAGGCGTTTTGGGCTATAACACTTATATCATCATTACTGCTTCCTGCCGTAATAGCAATGCTGTTGGTATTCGATGTGCCGTTCCATCCATTAGGCAAGGTCCATACGTAGGAGGTTGCCCCATTAACGGTTGCAATGTTATAGGTATTGGTACTTCCTTCACAAACCGGGGATGGGCCGGTGATGTTGCCTGGATTAGCAGGAACTAAATTAGCAGCTACGCTAAGTGTTTGTTGTTGCGAAGTACCGCAACTATTTGTTGCAGCAACTGTAATAGTTCCTCCCAATGTTCCTGCAGTAGCACTAATGCTTTCAGTGTTTGAAGTTCCTCCCCAGCTTGCAGGTAATGTCCATACATAAGAAGTGGCTCCATTTACACTGTTTATACTGTATGTAGTTGTACTGCCATCGCATAAGGCTGTATCGCCGGTAATGGCACCTGGTGTGGCAGGTGCAACATTTACAGACACTGTTACAGATTGAGGTATTGATACACCGCAGGTATTAGCAGAAGCTACCGATACTGTTCCTCCGTTAGCCCCTGCAGTTGCAAGTATGCTTTCAGTTGTAGAAATGCCTGACCAACCCGAAGGTAAAGTCCAAACATAGTAAGTAGCGCCAGGTTCCAAAGCAATGCTATAAGTGTTATTACTGCCTGCGCAAACTGTATCGCTTCCGTTTATTAAAGCCGGTGTGCCCGGTTCGGTATAAACGTCAGCCGAAAAGCTTTGTGCAGGTGAAGAACCGCAACTGTTGTTAGCTGTAACTTCAATCAACCCGCTAACGCCAACCGTTGCATTAATACTTTCTGTGCTCGAATTACCGCTCCAGCTAACAGGTAGTGTCCAGGTATACGAATCGGCATTGTTAACCGCAGGAACGCTGAAGACAGCCGTGCTCAGGTTACAAATGGTATCCGGACCACTGATAGGATCCGGCATTTCGGGTACGGTGTTAGATGTAACTGCAAGGGTCGAACTTTGAGAAGGGCCACAATCGTTGTTGGCTGTAACCGTAATATTTCCATCATTAAATCCTGCGGCGGCAGTAATACTGCTGGTGTTCGATGAACCCGACCATCCGTTAGGCAAAGTCCAGGTATAGTAACTCGCTCCACTAATAGTTGCAATGCTATAAGTGTAATTGCTTGTAGCACAAACTGCAGAGCTACCTGTTATAGTACCCGGGTTACCCGGTGCTGAATTTACCGTGATGTTTAATTGCTGTACTGCCGATGTGCCGCAATCATTATGTGCTATTACTTCCATGGTTCCTCCTGAAGATCCCGCTGTAGCAGTTATGCTGGCAATATCCGAAGTGCCCGACCAACCATTTGGAAGTACCCAGTCATAATAGATAACATCCGGGTCCACATCAACGGAATAGGTATTTATCATACCATTGCAAACAGTATTAGGCCCTGTTATTACCGAAGGTGTGGCTGGGCCGTGGCCTACTGTTACAGGTAAACTAATAGCCGGTGATGCTCCACAGGTATTAGAAGCGGTTACCGAGATCGTACCACTACTGCTGCCTACAGTGGAAACAATAGATGTTGAGTTCAGTGCGCCACTCCAGCCACCTGGCAGCGTCCAGTTATAGGCAAGGTTGTTGCCAACATAGCCAATAGAATATATTTCTGACAGACCTTCGCAAGGATGGTCATTTCCGAAAATATTTCCCGGTATGGTTACAGGTTGTTCAACAACTATAGGTAATTGCAATACTGTATTACCGCACACATTACTGGCCGTAACTATAATATCTCCATTGCTGCTGCCTGCGGTGGTAGTAATGTTGGTAGAGGTTGAACTTCCATTCCAACCGTTTGGCAATGTCCAGCCATAAGAGGTGGCCCCTGTAAAAGCGCCAACATTATAGCCTTGGGTAGAGCCTACACAAACCGTTTGGTTACCGGTAATGGAGGTTGTAGCGGTTGGCACTGTTGCTACAACACTAACACTTAATGTTTGTGGGGTAGATGGGCCGTTGGCATTATCAGCAGTAACCGAAACGGTTCCGCTGTTGTTGCCTACTGTAACAGTAATACTTTCTGTTGTTGAGTTACCACTCCAACCGTTAGGCAAGGTCCAGGTATAGGAGGTTGCTCCGCTTACGGTTGATATGGCATAAGTAGTGGTGCTGCCTGCACAAACAGTTGTTGCTCCTGTTATTGGGCCGGGCTGAGCAGGCGTTGCTGCTGCAGTATAACTAATTATGATTTTACCGGCACCACCGGCACCACCGCTACCGCTACCTCCGTTGTAACCTGCTGCGCCACCGCCGCCGCTGCCGGGTGCATTGCCACTGCTGCCACTGCCGCCTAAGCCATAATAGCCATTGCCACCTGTAGCACCGCCAACAGAACCTGCCGTGCCACCGGGAGGATTAACAACAGGTGTGCCGGTGCTGGTAGTACCGTTACCGCCATTGGTATTGGTACCGGCGCTTCCGCCTCCGCCACCACCAAAATCAAATGAACCGCCTATATAGCCATTGCCTCCGCTGCCGCCGTTATGCACGGTTCCGGTTCCGGAATTACCCCCGGCACCCCCGGTTTTCGCTCCGCTGGTTCCTCCACCTCCGCCATTTCCGCCTGCTGCCTGTGCTACTATGCTGCTGTTATATGTAACGGAGCTGGCACCTCCATTGCCTCCACTGGTACCATTGTTATTGCCGGCACTGCCCGCTGTGCCTACGGCAACGGTTATTGTTTGCCCGGGTGTTACGCTCACCGTGGTAGTAGAATAAGCACCACCACCACCTCCTCCGCCGGCAACATCGCCGCCGCTTGATGATTTGGCCCCACCACCACCGCCACCACCGCCCCAGCATTCTACTGTTATGCTGGTAACGCCGGCTGGTACGGTATACGTTCCGTTAGTGGCAGTCCATGGCGAAGTGCCAAATTGGGCAAAGACGCTGCATGGAAGCAATACCGATAAAATAAGAAGCAGGCGAATAGTCCGTCCGGTGCGCGGATGTGTGTTTGTACCCGTGCGTAGGTTGGTGCACAGGTCATGGGTTTGTTGCATAGTTGGGTTATGTTTTAGGCCACCAATCTACTTAATATGCAAGAAACTTTTATGTCACATTTCATTAATTTTAGAAAGCTGATTTAGCGGATAAACTCAATTTCTATCCGGTGGTCCTTTTCGCTATAAGTAAAACAGCATTCCTCAAATGAGGGTGCTTTAAAAGTAGGCCGTACATTATTCGAAAAACCATAGGGTTCAGTAGGAATGCCCAGCCAATTCTTGTCTATTTTGCCATTCTCGTTCACGTCCTGGTAAAGGGCAAAGGCATAATCTCCATAAGGCAGATCGGTAATGTCGGTTGTAAATGTTAGCGTGGTGGGTGTAAACTTATAGCCTTTTAATCTGTCGCGTTCACTCGGAAACTCATTCTCCGCAGTATATACACCAATATAGATAGTGCCTGTTTTGGTTTGCAGGTTAGTAATGGTTAACTGTAGAGGAACCTGTGCTGTATCTTTCTTTGCCATAACGAGCTGTTTCTGTTACTAAAGATACAACGTGCTTTTCTTATTTACCGCATATCTTTTTTAGTAGTTCTACTTCTTCAGTTTTATAAGGTGTTCCATCGGGGTTAAAAATGTCGTGAAACCACAGGGCAGGTTCCGCGCCTGATGGCATAGGAGCAAACCAGGCGTATTTCGTATTGGTTTTACCGCTTACCAACCCCCAGTTTATGGCACCTACCTGTTCTTCTTTTAACAAGGGCAGAATGCTTTCGAAGGTGCTGCCGAAGGTACGGGCCATGTATTCAGTACATATAAGCGGTCTGCCCCACCTCTTTAGTTGTTTTATGCGCGCGGCATGGTTGCCGGGTTTACCATAGTTATGGTACGTTATTACATCCGAATGCTGTAATTGAAAGCGACTGAGCCCCGCAAATAATTTTAAATATACGCCTGCTGTTAAAGGTTGCGCAGGCCCCACATTGCGTGCCCAGTTAAATACTTTCTTAAGCAATGGCAAGCTGCGAGGGCCATTACCGCTGTTGCCCGGTTCATTATAGAGGTCCCACATTAAAACACGCGAATCGTTTTTAAAAGTTTGCAGTATATCGGTTACATAAGATCGCAACCTTGGCAGTAGGTACTTTCGTTCTTTATAAATTAACCTTCCGGGGTCCCGTACCCAGCCGCTGTTATGGATGCCAGGCCTGGGCGCAGGTTGTTTACCTGCAATGTAGGTGGCATTCCAGCAGTCATCAAAGAACACAAAGTTGGTTTTGATATGGTGTCTGTCCGCTACAGCTAAATAGATGTTGATGCGTTGCTTAAAACCAGTGCTGTCTATCTCCCATGCCAGATGGTGTAGAAATACGCGCACGGTATTAAATCCTATGCCTTCTGCCAGCCCCAGTTCCTTATCTATGGTGGCACTATCGAAGGTTTCTGCCTGCCACATCTCCAATTGATTAATAGAATTTGAAGGAATGAAGTTGCAACCTCTTGGCCAGGCCTGCGATGCATACCAGGTATTTGCTTGCCCCTTGCTCCACCGTGTTGTTGGTTGCGCTTTTAGCAGTAGCAACGAAAAGAGTAAGGCGAGCGTAAGGTTGAGTTTCATGTGTAGTGGGTATGCTTGCAAAATAAGCGGCTTATGTGTAAAGCCGGGGGAAAAGTTATTATAAAACACTGCACCAAATGAAATTGCAATTTCTTTCTTCGGCCAATGGAACAGCAGGAACTAATAGCGCGTACAGTGGCTTATGTACAACAGGAATTACAGCATGCCGAAGGCGGGCACGATTGGTTTCACATTGAGCGTGTTTGGCGAACCGCTAAAACCTTATCGGAGGGCGAACCGGTAAATCGCCAGGTGGTAGAACTGGGCGCCTTATTGCACGACATTGCCGACTCCAAGTTTCATAATGGTGATGAAGAGATAGGACCGCGTAAAGCGCAAACCTTTCTTGAAGCGCAAGGCGTAGATAACCAAACAGTAGATGCGGTGATCAACATTATAAAAAACATTGGCTTTAAAGGCAGCAAAGAAAAGCGGGTTAATCTATCACCCGAACTGGCTTTGGTACAGGATGCCGACCGCCTGGATGCTATTGGCGCTATCGGCATTGCCCGGGCCTTTAACTTTGGTGGTTTTAAAGGGCGCGAGTTATACAACCCTTCCATACCGCCTAATCTAAACATGAGCAAAGAGGAATACAAAAAGAGTACAGCACCCACTATAAATCACTTCTACGAAAAGTTGTTATTGCTCAAGGATCTGATGAACACTGAACCCGGCAAACGTATGGCCGAACACCGTCATCAATTTATGGAACAATACCTTGATCAGTTTTACAGGGAGTGGGAGGGGAAAAGTTAAAATGAAAATAATTTCATTTTAACCCGTTACATTTAGCCATGCAGCAAATTTACAACGCATTACAACAATACTTTGGGTATAGCTCCTTCCGTCATAATCAGGAGGAAATTATTAATCGTGTGCTCAGCGGTAAGGACGCCGTTGTGCTGATGCCAACAGGTGGCGGTAAATCGGTTTGTTACCAGTTGCCTGCCATGTTATTACCTGGCCTTACGGTAGTGGTATCTCCGCTTATTGCATTAATGAAGGACCAGGTAGATGGTCTGAAGCAAAATGGTATTGCTGCCGAGTTTTTAAATTCCACTCAATCAACCGCACAGCAAAGTGCTATTATTAAGCGCCTTAAATCGGGCGAATTAAAGCTGTTGTATGTAGCGCCTGAACGGTTGTTGGGGGAGGGCCGCTTTATCGATTTTTTGAAAGAGTTGAATGTTTCATTACTGGCAATTGACGAGGCCCATTGTATCAGCCAATGGGGGCACGATTTCCGGCCTGAATATTTAATACTCGGAAAGTTGAAGGAATTCTTCCCCAAAGTTCCTGTATTGGCATTAACCGCTACGGCCGATAGTCTTACAACTAAGGATATAATTGAAAAACTTTGTCTTACCGATTATGTCCTTTATACCAACTCGTTTAACCGCCCAAACATTAGTTACACCGTGCGTAGCAAAACAAATTTGCTACCGCAGCTTGCTGCTTTTTTAACAGCGCATAAAACGGAGAGTGGCATTATTTACTGCTTAAGCCGGAAAAATACGGAGGATCTTGCCGCTGCCTTAAAGTCGCAGGGCTTTAATGCAGAAGCTTACCATGCAGGGTTGGAGAAACCTGAACGCGATGAGCGGCAGGAAAAGTTTTTGCGCGACGATATAAAAGTAATGGTAGCCACTATTGCCTTTGGCATGGGTATTAATAAAAGTAATGTGCGCTTTGTGTTGCATGCCGATCTGCCAAAGAATATTGAAGGATATTATCAGGAAACAGGCCGTGCCGGTCGCGATGGTTTACCATCTGAGGCCGTGCTTTTTTATAGTTCGGGCGATGTATTTAAGCTAAAGCGGTTTGCCTCCATCGAAAACAATCCTGAACAAACCGCTATACTGCAAAAGAAGTTGGATCAAATGGCCTCGTTTGCCACCACCCGCAAGTGTCGCAGAAAATACCTGCTGAATTATTTTGGAGAGCAAGCGGAAGAACGTTGTAACGGTTGCGACGTCTGCAACTCGGATACTGAACAGGCGGATGCTACTATACAGGCGCAAAAAATATTAAGTGCTGTAAGCCGTTTGGAGCAACGCTTTGGTATGGCTTATGTTATCGATTTTTTAAAAGGAGATGAAGACGTTAAAGCCGCCCATAAAGAATTAAAAACCTATGGCATAGGTAAGGAAGAGACCAAAAAGCAGTGGCGGCATTACATCCGCGAAATGCTGGAACTCGGTTTTTTACAACAAGGCGGAGGAGAGTATCCTGTACTGCAACTTACCGACCTAAGTCGTAAAGTTTTAAAAGGAGAAGAGAAGTTCTTTACTGTTTCCTACAAACGCGAACACGAGGGCCGTGCAACTCCTCAATTCGCCGTACCGGTTCACGAGCCTTTGTTGAATGAGTTAAAGCTTACACGGCGCATGCTGGCTGAACAGGAAAACATACCTGCTTATCTGATTTTATCGGATGCTACGCTACAGGAACTGGCTTCTTATCTGCCCCTCAGCTTACCTGAGCTTAATCGAATCTCCGGTTTCGGACAGGTGAAAATGGCCCGTTATGGGAATGCTTTTTTGGAAGTGGTGCAAACCTATTGCCGGCAACAAGGGTTGGATGGCAACATGCAAGCCAAGGTGGCAGGGCGCGAGCGTAACGCTTATGCCATCGCTGCGCCTAATTCAACAGGCCAGCTAAGTTTCGATTTGTATAAAAAAGGCCTAACCCTTGAACAGATTGCCTCGCAACGAAATTTAACCGTTAACACCATCGAAGGCCACCTGGCTCAGTTCGTGGCCTCAGGTCAATTGCAACTTGCAGATATTATGTCTGCAGAAAAAATTCAGGTAATAACCGAAGCGCTTAAGCTAAATCAGGAACCGGGCCTGAAAGCCGTAAAAGAAAAGTTGGGTGATGATTATAGTTATGGCGATCTGCGAATGGTTACCGCGCACCTGCAACATTTGCACCGTTTAAGTATGGCCTAAAGATAAAAGGGGTTTCTTATATTAGCAGTATTGTAATCTATGCACCTGCTAAACCCTTATTGGGCCCGTAAGCGAATCGAGCAGTTGGATCCCGAAAAGGATGCGCGCGAAATTGCACACCTTGCTTTTGAAGTGCGCTATGGTACGCCTTTGTTTACTCATTCTCTTTTTTCTATTGCTTTTGCCCGGCAGGCTGCTGTTCCTTCTATTGCTAAGGTGCTTTACCGCGGTGGCAAAGGGGGTATTATCACTAATCCGCGTAAGCGCAATAACGATACGCTTTTGTTCTTCGGCGAGTTTTTCCGCCATGGCGATTCTGCCGAAGGGTTAAAGGCCGTTGAATTGCTCAATCATATTCATAGTTATTTTCCTATTACCAATAACGAAAATCTGTACACACTCGCCACGCTGGTATGCGAACCTGTGCGTATGGCTAAATTCCTAACCGGCCGCAACATTTTTACCGAAAAAGAGCTTCGTGGCTTATATATGTTTTGGCGCCGTATGGCTGAATTAATGAACATTACAGGTGTTCCCGATAACGAGCACCAATTAATGGAATGGTACGAAACCTACGAGCGCGAAAATTTTGCCTATAGCGAGGAAGGTTTAGCCGTAGTACAGGCCCTTGCCGGCGAATTTGCCGACCGGTGGCATCCGGGTCCAACGCGACCTATTGGCATCAATTATTACTATGCCCTATTTGATGATCACCTGCGCTCTACTTATCAGTTACCACCAACCCCTGCCTTTTACGTTAAAAGCGTTAAGGCAATGCTTACTTTTTACCTAACCGTGTTTGTTAAGTATATGCCTGATGCATCCGATAGAAGCATCATCGACTATTTCAGTAAAGATTACCCCGACTATCATATATCTAAAGTGGGGCCATTTCCACCTTCCCCTACTACTGCTACATTACCGGGTAGGTTCATGTAATTTATTACCTTCATAGCTTCAACGCTGCGTATGAAAAAAATCTCCTTTTTCTTCTGCATTCTTTTTTTGCTACCCGCCTTGTTACAAGCGGCCTGCGGTGGCAACCAAAAAGAAATTATCGTCCGCATAACGCCTGACAACTTTCCGCAAGAAATTTCATGGAGCATGCGTGATGCCGTTACCCTTGCCCTGATTGACAGTGGACAGGCAAATAGCGATACCTTTTGTATTGCTACTTCGCAATGTGTAAAGTTTACCATTTGGGATGCTGCATCGGATGGTATTTGCTGCGGTTACGGAAATGGTTCGTACGCTCTATATATGAATGGTGTGCAAATGGTTCAAGGCGGCCACTATGGCCGTTCTGAAAGTACAACCTTCAATTGTCCTGCGGGATACGATTGCAATAACCCCTTAGTTGCTGTAGAAGATACTATGGTGGCCCCTGGCCCTGAAACCTGGTATACGTTCACAGCCGATTCGTCGGGTACCTATACCATAGAAACCTGTAACCTGGGCAACACCTGCGATACAAAACTTTATGTATACGACCATTGCAGCGGACTGGTAACCAGCGAAGATGTTATGGGAACCACCTTCTACGATGACGATGGCTGCGGCGCTAACTTTCAATCGCAGATTACCGCGAGTATGCAGGCCGGGGCAACTTACTACATCCGTATAGGCGACTATCAAACTGCTTGTGCCGGCCATACCATCACCTGGCAAATTAAATTCAACGGCCCGGTAGTTGGGTGCATGGATCCTCAGGCCTGTAATTATAACCCCTTAGCTACCATCAGCGACGGTAGCTGTATTTATCCGCCAAGCGCACTTTGTCCTGCACCCGATTTAATGGTAGATCAAAACGAACTGGAAACTTCCATGTACATGGCTACCATTACTGCTAACGCAGGTAACTGTTATGTGGGCGAAGGCTGTTTAGCCGGCTATGGTAACCGCCGTATTATTCGCTTCTCTACACACATTAAAAATGTGGGTGATCTTGATTACTACATCGGCGCACCCGATACCGTAGGCAATCAATTTGTTTATGATGCCTGCCATAACCACTGGCATTATGTGGGCTATGCCGAGTATTTATTGTACAACCAAAACTGGCAGCAAATGCAGGCCGGTTACAAAAACGGTTTCTGTGTGCTCGATCTGGAGTGCAGTGGCGGCGGCACAGCCAAATACGGCTGTAGCAACATGGGTATAACTTCGGGCTGTGGCGATATTTATAATGCCGGCTTAGATTGCCAATGGATTGATATTACCGATGTAGACACCGGTGTATATACCCTGGTAGTACGCGTTAACTGGGATAAGAGCCCCGATAAACTGGGGCACTACGAAAAAAGTTATGATAACAACTGGGCGCAGGTTTGTTTGCACTTGTATTACGACAACGGCGGCTACAAAATTTATGAAGTATTGCCAACCTGCGCGGTTTATGTAGACTGTGCCGGTGATACACTGGGCAATGCCGTTAAAGATTGTGCAGGTATGTGTAACGGTAGCAGCGTGCGTGGTGATGTGGATATAAACCAATTAGCCAACGCATCCGATGTAAATGCATATTTGAATGGTATTAAAAGCGAAAGCCTTTCATATGCGCCTTGTATCGACTTAAACGGAGATAGCGCCATTACTGTAACGGATGCTGCGCGCCTTAATGGTTGCCTGCTCTTTAATACCAATCAGCACCATCACCCCGGTAACTATCAAAACACCCACAAGCATTGCGATTTTCCGTTCAACATCTACAATCCCAACGATTCAGTAACCTTCAGCATAGTGAATGTTAACTGGCAGGATAAGTATGTTGATCTCAGTGTACTAAACCCAAGCGCACAACTGCTGGCCTACGAATTTAAAATGCACGGCCTGGTAGTTGATTCGGTAAAGAACCTGGCTTTAGGTAACTACGTGCCCGATATCCGCTCAAGCACTTCTGGCCATATCGTTGGTATTTCGGAGGATGAAAACTCATTGTTTAAGCAAAATGTGCCGCTCAATTTTATGCGTGTTTACTATAGCGCTTTAACCGATACCATGGTTTGTATCGAGAAGGTGATAGCAGTAGTAAACGCAAATTACGAAGAGGTTAAAGGTAAAATCGGTGGTGCCTGTGGTATTGAACCACACATCAACGTAGGTATTGCAGAGCCGGCTTTGCAAAGCGATAATATATTGCTGATACCAAACCCAAGTAACGGTGTGTTCGATTTATACCTGAACAACCAAACGTTGAATGGTGCTACCGTTAAAATTACGGATGCGCTGGGCAGGGTAATTTATAGCGCAACCTACACCGAACTATCAAACCACCTGGCAATTGATATTAGCAACGAACAGAGCGGCATGTATCTGGTACAGCTTAACCGCAATGGCAATACGGCTGTTAAGCGCCTGATGGTGACAAAATAGAAAGGTGACAACATCTTCATTTTCAGGTCATATTGTTAAGTAAACAATAAATGACCTGACAGTCCGTCCTTAATACCGACAAAACGGAACAATTAGCGTGTTTGCACGTTTTTTGTTTATTAGCCGTTGTAAAACCGTAAAAAACTATGATTGGAATTTATGTAACAGCCTTCGCCTTTATGCTTTTGTCGTGGTACGTAAGCATGAAGTTGAAAAACAAGATAGCTGAGTATTCGCAGGTAGCCTTCCGTGGAAATATGACCGGTGCCGAAGTAGCTGCCAAAATGTTGCGCGACAACAATATCACTGATGTTAAGATTATTTCAGTAGAAGGTCAGCTAACCGACCACTACAATCCGGTTGAAAAAACCGTAAATCTTTCACCGGATGTATACCATGGCCGTAGTGTAGCTGCTGCTGCCATTGCAGCACACGAATGCGGTCACGCGGTGCAACACCAGCAGGCTTACATGTGGTTGGGTTTACGCTCGCAGCTAGTACCTGCCGTTCAGGCATCCAGCACCGTTATGCCATGGGTATTAATGGGTGGTGTGTTGATGGTAGGTATTTTCCCCTGGTTGCTGTTTGCAGGTATTATCATGTTTGCCTTAACCACCCTGTTCAGCTTTATTACGCTGCCGGTGGAGTTTGATGCCAGCAACCGCGCCCTGGCCTGGATTGAATCTTCAGGTGTTGCTTCTTCGCAGGAACACGGTATGGCAAAAGATGCGCTTAAATGGGCTGCAATGACTTACGTAGTGTCAGCTTTGTATTCACTGGCCGTTTTATTGCAATACGTAATGATATTCTTACGCCGCAGATAAAGACGAAATTTGGTTTGTTGTAAACGCCGGTTGCCATACACAACCGGCGTATTTTTTTGTACAAACTTTGCTTTTAACACAGCGTGCTTGCAAACAAATGCAAAGGAAAATACTTTTTCAACCTGCGTCGTCGTTCCATTTGTAGATGAAACGACACACGAGGAATTTAGTGAAGCCCATTGCTCTTTTAGTACTGTTTGTTGCCTGTTTATCCCTGCAATTACACGCTTTTGATACAGCCCCGGCTGCCGTTAGTTTAAGCGAGAATGTATTCATCGATAGCCTGGCTGTACATAAAAGCTCGCGCGAGTTGCTGGTATTTAGCAATGGAAAGTTGTTAAAAACGTATCGCGTTTGCTTAGGCTTAAACCCCGTAGGTGGTAAGCAGGTAAGCGGCGATTATAAAACGCCTGAAGGACTTTATTATATCGCTTATCACAACCCCAACAGTTTGTATCATAAAAGTATGGCTATTAGTTATCCTAATGCAGCCGATATAGCACGCGCAAAAAAAATGGGTAAAACACCCGGCGGGGACATCATGATTCACGGACTGCCGAACTACGATGCAAATGTAGGCCCCGACCGCTACCAAAACGATTGGACCTGGGGTTGCATAGCCTTGCGCAACGAAGAGATAGATGAACTGTTTACACGCGTGCAGGCCGGTACACCTATATTAATCACTCCGTAAACAAGGCTGCATATATGCCCCGCCATGTTGTTTAAACTCCCCACAAATTGCAAAATTAACAGGCTATAGCCTGTTCAAACGGCCGATGGCGCTGGTAAGTGGTTTGCAGTAATACAGTAGTGTTATTGTTAACTAAACAAGAAAGCCATGAAACGCCTGTTTACATTTTTAGCAGCATTGCTGTTCGGTGCAATGGCAATAGCCCAGTGCGATGATATTACCACCGCCTTCCGCGATTCAGTCGCAGGTCCAACTGTCTATTTTTTTGATGAAAGTACAACCGACAATGGTTGGTTGATTGAAGAACGCGTATGGAGTTATGGCGATTCTACTGTTGATTCAACCGTACTGCAGCCGATGCATACGTATGTGTTACCCGGATTATACACGGTAAGCCTTACCCTTTACGGAAAACTACCCGGCGATACAGGTATGCAACTTAATTGTCAGGAGGTAATGACACATCAGGTGGCTGTTACAAGTACCGGCCTGGCTGATATAGATGGTGATGGTCTGGTTATTTTTCCGAACCCCAGCAGTGGTTTCATTCAAATAAGCACCCACGAGCGCGTAAATGCCATTTACATATATAGTATGGAAGGTCAGCTTCTATCGGTGCTTGATGCCAGAGAGGAACAAAAAGAGATAAGCAATCCCATTCCACTACCGCAAAAGGATTTTTACCATTCCTACTTTGTTAGGGTAGAAACTGCCCGTGGCAATGTGGTGAAACAAATTCTGGTTTCCGAATAGCAATATCATGGAACTGGAGGAGATCATCATTAACCATATCCGGCAACAAGGGCCTATATCTTTCCGCGATTACATGCACATGTGCTTGTATTATCCCGGCAAAGGGTATTACTCATCAGGCACCCATCCGGTAGGTTGGCAAGGCGACTTCTACACCAGTTGTACCTTAACACCTGCTTTTGGTATGGCCATTGCCCGTCAGGTTGAGGAACTCTGGAAACTGTTGGGTTGTAAACAATTTACACTGGTGGAATGCGGTGGTGGAAACGGTAAGTTATGTAGCGGCATAATGCAGTATTTGCATCGTAATACTGCATTATATAGTAACCTGCGTTATTGTATAATCGATCAGGTTATTGCCGGCAAAACAGAGGACAGTGCTTTTGGTTGTAAGGTGGAGCGCTTTGGCAGTCTTGCTGCATTGCCTTATAAAATCGATTGTGTAATTTCAAACGAACTGCTCGATAACTTTGCCGTACACCGCGTGGTGATGCAACAGCAGTTGATGGAAGTATATGTCGATTATCAAAATGGTTTCCGCGAAGTATGGAAACCTGCGGGAGAGGAATTGAAAGCCTACTTCACCGGCTTGAGCATTGAACTGCAGCAGGGCTACTGCGCCGAAGTAAACCTGCAGGCGCGCGATTGGCTAAATAGTGTCGGTAATTCACTGGAACAAGGTTATGTGCTTACGCTGGATTATGGATATCCCGGTTCCGATTTATATAATGCAAGCCGGCGTATGGGTACCTTAGTTTGCTATCATCAACATCTGGTAAGCGATAATTTTTATCACCACATTGGGCGGCAGGACATAACAGCGCACGTTAATTTTTCGGCGCTCGAAAAATGGGGAAACGAACAGGGCTTACACGTAAGGGGCTTTACCGATCAGGCCAGCTTTTTAAAACGCTTGGGGTTCGAACAAATATTGGCCGACCGGACTTTGTGTGGTTTTCTGCCCTTTACCAAACAAGCATTGCTTAAGTATATTCTAATGCAAGACCTCGGTCGAAAAATCATGGTTTTACTGCAAGGCAAAAATGTACCCGCTGTTCCGTTGTTAGGTTTGGGCTGAGCCCTCTTCTTCGCTTTCCGACAATATTTTGCGCAAATGGAATTGTACAAAAGCTTCCATCGAGTCCGACTTCTTGGTATTGTCTTTATAATTCAGCGGCTTTATAATGTACCCCGAAACGCCCAGTTGTTCGGTAGCCGCGCGGTCAACACTATCGGCCGAAGTAGTCATAATAAATACCTTCAGATGTTTTAGGTGTTCATCCTTGCGCAAAGCGCGGAGAAATTCTAACCCGTTCATCTTCGGCATATTCAGGTCAAGCAAAATAACATCCGGGCTCACCGGCTCTTTTTGTTGCAGCAGGTTCAGGGCTTCTTTTCCGTTATAGGCTATGTGTAACGAGTAGGCAGCATCCAGTTTTTTAAGCGAGCGTTGCACACTTATTATATCCAGTTCATCATCCTCAATTAATAGTACAGTCTTTGCTTTCATGTGTTTACTTTTTGTTTAGGCCAGGTAAATACAAACTCTGCTCCTGCGCCTGCTTTCGAAATAACCTGAATATTGCCGTGCTGTCCGTCGATAATCCGTTTTACGATTGCCAATCCTATACCGGTGCTTTCTTTTTCGTGTTTCTCGCGCAGCGTCTGAAAAATTTCAAAAATCTTTTCGTGGTATTCGGGGTCAATCCCTATTCCGTTATCCTTAACGGAAAACCGGTAATAATCTTTCATCTCCGTACAGCTAACTAACAGTCGTCCTTCCGGGTTGGTAGTATATTTAACAGCATTGCTTATCAGGTTCGTAAAAACCTGCTCCAGTTTCAACCGCTCCGAGTAAAAAACGGGCATATCATAAATCTCAACTTTAAAATTTCGGGGCACTACCGTTTCTGCAATTTCATGCACCAGTTCACCTGTATCAATTTTTTCTACGTGTGTTTGTTCGTTTATGCGTGCATAATCCAGCAGCCCGTTAATCAGGTCTTCCATCCGTCGGGTACGCTGGGGTATAATATCAAGGTATTTGCGCAACTCCGGCGAAAGTTCATGTCCCATATCTTCTTCAATCCATTGCACCACATTATAAATGCCACGTACCGGGGCCTTTAAATCGTGCGATACCACATAGGCAAATTTGTTTAACTCCGTATTTCTGTATTTAAGTTCGTTGATAGTTTTACTCAACCGGTCCGACATTATATTCAGCGAGCGCGATAATCCCGTAAGCTCGTCGTTCCTGTTATCCTGCACTGCAGTAAACTCACCTTTGGTAATATTTTCGGCCAAGTGCACCATCATTTTTATCCGCCGGCTAATTAGCAACACAATGTAAATGGCACTTACAATGCCTATAACAGTAGTTAAACCTAAAAACAGGAACGAAAAGCCATGCGTTCGGTCAATGGAAGACATCAACCTGTTGCTTCGTATGCTTCGGAGTTTATATTCGTTTCGGTCCAACGCCTGAAATTGCTCCGTTATCTCATCATTTAATTTTTTACCTACTTGCTTTTTAAGTTGCGTTTCAAATAAATGACTATACGAATTGGAACTCGGCCCCGGGTATACCTGTTCCAACTTAGCTGCTATTAATGACGAAGAATAGCCCAGCCATTCCTGGTGCAGGGCTGTAATGGAATCCAGGATGGTATTTTCGGCGGTGTTGTTGGCAATTAATCCCCGTAGTTCGGTAAATAAAGCTGGGGCCGAATCCAATCCATCCTGGTAAAGGTCCAAAAAGGTGGTGTCCTCTGTTAGCAAAAAGCCCCTGAATGCGCTTTGCATTTCGATTATGGTTTTATGCAAACGGTTCGAGTTACGGATTACCGACTCGGAATGGGCCAGGAACTCCGTATTCCTCCTCACCTTTATGGAAAGTGTGTAGTTGGTAACAGAATCCATTATAGAGGTTACAATTACCAGTGCAAAGGCTACAATGATCTGGGTCGATAGCTTCATATCGGCCTAAGTTAGGCCAAACCATGAAAGCCACTACATGTGTTTTTGTTAGAAGTGTATTAGTTACTGGGCCATTGTTGCCCACTGCTTGTTTAAAACTTCCTTCGCAATCCCGAAAAACGGCGTATTTTTCGCCCGCAAAAAATTCGCTAACCGTGGCGCGTATATTTCGCAGGTTGGCACACCAAAACAAGTGAAATGAAAAAAATCGTACTCTTTACGGCTATGGTAGCCTTTACGGCCCTGGCTTTTGCGCAATCTGCCATCCTTAACGGTGGTATGGAAAACTGGACCGGATCAGCAAGCCAAATTGAGCCTCAATATTGGAACAGTGGTAAAAGTGCCGCTGGCACCTTTGCAGGTTTTATTCCACAAACCTGCTTTCAGGATAATACTACTTTCCACAGTGGTTCGTATAGTGCAAAGGTGGTAAGCGGTAGTGCACTTAGTAATGTAGTTAACGGTGCCTTAACAACTGGCCAGTTACAGGCCAATTCCACCAACAAGGCGCAGGGTTATATCAAGGATATACCAACTAACCCTGATTTTAACATGCCTTTTGTAAGCCGTCCCGATAGCTTCGTGTTCTGGTTTAAATACAGCTCCGTTAATAGCGACTATCCTCGTGTAGAAGCCCGCCTGCACGTAGGTACTGCCTATGCGCCCGAAGCACCAGTAAGCGGTAACCACCCCGATAGCTCGGTAAACATAATTGGCCGTGCTATGTGGACCGGCGCCACTTCATCCGTTGGCACCTGGACCCGCGTTTCTGTTCCTTTTGTATATGCAGATAACCGCACCCCCGCCTACATACTTATTACCTGCACCAGCAGTGGCGACCAAACTGGCGGTTCGCAAAACAGCACGTTGTGGTTAGATGATTTCGAAGCAATCTACAACCCTACTATCGCCACCGGTACAGTTAACGCAGGTCCTTACTATGTATCTGCTTCAAACGGTTCAGCTATCTCCGTACCTTTTACCTTAACAGGTACCTACACTGCAGGTAACATTATTACGGCTCAGTTAAGCGATGCTTCGGGCTCGTTCGCTTCACCTGTTACCTTAGGTACTTCTACAACAGGTGTTTCAGGCACTATCAACGGCACTATTCCGGCTGGCACTGCCACCGGCACCGGCTACCGTGTTCGCGTGGTAAGCAGTAACCCTGCCTTAACTGCCGCTAACAATGGCGCTAACATTACCATCAACCTGGTAAGCAACAGCATTGCCCCTTCAACAGCACAAACCATTGCTGCCAATACCGATGGAGCCATGATTATGTTAACCGCAACGGCCGGTGCTACGGCACAGGAGTGGAAATACAGCACCACACCGGGCGGCCCTTACCAATCTTTCTCGCCTGCACAAACAGGCACCATGTATACGCCTAATTTTGCAACTGCAGGTACGTATTATATAGCTGCTGTTTCTTCTTATCCCGGCTTACAGGTTACCAGTAACGAGGTTACCGTTAACGTAGTGGCCAATAGCATAGTACCGGCATCGCCGCAAAGCATTTTGGTAAACACCAATGGCACGCAATTAACCGTTACCGAAACACCTGCAGCCACCAACCGCGAGTGGAAATATAGTACTACCAGCGGCAGCGGCTACGTTTCATTTGTTCCGGCACAAACAGGCACTACCTATACTCCTAATTTCAATACAGGTGGTATTTATTACATCGTTTGTCAAAGTGTAATTAACAGTGTAAACGTTACCAGTAACGAGGTTAGTATATCTGTTAGCAGCGTTACGCTTTCAACAGGCACCATTACAGGTTCACCTTACCAATTCAGCGCTTCAGCACCTGCAGCAAGTGTTAACGTACCGTACACGACCAGTGCAGCTTTTAACGGTGGTAATACCTTTACCGCTCAGTTAAGCGATGCTTCAGGTTCGTTTAGTAATCCAACCACTATCGGTTCGGTTAGTGCTACAGTATCAGGCAGCATCTCGGCAAGCATTCCGGCCAATACACCTGCCGGTACCGGCTACCGTATCCGCGTAATAGCCAGCAACCCGGTGGTTCTGGGTAACGATAACGGTACCGATCTGGTTGTTGATCAATTCAGCAACAGTATTGCACCAACTGCCACACAAACTATTCAGCATGGCGTTAACGGCACTGCCTTAACGGTTACTCCTTCGCAAACGGCTACGCACGAGTGGAAGTTTACCACCACAAGCGGCAGCAACTACGTAAGTTTTGGTCCGGCGCAAACAGGTGCAACTTATACACCTAACTTTAGCACACCGGGTACTTACTATGTGGTAGCCGTATCCACCAACCAATACAACGATGCAATTACCAGCAACGAAGTGCAGATTGATGTGCAGAACGGCACTACCTTAACTACTTCAGCAGTAAGTGGTTCACCTTTCTATATTTCAAACAGCGCTGTTGTAAATGTAAATGTCGATTTCATCTCCGATGTAGTATTCAACGGCGGCAACGTGTTTACGGCGCAGTTAAGCGATCAGAACGGAAGTTTTGCCAATCCGGTAAACATCGGCACACTCAATGGCGCTGCTATAGGAACTATCAATGCTACCATCCCTAACTCATCGGTATCGGGCACGCATTACCGCATTCGTGTTGTATCCAGCGATCCTGCCATTACCGGTACTGATAACGGCACCGACCTGGAGGTTATTCCTTTCGAAATTACGGTGGCACCACTCGATACACAGGATATTTACATCAATGCCAACGGTAACCCGGTTAGCATTGCCAGCACACAAAGCGCTACATACCTGTGGCAATACAGCGATGTATCGGGCCTGGGTTATGTAAATTTCAACCCTTCCGAGACAGGTAGTACCTATACCCCGCATTGGGCCACACCGGGCACCCGTTATGTTATCTGCCGCGCTACCAACACCTATAACGATGTAATCACTTCTACCGAAATAGTAGTAAACGTAAGCCTGCCAAACGGTATCAACGGCACTAAAGCCGAGGAGATTCGCGCCTGGTGGGATGGTAACAACTTTATGGTAGATATGAATGCTTCTTCCATCAAAACACCTGTTCTGGAGTTGATCAACCTTGCCGGTCAGGTAGTTGTTCGTCAACCATTGAACAGCAGTGCATTAAACACAGTAACCACAGGCTTAAGCCAGGGTGTTTACCTGTTCCGCATCCTTGGTGGCAGCGAAACCATCAGCGGTAAAACCAATAAGAAATAGTAAAGAAACGTTTGTTGAATTTCGGATGCCGGTATGCCTTGTGCTACCGGCATTTTTTATTTACTGAATGGTTGATCGGGCTGATATTTCTCACCCTTAATGGTGATTTCACCAGCGCGTAGTCTGACTACCTTTACGGTAAGAATTACCGTTTTTAGGGTAGCACTGCTCGCCTTGTATTCGGTAACTTTGGGCCTAATTGCAAACGATTGCTAAAAGCGTATGAAAACCGCTAAGTTTGAACATCTACCACAACGTATGAAAAGCAGCTACATCTACCTGTTATGGTTTCTAATCCTAAGCACCATACTGCACGCGCAGGATGGCGACCGGGGCGCTATACTGGTAAACACCCAAACACCACTTGCAGGTAAAGTATATGCACTTATTGTAGGCGTTTCTAAATACAACGAAGTGCCCTCGCTGAAGTATGCCGACCGCGATGCACAAAGTTTTGCCAACTTCCTTAAATCCAAAGCGGGTGGTTCTGTGCCGGCCGAAAACATTAAGCTGTTCTTAAACGATGACGCTACCCGCGCCAATATTTTCGACGAACTGTATTACTTGAAAGAAACTTCCCAGCCCGGCGATCTGATCTATTTCTACTTTGCTGGCCACGGCGATATTGAACAGGCCCTGAGCGAAGGCGAGGATGCTTTGCTGCTGTTAAGCAAATCGTTAAAGAAAAACTACTTGAGTGGTAGCGAATACATCGAATTGCAAAAGCTAAGTTCCATCATCGGCAAGTTCGCTAAAAAGGATGTGAACGTGGTGTTTATCGCTGATGCCTGCCATAGCGGTGCTATGCTTAGCGGCGGACAAAGCGGACGTGAACGTACCCTTACTGCCTTACAGGAAAGCTGGGGTAAGGAAATTAAGTTACTCTCCTGCCAACCGAACGAGGTAAGCGAAGAGAATGCCCGCTGGGGAGGTGGACGTGGTATTTTTTCTTACGTGCTCGAAGAAGGCTTGAAAGGATTAGCTAACACAAATCAGGATAGCATTATCACTGTAGGTGAAATAAAACGTTACCTCGACTCCGAAGTGCCAAAGCAAACCGGCGACGCCCAAAACCCGGATGTACACGGCGACCCCAAAAAGAAAATGGTGGACATGGACATGACTACCTACTATGCGCTTAAACAACAAAAGATGGGTCAGTTGCCCGAGATGGCTTCAGTGGATCCCGGCCGTTCAGTAGAAGAAGATTTGTTGAAAGATGAAGCATCGAACGTAAAGGAGGTCTATAACGCCTTTAAATCGGCACTAACAAAAGGCCAGTTATTGGAGCCCAAAGATATGTCAGCATTCAGCTATTACCTGAAGCTGGATTCTTCCTCGGCAAAAAGCGAATTAAAGCGCACCGCTAAGCGCAATATTGTAGCGGCTCTGCAGGATGGTACCATGATCTTTATCCAAAGCCAGTTGAGCGGCAAAAAGGATGTAGATAGCTACAACGAGAAAGTGGAACGCGAACAGATGCAGCGATGGGAAACCAGCATAGCGCAATTAGCAGCAGCGGTAAAAATTCTGGGTCCCGACCACTACCTCACGCCATCCTATGAAGCACGCAAACTTTACCTGGAAGCTTATATGCTGTATTACAAAATGACCAGCTATAAAAACCAGTACACTACCGATAATCTTAACCTCACCATTTCTAAGTTGCAGAAGGCTGTTAACCTGGAAGAAAATGCCAGTTATGCCTATTACCTGTTAGGCGAAGTTTACAGTTACTGCGGCCGCGACGATTCATCGCGCCAGAGTTATGAGAAATACCTGAAACTAAATCCGCGCGACGGTTTTGCCATTGTAAACATTGCTAACCTGCTGCGCCGTTCTAACAAAATTGCCGAAGCCGATAGCATGATTCAGGCAGCTTTGTTGGTTGGCAGCAACAGCATGGATTTATTCTACGACCATGTGGGCGACCATTATTATGGTTGGGACGATTACGAGAAAGCAAAACTGTATTACAAGAAAGCGCTGGATATTAATCCGCAGCTTACCGGTGCCTGGCTTAATATGGGAGTAATCGCTAAAATTCAGAAGGATTATAAAACTGCTGCAAACGCCTATAAGAAAGTACTGTCCTTTGATAGTACTTATGCCTGGGCTTACAACAACCTGGCCAACGTAGTGTGTATGGATAGCAACCGCCGCAAGGAAGCTATGGCGCTTTACAACAAAGCCATTATGTACGATAGCAATTATCACATGGCTTATTCAAACCTGGCAATTCTGTACGAGAACATGAACCAGCCCGATGTGGCCTTCAAACTCTATCACTTATCAAAATCTATTGAGCAGTACGATGCCGATAATTATAAGAATATCGCTCGATTACATTTTAATAAAGCCAACTACGATTCAGCAGAGTTATATTATTACTACTGCACCCTGTTGGATACAGGTGATGCCAAATCTATGTATTGGTTGGGCCGCACCTACTTGGGTCAAAAGGATACATTCAGTGCTAAGTCGTCTTACTCCGACGCAATAACCCATGATACTACTTATGCCACCCCATGTAATGGCTTAGGCGATGTGTACTTCGATCAGGGTAAATATTACGAAGCAGCCCTGTAC
Source organism: Chitinophagales bacterium (assembly GCA_046329495.1). GTDB lineage: Bacteria > Bacteroidota > Bacteroidia > Chitinophagales > LD1 > Bog-950. Next base: position 29,477 of record JAXLUO010000023.1, on the reverse strand, counting down.
TACAGCATGGCCGTATTGCGCGATAGCGGTTCCACCGATTATTGGTACGATTTAGCACGTGCCTATGGCGAGATGGATAGCACGGATATTGAACAGCGTATCCTGCGCCGCAAGGTGCTGAAACTGGATTCTGCTTACTCTTCGGCGTACATCGAATTAGGAAACATCTTTTACAACAAAACCGAGCAATACGATTCGGCTGCCTGGTATTACAGCAAGGCAATTAAGTTCGATCCTAAAAGCCGTTCGGCGACTTACAACCTCGGGCTGGCTAAGGAAGCAAAGAAGGATTACCAGGCTGCTATTAAATTATACGAAAAAGCGTACGCGCTCGATAGCACCTACACCCTTGCCCTTACCGCTTTGGGCGATGCTTATCGCACCCTTGGCGATAACCCGAAAGCAATTTACTACTACGAGAAAAGTTTAAAGGCAGATACAAACTACCGTGCCACCGTAGTTGAACACCTTGCTACAGCATATGTGGCTATTTTGGATAGCGCAAAAGCAGCTACCAACCTGCAAAAAATGCTCAACCATGGCGCAGGCGCTTCTGCAATGTATCAAATGGGTAGCTTGTACTACACATTGCAGCATTACAATGAATCTCGCCCCTGGTTCGAGAAAGCTATGAAGGAGGATACCTTCTATATCGTTCCGGTAACCTACATGTTTGGCGCTATCGAACAGCAAAACGGTAACTACGAAAAAGCGAAAACCTATTTCGATGAAGTGTTACAAAAAGATCCCGGCAACTCGTATTACCTGGCCCGCATGGCCGAGTTTGTAGGTTTAAATCTGAAGAAACCCGAGGAGGCAAAACAATATGCCGAGAAGGCTGTGGCCATAGATAGTCTGAATGCCAATAACACCTTCTTTACACTGGCCTATAATTATTACCTGGCAAACGATATGGTAAAAAGTATCGAATGGTTCAAGAAATCAGTAGCCACCAATCCATCCGACTTTGGCAGCTACTATAACCTGGCCTGTATTTACTCCTTACAGAAAAATGCTCCCGATGCTTTACGTAATCTCGAAGCGGCCATTAGAGCAGGCTACTCCGATTTTAAGCACATCAGCGAAGACACAGATTTAGACAACATCCGCAAAACACCGGAGTTTGCTGCGCTAATGACCAAATACAAGAAAAAATAAATTGCTCGGGAAAGGCTATTGTTTACCAATGGCCCAGCACTATAATAGGATCAGTTTCTATAAAGTTGCTGAAGTGCCCTGCTTTATCGCGTAAAACAATCTTGTAGCGAACCGTATCGTTAGGGCAGTTGATGTTGGGCGGAGCCAGACATTTTTTGGAATCAATAGCCGTAATAACAACCAACTCTCCGCTTATGTCGTCAAAGCGGCCCTTTTGCTCAATGTTAGCTGATGCAAACGGACTAACACAGGTATCGCGGCTGTCAATTAGGAAAATATTGAAACCACCCATGTGCAGGCACGATGAATCGCCGGTTTTAAAAGCGCAAAGGTTACAGGTATCGGCCGAGGAAGGATTAACCCCGATATCGCCATCGCCATCGGTAAAGCTAAAAATCAATGTGTCAACATAACCGCTGCGTACATAATTAGTAGAAGCACTCTTCCAGGTTATGGCGGGCACATCGGGATAGGTGGGTGCTTTAACACAACCCGCCAGCCCGGCCAGCACTACCGCAAAAAGTAAAAGGCGCTTCATGTAACGAATTAAACGCTTGTTAACTGAATTATTGCAATTTTGAACTTTAATTTTTGCCGATTGAACGGGTTAGAACAGCGCATTTTACAGGTAAACGATGCTGATTTTGAAGAGGTTGCCCTGCAGGTATTCCGCTATCAATATCAGTCGGTAGAGTTGTATGGCCGGTTTTGTGGTGCATTCGGCAAAACGCCCGATACAGTTAAAACCTGGATAGATATTCCCTTTCTGCCCATCAGCTTTTTTAAAACGCACAAAGTTTTGGCTAAGGATAAGCAAAGCGCTTTGGTGTTCGAGAGTAGTGGTACAACAGGCATGGTTAGCAGCAAACATTATGTGGCCGAGCCAGCCTTATACGAGCGCAGTTTTTTAAAAGCCTTTCAACAGTTTTACGGTAATCCTGAGGATTACACCATCCTGGCCTTGTTACCCTCTTATCTGGAGCGTGGCAACTCATCGCTGGTATATATGGCCGATAAACTCATCAACTTATCCGGTCATGCCGAAAGCGGTTTTTTCCTGCACGATTTCGAAAAGTTGCATAACGTACTGAAGCAACTAAAGGAGCAGGGCCGTAAAACGCTACTGTTAGGTGTAACGTACGCACTGCTCGACTTTGCAGAGCAATTTCCGATCCTTTTCCCTGATCTACTTGTTATGGAAACCGGTGGCATGAAGGGCCGTAGGGAGGAACTAACGCGGCCCGAGGTGCACGAAATTTTAACCAAAGGTTTCGGCGTAAAAACTATCCATTCCGAATATGGTATGACGGAGCTGTTATCACAAGGCTATTCAAAAGGCAATGGAATTTTTACACTTCCTGCCTGGATGCGCATTGTACCACGCGATGTATATGAACCTACCAATCTGGTAGCCCCTGGTGAAACAGGTGCTGTTAACGTAATTGACCTCGCCAATCTTTATTCTTGTTCGTTCATAGCCACCAACGATATGTGTAGATTGCATAACGATGGCAGCTTTGAAATATTAGGCCGCATGGATAATGCCGAATTGCGCGGCTGTAACTTAATGTATGTATAACCCATGGAGAAGTTGTATCTGGTAAAACTTTTTAAACACGATAAGCTGCTCTTTGGCATCGTTGCCCTCTATCTGCTGGGTATTTTGTATGGTGTAGCGCGCAGCCGCGAGGAGTTTCCTTTTCTTCTGTACGGCATGTACTCATTAAAAGAAGAACCGAAGGTAAGCTATACTACCTATGATGTTCAAATTGCAGGCCAGCAGGTTGATTATGACCACTTGTGGGATTCGCAGGGCGAAATGATAAAAGCTCCGCTGCTGCATTATGCTTCCTTAACCGCCGGCCGCGATAGCATTAGCGACGGGCAGTTCATGCGCTGGCTGTTTTCCTATGCCGCCGACATGCGCCTTATTGAGCAAAACACCATGCAGGTGTATCGGCTTACAGCATCATACAGCGCTGACGGCATACCTTCAGTAACTAACCGCGAATTAATCTTTAGCTATGATGTCCGCTGATTTCAGTAAGCAATACAACCTGCGGCTAAACTTCGCATTCGGGGCAATCCTACTGTTGCTGTTCTATCGCTTTATACAAAGCGTGCTCTTGTCGCAAATGGGTCAGCCAATTGTACCACCTGCTAACAACGATTTTGTTTACCTGCTGTTTTATAACAGCGGCATTATGCAATTCATCCTGTCGCACCCGTTTGTTGCTTCCGTGCTGGATATGCTCTTGTTTTTGCTGCCTATTCTGGCTATGGTAACCGGCCGCCGGGCTTTTGTAATCGGTACTACGCTTGGGTTGTTACTTTATCAATTCATCTTTAATTGGGTTACCTATCATAATTACCACGGTCTCGTTGGTGCCATCGCGCTTACCATTCCGTTCTGGAGCAAAAAAGAGCAGCGTTTCGAATTGCTGTGGCAGGGCATTCGTTATTACTGGTTATATGTATTTGCCTCTGCCGGTTTATGGAAGGTGTTGCGGGGCTCTGCCTTTCACGATGGACAGTTAAGCTCTATACTTATGGCGCAACAACTGGATATGTTATTGCAGCACCCTGATAGCTGGAAGGCGCACCTCATCCAATACTTAATAAGCCACAAACAGGTAGCTAATACGGTGTTGCTTATAAACGTAGCTTTACAACTCAGCTTTCTTATCGGCTTCTTCACCCGCCGTTTCGATTATCTGTTGATCGGCTTGTCACTGCTGTTCTGCGTTGCTAATTACTTCGTCATGCACATTATCTCTGCCGAGTTGCTCGTGCTCAATTTAACTTTGCTGAATTGGGATTGGGTGCAGCAGCGATGGTTCAATACTCCTGCCGGTGCTACAGCTTAGCAGTTCGATTGCGCAACAAATGATCGGCTAATACAAGCGCAGCCATCGCTTCCACAATAGGTACGGCACGCGGTACCACACAAGGGTCATGTCGTCCCTTAGCCTTTAGTTCTACTTCATTGCCCTGGTCATCTATGGTTTGTTGAGCCTGCATCAAAGTAGCTACAGGTTTAAATGCTACATTAAAATAAATATCCATTCCATTGCTGATGCCGCCCTGTATGCCGCCCGAGTAATTGCTGTTGGTGCTTACAGCGCCCTCCTTGCTGGTAAATACGTCATTATGCGCACTGCCGTTCATCGTGGCACCGGCAAAACCGCTGCCATATTCAAATCCATGCACGGCATTAATGCTCAACATGGCCTTGCCCAGGTCGGCATGTAGCTTGTCGAATACAGGTTCACCTAAACCTGCCGGTGTGCCGGTAACTACGCAGGTAATAACGCCGCCAAGCGTATCACCTTCGCTGCGTGCATCCTGTATCATAGCAATCATTTGCTCGGCTGTATAGGCATCCGGACAACGCACTATATTACTTTCGGTTTGGCTTAGGTCTAACTGTTTATAGCTCTTGGCCATTTTTAAAGTTCCAACGGCTGAAACGTAGGCCTGTATTTTTATGCCATACTGTTTCAGTAATGTTTTTGCAACTGCACCGGCTAATACGCGTACAGCCGTTTCGCGGGCACTGGCTCTACCACCACCGCGATGGTCGCGAACACCATACTTGGCTTGGTACGTATAATCGGCATGCGACGGGCGGAACACGTGCTGCAGGTTATCGTAATCGCTGCTTTTTTGATCTTCATTCAATATCAAAAATGCCAATGGCGAACCAAGCGTTACCCGTTCATAAACACCCGATAAAACCTGAAAGCTGTCCGATTCCTTTCGCTGTGTAGTAATAGCCGATTGGCCGGGCTTGCGACGCGCCAGTTCATCTTCTATAAAGTCAAAATCAAGCTCAAGGCCTGCAGGGCAACCATCAATTACAACACCTATGGCCTTACCATGGCTTTCGCCAAAAGTGGTAATGCGGAAAAGTTCGCCAAATGAATTGCCTGCCATATAGCCTATTATATACCCTGCAAAATAAGCAATAGTCTACGTCCTGTAAAGTTGAAAGTTAAAACGCCCGCCTTGTAACGAACAAACCGGCCACGTGCTGCGCCATGCAAGCGTTTTTATGTAAGATTGTTACATGAAATCCTTACTCATCACCAACATTAAAAACCTGTATGGTTTACATGCGGCAAACAAGCGCCTGCTGAAAGGAAAGGAAATGGCAGAAATTCCTTCGCTGGAGAATGCCTATGTGTTGGTAGAGGATGGTCGCATTGCTGCATTCGGCAGTATGCAGCAGGCACCTTCCCGTGCCGACGAAATGGTTGATGCAAAGGGAGGGGACGTGTTGCCCTGTTGGTGCGATTCGCATACACACTTGGTACACGCCGGACCGCGTGAGGCAGAGTTCGTTGATAAGATTAGAGGCCTGACCTACGAGCAAATAGCTGCACGTGGTGGTGGTATTTTAAATTCAGCAGCAAAACTGAACACTACTTCCGAAGATCAATTATTGGAACAAGCGCTGCAACGCTTAAGCGAAGCACAAAACCTGGGTACCGGCGCCATCGAAATTAAAAGCGGCTATGGATTAAGCGAAGATGGCGAGTTGAAAATGCTGCGCGTAATCCGCCGTTTAAAAGAACAATCTAAGCTTACAATTAAAGCTACCTTTTTAGGAGCACATGCATATCCCGTAGCATATAAAGAAAACCGCGAAGGTTACATGCAACTTTTATTGAATCGCCTGCTACCGCAAATTGCCGCCGAGGGCCTGGCCGATTACATAGATGCCTTTTGCGAACAAGGCTATTTTACGGTGGAGGATACTACCCGGCTTTTAGAAGCAGGAGAAAAACTTGGCCTTCGTGCTAAAGTGCATGTCAATCAATTTAATGCTATCGGCGGTATACAGGCTTGCGTAAAACATAAGGCATTAAGTGTCGATCATCTGGAGGTTTTAACCGATGCAGATGTGCAGGCTTTGCGCGATTCCGAGACGATGCCTACAGCCTTACCGGGCTGTTCGTTTTACCTGCGTATACCCTACACGCAAGGCCGACAGTTAATTGATGCAGGTTTACCTTTAGCATTGGCAAGCGATTATAATCCCGGCTCGTCACCATCCTTTAACATGAACTTTGTAGTAAGCCTTGGCTGTATTCAAATGCGTCTGCTGCCCGAAGAAGCGGTAAATGCAGCAACCTTAAACTCCGCTTATGCTATGGGTGTGGAGGAGCAACTGGGCTCTATTGCAATAGGTAAAAAGGCAAACTTGGTTATTACACAACCTATGCCATCGCTGGCATACCTCCCTTATTCCTTTGGCAGCAACCTGGTGCAACGGGTACTAATTGCTTAAAACGTGACCGGCAACAAAGTAGTTTACACACATACATTTATTGCACAAGGCGGCAAACAGCCGGCTGTAGTAATCGGGGCATTAGCCCGTTACATAAACAATCAATACCTACAACACGGTCTGCGCTGGGAACTGATAGAAGTTACCCGTCAATTCGATTTAGCAGCCGTTATCTATCACAATAATCTTCGCGAACAGCCAATTATACTGGCCGTAGCACAACAGGATAAAAGCTCTTATCACATTCGCCTGCAATCCTCCGCTGATTGGATCAACGAAGAACAATTGCAGCAATATGCTGTTGCAATAGAAGCAGGCTGGCAGCAGGTGTTGCAACAGACACCCGTATACGAACTTCGTATGGAATACAACCGCCGTTTGCAGGAAAGCGAAATCGGTAAACTAAACGGGTCGGTTGATAAGGACGAGAGTACTTTTAAGTGGGCCTTCAAAGTGTTGTTCACCAACCATCCGGTGCAGGCAGTTGCGTGGATCGCCATCACCAATATTGCGGTATTCATTGCTATGGTAATTGCCGGTGTTGGCTTCTTCGATCCTGCGGTTGACAAGGTTATCCAATGGGGGGCAGCTTCCAAACAACAAGTATTCGAAGGGGAATACTGGCGCTTACTTACGGCTAATTTTGTTCACTTTGGTATTGGCCACTTAGCCGGCAATATGATAGCATTGTTGTTTGCCAGCGCCTTTTTAATGATGGTGTTAAACAAATGGCAGTTCCTTATCGGCTATCTCATTACCGGTATCTTCAGTTTTGCGGTCAGCATCTGGTGGCATATTGATACAGTGACTGCCGGTGCCAGCGGAGCCATATTCGGTTGTTACGGCATACTCCTCGGCCTTGCTTTAACACCACTCTTCACCAAATCTGATAGGTCAGTAATTTTGATGTACCTCGTTTTTTATGCAGGCTTCAATTTATTGTATGGACTAAAGGATGGCATTGATAATGCTGCACACATCGGTGGTCTCACGTCGGGTGTAGTGGTAGGGCTGTTATACTACGTAGCACTTAAACGCGGTAACCTTGCCCTAAATTTATTGGTGTTATTGCTTGTAGTAGGTCTGGGTTTAGCTGCTACCTATGCAATACTTCAACCCGCTCAACAGCTGTATAAATTGGATAGAAAATACAGTGCCTTGGAACATGAAGGCATTGAGCAGTTTAATGTGCGCGATACTTCAGCCGAAGTAGAAATGCTTGCACTTGATAAAAGTTTAACGGCTTTTCATTCGGCTATGTCGGTGGCAAATGAAATGGCCGCCCTGCCTTATAAACCATCGCACCAGCAACGCTACACCAACCGGCTTATTTATTATACCGGTTTGCGTATTACTGAAATTGAACTGCTGCAAGCCGCTTTTAATAACGGCTCTAACCAATGGGACGATAGCATAGGCCTTACCTCCACCCGTATTGATAGCGTCCTCAACGAGTTCAAGAACGATTATTAAACTGGCACAGGATTTTAGTTTCATCAGTGCACCTGAAAAAATAGCAGGTGTTTTTTGGTTTTAACGGCCGTTATGTCATTGAATTTCAATATGCAACTGACAAAATTTACGTTCAATCGGTTTGGAAGGTTATTTGCATATAGGCATGCGTAACAGAACCTGTAAACACAATTAATTTTAGAGTATGAACGCAAATAATTTCACAACAAAAGCTTTAGAAGCCTTAAGCGCTGCCCAGCAGGAAGCCTTCAATAACGGCCACCCGCAACTGGAAACCATCCATATGTTGAAAGGGATGCTGGATGCAGATACCGATTCGCTTCCTTTTATTTTAGAAAAGGCCGGCGTTAACCGCAATATCCTGTTGGGTAAGGTGGAAGAACGCATGAAAACTATGCCTAAAGTAAGCGGACAAGCCGCCGACCTGGTGCCTTCGCAGGCATTCGGCAAAATGATGCTGCAGGCCAATAAACTTATTAAAGAATTCGACGACAGCTTTATTAGTGTTGAAACGCTCTTGCTGGCCCTGGCCACCATTGGCGATGACACGGCAAAGCTGTTAAAGGAGAACGGTGTAGAAGAAAAGAAACTGCGCCAGGCAATTTTAGAATTGCGCCGGGGCAGCAAGGTTACCGAGCAAAGTGCCGATGCACGTTACAATAACCTCGATAAATACGCTATCAACCTGAATGCACAGGCCAAGAGCGGTAAACTCGATCCTGTTATCGGTCGAGATGAAGAGATACGCCGTGTAATGCATATCCTTTCGCGTAAAACAAAAAACAACCCCTTGTTGGTGGGTGAGCCCGGCGTAGGTAAAACAGCTATCGCCGAAGGCATTGCACACCGTATCGTTAAAGGTGATGTGCCCGAGAACTTAAAGAACAAGGTGATATATACCCTTGATATGGGGGCACTGATGGCCGGTGCAAAATACCGTGGCGATTTTGAAGAGCGCTTAAAAGGCGTGGTGAAGGAAGTAAAAGAAAGCGCAGGCCGCATTATTCTGTTTATCGATGAGATTCACACGCTGGTGGGTGCGGGTGCTACCGAAGGTGCTATGGATGCCGCCAACATTATTAAACCCGAACTGGCCCGTGGCGAGTTACGCGCCATTGGTGCCACTACCTTGAATGAGTATCAAAAATACTTTGAGAAGGATAAAGCGCTGGAACGCCGTTTCCAAAAGGTAATGGTAGATGAACCGAGCGTTGAAGATGCCATCTCCATTCTGCGCGGTTTAAAGGAACGATACGAAAGCCACCACAAGGTAAAGATCAAGGACGATGCAATTATCGCCGCAGTTACCTTAAGCGATCGATACATTACGGAACGCTTCTTACCGGATAAAGCCATTGACCTGGTGGATGAAGCCGCCGCAAAAATGCGTCTTGAAATGGATTCGTTGCCGGAAGAACTGGACGAGATCGAACGCCGCATAATGCAGATTGAAATTGAGGTGGAAGCTATCAAACGCGAGAACGACGAGCGGAAACTGTCTGAACTGAACGAAGAACTGGCCAACCTGAAAGAACAGCGCAACCAGTTTAAAGCCAAATGGCAGAGCGAGAAAGAAATTGTGGACCAGATTACTGCCCGCCGTCGCGATATTGAAAATATGAAGTTAGATGCTGAGCGTTTGGAGCGCGAAGGCGACTATGGTAAAGTAGCGGAGATTCGTTATGGTAAAATAAAAGAGGCAGAAACCGACATTAAAAAGCTGGAAACTAAGCTTGCTGAAATATCGCCTGAAAAGCGTTTGTTGCAGGAAGAAGTTACAGCGGAAGAAATCGCCTCTATCGTTTCTAAGTGGACGGGCATTCCTGTAACACGCATGATGGAAGGGGAGAAGGAGAAGTTGTTACATCTGGAAGAACGCTTAGGTGAACGCGTAAAAGGTCAGGAAGAGGCTATCGAAGTGGTAGCTGATGCTATCCGCCGCAGCCGTGCGGGCTTGCAGGATGAGCGCAAACCTATCGGTTCCTTCCTGTTTCTGGGTACTACAGGTGTAGGTAAAACCGAATTGGCCAAGGCCTTGAGCTTTACCTTGTTTAACGATGAGCATGCTATGGTGCGCATTGATATGAGCGAATACCAGGAGAAGCATAGTGTAAGCCGCTTAGTGGGCTCGCCTCCGGGGTACGTTGGTTACGACGAAGGTGGCCAGTTAACCGAAGCAGTACGCCGTAAGCCTTACAGTGTAATTCTGTTCGATGAAATTGAAAAGGCGCATCCGGATGTATTTAATATTCTGTTGCAGGTATTGGATGATGGCCGCTTAACCGATAACAAAGGCCGCACGGTAAACTTTAAAAATACCGTCATCATTATGACCTCTAACATCGGATCAGATATCATCCAACGTAACTTTGAGCATGTGAAGGAAGATAACCTGGTGGCTGTTTTAGAAACTACCAAGTTAGAAGTACTGGAACGTTTGAAACAAAGTGTGCGTCCGGAGTTTTTAAACAGGATAGATGACGTAGTGATGTTCCGTCCGCTGATGAAGAAACAAATCCGCGACATTGTAGAGCTGCAACTGCTGCACTTAAAGGATATGCTGGTGCAGAAGGAAATGAAGTTGGAAATTACTGACAAGGCGCTGGATTGGTTAGGCGAAGAAGGTTTCGATCCGCAATACGGTGCACGTCCGCTAAAACGTACCATTCAAAAAGAGATTGTAAACCGCATCTCTAAAATGATACTGGGTGGCGAAGCGCAGAAAGGCGATGTGATACAAATAAGTGCTAACGAAGGCGAATTAACCTTCCACGCAGCCAAACCGGCCGAAGTAATTATGGAGTAATAAGCATGTGAGGGTTGAATGGTGTGCCCTGCTACTGTAATAGGTAGCAGGGCTTTTTATTTACCTGCCTACCCCGGCATAATTAATAGTACGGTAACATACGGATGGTGGCACTTTATTTCTTTTGCCTCAAACAAGGTATATGTCTGTTCAACTGGTGGTTTTTGACATGGCCGGCACTACGGTAGAAGATAAGGATAATGTGCATCAGGCGCTTATAAACGCGTTTGCGAAAAGCGGGTATTTTATCATGCGCGACGAGGCTAACAAAGTAATGGGCATTCCTAAACCCGTGGCCATTCGCGAAATACTACAGCATCAATACCATATCAAAAACAATCTTCAGCAATTAATCGATCGCATTCATGCTGATTTTGTAAGCGAGATGATAGCCTTCTATAATACCGATCCTTCGGTTAAGCCCAAGGTAAATGCAGAGGAAACATTCAAACGGTTGCGTCAAAATGGGATAAAGGTTTGCCTGGATACCGGTTTTTCCCGCGATATAACCAACACTATTTTGCAACGTTTGGGTTGGACGAAAAATGTGATAGACCACTCCGTTACCAGCGATGAAGTGGCCAACGGCCGCCCTGCACCTGATATGATTTTTAAGGCTATGAAAGATCTGGGCATCACCTCCGTTCAAAATGTAGCGAAAGTGGGTGATACAGTTTCGGATTTACAAGAAGGTACTGCTGCCGGCTGTCGCTTTGTGGTGGGCATAACTACAGGTGCATTTAACAGAAGCGAGTTACAAGTTGAAAAGCACACGCACTTAATTGATGATCTGGCCCAATTGCCGCAGTTGTTGCTTCAGGCTGATGCTACTTCGTAATGCTATCATAAAGCAGAGCTAACCTGCCACTAACGTTGACAGTGTTCATTCGCAGGTGCCAAAAGCGCTGTGGTGAATTTTACTATCCCTTCCTTTCGTACCAAACTTTCATTAGCAAATCCTGCACTGCTGGCTATTTACGCAGCCTTAACGGCCTTCTTCACCTATAGCTGCATGTATGCCTTTCGCAAACCCTTTACAGCAGCAACATTCGAAGGCTTGTACGTGGCAGGTTTAAAGTATAAGGATATGCTGATCATAGCGCAGCTATTGGGCTATACCATCAGCAAGTTTCTCGGAATTAAAATAGTAGCCGAAATGAAAAGCCGCAGTCGCGGTTTAAGCATCTTGCTGTTGGTGGGTATAGCGGCCATATCCCTGTTGCTGTTTGCCCTTACTCCGGCACCTTATAACATAGTGTTTATGTTCCTTAATGGCGTACCATTGGGTATGGTTTGGGGCATTGTGTTTAGTTACATAGAAGGCCGGCGGGCCACCGAGTTTATGGGGAGTGTTATGGCAGTAAGCTTTATCTTCTCCTCAGGCCTGGTTAAACGTATCGGCCGCGGTATGATGGATAGTTTTCATGTAACGCAGTTCTGGATGCCCTTTCTTACCGCTATGGTATTTGCCTTGCCCATGTTGTTGTTTATCGTTTTGCTGGAACAAATTCCTGCTCCCGATGAAGAGGACATTGCGCACCGCAGTCAACGTTCGCCTATGTCCTTAGATGAACGTCGCGATTTTGTCCGCTCCTTTCTTCCGGGCATTGTGCTGCTGGTGGTTGCCTATGTAATGCTCACCATCATTCGGGATTTCCGCGATAATTTTGCCGCCGACATCTGGAAAGAATACGGCTATACCGATGCCTCCGTTTTTACCGATAGCGAGGTGCCGGTTTCTATTATCATTCTAATTTGCATCAGTCTCCTTATTCTTATTAAGGATAACCTCCGGGCGTTACAGGTAAACCATCTGATGGTGGGTGCCGGCTTTCTTATAGCAGGAGGTTCTACCTGGTTATTTGCGCATCACACTATTTCGGCCTTTTGGTGGATGGTGCTGAATGGCACAGGCTTATATCTGGGTTACGTGCCATTTAATGTAGTATTCTTCGAGCGTAAAATTGCTGCCATCCGGCGTCCTGCCAATGTTGGCTTCTTAATGTACATCGCCGATTCGTTTGGCTACCTTGGTAGTATGAGCGTGTTGCTTTTTAAAAACTTTGGTGCGGCTTCTATTTCCTACAGCGCTTTTTTTGTAAACGCGCTTTATGTGGTTAGCGCTACAGGGCTTGTATTTATGTTATTCTCACTCCTTTATTTCAATCGTAAAATAAAATCGCTGCATGGGTAAAAGTGCAATAGTAATCGGGGCAGGTATCGTTGGTTTGGCAACAGCACGCGCGTTGGCCGAAAAAGGTTATTCAGTAACCGTGTTCGAACGCAACGAAAAATGTGTAGGTGCATCTATCCGTAATTTCGGTATGGTATGGCCGGTGGGTCAGCCCAAAGGGCTTTTATTGGAACGTGCTATGCGTTCCCAAAGCATCTGGAAACAATCCCTTACCGAAGCCGGCATCTGGTTCGATCCGGTGGGCTCCTTATTGAATGTGTACGAAAATGATGAACTCGCTGTAATCGAAGAGTTCTATAACAACGATAAAAACGACCGCGATATAGCTTTGCTTACGCCTGAACAAACAACTGCTAAATCGGTAGCAACCAATCCACGCAATTTAAAGGCAGCTCTGTGGAGTAGCAGCGAGGTAATTGTTGATCCGCGCGAAGCTATCAGCAAACTCCCTGCATATCTTACGGCCAAATACGGTATTCGCTTTGTGTTTAATACCGCCATCAGCCGCATTGAATATCCAACGGTATTCAGTGGTAAAGCAAGCTATCAGGCCGATCTGATTTTTGTGTGCAGTGGTGCTGATTTTGAAACTCTTTATCCCGAAGTGTTCGATACAAGCGGCATAACCAAATGCAAATTACAGATGCTGCGCACGGTTCCGCAACAAGGCAATTGGCGCATCGGGCCGGCTTTAAGTGCGGGCTTAACCCTTACGCATTACGGTGCTTTTGATGCCTGTTCAACCTTACCTGCGCTTAAAGAGCGTATTGAACGCGATATGCCGGAGTATGTAAAATGGGGCATCCATGTTATGATCTCGCAAACTGGTTTGGGCGAAGTAACCATTGGCGACTCGCACGAATACGGTTTGGTGCACGATCCGTTCGATCGCGATGAGATCAACCAGTTAATCTTGCGCTACCTGCACACGTTTACCCAAATTCAGGACCTTGAGCTTTCACAAACCTGGAATGGCATTTACGCAAAACTGAAGGGTAAAACAGAATTTGTTTCGCAGCCCGAAAATGGCGTGGTAATCATCAACGCCCTTAGCGGTGCGGGAATGACACTTAGTTTTGGTCTGGCTGAAGAAGTAGTAAGCTCCCTTACAACTGCGTCAGGTAGGTAATAAGTTTGGTGCGGTAGATGGCAAGGTCAGGCATGGGCTTGTTTTCAACCTTTGCCTGTTCATCCCACGTACGCATTTTTATAATCAGGTTTTTTAGCGGGTTGGCTTCAAATGCCAATACTTCTGTATCACTCATTGGGCCGCCCTGAAATACCAGCGTCATTTTACTGGCAAACGAAAGTTGTTCAAAATAACGCTTGTTTACTGCACACAAGTAACGCTTGGCGGCTACATGCGAACTAACAAGATCGCATAACCGTTTGCCAAATCCCTTTGTAGCAAGATAATCGGCTCCTAATGTTTCGTGGTCCTTTACGCCATAATCGCCCATGTCTTCTGTGTGCGGATCTTCATTTAGCAAATGGCCAATATCATGTAAAAATGCCGCCAGTATTACCTCATTATCCTGCCCGTCTTCTTCTGCTAATTCAGCAGCTTGGCAGGCGTGTTCCAGTTGCGTTATTTTTTCTCCTGCATAATCATTGCCGCCTTTGTCATTAAAGATGCGGATTATCTCCCCGGCAATAACGGTAGCTGTTTGCTTATCCATAATACAGTTTTATTAAAGCTAAAAAGTGAGGGCTTACGGGGCCTCACTTTTTCAGTTAAATATACCAGCGCATTCTCCCCCGGATAAGCACCTGTAGATCAACTTATTTTAATGTTGAATTGCAATCTTTTGTACAAAAACGTGCTTGGTTATTTCACTTTCCAGTCTCAAAACGTAAATTCCATTTGGCAGGTCGGAAGTTGAAATTTGTAATTCACCCGTACCGGTGTGATACTCCTTTAATACCTCACCTTGTAAATTCATACAGGTGGCTATAATTTCCTGTGCCGGTAATCCGGTAATGCTGATCTGGCTGTTAGCGGGTTGAGGGAATACCTTAACACCATTAAATAAGGCCACAACGCCGCTGGTGGTAAATATGTTTATTACAACTGATGCAGTGGCTGTGCTATGCCCGTCATTGATGCTGTATTGCAATGAATCCTTTCCGCTATAACCGGCTGCAGGCGTATAAATTACTTCGTTGTTTGCGCTTAATGTAGCGGTGCCGTGTAATGGGTTTGTGCTTATAGAAACAGTTAATGCATCATTTTCGCAATCGAAATCATTCGCTAATACATCAATGGTTTTAGCGGTGTTTTTGAAAGTAAAACCTGCATCGGCAACAGCCACCGGCGGAAAGTTATAACCTTGCGGCAACGCTTTTGTTTCCACACTGTCAATCCAGATCTCGCTACCTGCTTCCAGGCCGGTGCTACCGCTGCCTAAGGTGGCAAAATTGGGATTGCTGGTTGAAAATACTACTACAAGTGTATCAGGTGTTTCGCAGGAATGATACACAAAATCGCGCTCAAAATAGGTGAAGGTATTTACTGCTTGTTTATACGTAAATCGGAAATCAGCAACCAACTGTCCCTGCTTTTTTAATACCGCCCAAATAAGGCACGAGTCATTCTGTATGGGATTGTATTTCATATAAAAGCCCAGCGACTTTAATTGAGTGCCGCAGGGCATACCGGCACCTTTTAAATTCAAAGGGTCTAAACTGCCGGTACCATTCAATACATCCGATATGTTTAATGGGAAATTGCCATTTACAGCAAAGCCGGGTATGGTAAGGTAAATACCTGCCGCATCAATATAAATACTATCGGTATGCATATGCAGGCTCTTGCTGCCCGATTGGGCATCGGCCGAAGAGTCCACCAAAATGGTATTATGCAATCCGTTGCTCATGGTAATGTAGTTGCTGCACGACCAATCCACAGGCGAATGATATTGGAACGTATCCGGATTTATAAAAGGAGGGAAGGAGAAGATGCTGCTGCCTGAATACCAGTTTTCAAAGCTGCCGTTTGCTATTTGGGCATCTGCCGAACAAATAGAGACCAAAAAAATAAGGGCCATGTAAAGTTTACGCATATGGGTTGGGTTTAAAAAAGTTCCGGGCCACACCAGTTAGGTGCAGCCCGGATTATATAATGAGCATTCAAAAAAGATAGGGCAAGAATAGGGGCTTGCTTTTACCTGCATTTAACCCCCGTGTTATTGAATTATTTATTGCACTTGTATTTTCTTATGCAATACTTGTTCACCTATTTTTAGTTGAACCAGATACTCGCCTTTGGCAACGCCGGTAAGGTCTATATTCAGTTTGTTAACGGCGGTAGTGCTCTTTTCTGTTTTTATTAACCGGCCGGTTAGGTCATACACATCCGCAGTAACAGCTTCGTTCTTAGTATTCTCAAACCACAAGGTGGTTAAACCGGTTGTAGGGTTCGGCATTACGGTAATCGCCATTTCATCCTTATTAATATCACCGGTACCGCTAAACTGCGCCAACCACGATTTTCCGTCCATGTTCCAGGCTGTTTGATCTTCGGGGCGAACACCTGTATCATATATCAGGTGATGTAAGGCAGTTACTGCAATATCTGCCTGCACCGGCGAAGTCTTCATTAAGTTGGCATCTACACCGCCGGCATTGTATACACCTAAGCCTAACAGGTTATAGGTGCCGGGGTCAGAAGCTGTAATTTGTTGATGCACTACATCTTTTCCTGATGCAATCCACCAAATATGGCGTTCCTCCCAGGTAATACCTCCGTGTCCCGTACCAATCCCGCCGTGGTCGGTAATTACCAATACCAGCCAATCTTCATTGGCATAATTGGCACGGCTGCGCAAGGCGTTCATTACTATGCCCACTTTGTCATCAACGTTCTCAATAGCCTGAATGTAAGAAGGGTTCGTAGGGCTAAAACCCGATGAGTGGCCGGTTAAATCCACGGCGTCAAAATATACAAACATAGCATCCAGATCAGGGTCTGCTAACTGAGTAGCTGCAACACTGGCGGTACTGGCACCATCGCCATCCGGTGTTTTTAGTTTCGAATCCCACCCGTCGTTATACACGTTGTCACTCATAGGCGCCCATTCCACTACCTGCACACATTTCAGGTTCGGTTTTAATTCTTTAGCACGGGTTAAAAAGTAGGGATAGGTGTTAAAGTTACTACCGGTGTAAGCATTAGAAGTAACTCCGTGTTTATTCCACCACACACCGGTCATAATGGTTGACCATGATGGGCCCGAAACGGTGATACCCAAATGCCACGCATCGTACGTAAACAAACCGGTAGCAATTAACGAATCAAGGTGGGGTGTGTTAGCTTGTTGCAAAGCATCGCTACGGCAACCGTCGATACCTATTACAAGCACCTTGCGCTCCTGCGAAGCAAAGGTGGCTATGGCCAACAGGCTAAGGCCTAAAAGCAGTGTAGATTTTAATTTCATAATGGGTTTTTATTTAAATTGTTTTTATAATTCGTATTTAAATCCAACCTGTCCGCGCTGGCGGTAGTATTCCACCCTTATCGGACGATTCTTATTGCCCATAAATTCCAGGTAAGGCCAATCCAGCAGGTTGTTCATCTCTACGTACACCGTGTAATGTTTCTTGAACGTGTAGGCGCACTGAAAATCCAGCGAGTAATTCTCTCCCTGGAAAATGTCATAATCACTGTCTTTATGCAGTAATCCCAGGCCTTTTACCGAAGCCAGGTTCAACTCCTTTAGGTAAGCGCCGGTATAGTTTAATGCCAAACGTGTTTCAAGTCCGTATTTTTCGTAATACAACGCTACGTTATACAATAAGGGTGTTTGTTCAGCCATGGCCTGACTGTTATCCCGGCCGGGTACCTGCATGCGCGAAAGCGAATAAGTAATGTTGGCGCTTACACCAATACCGCCCCAACCTCCGGGTAAAAAATCCATTTTGCGCTGTATGTTGGCTTCAACACCAAACACCCAGCTTTTGCCGGCATTGGTAGGTGCCTTGTAAACTATACCGGTGCGTGGGTCAAAATCTGCCTGCGTGGTTACAAAGATGTGGTCGGTGATATACTTAAAGTAGGTACCTACGGTAAACAATCCCTTATTGCCCCAGAAGTATTCATACATCAAATCAAAGTTATAGCTGTAAGCAGGCTTCAGGTTCGGATTGCCGAAAACAAATTCAAACTCGCTGTATTTAATTACGGCATAGCCGGGCTTTACTTCTGCAAAATTCTGGCGGTGATACGTGCGCGAAACGGCAGCACGCAAATTCATATTGTTGGTAATAGCGTACGTAAAGTTGAATGCCGGTAGTATGGCCAGGTATTTAATATCACTATACCGTCTTTCGCCGGGGTAATAAACTGTGCCGGAAGCTGTATCGATCGCGTATTTCGAGCTCAACGTGTCACTCTCCACATGCATGTTGGTGTTCTCTAAACGCAATCCGGTTACGATGTTAAACTTGCGTCCTATCCTGAAATCTCCCATCAAATAACCGGCAGTAGTATACTCGCGGTATTTGTAAGAGGAGCCTACCCATTGTGCATATTCCGGATGTAATTCATTCATGTTGCGCTCACGTAAGCGATAAGCGTATTGCTCTAAAAAGGCCCGGTTTTGGTCTTTGGTGATGAAGGGCATAAAACTGCCTTTGTAAGGACTACCGTATTCCTTTAAATAACCTCCGCGTTCATCAAACGGCTGTGTTTGCAAACTCATCATATAAATCGGTGCTGCCGATTGCTGGTCGTAGATATTCAAAAGCCATTCATGGAAACTTAAATTGCGTTCGCCCATCTTCCACCTGAACTTGGCACCACCCAATAACTTAATGTTGTTGTTGAATGAATACGTGAAGTCTGCTTGTGCTACAATGGGGTCGGTTTCCTTGGTAGTGTTTAATTCCGAGAAGGCCCGCTTAAACTCAAAGCTGTCAGCTACCACGGGTGTGGTTAAGCGGGGTTTGATGTTTTTGTAGTCATCGCCGCGGCCGTAAGGATTATCTTGTCCTAATAATTTGGTTGGAAAAGGAATCTGACCGGGTGCACCTGTATAGGCGTTACCAAATAAATCTATCGTATCAATATCCTGGTATACAAATACACTGCGGATACCAAACTCCTCCGTAAAGTAGCCGTTGCGCGGATCGCCTTTGGCATAGGGTACATTGCCATAGGTAAACTGGTTATGATACGATGCCAGGCGCAGGTTCAACTTCAATTTGCTTATCGGTGTTATTTCCGCATTCAGCTCGCCACCGGCCATTACGCGGTTTAACTTACCATGTATACTCTGCAGTTTCATGCCTTTACCATCACCACTGTCGTACACATACATGGTTTTGCGCTGCCACTTATCATCCAGCATACCGCCCGAAATGGCTTTCATGCCCAACTTTATCTTATCGCTCAGCTTGTATTCGCAGGCAAAGTTGCCCCCAAACGATTGGCGGGTGCCGTCGTAATCTTTCAGTTCAAAGCGGTTTAAACCGTGGTTGTAGTTACTGCCGAACGCCAGCTTGTAACCTTGCGAGGCATAAAACCTACCGAAGTACGATCCGTTAATTACATAACTGAACTTCTTGTTTTTGCTTACGTCGCCCCATAAAAAGTTGAGATTACCCGTGGGTTTGCGTGCCAGTACACTGGCCCCCAGCGCCATGTTAACCTTAAACGTTCGCTCTTCAACGGCACTCTTGGTTAAAAAGTTAATGCTGCCCCCAATGTTGTCTCCTTCAATGTCCGGTGTTACCGTGCGGCTAACAATTACGTAATCAATCAAATCGCTGGGCAGCACTTCAAATTCAAAAATGCGGCTGGTGTTTTCTTCATCAGCTACAGGTATGCGGTCGCCGTTCATCAGCGTAGCGGTCCAGTCCAACGGTGTGCCACGGAGGCTTATGTATGCACCTTCACCTTTGTTATTCTGTACGGCTGCACCTGCAATCCTTTTTACGGTTTCTGCTGCATTTTTATCCGGTAGTTTCGATATGTTCTCCGACGATATCACCGTTATTACCCGCGACGAACTCTTGGTTATATTGATAGCCTTGCTCTCGCTTCCCTTCTTTAAACCGGCTTTAATTTCTACTTCGCTAAGGCTGTGGCCTGCTTCCTGCAATACAATGGCACCAAGCTTCAGGGTTTGCCCGGCAGTAATATGTATGGTAAGCGTATCGTTTCCGTATCCCAGATACGATATAATTAACTGCTGTTTACCAACGGGCACATTAAACAGGCTGAATCCTCCGTCTAATTCACTAATAGCACCCGCATTCGTGCCGCTCAACAAAACATAAGCGCCGGGCAAGGCTTCCTTGCCCGGATTATAAACCATTCCGGTAACGGAACCGGTTTGCGCAAACAAATAAGTTACAGCCGGCAAAGCCAACAGCAGTAGTAGTAATTTTTTCAAGGGAGATGCGTGCGTTGTGAACGCCGCGAATGTAGAAGTGCGAGGTTAGCGCATTTTTATTACGCCTTTAGGCAAATGTTATTCCGTTGCCTTTTATATAAACAATCTGTTAAGCGTGTGTATTCGCATTGTCAATACTGCCCTGTTATTGTAACACCAGCTTCCTGCTGAAAGTACGCGCACCTTCCTTTAGTCTTATAAGGTAAGTGCCTTTGGCAAGTGTATTCAGGTAAAGGTTCACCTTTGTGCTTGTGGGTGTATAGCCTGTTTGTGTAATCAGTTTACCGCTTAAATCAAATACTTCCAATAGGCCCGTACCGCTTAATTGTTCAGGTAACCAAACGGTAACTACGTTCGTGCTGGGGTTAGGGTAAACGGTAAGCAGTTGTTGTTCTTCTATGCTTGGGACATCCGTAAACTCCGCTAACCAGCTACGGCCATCCAGGTGCCAGGCGGTGTCTGTTTCAGGGTTAATGCCGCTATCGTAAATCAAATGGTGCAGTGCTGTTACGGCAATATCGGTATGCACCGGTGATTGCCGCATAACGGTTGTATTTACATTTGCCGGTGTAAAAACACCTAATCCGAAGTTGTTATACGTCCCGGGGTCGGCTGCTGAAATCTGCCTGTGTTGCACCCCTTTGCCGGCTGCTATAAACCACATACGCCGCTCATCAGTCGATATACTGCCATGGCCTGTAAATATACCGCCGTGGTCGGTAGTTGCCATTATCAACCAGTCTTCAGTAGCATAATTAGGTCTGTTATACAAGGCTTGTAACACCACACCAACGGCCGAATCAACTTTCTCAATTGCTTTTATATAGGCGGTATTTGTGGCGCTAAAGCCCGAGCTATGTCCCACTATGTCTACTGCGTCAAAATATACAAACAAACAATCCAGCGAATCATCCTGCAACTTTACAGCCGCTACTTTGGCTGTTGAATCGGCATCACCATCTACCGTCAGCAATTTTTCATCCCAGCTATCATTGTAAACTTTGTCATTCAGCGGACTCCACTCTACTATTTGCACGCATTTCAAATTGGGCTTTACTTCTTTTGCTCTGGTAGTAAAGTAGGGGTAATCGGTAAAATTGGTATTGGTGTAGTTGTTGTCTTTTACCAAATGTTTGTTCCACCACACACCGGTAAATATGGTCGACCACGAGGCCCCCGACATGGTTATGCCGCAATGCCAGGCATCATAAGTAAACAGGCCTCTGGCAATCAGTGAATCAAAGTTAGGCGTGTTGGCTTGCTGAAAAGCATCACTGCGTGTGCCGTCCACACCAATAATTAAAACTTTCCTGTTCTGCGAAGCCATGGCGCTGAACAACACAAAGGAGAGGAGTAGGGTAAAAACAGACCGCATGCTGAGTGATATTTATATTCTGAAAATAAGGTTTGTTGCCATACCAACAACTGCTATCAATAAAAAAGGGCTACCGGTTGGTAGCCCTCTGCAATCGTTGTAAGCTTAGCTTATTTCAAAACCACAATTTTAAGGGTGGCTTGTCGGTTCTGTTGGTAAACATGCACAAAGTAAACACCTGCTGCTACCTGTGGCAGGGCCACATTGGTTTGTTGGGTGTTTATGGCACTTTGCCATACCAGTTTGCCTGCCGCATCAGTAACTTCTACAACTCTGTCTGCATCGTTGCTAAAGCTGATGGTAAAGGCACCTGTGTTAGGGTTTGGATATAAGCTCAATCCCCAGTCGCCGCCTAAATCCTCCAGTCCTACGCCTGTAGCATTCAATACCACTGATGTGTCGCTACAGCCATGTGCATCGGTTACTATAACGCTGTAGACGCCATCCTGCGTCATCACCAATTTGGGGTTGGTAGCGCCGTTAATGGTTTGGTTGTTGCGTAACCACTGGTAACTGCTGAACGCCTGTGTGCTTAACGTATCGTTATTGCGTATCACCGTGGCAACCGGTAATGCGCGCAACACCAGCGTTAAGGTTACAATGCTATCGCAACCGGCACTGCTGCTTAGCGTATCGCGGTAGGTTCCTGCAGCAGACAGCAGTTGCCCGCCAAAGCTGTAAGTGTCGCCGCTGCAAATGGTATCGGCATATGCCGATTGTAAAGCAGGTGTAACTGTTAGCGTTAGCGTTAATATGGAATCACATTCATTGCTGTTTACCAAAGTATCGCGGTAGGTGCCTGCGGTATAATGTGTAATACCATTAAACAGGTAGCCCTGGCCCTGGCAAATACTGGCCGATGTGCTGCCATTGGTGGCTGTGTTAACCGCAAGGGTTAAGGTAACAATACTATCACAACCACTTGTAGTTTGCAGGGTATCGTAATAAACACCTGCTTGTGTTAGCTGCAAGCCGTTAAAAGCATAGCTGCTGCCGGCACAAATGGCCTGGCTAAAGCTACCGGTAAGTACCGGGTTAACGGTCAAATGCAACGTTACAATACTATCGCAGCCGCCTGTTGCAGTAAGCGTGTCGTTGTAATTACCGCTTTGGGTTAACTGCACACCGTTAAACAGATAGCTGCTGCCGCTGCAAATGCTTTGGTTAAAGCTGCCTGTTACCGTTGAGTTCACTGTTAGGTTCAACGTAAGTATCGAGTCGCACCCGGCGCTGTTCACCAGCGTGTCAAGATACGTGCCGCTCGCAGTGCGGTTAATACCATTAAACAGGTAGCTCTGTCCCTGGCAAATGCTTGCATTAATAGTACCGTAGGTACTTGGCTTCACAGTTAAATTCAGCGTAACAACACTATCGCAGCCATTTGCACCAACTAAGGTGTCAAGATAAGCACCGCTGGTAGTTCGGTTAATGCCGTTAAACAGGTAACTCTGCCCCTGGCAAATGCTTGCTGCAAAACTGCCGCTGCTGGTAGGTTTAATACTCAGGTTCAACGTAAGTATCGAATCGCACCCCGCGCTGTTTACCAGCGTATCCAGGTAAGTGCCTGCTGTGCTGCGGTTTATTCCGTTAAACAAGTAACTGCTGCCCGGGCAAATACTGGCATTGATAGTGCCTGTTGTACTTGGCTTCACGGTTAAGTTCAGCGTAACAACACTATCGCAGCCGTTCGCTCCAATCAAGGTGTCAAGATAAGCACCGCTGGTAGTGCGGTTAATGCCGTTAAACAGGTAACTCTGCCCCTGGCAAATGCTTGCTGCAAAACTACCGCTGCTGGTTGGTTTAATGCTCAGGTTCAACGTCAGTATCGAATCGCACCCCGCGCTGTTTACCAGCGTATCCAGGTAAGTGCCTGCTGTACTGCGGTTAACTCCATTAAAGAAGTAACTGCTGCCAGGGCAAATACTTGCATTGATAGTGCCTGTAGTTACCGGCTTAACGGTTAAATGCAGCGTTACAATACTATCGCAACCGCCAACTGCTGTCAGTGTGTCGTTGTAATTACCGCTTTGGGTTAACTGCACACCATTAAACAGATAACTGCTGCCGCTGCAAATGCTTTGGTTAAAGCTGCCTGTTACGGTTGAGTTCACTGTCAGGTTAAGCGTAAGTATCGAATCGCATCCTGCCGCATTTACAAGTGTATCCAGGTAGGTGCCACTGGTGTTACGGTTAACGCCGTTAAACAAATACGACTGACCTTGACAGATCGAAGCATTGATAGTGCCGGTTGTCTTAGCCTTTACGGTTAAATTCAGTGTTAGTATCGAATCACAGCCTGCGCTGTTTACCAGCGTGTCAAGATAAGTGCCGCTTGTAGTGCGGTTTACACCGTTAAACAGGTAGCTCTGCCCCTGGCAAATGCTGGCATTAATTGTGCCGCTGGTAGTTGGTTTAACAGTTAAGTTAAGGGTAACAATACTGTCGCAACCGTTACTACCGGTTAAGGTATCAAGGTAAGCACCGCTCGTTGTGCGGTTAATGCCATTGAACAAATAACTCTGGCCTTGACAAATGGAAGCTGAAAAACTTCCGGTTGTAATAGGCTTCACTGTCAGGTTCAGCGTAACTACGCTGTCACATCCGTTGCTGCCAACAAGCGTATCAAGGTAAGCCCCACTGGTAGTTCGGTTAATACCATTGAATAGATACGACTGCCCTTGGCAGATGGTTGCTGAGAAACTGCCGGAAGTGGTGGACTTAATACTAAGGTTTAATGTTAGTATCGAATCGCATCCATTCGAACCGGTAAGTGTATCCAGATAAGCACCTGCAACGCTGCGGTTAACGCCGTTAAAGAAGTAGGACTGACCCGGACAGATTGCCACATTCAACGTGCCGGTGGTTTTTGGTTTCACCGTCAGGTTTAAGGTTACTACACTATCGCAACCGCCAACGGCTACAAGGGTGTCCTTATAAGCTCCTGCAGTGGTCAGGTTTTGCCCATTAAAGAAATAGCTGCTGCCTGCACAAATGCTTTGGTTAAAGCTGCTGGTAACAGTAGCATTTACGGTCAAGTTAAGTGTTAGAATCGAATCACATCCTGCAGCATTCACCAGCGTGTCTAAGTAGGTTCCGGTTGTGGTTCGGTTAACGCCATTAAACAAATACGACTGACCCTGGCAAATACCTGCATTGATAGTGCCGGTGGTTTTTGCTTTTACGGTTAAGTTCAACGTTAAAATAGAATCGCAACCGTTAGCGCTAACCAGGGTATCTAAGTAAGTGCCCGAGGTAGTTCTGTTAACACCGTTAAACAGGTAGCTCTGGCCCTGGCAAATGCTGGCAGTAATAGTGCCTGTGCTGTTAGGCTTCACGGTTAAGTTAAGCGTTACAATACTATCGCATCCATTGCTGCCTGTCAGGGTATCAAGGTAAGCACCGCTTGTGGTTCGGTTAATGCCGTTAAACAGGTAACTCTGCCCTTGGCAAATGATGGCTGAGAAACTTCCTGAAGTAGTTGGCTTCACGGTCAAATTCAGCGTAACAACACTGTCACAACCATTGCTGCCGGTCAAGGTATCAAGGTAAGCGCCGCTTGTGGTGCGGTTAATACCATTATACAAGTACGACTGTCCTTGACAAATAGTAGCCGCGAAACTGCCCGAAGTAGTTGGTTTAATGGTCAGGTTCAATGTAACAATACTGTCACATCCATTGCTGCCTGTCAGCGTATCAAGGTAAGCGCCGCTGGTGGTACGGTTAATACCATTAAACAGGTAGCTCTGTCCTGAACAAATGCTGACAGCGAAACTTCCCGAAGTAGTTGGCTTAACAGTCAGGTTCAATGTAACAATACTATCGCATCCATTACTGCCGGTTAAAGTATCAAGGTAAGCACCACTTGTGGTACGGTTAATTCCGTTGAAGAAGTAGGACTGTCCTTGACAAATAGTAGCAGCAAAACTTCCCGAAGTAGTCGGCTTCACGGTCAGGTTCAATGTAACAATACTATCACATCCCTTGCTGCCTGTTAACGTATCAAGATAAGCGCCACTTGTGGTACGGTTAACTCCGTTAAACAAATACGATTGACCCTGGCAAATAGTGGCCGAGAAACTTCCCGATGTGATAGGTTTAACGGTCAGGTTCAGCGTAACAATACTATCGCATCCGTTGCTGCCGGTAAGCGTATCCAGGTAAGCGCCGCTTGTTGTACGGTTAATACCGTTAAACAGGTAGCTCTGTCCTGCACAAATACTAACGGCAAAACTTCCAGAAGTAATTGGCTTAACAGTCAGGTTTAATGTCAATATCGAATCACAACCTGCGCTGTTTACCAATGTATCCAGGTAACTACCGGTAGCGGTGCGATTGATGCCGTTAAACAGGTAACTCTGTCCTGCACAGATGCTGGCAGTAATATTGCCTGTAGTTGGCTGCTTAACGGTAACTAATCGACTGGCCGTTTTTACACAAGCACCTTTGGTTACGGTAACTGTATACGTAGTGTTAGTAGTTGGCGAAACCACCACGTTTGGATTGGTACCAAGCGAGTTGCTCCAGTTATACGTATTACCACCCGAAGCAGATAAGGTTACACTACTGCCCGAACAAACAGATGCGGTGGCAGGCAATATACTTGCAGTTAAAGTGTCAACCGTTACGCGTATGGTATCCGATTTATGACAGCCGGAAGCGTTGGTAATAGTTACCGCATAATTGCCGGTGCTGTTTACGCTAATTGTTTGCGAACTTGCACCGGTACTCCAGGCGTAGCTGGTAGCCGTACCTGCATTCAGCGTAACGGTAGCAGGCGAACAAATGCTGGTATCGTTGCCCAGGTTCAGCGCTATACTACCCGAAATTACCGTTACTGTAATATAAGCTGTATCGTAAACACCGGGATCGCCTTGCCCCACCACCATATAAGTGGTAGTAGTAGTTGGCTTGGCAATAACTACCGCACCGGTGTTTTTATTTAAACCGGTTGATGGATACCAGTGATACGAGCCTGCACCCGATGCCTGTATAATCAGCGAATCATTGGCACAAAGGGTCGTATTGCCTTTATCCAACACCACATTTAATCCGGTGTATTCAGCCTGTATGTATACAACCTTTTTGTAAAGCGGTCCCCAACGGCCTTTCTCATCTTTTACGCGTATGTTAAACAGGTGTATGCCATCAAACGCCAACGTGGCATTCGAGTCAATGGCATATTCCAGTGCCTCGTTAAAGTTGCCATCAAAAGCCAGTAGTGGATAACCGTTGCCATAGCCCGGGTCACTATCCCAAAAGTATTCAGCCTGGGTCAATGTCAATCCGCGTGGTTGATCGCTGATAAATACCGCCTTCTTAAACAAGGGTCCCCAATTGTTCTTCTCATCCTTTACACGAATGTTGAACCGGTGCAAACCTTCGGTAAGCGAACTCAACGTTCCTTTAATGGCCTCTAATGCTTCATCAAAGTTGCCGTCAAATGCCAGTAGCGTTATACCACTGCCAAAACCGGGGTCAATGGTATCCCAAAAACATTCAGCAGCCTTCACGGTAAGCAAGCGCGGACTATTTACCACATTACTTACGCTCACCGCTTTTTTAAATAAAGGTCCCCAGCTATTGTTCTCCGCTTTCACACGAATATTAAACTGGTGTAATCCAACTGCGGGTAACGTAGCAGTATTGGTAAATACCTGTTCCAGTGCTTCGTTAAAGTTGCCATCGAACGCAAGTAGGGCATTGGCGCTGCCAAAACCTGGGTCGGTATCCCAAAAGTATTCGGCTGCTTTTACCGTAAGCAAACGCGGGTTGTTTACCACATCGGTAACCTGTACCGCTTTTTTAAATAAAGGCCCCCAATTGTTATTCTCAGCCTTTACGCGAATATTAAATACATGTAAGCCCGTAGCAGGCAAAGTGGCGCTATTGGTAAATACCTGTTCCAGTGCTTCGTTGTAAGCACCGTCAAAGGCAAGCAGGGCAGTAGCGCTGCCGTAGCCGGGGTCGGTATCCCAAAAGTATTCGGCTGCTTTAACGGTTAACAGTCTGCTGGTAGTGGTAGCATCATTTAACTGCACCGGTTTTTTAAATACAGGACCCCAATTGTTCTTGCCATCGCGCACACGTATATTGAATAAATGCAAACCGGCAGCGGGCAAGCTACTGGTGTTTTTAAATGCCTGTTCCAGCGCTTCATTAAAGTTGCCGTCAAAAGCAAGCATAGCCGTGCCACTGCCGTTACCGGGATCTGTATCCCAGAAATATTCCGCAGCAGTAATTTTGGTATTTGTAAGTAGTTGAGCCGTATCCGTAACCTGAACCACCTTCTTATAAAGCGGCCCCCAGTTATTGTTATTATCCTTAACACGTATGTTAAGCAGGTGCAAACCCGTGGATGGAAGCGGTGCGCTGTTGCGTATTATATTCTCCAGCGCTTCATTAAAGTTTCCATCCTGGGCGGTAAAGGAATACCCGTTGCCGTAACCGGGGTCGGTGTCCCAAAAGTATTCGGCGCCCAGCACTTGCTGTGCCCGTATACCCGCGAACCCGCTGCCCAGCAACAAGCAGAGTATCAGTAATACAGGTAATTGTAGTCTTGTTCGTAACATGACCATTTCCGCCTTTTAGTTAGCGTTCCTGTTTACTTAGTGTGAGTGGCGTTTGCCTTAATAGAAACCGGTGTAGTTAGCGAGTAGATGTTAGCCGGCATGTTTAACAAAAACACGCGGCCACGGCCACCTTGCGGGTTGGCGGTATCCCAGTAGTTTGCCTGCGTGTACGGACCACCATATGTGCTCAAATCACTTCTGGTCAAGTCGATGTCCATGTAGTTAACACCGGGTTTACCGGCATCAATAACAGCGTTACCCGTTAAGGCTTTACCGGTTATCGGGTCGTAGGTATAAGTTACGTTTTGGCCGGTGTTAAAGTAGTTGTTGTCTACAATACCTGTTAATGGCACACCACGATAGTAATCATAGAGGTTATAATCGCCGCGCATACCCAGCGATCCGCAGCCATAGTTGGCCTGGTAGCGGTTTTTAAAGATATTGTTTACAAAGTTTTCGGCTTTAATCCCTTTCAACTGCGTCAATGCATAGGTGCTCGCTAAGCTGCAACCGCTGGTAGTTTCAATACCCGATAAAAAGTTATTGATACATACATTGGCCGAATCGGTTAGGTAACAGTTTACAATATTGATACAGGTGCGGCTGCTGGTATAGCCGGTGCTGTTTAAAATACCATTGCGGATGGTGTTGTTGGCAATAAAATAGCGCAGGTTGCTGTTGTCGAAGTTTAACTGATACGTAACACCGGTATTGTCTGCTTTAAACATGCGGTTCGCAATAATAAACAAGGTGTCGCCCTGGCCATAGGCGGCACTTTCAGCCGTTACGCGCAATTCACCATTAAAGGTATTGTCGCCGGCCTCTACACCAATTTTGTTGGCTATTACCTTGCCATAGCGCAACTCTGTAGCATACTGTATGGTGTTATACAACACATTTACATCGTAACCATCCTGGTTAAAAATTACATACCCGTTAATCTCACAATCAACAATGTTTACAATACAGCGGCTGCCTACTGCTACTGTGCCCGAAGCCGAGTCATTGCCCAATTGGTGCATACCTATTACGGTAATCTCGCGGCTGTTGGCGCCTACGTATTTAATATGGCCGGTTACATAAAAGTATTCACCTTCTGCGGCTGATAAAAAGGTCAGCGATTTATCAATGGTCAGGTTTTCGGTATAGGTTAATCCGTTGCTGAATACTACAATACGGTCGCCGTTAGCGGCTGTTGTAATAGCTTGCGAAATA
>JAXLUO010000022.1:0-60846 GCA_046329495.1 Chitinophagales bacterium | reverse complement strand
ACGTTGAAAATCAAATTGGTGTCATTTCCGGCGACCTGTTTTGCAGTTATTGGTTTTTACCACCCCGCTCCCCGAACGAGCTCGAACCAGGATGTAATGATAGTCATTCGCTCTAACCAGCTTAGCTATCGAGGAAACTGCAATCCAGGGCTATGCAACCTACTAACTTCCGGCACGGAAGGACCGCTACCCAGGGCCATGCTTTAATTCTTAGTTGTTGATTGCGGTATGGAACAGCATGACCGGAACTACAAAGCGGAAGTTCCGAAGTTTCGGAACCTAAAACGCAAAAAGGCGACACTATCGTATCGCCTTTGCTCCCCGACCTGGGCTCGAACCAGGGACCTAATGATTAACAGTCATTCGCTCTAACCAGCTGAGCTATCGAGGAAACTGCCCTATCTTTCAATAGGGACGGCAAATGTATATTTCTTTGCCTTTTTTACAAATACCTGAAAGAAAAAACCTGTCAATTTTTTGCTTTTGCCTGTGGTTTTGAGGGTTTTAGGGTGATTATGGCCGGTTTACCCGCTGTAAGCCTTACTTTTGCCATATGCAGCACCAACCCGTAAACGATGAAATTATGACCCTTGTAGGGGTGGTGCTGGGCACCTTGTTTGCCCTTGGCATCGGGGCCGAGTTTGTGCTGGCGCGGTTGCGCAACAAGCCGTATGTAAGCAGTCATTACCTGATCATAAACCTGTTAACCGCTGCCCTGCAGCAGCTAACGGATCTGTTGAATAAGGGACTTTTCCTTACCGCTTTTGTGTATGTGCAAACGCATTATAGTTTGAGTAACTTGCTGGGTTGGCAGGTGGGTGCACAGGCCGGGGTGGTTCAAACGGTGCTTAATTATGCGCTGGTGTTGGTGCTGGCCGATTTTTGTCAGTATTGGTTACACAGGTTTTCGCACGAGGTAAATTTTATGTGGGCGGGGCATATTACCCACCACAGTAATGAGGAATATAATCTGGGTGTTGCCGTGCGGCAAAATGCGCTGGAAGGTATTTATACCTGGGTGTTTTTTCTGCCGCTGGCCTTGTTGGGTATTCCGTGGCAGTTGTTTGTAACGGCCTATGCCATCAGTTTGCTGTGGCAGTTTTTGGTGCATACGCAGTTTATAAAACGCCTGGGTGTACTGGAGTTGTTTATGGCAACACCGAGTCACCACCGCGTGCACCATGGCCGCAACCCGCAATACATTGATAAAAATTATGGCGCATTTTTAATTGTATGGGATAAACTGTTCGGCACGTTTGAACCGGAGATAGAAGAACCGGACTACGGAATTACGCAACCTCTAAGTACGCATAACCCGGTATGGAGTAATGTGCATCATTTTGCCGCGATAGGTGCGGCAGTTGCTAAGGCAACTACCTTGAGCGATAAGTGGAAGGTGGTGTTTGGTGCGCCGGCGTTTTCGGCACAGTATGGTAAGCAGCAGATAATAGCGCAACCGCAGTTTACGCGGCAGACAGGTAAAAAACTGTACGTGTTCCTGAATTTTGTGTTGACAGCCGGTGTTGGTTTTTGGGCCTTGAATTATTTAGCCGAACAAGGGGCGTGGTTGTATTATGCGTTGGTATCGGCGGCGGTGGTGTTTTCGTTTAGCTTGTTTACAGCGTTATTGGAGAATAAGCCCTGGGCAGATGTTGCGGAGGTTTGCAGGTTGTTGGTTGTAGCTGCGGCGGGTGTGTATCTTTTTTATTCGGCGGCACAGGTGCAGTTGGGTGCGGCCTTTGTGTTGACCGGTGTTTGTTGTTTGGCTTTTACGTGGTTGCTGGCGAGGAGTTACAGACTACATACAAATACATAGCCACTAAGGCGCGAAGACACGAAGTTGCACGAAGGGGAACAGAAAGGATAATTACACCAAGGCACGAAGAAACGAAGGTTCGCAAAGGGGGTTAAATACAAATACATAGCCACGAAGACGCAAAGGCACGAAGTTTCAGGAAGGGGGCTTAAGGCCGCGCAACCCTACCCTAAAGGGGGCTAAGCAAAGAATACAAATACATAGCCACGAGACGCAAAGATGAAACGGAAAGGATAATACACGAGGCACGAAGCAGCAAAGGTACGCAGAGGGGGAATGTTTG
Source organism: Chitinophagales bacterium (assembly GCA_046329495.1). GTDB lineage: Bacteria > Bacteroidota > Bacteroidia > Chitinophagales > LD1 > Bog-950. The sequence goes on along the minus strand of JAXLUO010000022.1, from coordinate 58,747 downwards.
TCTTTTAAATGTTGTGGTTGGCGGGACGCGCAACCACAGGAAAGTACTAAGGTTTTACATTTTTTTCTTAGTGTGCCTTAGCGCCTTTGTTGCTTGGTGTTATTCTGCTACAGCTTATTATAGAGTTGCATGGTTTGTTGTGCCCAGATGGTGTCGGTGTGTTGGAGGGCGTGGGTGTAGCCGTCGCGTTCCAGTTGGGTGCGGAGGGGGGTGTTGTTTAGCACTTGTGTTAGTTGGTGCGCTAATTCTTCGGCGCTGTTGGGGTTAAAGTAGAGCGCTCCATTGCCGCCGGCTTCGCGGTGGCTGGGGATATCGCTTGCTATTACCGGTATGCGGCTGAACAGACCTTCCAACACCGGCGCTCCAAAGCCCTCGAAGAAAGAGGCTGTGATAAGCGCTTTGCTTTGTTGATACACCGCGGGCATATCAGCATTGGTGATGCTGCTGCGGATATGAACACGGTTGCTAAGGCCCAGGCAATGTATCTGTTGTTCTATCTCTTGTTTTTGGTTACCGCTGCCACCGGCCAGCACTAAGTGGTATTCGGTTTGTTTGGCTATTAGGGCAAACGCTTCGAGGATTGTTTTGTGGTTTTTACGCGGGAAGAAAGACCCTACACACAGCAGGTAATTGTTCGGCAACTGGTATTTAGTAATTGCGGCTTCTTTTTCGGCGGTGCTGCACTCGCCATAAAACACAGGTTCTACACTGGGGTTAATCACCTCAATCTTCGAGGCCGGTGTTTTATAAAGTTCTATCAGTTGCTCCTTTGTTTGTTGGCTAACGGCAATAACCTTATCGGCATGTTTGGCCGCATAGCGCGTTTTAGCTTCGTAAATCTTGCGATCGATGTAGGGATATTGCTCCTTATGTTTTAAAAAGATTAGATCATGGATGGTAACAACTGTTGCTATACCCGTGCTGTGTATACCGAAGGGTAATTCGTTGCTAAGGCCGTGGTAGATGTCGACGCGTTCGCGCAGTAGTTGTTGTTTGCAATGGAACGATCGCCAGAGGCTGCGGAAGGATTGCTGAAATTTTGTTTCTGGCAGGTGGAGACTGAAGTCGCCTTGCAGGGCATCGAGAAATTGCGCCTGTAATTTTGGTGTAAACAGCAGGTAAGCGTTGCCGGGAAAATCACGCAGGAGGGCGTTGAGCAGTATGCGGGCATGGTTACCAAGCCCGGTGCTGTTGTTTAATGCCCGCTTTGCATCGAATGCCAATCTCACGCCGCAAATTTAAACTTTAAAGCGCGGTAGTATTTCAATGCTACTTCGCGGCTTTGGTGAAAACAAATGGTGAGTCCGGTTAGGCCGGAGGTAAACCCCAGTCGCAGCACATAATTTTTAAAAAACTTAGCCGGCGCACTAAACAGCAACTTAAACAGCAGATGAAACACACTACGGTTTTTTAAATGCTGTGCACTGATGGTGGCAAATTTATCTACCTGATTCAGCAAGGCTTGTTTGGTTGGGTACGTGTTGTGTAATATATCGCCGCTAAGGGGTTGTGGTGTGCTGTTGAACAATTCGAAGCGGTCGTGGGGGTTGAGGCCGCGCCATTCGCCGGCGCTGTTTTGCCAAAGGCGCAGTTTAGTATCGGGGTACCAGCCGCAGGTTTTAATTGGCTCACCGCAGTAGTAGTTCAGGCGGTTCATGGTATAGCCTTGCGCTGTAAAATTGTTTTTGGCAGCAAGAATAGAAGTGCGCAGTTCGTCGCTGAGGGCTTCGTCGCCATCTAAAGAGAGCACGTAAGGATGTATGGCTTGCAAACGTGCCCAGTTCTTTTGTTGTATGTGCCCTTCGAAAGTATGGGTAAGCACACGGGCACCTTTTGATGTTGCTATGCTAACGGTGTTATCCGTGGAAAAGGAATCTACTACCAGTACTTCATCGGCAATGCCTCGTACGGAATCGATACAGCGGCCGATGTTGGCTGCTTCGTTATAAGTAATAATCACAACCGATAGCTTATTCATCTGCCGGGTGAAAATGGTTGATAAAAAGCAAAAGGAAAATAAGGTAGAAGGCGGTGCCTACCTGTTCTTCCAAGGTGTCTTCGGTAAAGAAGGACGAGAAGAGAATTAAGTGCAAGAGGGTGAACAGCCAATACTTAAAATAGCCATTGGTGAATACGGGTAGAAAGAAAGCAGTGAGAAACAATAGAAGCCCGATGAACCCGGTGGTGGCCATTACCCAGATGAATTGGTTATGCGGTACTTTGCGGTTGCTGATTGGCACTTGCGCAAATTGTTGTTCGTAGACTTTGGCGGTTTCGGTGCGGATGTCGCCGGCGCCAATGCCGGTTAGTTTGTGTTGCTGCCAAATTTCCATGCCCACGCGCCAGCTAAGCAAACGGCCTGCATCGCTGTTTTCGTTTATTTGTCCGCTGCGGTATTGGTCGAGGTCGTAACGCATGTACGATACTTTGTTGTGGAAACTTGGCACCAGGTAATAAGCTAATACGGGCAGGCTAATTAAAATGGCCAGTGCCATAGCACCTAATGCAAAACGGCGTTGTGCAATCACAACACGATACACGATAAACAGTAGACCTATATAGAGCGCCAGCAAACCGCTACGCACACTTAGTATGTGTAATGCTACAAACACAAAGGCCATGAAAAACCATTGTGCGTATTTTTCGGAAGGCGAGAAGAGGTAGCGTTTATTCTCTGCCAGATACCAGGCGCAAAAAAACGAAAAGGCCAGCATCAATGTATAGCGGATGTGGCTGAAGGGCATTGGTATGGCGCTGCCACGTGTAAAGGCCTCGGTTATTTGGGTATAGTGCAGGGCGTAGTTGCTTAGGATAAACAACGCACTGATGAACATGGTTAGAACGAAAGCATAGAGGATGATAGTAAAGGTGCGTTCGGTAAGTTTGGGCAGGCCTGCCATAGCAATGGGCAAAAACAGATAAGGCAGTTTAATGCGCACCCACACCATCCACTCAGTTTTGTTGTCGGAATAAAGGCCGCTGATAAGCACGATGAAGAAAAAGAGAGAGAGAATCCACATTTCCTTGCGCGAAAAATAGTAGCGCAAGGTTTGGGTGAAGGATTGTGAGAACACACCGGTTACCACCAGGGCTATCATGCCAATGCTGGCCAGTGCCCGGCTACCCACCAAACCAATAAAAATACAAGTGCAGCACAGGGCTACCAGGTATTGCAGGCGTTGGGGACTGAGCAAACGGTTTAGCATGAATGATAAGTAAAGGTAAAAACCGAAAGCAGAAACGCAGAAGGTGCGATTAAATTTTGAGGTCGGCGATTAATATACCCTGGCTTGCTTAATGTATAACTTACGCGTTCGCTTATCCAGCTTAAACTCTACGTCCATGGCAAATTCGTTGTAACCTTTTTCGCGGCCGCGCACGCGGGTGTTATAATAGTAGTGGTCTTTAATAGCGGTAAGGTAGCGCACCAGCAAAGAAATTTCGGCATCCGTCATTACCGGTTTGCCGTTGTTGAGGCTTGATTTGGTGATGTATTCCACCGTAATTTTTGAATCGCCGATTACTTCACCCAGGCCGGCAATTAGCTGGTCGCACTGACTACTATCGGTTGGCAGCACTATGCTGTTTTCGCCTTTCTGCACGTTGATGGTAAAGGCAGGGTAAGCGGGACGGTACAAGTGCTTGGTAATAGCCACCCCGTTGGCTTCTTCATCGCCAAAGGCGCGGTGCACTAACAAGCCCATCATTACCGTGCGTTGGTTGATGTGGAAGTACTCACGTTCGTAAAAGGCGCGCTCGTCCCACAAACTGGCCCATACTTTTTTAATAGCTTTTTCCAGGCTCTTTTTTTCATCGCCCACCACACCTGTTTTGCTGGTGTAAAGGCCCGCACCATTAAAGCCGGGCACATCCTCAGCATTGGTGCTGCTGCGGAAACGATAGGCCTTGTAGGTAGTATCTTTGCCTAAACGTTTATAAAGCAAGGCAAGTAAGTTACTATCCAGCGGTGCATTCGTAATGCGTTTGCGCAGTTCTTTTAGTTTGGCCGGCAAATGTTCGCGGTTGTAGCGAATGCTGTCGATGGTTAAGATGCTATCTAACAAAGGCTGGATGCCGTTTGTTGTTATATGGCGATAGTAATAGCTGAGCGGTATGGCAAAACTATTTTCAGGCAAGGGTAAGCTACGCCCCTGCACCCGCACCTTACATAGCTCAGCGAAGTTGGCGGCTTTACCACCTACTTTGTTTACGCTTTTGTAGGAGAGGCCGGCCATTTCTAACAGACCTGTAACCAGCGTATCGAAACTTAGGTTGATGTTTTTGGTGGTGGCTTGTTGTTTCCAAAAGGCATCGGCATCTTTTAAATCGGCCTTGCGCACTTTAACACCATAGGCACTTACTTCCATCTTAACCAGGCTATCGGTTAATGAGGTGAGTGTGCTGTCGGTCCATGCTTTTTTCCAGGCGGCATTTGGCGTACCGCGGTTATGGCAAAGGATATTTACGTGGCACAATGGTGTTTGAAACTGCGTAGTGATCATACCCGCTACCAGGGGAATATCGTTAGGAAAACCATCAGTTAATATAATATCGTGCTCACCGGGATGAAGGCTGTCGATGTCGGTGGCCTTCATTTTGCGGAGGTAACCGTAACTGCTGCCCTTGATAAGGAATTGGTAGTTCTGTCCCGCAAACAAGTCGTTTACATCTATGAAGGGTAATTGCTTTTTAAGGTGCTCGTACTTTTGCTGTGTTTCGGGCGAGTTCACTAAAATTTTAATGCGGTTACCGAAGTAGGTTTGCTGTTTCAACTTTTTAAAAAATTGCAACATAAAGGTGTCCTTAAACTGATCGCCGCTGAAGAACTCGAGCGTATACAAATCAGAAGAAAGGTAGTGGTTAAGGTTAGCCAGTACATATTGGCGGTTCTTGTTATCGGTGTATTGTGTGGCATTAAAAAGAGGTAAATCCCAACCATCGCCCAGTACCTGGGTGCTGAAATCGTAGTGAAAGTGATAGACTTCGGAATTAGCAAAATAGATGCGGTCCTTACGGATTTCGTATAACAGTTTTACCGATTCTACATTGCCGTATTTATCGGATAGAGGCGGGCCTTTAACGGCATGAAAATCGTTGCGACAGCGGATCTCTTCCAGGTAGGCTACATCGCCGCCTTTATAGGTACAATCCTTTTTAGTTTGGCCTTGTGCGAGCAAGCCAAGCAGCAGAAAAAAAATATGGACAACGCGGGCTTTCAAAAGGTTTTATAGCCAGGTTTTTGCAGCCTCCTGTTTAAACGATGCGGGAAGCTACACATTGCATAAGTAAGACGGAAAAATTAGTCGCCCATTAAAGCGTTGGCCTTATACTTATAAAACTGCCACCAGGAGATGATGAGGCGCAGATTAAAGGCAACGATCATGATAATGGCTCCGGTGCCAAACAGCACTACTACGTTGTACACGTAGCTGAAAAGGGCGGCACGGTCGGCTTCGAACAAAATAACCTTGGGGAAACCGATATCCTCGGTATACATGTTTTCCATCAGGCCCATTACCTTTTGCATTACGTTAACGATGTAAATGGTAAGACTAAGGTTTGCCGTGAACAGCAAAAACCGAACTAAAGCGGGCCTTAAAAACGGAATGCTCTTTATGAGCATGCTCCACCTGAAGTAGGTAAGCGTTAGCATAATAAACCCAAAGGTTGGCTTCAGGTAGATGTAATCTATCTTAGAGGTAATAGGATACAGAATTGCTACGGCAATAGCTGCAGTAATGGTTAACCACAAAAGTTCGCGAACAAGCTGGAGGAAGTTCTCCAGCGTAAACAGTTTCTTCATCAGTATTTATTCTTTCGGTAATAGTCTTCCAGTTTTGTTTGTCCGGCAAGCACCTGTTTAAATCCATCGGTATCGCGTAAGCCAAGTGCTGTAGCGCGTTGGTAATACTCCACCGACTTTTTAAAATCGGCAGTTTGAGCGTAGCTGGCACTTAAGGCCGCGTAGATTACAGCATTCGAATCGGCACGTGCTAAAGCCGAATCAACCAGGGCCTGTGCTCCGGCATTTTTTTCGGATAAGAGTAAGCCTGCTAAAGTCACGTAGGTGTAGGAACTGCTGTCTTTTAATTCCAACGCTTTGCGCAAATACCATTTTGCTGAATCGGTTTTGCCACTGAAATTGTAAATAGCGCCGATACTGCTATAGGCTTCGGGGTAACGCGGATTGGCTTCTGCCGCCTTACGGTAAGCATTAATTGCTTCAGGTATGTTATTAAGGTCGTATTGCAGGCGGCCATAAAATACCCAGGCCGGTGCATTGGCCGGAAAGTGCTTCAGATAATCTTGCAACTGTGCTTTGGTCGTATCTACGGGCACCTTCCCATAGTTCGTGTAGATGTTTTTGTACTCCATGTAACGTTCGTAGTCCTTATCCACATGCATATCCTTTTTGCGGTTACACGCAAACAGGAACGACAGCGACAAAAGCAGCAGGAGTGTCTTTTTCATCTGGGTGCGAAGTAAATACAGTTTCGGATGAAACGTACGTGAAAGTTTTTTAAAGGCAATTAAGCCTCTTTCTCCTTTTTGCGGAAGCGGATATTCAGGAATTCAACAAACAGCGAGAACAGCACTGAGATGTAAACAAATGCCTTGTTAACGTGCACCTCAAAGCCTTCCAATACCAGCGTTAAGCCTATCATAATCAGGAAGGAAAGAGCCAGTATTTGCAGTGTAGGGTACTTATTAATAAAGTTGCTGATGGTGCCCGAGAACAGCATCATAATAATAATAGACACTACTACGGCGGCCATCATTACAATTACGTGAGGGGTTAAGCCGACGGCCGTTAATATGGAGTCGAAAGAGAAAACAATATCGATTAATACAATTTGCAGGATAACCGACCAGAAGGCAGCAGCGGCTTTCCCTTTTTTATGCTCTTCATGCTGTCCGCTTACTTTACCGTGAATTTCGGAAGTGCTTTTAGCCAGCAGGAAAAAGCCACCCAAAATTAGGATCATGTCGCGTCCGGAAATGGCAATAGCTTCGCTTACGTTCTCCACCTTCAGGGCTTCGAACACGGTGCGCAATGGCAGATCGAACAAAGGTTCCTTTAGGCTGATTACCAACCCTATAACAGATAATAAACCTAAACGTGTTACCAGGGCCAGCGCTAAACCTACCGTACGAGCCGCTGCGCGTTTGTTGCTTGGCAACTTGTTGGCGGTAAGCGAAATAAAAATGATGTTATCTACGCCCAACACTACTTCCAGAAAGGATAAGGTTAACAGGCTAATCCAGGCATCGGGTTGGGTAAAAACCGAAAAGCTAAAATCCATGGCGCGAAAATAATAAAGGTAGTAAGACGAACGTGCCAGGGTTTTATTGATAAAAATCGGGCTTATGGGTCAATTTCTTCCCCAAAAACTTCGTTTATGACTTTACCTTAATTTAATTTAAACCTGTAACAGCTATTCTACATCTTTGTAAGTATGCCGCACAAGCGCAAGGTAAAATTGGTGGTAATAAGCGATGTGCACCTGGGCTTTATAGGCTGCAGGGCCAAGGAGCTAAACCATTACCTGGATAGCATTGCGCCGGAAACTCTGGTGATAAACGGCGACTTTATTGATATCTGGCAGTTTCGATCGTATTACTTCCCCAAATCGCACACCAAGGTTATACAAAAGATGTTTCAGTTAGTGAGCGAAGGTGTGCAGGTGTACTTGCTTACCGGTAACCACGATGAAATGCTGCGACGCTATAGCGGCATGGCATTGGGTAATTTGCATTTAGAGGATAAACTGGTGCTGGAGCTGGACGGCAAGAAGAACTGGTTTTTTCATGGCGATGTGTTCGATGTATCGATGCGGGGCTCGAAGTGGTTGGCCAAACTGGGCACTACCGGTTATGAACTGCTGATACTTATTAATAAGCTGGTAAATTTTGTTCTGGAGTTTTTCGGGCAGGAAAAAATATCGCTTTCGAAGCGGATTAAGGATAGCGTAAAAAGCGGAGTTAAAAAGCTTGGCGATTATGAATTAACCGCTGCTGAAATTGCTATTGAAAACGGGTACGACAATGTGCTGATGGGGCACGTGCATAAGCCTGTTATTAAAGAGATTGTAACAGAAAACGGTAAGGTAACTTATTTAAATAGCGGCGATTGGGTAGAGAACATGACCGCGCTGGAATACAATGAGGGTGCCTGGAAGTTGGTGTGGTACAAAGACCTAACTTTTCCTGCAGATTGGCTTAACGTGGAAGAAGGAGATTTGCCTTGAATACAACTATTTACACAAAGCCGCTAAGAAGAAAAAAAGAAGTTGGGTTTACGGCCAGTTAAAAAATATAGGGCTAAAAACTTCGATTCTTTGTGCCTTTGTGTGAAAGAAAAGTAAGTTTAGGTAATGAAGAAAATTCTCCTCTCTGCGCTTGGTTTGCTGGCGCTTTGTTTAGCAAACGCACAGGAGCACCATCCGCAGGTGCTGAACACCATTGCCTTTGGCAGTTGTAACGACCAAAACAAACCACAGGAAATTTGGTATAAAATTGCTGCTGAAAAGCCGGACCTTTTCATCTTTCTGGGCGACAACATTTATGCCGATACCAAGGATATGAAAGTGATGCAGGCCAAGTATGATCAACTGGCCTCGAAACCTGGTTATATAGAACTGCAAAAGCACGCGCCGGTTATTGCCACCTGGGATGACCACGATTATGGTGTGAATGATGGTGGCCGCTGTTATAAAATGAAGGAACAATCGAAGGAGATATTCCTGAAATTTTTTCACGAACCGGATAGCAGCGAACGCCGGAAACACAAGGGTGTTTATACCAGTTATACCTACGGGCCGGATGGCAAAAAGCTACAGGTTATTATGCTGGACCTGCGCAGTTTTCGCACCGGCTTATTGCGCAAAAAACTGGACCGCGATTGTAAGGGTCCTTATTTTAAAATGCCGGCGCATTGGCGCACCTTTCTGGGTAAGGAGCAATGGGCCTGGCTGGAAGAACAATTAAAGCAACCGGCTGACCTGCGACTAATAGGAAGCAGTACCCAATTTTTGGTTGACTTTAACGGTTGGGAGGCATGGGTAAACATGCCGCACGAACGCGAGCGTTTTATGAGGTTGATTGAGAAGACAAAAGCGAACGGCGTGTTCTTTATAAGTGGTGATTTACACTATGCCGAGTTAAGCAAATTAAAGCGCGATAGCTGCTATACATTATATGACTTAACCAGCAGCGGCTTAACGCATGGCCATAGCTGCGATGGAGGTAATAAGAATCGTATCGGGCAGCCCTTTATGAAACCTAATTACGGTGTAATACACCTGGATTGGGACAAGAAAAAAATAACGCTGGAGGTAAAGGACGAGCAGGGAACATCGCAGATTAAGCACGAGGTGCCGATGACAGAATTGAAGTTCTGATGCGCAGTATTTTACTATTGATTTTTTGTGCGTTGTTTGGTCTTGTTAATGCGCAGGATACGCTTGGTGTAATGACCTACAATATCCGTAACTGCCATGCCCCTGATGGCGTTAATGTCTGGGGCAAACGCAAGCACAAAGTGTTTGACCTTTTACACAAGTATCGGCCCGATATTTTAGGTATGCAGGAAGTGCGGCATAAACAACTGGAGCACCTTAAGCAAGCGCTTAAAAATTATGGTGAGGCCGGGGTAGGTCGGGATAATGGAAGGAGGGCCGGTGAATACAGCCCTGTGTTTTTCCGCAGCGATAAATTTAAGCTACTGCAAAGCGGTAATTTTTGGTTAAGCGAAACACCGGAAGTACCGGGTAGCAAAAACTGGGATGCCGCCTTAACCCGCATTTGCAGCTGGGTTGAATTGCAGGTAATTGGCACCGATAGCAGTTTCTTTGTTTTTAATACACATTACGACCACCGAGGCGAAAAGGCACGTGAGAACAGCGCTTTACTAATGGCAAAAAAAGTAGCGGAAATTGCCGGTGGCAAACCGTTCGTAATTACCGGCGATTTTAATGCCCGACCCGATAGCAAAGCCATAAGTAACCTTATCCAAAATATACCCGGTTTGAAGGATGTTTTTACCACCGCGCCCGAGCATAAAACTGCCGAGGTAAATACCGATTACGGCTTTAACGTAAGCAACAAGCAGGGTAGCAAAATTGACTACATCTTTTGTTGGTCCGGCGGCATGCCGGTTAGCTGCGAAATTATCGCCGATAACGATGGTGTATTTTATCCATCCGACCATCTACCATTTTATTCGGCAATAATTTTATTTTCCGTTCACAAATAATTATTTCTTTAAAGCATAAAGCTATTTGAGAAACCTTTAACCCCCTGACCTCCCCCTAACCTCCCCATGAAAAAAGCTTTACCCTTATTGCTTGCCTTTTTGTTGTTGTGTGTAAAAGGCTTTACGCAGACTGTTGATGTAAGAGGCACTGTTGTTGACGGCGAAACAAAAGAGACCCTGGCCGGCGCTACGTTTAAGTTCGAAAAAGGCCGGGGTATTCTGGCCGATGCTTCCGGAAAATTCAAGGCCAGTTTGCCCCCCGGTGAGTACGAATTATCCGTATCGTTTATTGGTTACAAAACGGTGAAATGGAAAGCTACGTTGGTAGCCGGACATCCGTTGGATACGGTGATTGAAATGGAGCCTTCTTCCATCCAGATTTCGCAAACCGTAACAGTGAGTGCTTACCGCAAAAACACGGCTAAGGAAACGGTAACTACCGAGGTGTTGGATAAGGCTATTATTAAGAATACCAATGCTAACGACCTGGGCGAAGTAGTTGCTAAAACACCTGGTGTGTTGGTGCAGGATGGGCAGATTTCTATGCGCGGAGGTTCTTCCTATTCGTATGGTGTGGGAACACGCACGGCTGTAATGGTTGATGGATTAAGTTTGCTGAGCGCCGACCTGGGTGAAGCGCAAAGTAAAATGGTGCCGCTGAGCAACGTTAAGCAGGTGGAAGTTATCAAAGGTGCTTCTTCTGTTATGTATGGTTCTTCGGCGCTGAACGGTGTGGTAAACATTATTACCCAATGGCCTACCGAAGCTGACCCTAAACACGAACTGGAAATTAATACCGGGTTTTACGATAATCCACCGGCCGGCCGCAAAAAGTGGTGGGGCGATAACCTGCATCCTTTCTTCACCAACGTAAACTTTAACCGTCAGCAGCAGGTAAAACAGTTTCAGTATGTTATTTCGGCCAACCTTACCCGCAACGAAGGCTACACCCAAACCAGCGACGAACTGCGCGAACAGGTAGCTTTGCGTACCCGTTATCTGCACCCTAAAATATCGGGTTTAACTTTTGGTTTAAATGCCAGCTTTCAGCAGGAAACCAGTAATCGTTTTTTCCTTTCTACCGATTTAGATACAGGTGCCTACTATATCAAGATGGGTTCAGCAGATAATTACCTGCGCACTACTGTTGACCCACACGTTAGTTATAACAGTTTAAAGGGCCATCGCTTTGTTTCGCAATGGCGCTATATGAATATTTTCCGCAAGGGCGGTGGTACGGATCCAAACGCCGTATCGAACCAGATAATGGCTGATAACCAATACCAGTACCGTTACCTGAATTCCTTAATCATTACTGCAGGTTTGCCTTTTAATATTGGTATCAGCAGTAGTAATCTGTACCCAGGCAAACGTGTAACTTATTATGCCGCTACTTACTTACAGGTAGAATACAACTATAAGTTTTTGACACTACAAGGCGGTTTGCGTTACGAAATTTCGGGCGTTGATACCGACCGGGTGTGGGGCTTTACCTATAAAGTAAATGGCAAAAACGTTCAACTGCCCATTTTCCGCGCGGGTATGAACATACAGGCTGCCAAGGGTTCCTTCTTCCGCTTATCGTGGGGGCAGGGTTACCGTGTAGCGTCGGTAGCTGAAAAATACATCAGCAATGAATTTCTGAACGGCCTGCGTATTATCCCGAACGATACCTTACGCTCGGAACACGGCTGGAGTGCAGAGTTTGGCTTTAAACAATTATTCCAAATCGGTAAGTGGAAGGGCTACTTTGATATATCGATGTTCTACCAACGTTATACCGACTTTATGGAGTTCCGTTTAGGCTTACACCCTAACCGCTACGGAAACGGGCAACCGATCTTCCCTGATAGCGTGGAGTTTTTATACCCTGGGGGTAACACGGCTCACCAATTATTAGGCTTAAAGGCTATTAATATAGAGAACGCCCGTATTGCGGGTTACGAAGTAGAATTGGGCGGCATGGGTACGATTGGCCCGGTTGGTGTGCGCCTGTTAGCAGGTTACACCTATAACTGGCCTGCATCGGATATAAAAGATAGCACCGGCAAAAGTTTATACAGCGATGCACAGTTCTTTAAGGACATGTTTAAATACAACTTTAAACGCGTAGGCCCAAGCGACTCTGTGGGCGACAACCTGTTGTATTATAGAATGCGGCACCTGGTGCGCTTAGATCTTGAGTTGAGTTTCTGGAAAGCCTACCTGGGCACTACCTTCTACTATGGCAGTATGCCGGAGAAGGTGCCGGCGTTGTTCCAGGCGGCGGCCAACCTTATTTTCAAAAACGTTAATGCGCTGGATGAATACATGGAAGCCCACAAGCACGGAGATTACTCGTTTGACATACGTGCCGGTGTTGAGGTTACTAAAAACCTGAAACTGGGCTTTATAGTAAAGAACATAGCAAACCGCTATTACTCGCTGCGCCCGGGTAAGCCTGAGCCGATGCGGAACTTTACTTTCCAGTTGCGGTATAACTTCTAACACGGATAATAAACAAATAGAAAGAGGGGCTTGTTGCCCCTTTTTCTATTTAATAAGTGCGTGATTATTTACGCCCCTTCGGGTTACACTCGGAGTTTGGTTTTACCAGCACTTTAATGTTGCGTGTGCCTACTATGCCGCCTGTAAGCAGGTTAATAAGCATATCAACCCCATTGTAAGCAGTTTTAATTTGATAACCGCATTGCTGTGGTGTAGCAGGTTGCGGATGACCCAGTGCTATTAAGCCCCAGAACAGATATACCTGCTTGGCGTGGCTGTAGCGCACCGAACTTTCTTTACCAATAGGACCATCGGCAATAGTGTGGCGGTTTACAAAACAGCCGGAAAGACTAAGAATTACCCCGGCCAGAACAAAAGCGTGAAAAATGTTCTTCATGTGCATGTGTTTTTATGTGCGGCGCATAAATATGGAAAGTGCCCGCATTTGTAAATGATTGATACCCATACTACCACGTTTTAGGTGATTTTATTCAAGTTTCGAAACCCTTAAAAAACACCCCAAATCAGCTGAAAACATCAAATAAATGTGCCCTGTTTTGGGCCTGTTTTGCCGCCCAAAAAACCGTACATTTTTTTACCTCAAAACGCGCCGGTTTTAAGCAAGAAAAATCGTTAAAATGTTTTTCCACACGAGGGAACGCACGTCAGTACAACGTTTCTATAGCTTTCAAATGTCTGCGCACATTTTGTGTGGAAAAATGGAATCGGTTTCACCGAAATCGAAAAATATATTCGTTCTACGCTTACAGCAAGCAAACCCAATTACCAGTTCAAAACAGATTAACTTTAAGCTATGGCAAGGAAGAATGAAAAGAAAGGCCTGAAGGTAACCCGTCGCTATACCAAAGACGGTGTGAATGTATACGATTTGTTCGAATACGACCTTAGGAGCAGTGTTATCCGTAACCCGAAAGGCGATGCGGTATTTGAAATGCACAATGTAGAAGTGCCGAAGGGGTGGAGCCAGGTGGCTACCGATATCCTTGCCCAAAAATATTTCCGTAAAGCAGGCGTGCCGCAACCTGACGGCAACGTAGGCGGCGAACGTTCTATTAAGCAGGTGGTGCACCGCCTGGCCGATTGCTGGAGAAGCTGGGGTGAAAACTACGGCTACTTTGCATCGAAGAAGGACGCAGACGTTTTCTATGACGAAATCGCCTACTCTTTATTAGACCAGATGGCGGCGCCGAACTCGCCCCAGTGGTTCAACACGGGTTTGTATACCAGCTATGGTATTAAGGGTAAGCCGCAGGGTCACTACTTTGTAAATCCTGATACTGGTGTATTAGAACAATCAACCTCAGCCTACGAGCGTCCGCAACCACATGCCTGCTTTATATTAAGCGTGGATGATGATTTGGTGAACGGCGGTGGTATTATGGACCTGTGGATGCGCGAAGCGCGTATCTTTAAATACGGCTCGGGTGTAGGTACCAACTTTAGCAACATCCGCGGCGAAGGCGAAAAACTTTCGGGCGGTGGTACTTCCTCAGGCTTAATGAGCTTCCTGAAAATAGGCGATGCCGCTGCAGGTGCTATTAAGAGCGGTGGCACTACCCGTCGTGCTGCTAAAATGGTGTGTTTGGATTTAGATCACCCTGAGGTAGTAGACTTCATTGAATGGAAAATGAAAGAAGAAGATAAAGTAGCTGCGTTGATTAATGCAGGCTATGACAGTCACTACGAAGGCGAAGCGTACCGTACTGTATCGGGCCAGAACTCAAACAACTCGGTTCGTGTTCCTAACTCCTTCTTCTATGCATTAGAGAAAGGCGAAAACTGGAATCTGCTGGCCCGCACCGACAGACGTGTAATGAAGACCATTCCTTCGCGCGAAATGTGGGACCTGGTAGCAAAAGCCGCATGGCGTTGTGCTGACCCGGGCGTGCAGTTTGACACCACTATCAATGAGTGGCACACCTGCCCTGAAGACGGCCCTATCCGCGCCAGCAACCCTTGCAGCGAATACATGTTTCTGGATAATACTGCCTGTAACCTGGCTTCGTTTAACCTGCGCAAGTTCTTTAACGAGCATACCCTGTTATTTGATGTAGAAGGCTTTGAGCACATGAGCCGTATTTGGACTGTGGTGCTGGAAGTATCTGTATTAATGGCACAGTTCCCTTCGAAAGAAGTGGCGCAACTGAGCTACGAGTTCCGCACCTTAGGTTTAGGCTACGCCAACCTGGGTAGTGTATTAATGGTAAGCGGCATACCTTACGATAGCGATAAGGCCCGTGCCATTGGTGGTGCTATCACCGCTATTATGACCGGTGTTGCTTACAAGACCTCGGCTGAAATGGCCAGCTTCCTGGGACCATTTGCCGGTTACGAGCGTAACAAGAAACATATGCTGCGTGTAATGCGCAACCACCGCTTAGCAGCTTACAATGCCGATGCGGCCAGCTACGAAGGTTTGGAAGTTAAGCCTGTAGGTATTGACCCTAAACATTGCCCAAGCTACTTATTAGAAGCTGCCGGCACCGCATGGGATGAGGCCTTGCAATTAGGCGAACAATACGGTTACCGCAACGCACAAACTACCGTAATTGCCCCTACCGGCACTATCGGTTTGTTGATGGATTGCGACACCACCGGTGTTGAGCCTGACTTTGCGTTAGTGAAGTTCAAGAAACTTTCTGGTGGCGGTTACTTTAAGATTGTAAACGAGAGCGTGCCATTGGCGCTGCAAAACCTGGGCTACACAGCCGCACAGGTAGATGCTATTGTGAAGTATGCCAAAGGTAGCGGTAGCCTGGAAGGTTGCCCTAATGTGAACGCCGGCACTTTACGCAGCAAAGGCTTTAGCGCCGATGACGTAGAGAAGATTGAAGCACAATTGCCTGCTGCATTTGATATTACATTTGCTTTTAACCAGTGGACTCTTGGCGAAGAGACCATGCAGCGTTTAGGCTTTACTGCCGAGCAATACATGGCCAGCGGCTTTAACCTGCTGCGCGAACTGGGCTTTAGCAAACAGGAAATTGAAGAAGCCAACGAATACGTTTGCGGAACCATGACTGTAGAAGGTGCCCCTTACCTGCGCGAAGAACACCTGCCGGTGTTTGACTGTGCCAACAAGTGTGGTGTTAAAGGTGAGCGTTACATTCATGCGCACGGTCACATCCGTATGATGGCCGGTGTGCAGCCATTCATCAGTGGTGCTATTTCTAAAACCATCAACCTGCCAAACGAAGCTACTGTAGAAGACATCCAGAGCTGCTACGAACTAAGCTGGAAACTGGGCCTGAAAGCAAACGCGCTTTACCGCGACGGATGTAAGATGAGCCAGCCGCTGAGCAACAAGAAAGACGAAGACAAAACTGAGACTAAAGAAACTGCCGTTGCCGAAACTTCAACAGCAGCCGGCAATCAAAACCCTGACAGCTTTAGCAAGTTAACGCCTGAGCAGGTATTGGAAGCCGCCCGCATTTTAATGCAGGAAAGCACCGACACCAACTTTATGCGCGAACTGAGCCGTATTGTGGAACGTAAGAAATTACCACACAAGCGTCGCGGCTTTACACAGAAAGCGAAGATTGGTGGACAGACTGTGTTTGTACGCACCGGGGAATATGACGACGGTACATTGGGTGAAATCTTTGTGGATATGCACAAAGAAGGCGCCAGCTTCCGCAGCCTGATGAACTGCTTTGCTATATCAGTATCGATAGGTCTGCAGTACGGTGTGCCTTTGGAAGAGTTCACCAACAAGTTCACCTTTACCCGCTTTGAACCAAGCGGTATGGTTGACCACCCGAACATCAAGAATGCTTCTTCGGTTGTTGACTACATCTTCCGCCTGTTGGCGTTCGAATACCTGGACCGCACCGATTTGGTACACGTAACACCAAGCGAGTTGGCCCTGCGCAGTCAGCCTACCAGCGACTTAACTACCGAAATAGGCGAAGACCCTATCGAAGACCGCCGGCCAAGCACACATCCGGAAATGAAGGATAAGCCAAGTGCTAAAACCGAAAAGATGGAGATTAAGGTGGAGAAGAAAATTACCCTGGCTACCAGCAGCAGCAGCATGAGCGCCTTTAACAAGGCCGCCGGCGATATGATGGGCGATGCACCTCCGTGCAATGTGTGCGGCAACATCACCATCCGCAGCGGCACCTGCTACAAGTGTATTAACTGCGGCAACAGCATGGGTTGCAGCTAAGCAATAGATTTTAGAAATCAGAGATCAGATTTCAGACGATAAAAGCCCCTTCAGGAATGAAGGGGCTTTTTTGTTGGCATTCTAAGCAGCAATAGATTGATTGGTAGAAAGTTAGTTATGGTGGAATTCAAATTTCATGACTGATTTCTCTCTGACATCCTCAATTGATTAGTGTCATTTTGTCCACTGCAAAAAATGGCATGATTTTTATGTCTAATATTTAGTTTGAATAAAATTGACTTTCTATAAAATATGGGTGCCGTTTGGTCGTCATCCTTTATATATAATTTTTGTTCTTTGAAAGCTTTTGACTTCGTCTTTGCAAAACCAAAATGTAAAGTGTATTAAGTTACACAACCCTTTGGGTTCTATTGGGCCAACTGATAACTGTTACAGGACAACTGGAACATATTCGGATGCAACAATCAATAAGGCTACTTTTTGTAGCAGAAAATTAGGGGTGTTAATAACGAGCAACGTTTATGGTTTTAATGGAGATTCTTCGTGTAGGTAGCAGGCACAAATTGCCATAAAACTATATGAACAAAAAAAAAGTCAAAAGTCTTGATGACCTGGAAGCAGGAATCAAGCAACTCCTTTCGGAGAGCCGTTGTTCGTTTTCGGAAATGGAAAAACGATTTTTAAGAAGTAGCCTTAAATACGTTAGGCGATCTAAGCACTCTCAAGCTATTCCAAAGCCTGATATTAGTTCTGGGATTAGCATATTAAGTGTTTTAGTTAGACTATATGATTTACTTATACTTTTGAAAGATCATCTGTAATCCTGCACCCCTATTTTTTTTATATGCCCATTAAAACCCTATCCCATTTATATTATTTATTGAAAGTTAAGGAAGCCGAGATAGATAATATAATCTCTAAAATTGATTCCTTTTATTCAGAGTGGGAGCAGCCTAAAAAAAAGGTAAGAGGATAATTAATTCAAGTCTAAGAAGGCTAAAAGTTATTCAAAGGCGCTTAATAAATGACGTTCTTGTTCATTTGCCCCTTCCTTCGTATGCCTATGGCGCGGTAAAGGAAAGGGATAATATTCTAAATGCGAGAAGGCATCAAGGTAAGAAGTACAAATTTACCACAGACCTAAAAAATTTTTTCCCCTCAATATCGCATCATCATGTTTTTGGCATGTTTACAGGGTTTGGCTTCTCGCCGACTGTCGCCCGTGTTCTGACAAAATTAACTACTTATAAAGGGAGATTGCCGCAAGGGGCTCCAACATCACCTATTATTGCGAATCTGGTTTTTACTAGCACTGGCAGGAAATTGGAGAAATATGCTTCTGACAGGGGCATTACCTTCACTTCATTCGTGGACGATTTAGTTTTCTCTGCAGCTCATGATTTTAAGTTAGATACTTTAAAATTGTTAGAAATCATTAAGTCCGACGGTTACAGAATCAGCCATGATAAAACACATTATGGATGTGGAGATATTGTAGTGACAGGCTTAATTCCAAAGCAGAATGGCTTAGCTATACCCAATTCACTAAGGTCTAAGTTAGCTAATTGCGAAAACTTAAAACAAGCGCAGCTAAAGGGGTTAATGTTGTATTTTGAAAGAGTCAAAAGGGTAAATAAGGCTGAATAGCTGGTGCTAACTAATCTGCAATCGGGTATGTATATACTGCGGCTTAATAACGGGGCCGGCTCAAAATCGCAGCGGTTTACTAAAAACTAATCATTGATCTGTATCAACTGAAGCAGATGGAAAAGTGATTATGCTCATTTTTTAGCTATGTACATTCTTCTAAAATTTGCAGGATAAAATCCTGTCATATGAAGAGAAGTTTAATTTTACTAACAGGTTTGTTTTTGTACAGCTTAAGCTTTGCCGGTTCTGATTTTCTGGTAAAACGTTTCGCGGAAAAAGCGGGAACAGGTGCTGAACAGCGCATTGCCTCGTTTAAAGCTTTTATCACTACCGGACAGCAAACCGGTAAAACTGATGCTGTAGAACAGCGCATTATCGGCCGGCGGTATTCGGAATTTGTAGATGGCACCTGGTATATACAGGACAGTGCCCGCTGGAGTTATACCGGGTTACGAGGCTCAGCCGATGAAGACAATGATGTTTTTGATGTGCGCTACGATTTACTGGGCTCAGACACCACGGCACAGAATGATAAGCGTAACACCAATACTTTTGATGCGAACGGTAGACTTGTAACCAAAGTAATTGAAAACTGGACCGGAGTTGGTTTCGAGAATTATCAGAAGAAGCTATATACCTATGACGCTAATGGCAACATGCTTACGTACACCAGGCAGGATTGGGATGGCACTAACTGGATAGATAATATACGTGAAGTATTTGCCTATGATGCTGCCAACAATAACATTAGTTATACCGAACAAGGATGGAATGGCAGTACCTGGGATGATAACAACCGGTTTCAGTATACCTACAATGCAGCGCATCAAATGCTTACCAGTTTGTATCAGCAAATGTCGGGCGGTATGTGGACCGATATTTCGAGGGACACATATACCTATGATGCAAACGGCGACAATACCGAATACCTGGAAGAATTATACGGCACAGGTTGGGAGAACTATAGCCGCAAAACGTATACCTACAACGGCCACCACCAGGTTACCATGCGAATATTCGAGGCCTGGACTGGTAGTGCCTGGGAAAACAGCAGCAAGAAGGAGTTCACCTATGATGCAGCCTTTAACGAAATAAATTCTATCGACTATTCCTGGCAAAGCGGTGCATGGAATCCTACTTATCAATACCTTACCGAATACGACGCAAACAACCGCCGCACCTTCTATACTACCCAGGTTTGGACAGGGCAATGGAACAACGGATACCGTGATGCTTATACCTATGATGCCAACGGCTATCCTGATTGGGATACCTACCAAAATTGGAGCCCTGCAATGAGCATGTGGATGGACAACAATCGCTCCGATTACGACTATAACAGTTATGGCAACCCCGATGTGCATTCCTATATTGAATTTGGAGAGGAAGGTCCGGTGGATATATCGAAAGAGTTCTTCTACTATGAAACATATGGTCAACCGAGTGCTATTGCCGAAATGGAAACTTCAATGTTGTGTGTATATCCCAATCCAACCATGGCGGAACTGCAACTTAGCTATACTGCTCCACAGGCAACAGTTGCGTGTTTGACCATTACCGCAGTTAATGGTCAGGTGGTATACACCTGCAACCCTGTACTTGCAAGCGGCAATAATTCCATCCTGCTTCCTGTAGGCGGGTTGAGCAGCGGCGTCTATTTGCTGGAGTTGGCCTCGAACGGTAAAAGCATCCGCACCAGATTTATAAAGCAGTAAAAATTAATCAATAAAGCATATAGGCCGCCGTTTTGCGATTGCAGGACAGCGGCTTTTTTATGTATTACAGGAAGCAGATATCATACCTGTATGTACATGATATATTTCATTTTTTATAAATCGAGTTGTAACGAACTTAGCATATAAAATACGGTGTATGAAAAAATATATGACTTTACTTACAAGTTTGTGCTTAACGGTTCTTGCTTTTGCGGGCAACGATTTTTTGGTAAAGCGGTTTGAAGAAAGCATTGGGCCGGGTAATGAAGGACGGGTAGAAGCATTCAGCCGGTTTATTAATGCTGCTTCAGTTAACTACAAAACGGATGTGGTTCAGCAGCGCTTGATAGGCTACCGCTATAACGAATGGCTGGAAGGTGATTGGTCTACCGAAGATACCCTGCGCATGACTTATGGCGGAACACGCGGTGCAACTTATGTGGGGAACGCGATGTATGATGTATTATATGACTTGGCCGGGGATGGTGCCGGCGTGGTAAACGAGCAGCGCATCACCAATACCTGGGATGCCAACAACCGCCTAACCTCGAAAGTAACAGAGAATTGGGTAACCTCTGCTTTTGAGAACTATCAAAAGGAGGCGCGGACCTATGATGCCAGTGGCAATTTGCTGACCACTACCTATTATAATTGGTTTTCGGGCGGTTGGGCGAATAACCTGCGCAACACGTTTACCTACGATGCCAACGGCAATCAGCTTACATTTTTACAGGAGCAATGGAACGGAACAGCCTGGGATGGTAAAACAAGGTACACCTACACGTACAATGCTTCAAACAAAGAAACCTTTCTATTGGCCGAAAAGTGGGTTAGCGGCGCATGGGAGGATGACTTCCGCGATAATTTTACCTATGATGCAGCAGGAAATAATACACTTATAACACGGGAAACATTTACCGGTACCTGGCAAAATACCATGCGTTTTACCTACACCTTTAATGCTAATAATCAGGAAACCTCGTATATATACGAGAGTGGTAATGGATCAAGCTGGGACAATGTAAACAAAACTGAACGCAGCTATAATGCCCAGCAACTGCAGATTAGTTATACGCGGTATAACTGGAGCGCCGGTGCCTGGCTGCCAACTTTAAACCAGTTAAGTGATTATGATGCTAATGGTAACATTACTTTTTCTACACAGCAAACATGGGATGGTACTGCCTGGGTAAACTATCACCGCGATGCGTATACCTATGACGTAAGTGGAAATCCGGACGTGTCGACGCACGAAGATTGGATTTCTGCAGCCTGGTTGGTAGGCAGTCAAACGCTTTATGACTATAATAGCTATGGTAACCCTGACCACATACTTGACCAATCGTATGAAAACAGCATGTGGAGCGATTACCGGGAGGCATTTTATTATTACGAAACCTATAATGCACCAAGTGCTATTGGCCGCGCCGGTAATTTAAGTTTATGCCTCTTGCCTAATCCGGCTACATCCGTAGTGCAGGTAAATTTTGAAACTACTGCCGTATCAGTGGCTACCGTACAGATACTTGATTTGAACGGAAGAATATTGAAAAGCGGTAACTTTGCGGTAGCAAACGGCAGCAATGAGGTGCATTTGGATGTGGCAGAACTGTCGGCAGGTTTGTATGTTATGGAAGTAAGCGCCAATGGCCGGAGCAGTCGTCTCCGCTTTATTAAGCAATAGGCTGATGGTTAAATGTTACCTGTTGAAAACCAGGGCCGGATGTACTATGCGTCCGGCCCTGGTTTTTAGCAGATGCAACGTGGATTTTAATGTATAGTATTTTAAGCTGTATCAATACCCGGTTTACAAGTTGGGTAAAGCATTTCCGGTGACTTACTTAACTTTGTAGTGCTAAAATTTAAATATGATGAAACAACTTCTACCCCTGTTTTTATTCTTCATAACAATGCCCGCTATGGCAGGTACTCCCGAAGCTAAAACGGGTATTGATGATGAGATTAACCGCTATAAGCAAGTAGTGTCCAACTATCCGGATAAGGAACAACGTGTGGCAGCCTTTACACGGTTCATAACAGCCGGCCATACCAACAGCCATAAAACCGATGCATTAGCTCAACGCATAATAGGGTATCGATCGAACCAGTTTACTGCTGGCGCCTGGGTATTAGACGATTCATTAACATTTACCTACTCCGGTAACAGAGGATCTTCCTCCTTGTATGGCGGCATGTATGATGTGGAGAATAACATGGGCTGGGATGGAGCAGCAGTTATAAATCAGGAGCGCTATACAAATACCTGGAGTGGTTACAACCGCACGGAAAGTTTAACTGAAACATGGACTGCCGGAGCTTACGAAAATGACAGCAGAATACAGTTAACGTATGATGCCCAGGGGCGCATGCTTACCTACACTAACCAGACTTGGAATGCCGGCGCATGGGACAATGTTACCCGCTATGCCTATGCCTACGATGCAAATGGCAACGAACTTACCAGCACCACATACAGTTGGCTTTCGGGTGCCTGGACCGAAAATTATAGATATGTATATACTTACGATGCTAATAATAATACTACATCGT
The DNA here is from genome assembly GCA_046329495.1 of Chitinophagales bacterium. Classification (GTDB taxonomy): domain Bacteria; phylum Bacteroidota; class Bacteroidia; order Chitinophagales; family LD1; genus Bog-950. The sequence goes on along the minus strand of JAXLUO010000022.1, from coordinate 35,940 downwards.
CTTTATATCAGCAATGGAATTCCGGTGCATGGACCAATCAAAACCGCACTTCTTATACCTATAATGCCGATAATAACAGAACATCCTACCTTTATGAAGTTTTCACAGGCGGTGCATGGGAGAATAGTTATCGCTATACCTATACCTACGATGCCAACGGCGACCGCATTGAATCGTTAAAAGAAACATGGACAAGTGGCGCGTGGGAGAACGACGTTCGGTATTTATATATAAATGACGCTAACCACAACCGAACTTTAGAAACACAGCAAAACTGGAATGCCGGTGCATGGGAAAATGCATATCGTTATGCTTATACCTTTAACGCAGCCAACTACACAACCAGCGAAACGCACTATAACTGGATGAGCGGTGCCTGGGTAGAATCAAATCGTTATATTTTTAATTACGATGCAAGCGACCGTGAAACAGAGTATTTATCGCAAACATGGGGCGGTACTTCCTGGACCAACAATTACCATTATACATACAGCTACGATGCTAATGGCGACCCGGATATCTATGGCTACCAAACCTGGAGCGCTGGTGCATGGGAAAATGTAAGCCAGGATCATTACCAGTTTAATAGTTATCATAACCGCGACAGCCATTTAAGTCAGTTGTGGAATGCCGGTGCCTGGGATAACGACGCAAACGAATTTTATTGGTATGATACCTATACGCCAAGTGCTATAAATGAGGTGGAAAACAGCCTGCACTTTAGTGTGTATCCTAACCCGGCCACTACCCTCCTGAATATTGATTACAAGTCGGAGAGTAATGATGCAGCACTTATTCAGATTTTTAATCTGGCAGGTCAAGAAGTGCTGAAAATTCAGGATGGCACTGCTATTGGAGACAATTACGTTAAAACGAATGTGAGTACATTAAGTGCAGGTGCTTACTTTGTAGCCATTACCCAGAATGGGAAAACAAGTCGCATAAAGTTTATGAAACAATAAACGAAGAAAAGTAATAAAGAGGGCCGAAGGGCTCTCTTTGCTTTTAATACAGTTAAGTTTTACCTTTGCAGTTATACAAAATCTATCACATGAAATCAATTCTACCCTTTTTACTGGTGCTGTTAGGACTGCACCTGAAAGCCGGTTCGTCTTTAATTCCCGCAGAGCGGCAGGACGAGATCAACCAATTTACGCAACGTGTAGCTAATTTTCCGGATAAGGATAAGCGTATTGCTGCCTTTACACGGTTTATAACAGCCGGTATGCAAAACAGCCATAAAACAGATGCTTTGTACCAGCGTATTATGGGTTATTCCAAATTCAATTTTAGCGCAGGTGCCTGGGTGTTTAATGATAGTACTAATTACACATACAGCAATAACCGTGGTTCGGCCAGCCGGTACAATAGTGTATATGATGTACAATATGATTTTGCATGGGATGGTTCCTCGGTAGTAAATCAACAGCGTTCCAGCCAAACTTTCGATGCTGCTAATAACCGTACCGGTAATACCGTTGAAAACTGGAATGCCGGAGCTTTCGAAAATGCTTCGCGTACTTTGTATACCTACGATGCTGCCGGAAATACGCTAACTTCTACCAGCCAAACCTGGACAGCCGGTGCATGGGAAAATACTTACCGCTATGCCTATACCTACGATGCAAACAATAACTACCTTACCTATACCTCTTATACCTGGGTGGCCGGTGCATGGTCGGCAAATTACAGGTATCTTTATACGTATAATGCATCAAACAATCAGCTAACCGATAACTATCAAACATGGACTTCAGGGGCATGGTTGGATGTTAACCGTGGAACTTATGTTTATAATGCCAATAACCTGAGTACTTCCTATTTGAAAGAGAAGTTTGTTGCCGGAGCTTGGGAGAACGACTATCGCTATTCATGGAGTTATGATGCTAACAACGATGAGATATCCTATTTACGGGAAAACTGGACATCAGGAGCATGGGAGAATGATACCCGTTGGACATACGTTTATGACGCCAACCATAACAGAACGCTTAGCACCGGTGAACAGTGGACCGCCGGGGCCTGGGTAAACTACCTGCGATATTCCATGGTTTACAATGCCGCTAATTATATTACAAACGAAACTGATTACGAATGGAGCGGCGGAACATGGGTAGGCACGTATCGTTATCTCACTAACTATAATGGTGCCAATCAACAAATAGATTATACGGTTCAGCAGTGGGCAGGCAGTGCCTGGGCTAATTATTACAGGTATTTGTATACTTATGATGCTAATGGAGACCCTGATGTATATACCTATCAAAATGCATCAGGCAGTAACTGGAATGATTACAGCCGCGATGACTATCAGTATAATAGCTATCATAATCAGGATAATCACCTGGTACAGCATTGGAACGCAGGAGCCTGGGAAAATAGTACGATGGAATATTACTGGTATGATTTATACACGGTAAGTGCGGTGAATGAAGTTGAAAACAGCCTGAACTTCAGTGTATATCCTAACCCTGCCAGTAACTTGTTGAATATCGATTATAAATCGGAAAGTTATGATGCGGCCCTTATCCGTATTTCCAATATTACAGGCCAGGAGGTATTATCTATTAATAACGGCACTGCTATTGGTGACAACTATATTAAGGCAGATGTAAGCACGCTTAGCAGTGGTGTTTACTTTGTAAGCATTACCCAAAACGGCAAAACAAGCCGCGTTAAGTTTGTGAAGCAGTAAACTTGTACAACCTATATCGAAAGCCGCTACTCACCAGATGGGTAGCGGCTTTTCTCTTTAAAAATGAACATATTATGTCTTTTGTTATGTATCAATAATCATTTATTCTCGCCGCCGGAATTAACCATTCCGTAACCCATAATTCAGCTACCCCTGAAGCCTATGAAAGACACTGATATCGTAAATCAGCTACAAAACTATGCCCAGCCCGGCCCCGGTTTTGTACGCATGGAAGGCGAACGGCAGGAGATACCCGCCGGTTGCGGTTGCCTGGTTGTTGCTGTTGCACTAATTGGTTATTTAATTTTCCAGGTCGTGGCGTCGTGGGGTTAGCCTTGGTTCCTTAATTTACTTTTAGCTAAGCCTGAATTAATTTTTCGACAGCAGGCCATGCCCTACCTTCTTCTGGTCTTTTACCGGGTGATAGATGCGTTCTGCATTTTTGTAGATCGCTTCTTTATCCAAAGTCATAGGCTTTAGCTTTTGCTCTACAAACATTTGCATTTGGTCGGTATAGTGCGTGCTATTGGGTTTGGCCGAAGCGCCAAAAGCATGGATGCTTTCAATCTCGGGTCCCTTGTTAGAGAACTTAACCAATTGAATGTACGACTCGCCCACATAGGTGCGGCGCATACCATTTTTGTAAGGCTGCGTGATGGTTGCGGCCAGCACTTCGGGCACGCCGCCAATCGGCAGTTCAATATTACCGCGCACATGCTTTTGCACCTGCCCCAGGGGCACCCGTAAGCTGCCGAAGTAGTGCAGCATATGGTGCTTGGCAAAGCGCAGGGCTTCTACATACTGTTTTTCGGTAAAGGAGTTTTCCTCGTAATTAGTGCCGCGTGCCGAAATTTTATCGATGATATGATATAGCGCGAATGACACCAGTGGCGCTTCGGTATTGCCGGTATCGGTTTGGTGGTTCCAGGCGCGGGCTACGGCAATGGCGTCGCTTAGCTCGGGGTATTTAACGGGGCTTAGTTTAAACAGCAATTGCATGTTGTTAAGCGCAAAGGTGTACATGCTGTCGTTAAACTGCCGGTTGAATTTTATCTTCTTGAACTCCTCGTAGCTAACGCGCGGGTGCTGCGCAATTAAGTAATGCGCCATTATACTGCGGTTGTTGCGTTCCATACCGTAACCAAACTGCACTGGGTAGTTAGATGGTTTGGGGTTGTCTGCCGCAGCCGTAACATCAAAGGCGGAGTTGTTGGTGTTTACCAGGTACCCGCTACGTGGTTTTAATACCTGTGGGATAGAATCGAAGCTGTAGAACTTAGGCTCCCAAAGTGTTTCGGAGGTGTTGCCCGGTAGCACACCTAACCAATTGTAGTTGGGGTTGCGGTAAGGCATTTGCCCGGTGCTGGCATAAAAGATGGTATCGGTGCGGTCGGCGTAAACGAGGTTAATGCCGGGTATGGCGCTCATACGCATGGCTGTTTGCCACTCGCTAAAGCTGCGGGCTTTGTTCATATGGTATAGTTGCTCACTGGCCCGGATATCCATATTGGCCGGAAAGCGGATAGAATAGTAGTTGCCATCCTTACCCTTGATGGTGCTGCCGTATTTGCTCCAGTAAAATGTTTTGGTGATGGGTATGCGCAGGGCACCCAGCTTAACGCGGATGGTTTTCTTGCGCACCTGCAGGGTTTCCCAGTGGTCGTTAAACCAGTATTGCAGGTTGCTGCCGGGTTTCATGTCCAGTTTGTATACATCGTCCAGATCGGGGTGGTTGAGGGTGCAGGCCCAGCCCAGGTTGGGATTGGTGCCAAGCAGAATGTGCATGCTGCCGGGGAAGGTGCCGCCTAATATATTAAGACCTTCCTCACTGTTAAGGTGCGCTTCGTACCAACTAAACAAGCCTTCTAAGGGTTGGTGCGAGTTGATGGCTAAGTACGTTTTGCCATCGGTGGTGCGGCTGCTATCGAAGGCAAAGGCATTGGAGCCGGAAGGTGTGTTGAACTCGTAGTTTTTGATGGTGCCGATAAAGATCTTCTGCACATCCAGGTAAGCACTGGTGAGCAGCATATTGGTTAGTACATACTGGCTGATGATATCTTTACTGGTAACAGGGAACACACCGCGGCGGAATACTTCGTGCGGGTAAGCGGCTGCATAAGCATTCAGCCCATCGCGGTAGCCGTCTATTATCTTTTTGAATTCGGGGGTAAAAGCGGTATCGTAAGCGGCCTCTACCACCTCCTGCGAAGCAGCAATGAAGGAAAGGAAATCAAGGATGGCGCCGTTCTTACCATCTACTTCTGCCAGGCGACCCTTAACGGCCAGTAACAGGCGCTGCACGGTGGCGAAGTCATCTTCGCAACTGGCCCAGGCCAAACCGTAAGCTGCCTCGGCATCGGTTTTACCATAGATGTGCGGCACGCCCCACTTATCGCGGACGATATCAATATTACCGGGGTTTACCTGAGCATTGGAAAAAAAGAAACTAAGGGTGAGCACTAAGGCCATGGCCAAACGGGCCGTTACACGTACGCGGGTTAACATACTGCGGGTAGATATATAATGAATTAAAAGTGACAACGTGGTTACCCGTGTAAACAACAGCACAAAAAGGAAGGGACACTAACAGGTAGAACTAATCGCTGCTTACATGACGGGGAGGGGCCCACGATATTTTAATAAATAACAAAAAAAGTTGCCACGGGTTTAATACAAAAAGTTGCCACGGTTCCGATGTCTCGGAAACACGGATGAAAGACAGGATGAATACGGTAATTGGACGAATTGAACTGATTGGACAAATTGAACGAATGGGGAGGAGGCGCTTGTTGGTGATTGGTGGGCGAGGGCTTTACCCCCTCCGAAATGGTTCGGCTACGCTCACCATTACATGACACAAAAGTAAGGCACCGATTTTTGGGGTTACAAAAATGGGCTCGGGTTACAAAGTAAAATGTAACCCCAGTTAACGTGTTGATTGCCAATGCTCATTTTTAGGCACGGGTTACACGATGGGTTACAAATTAGAAGATATTGAATATTAAAGTATTTAATATTATTTCTAGTTAAGGACCCGGAATCCGGCGCTGTTTAACAACTAAAAAAACATGAAGAAATATTTGTGCAATTAAATACTTGCGTATATTTGCAAGCATATACTTGCATATTATGGAGGCCAGACGAGATGTATTTCAAGCCATAGCAGACCCTACCCGCAGAGACATCATTAACCTGCTTGCAGCAAAGCCGCAAAACCTGAATGCCATTGCCGACAACTTTGATGTGACCCGGCAGGCGATTTCGCTGCACGTTAAAATTCTTAATGAGTGCGGATTAATCATTATCCGAAAAGAGGGACGTGAAAGATACTGCGAGGTGCAGTTGGAAAAACTGCGCGAGGTGCATGCCTGGACTGAACAGTACCGTGCCTTTTGGACCACGAAACTACGGGCACTTAAAAATTTTGTAGAAGAGGATGTATCCATGCAGGCGGACAGCAAAGAGAATAAGCCTATTAAGAAAACAACTAAAACAAACAGAAAATGAAAAGGAAAATGGTAGTAGTGGAAGAACTTATTGATGCGCCGGTTGAGAAGGTATGGCAGGCCATTACGGATAAGGATAAAATGCGCAATTGGTATTTCGATCTGAAGGAATTTAAGCCGGAGGTGGGATTTGAATTTCAGTTTTACGGGGAAGGACATAAAGGGGAGCGATACCTGCACCTGTGCAGGATAACCGAGGTGGTTTTAAACAAGAAACTTCAATACACCTGGGCCTATGAAAACATGGAGGGAGATTCGCTGGTAACTTTTGAATTGTTTGCTGAGGACAACAAAACAAAGGTGCGTGTTACGCACGAAGGAATGGAAACCTTTCCGCAGGGTAACCCCGATTTTGCCATCGAAAGTTTTACAGAGGGATGGAATCAGATCATCAGAAGCTCGCTGAAGAAATTTATTGAAAACGAAAAAGGGATAATTATGAAAGAGGACAAAAATGAAGTAGTAGCCGAGGCGGCCATGTTGATCCGCAGACCCGTAGCAGAGGTATATGAGGCTTTCGTTAATCCTGAAATAACTACCAAGTTCTGGTTTACAAAAAGTACGGGCCGGCTGGAAGAAGGTAAGCAGGTTACGTGGACCTGGGAAATGTATAACCATTCTACCAAGGTGGATGTGTTAGTGGTTGAGACTAACAAGCGGATACTTACGGAATGGCCTTATGAAGGCTCGAAGACCACAGTAGAATGGACCTTTACCGACCGTAAGGATGGTTCTACTTTTGTAAGCATTAAGCATTGGGGTTTTACAGGTGATATGGATGAAATTATAAAAGCGGCAATTGGTTCTACGGGAGGCTTTACGCTTGTGTTGGCCGGATTAAAAGCGCTGCTGGAACATAATATTCAATTGAAGCTGGTAGCAGATCGATTTCCAGACGGGCATTAATAAGCATTGGACGATCTTCAGTAAGGAGAACGAGCCTATATCATAAACTCCAAATCGTTACTACTCAACGTGCGCTGGTAATAAGCTTCATATTGGGGTAGTATGTTTTCTATATCGAAGGTTTGGGCGTGGGCGTAGGCGTTGGCTTTAAATTGCTTGAGGCGTTCTTCGTTTTCTAAAATATATACTGCGTGTTCGGCCATGGCTTCGTAGTCGCCTACGTTGGTCATAAACCCGGTTTTGCCGTTTTCGTTTATCTCGGCCAGGCCACCGGCGTTGCTGGAGATAACCGGTACTTCGCAGGCCATGGCTTCCAGCGCTGCCAAACCAAAGCTTTCGGTTTCGCTGGGCAGGATAAAAAGGTCGCTGATGGCCAGCAGGTCTTCTACCGCATCCTGCTTACCTAAGAAGCGCACGTGTTCGCAGTTGCCTAACTGGCGGCAAAGTATTTCGGTGCTCATACGCTCGGGGCCGTCGCCTACTAATAACAGTTTAGCCGGTACTTTCTTTAATACCTTATCAAACATCAATACCACATCTTCCACCCGCTTTACTTTGCGGAAGTTGGAGACGTGTATCAATATTTTTTCGCCGTTGGGGGCAATGGCTTTTTTAAAGTGGTCCTTATTGGTTTTTTTAAACCGGCTGAAGTCGATGAAGTTGGGGATCACTTCTATATCACGTGTGATGCGGAAGTTTTTGTAGGTATCGTCGCGCAGACTTTTTGAAACGCTGGTAATGCCATCGCTGTGGTTAATGCTGTATTCAACCACGGGCTTGTAACCGGGGTCTTTACCAATCAGGGTAATATCGGTGCCGTGCAGGGTAGTAACAAAGGGCAGCCTGAAACCGCGCTCCTTTAATATACTGCGTGCAATAAAGGCTGAGGAAGCGTGTGGTATGGCGTAGTGCACGTGCAGGATATCGAGTTGTTCGAAACGGGCAACGTCTACAATTTTACTGGCAAGTGCGCTTTCGTAGGGTTGGTATTGAAACAGCGGGTAATCGAGTGCAGAAACTTCGTGGTAAAAGATGTTTTCGTGGAAGCTATCCAGCCGCACAGGTTCCTGGTAGGTGATAAAGTGCACGGCATGTCCTTTTTTAGCCAGGGCCTTGCCCAGCTCGGTGGCTACTACGCCGCTACCGCCATAGGTAGGGTAACATACAATGCCGATTTTCATACCGCTATATTGTTGGTGTGTTACTTTGTAAAAGTGACTACGAGATTAAGAAATTAAAAACAACCAATAGCACCCGGATGTTCTGTAGTGCTGTGGTTTAAGTCCTATCCGTTTATAGACGACCGGGAAGGGTAAATATTTTAAAATCAGCAGTATACAGGCATAGTTGACTACTCTTTAAAATACCCTTTAGCTGTTTACCTTAGCAGTAAATACCTGTTTATGAAGAAGGCCTTTTTGATGTTGTTGTGTTTAATAATTGTGGGTGTAGTTGTGGCGCAAACCGAAACTCCTCATGGTTTTTTGATGCCCGTTAAAATGAATGTGTTTTATATAGGTGTAGACAACCCCGTGCAATTGCAGGCCTGCGGTGCAGCCCTCAGCGATTTGGAAGTAGAGGCACAAGGCGGCACCCTAACTAAGCAAAGCGAAGGTGTGTATACCGTAAAGGTAGAAGCCACGGGCCGCTGCAAATTATCAGTGTATGTAAAGCAGGGTGATAAGCGCAAGTTAGTGCAGGAGCAGGAATTCCGCTGCAAGCAATTGCCATCTCCGTATGCGGCCCTGGGTGGTATGTTGCGTAATGGTAAAGCAACGGCTGAAAAGATCATTGGCTTAAAGAGTGTAGTGCCGATGCTGGAGAACTTTGACTTTGAAGCCAACTTTATGGTAAAGAGCTTTACCATGCTGGTAATAAGCAACGGTAAAACGCAGAAGGCAGAAACGAAAGGGAATATTTACAGCAAGGAGATGAAGACCATGTTGGAGAACGCCAGGAGTGGCGACCTGGTAATTGTAAAGGATATTGTGGTGGAGTGGCCCGATAAGAGTAGTAAGGAGATTAGTGCGTTGGTGGTGATGGTGGAGTAGTTTTGAATTGGACGAATTGTGGTAATTGGACGAATTGGACGAATGAGGTACATTCTATTCGTCCTCATTGGGCATGGGATGCTTCACTACGCTATCGCTTCGTTCAGCATGACAACGTCAATTGCTTGTAATCATCCTTCATCATAACCATCTGTGTTCATCACGTTCTATTCAATAAAAAAGGCGAAGCATTTGCTCCGCCTTTGTATGGTCTGATTTCTATTGTCTTTAATTACGCGTTGATCATAACCGGCATTACCAGCATCAGCAGGTCTTCGTTGTCGGCTTTTTCGGTTGGGCGTAAAACACCGGCACGGGTTGGGGTGCTCAGTTCAATTTCAACGTCGTTGCTTTCCAGGGTGCCTAACATTTCGATTAAGAAACGGGCGTTGAAAGCGATATCCATATCGCCACCTTCGTAGCTACAGGTTAAGCGTTCGTTTGCTTCGTTGCTGAAGTCCAAATCCTGTGCAGAGATCTTCAGTTCGCTACCTGCAATAGACAACACCACCTGGTAAGTAGTTTTGTTAGAGTAGATAGAGATACGGCGCATGGCGTTCTGAAACTCCAGACGGTTGATGGTTAATTTGTTCGGGTTGTTCTGAGGAATAACCGCGTTGTAATCGGGGTAGTTAGCATCAATTAAACGACAGATCAAACGGGTATCGCCAAAGTTGAAGAAGGCGTTTGATTTGTTGTAAGACACATTCACAGCCGACTCATCGCCGGGCAGAGAGCCTTTCAGCAGATTCAATGCTTTTTTAGGAACGATGAACTGGGTAGGGCGGGCCGACTTAACATCGGTGCGGCGCAGTTTAACCAGTTTATGTGCATCGGTAGAAACAAAGGTCATACCATCGGCAGCTACCTGGAATAATACACCGGTCATGGCCGGGCGAAGATCATCGTTGCTAACGGCAAACAAGGTTTTGCTGATGGCATGTGCTAAAGCACCTGCTGCAATATTAATTTCGGTAGTAGCTTCGGGTTGAGGGATCTTAGGGAAATCATCGGGGTTTTCGCCGGCCAGTTTGTAACGGCCTGTTTCGCTGGTGATTTCGATGCCGAAAGTTTTGTCGTCTACTTTAAATGTAAGCGGCTGCTCAGGCAGAGTTTTTAAAGTATCCAGCAATATGCGGGCAGGCACGGCAATACGGCCGTTGTCCTTAGCTTCCACCTTTAACTCGGTGCTCATGCTGGTTTCAAGGTCGGTAGCAAATACAGTTAGTTTGCCGCCTTTTATTTCAAACAGAAAATCTTCCAGAATGGGTAAAACGCTGTTAGAGTTAATAACCCCGCCAATTACCTGCAGGCTCTTTAACAGGGAGGTTGTAGAAACGATAAATTTCATGCTCGGATTTTTTAGAATGGGGCAAATATAATTATTGGGGGAAATTACCGTTCGGCTTTTTCCCCTGCCTTTCGGGTTATGCGCAATGTAGCATACAAGGGGTTGAGTATGTTTATATTGAAAAGGCACAGCGGCCTGAGGCTATTGCCTATAAAAGTTACTTTTGAACCCGTTAAACGGCCCTGCATGGCTTATCCGGTTGTTAAAGAAGAGCGTTTTACCTATTGCGAACAAGGGCAGGGCGAACCTATAGTGCTATTGCACGGTTTGTTCGGCGCACTCAGCAATTTTGAACACCTGATTCAGCATTTTTCGCCTTCTTATACCATAGTAATACCGCTTTTACCGCTTTTTGAACTGGAAATTGATGCTACCACTGTAACGGGCATGGTAGATTATATTGACGAGTTCATCCAATTTAAGGGTTATAAGCAGGTGCACGTGATAGGCAACAGCCTGGGCGGGCACGTAGCCCAATTATATTACCTGCGCCGGCCCGAAAAGGTGAAAACCATGACTTTAACCGGCAGTTCGGGCCTTTTTGAGAACAGTTTAGGCGATACCTACCCCCGAAAAGGTGATTACGAATACGTGCGCAAGAAAACCGAAGGCACCTTTTACGACCCCGCGATGGCTACCAAAGAGCTTGTGGATGAGGTATTTAATGTAGTAAACAACCGGCATACCGCCATACGCATGGTGGTAATGGCCAAAAGTGCTTTGCGCCACAATTTGCGGGAAGAGGTGCCCAATATGCACCTGCCTGTTTGTCTGATATGGGGGCGTAATGACAATATTACACCTGCCTTTGTTGGGGAGGAATTCCACAAATTATTGCCAAAAAGCGAGCTACATATAATAGATGCCTGCGGCCATGCCCCTATGATGGAGCAGCCGGCCGAGTTTAACCGGATTTTGGAACAATTCTTGCGCCGCTACTGTTAAAGTTACAGCCGGCGATTTGTAAGCTGAACAGTGCAGTTGATAAATGACGGTACTGTGACAAATGAGGATTAACCTTTTTGAAATTCGAACGTCTTAATTAGTATTACAAGGAAACAAGGAGAGAATATGATTGCACCGCACCTGATATCTGATGCCTTACCGATACTACACACCGATGATAGCGGCGAACATGCATTGATACAAATGCACGAGTTTAATGTGAACCAGTTACCGGTAATTGAAAATGGAAAATATATAGGCCTTGTTACCATGGAAGAGGTAATAAGCATGAAGCATTTAAGCAAACCGCTGAACGAGTTGGTGAAAACCTTCCGCCAGCCATTTGTATTAAATAATGCCCATATATTTGATGTAATGAAGGCAGCGCTGGAGTTTAATGTGCGCCTGATACCGGTGGTAAACGAACACCACCAATACTTAGGCACCATTAGTGCCGAAAGTTGTTTGCGCGCTTTTGCCGTACTGAATTCAGTAAACCAAAGTGGAGCTATTATTGAATTGGAAATTGCGCAACACGATTACTCGCTTGCTGAACTGGCCGGTATTGTAGAGGAAGCGCATGCCACTGTGCTTTGCTTATACTCGCATATAAACACCGAAAGCGGTAATATGGAAGTTACCCTGAAGGTGAACATAACCGACATTACCCAGATGGTGCAGTCGTTTGAGCGCTTTAACTACGAAGTAAAAGCCGTTTACAACGATGTGGAGTACAGCGAGGACATGAAGGACCGCTATGATGCGCTGATGCGCTACCTGAATGTTTAGTGCGCCGCCTGCTGTTTTTCGCTCAGGCGTTTCAGCGAGTCGGTTACGGCTGCGATGATCTCGTCGTACTTACCAATCTTCTCCTGTAACTCCAGCTTAGCGGTTTGGCTGTCTTCCTTATTCAAGTCGGCCTGGGCACGTTTCTTCTTTTCTTCAAACGATTTATTGATACGCTTTAATGCCCCTTTTGCCGCACCTTGTATAAAGTGGCCGTCGGCTTTAACACCTTCTTCTTCAATAGTAGCAATACCGGTTAATACCACGGGCTTTTCCATACGGGTAAGGAAGTTAGCGTAGTAGTAGAATAAGTAATATTTGCTGATGCCGCTGCCGGTGCGCAGTTGATGTTCGAAGTAAGGCTGGTAATCAGCGCCACCTTCGGTAGCATATACATCGGCTACGGCCGCCTGCAGGTCGTCGTTCTTTTCGTCCTGTAGTTTTTTGGCCAGCTCCATGGCCTTAGCGCTATTGTCCTTGTTTAAGGCTTTCAGCGCAGCAGCTTCCACCAGATACGAGCTATCGCCTACTGCATTTATATACAGATCGGTATAGGTGCCTTTCTCCGCGAGTTTGTTTAAGCGGTCGATGGCAGCTTCGCGCACTAAGCTGTTAGGGTCGCCGTTAGCCAGGCCGGCAAGTGTTTTCAGTATTTGTTCTTTGGTCTCTTTGCCCGGGAAGATGTTCTCTACGGCAAACTTGCGCAGGTAGAAAAAGGAATCTTTTAAGGCTTCTTCAAACACCACCCGTGCATCGGGCATGCTTTCCTGTGTATCAATTAATGCTTCCAGTGCTTCGTAACGGGCTACAAAAACAGGCGAGTAGCGGTATTGATAGATGTATTGCTGTGGTGTTTTGTTTTCTGTTTTCTCACACAGCACAACACGCGCGCCGTCTGCGTCAATCAAGAATGGTGTTGCTGCCACTTTATAGGTAAAGCTCTGGTGCTTTTTGCGCAACTCTAACGGAAAGCTTTCCTTCTTTCCGCCTTCGTAATAAACATCTAAACGCATAGGCAGGGTGTATACCACACCTTTATCGTTGTTCTGGCTTTGGTTTATATCTACCCGTATGCTATCGCCTTCTACGCTATACTTAATATCCAGCAATGGGTAACCTGAGTTAAGGAACCATTGGTTGAAGAACCAGTTTAAATCGCGGCCGGTTACTTCTTCAAACGCTAAACGCAATTGGTGAATTTCAGCATTCTTAAACTGGTTGTTTTTTAAATACAGTTCCAGCGATTTAAAGAAGGCTTCATCCCCGATAATGTTGCGCAGGTAGTTTAGCAATAAACCACCTTTTTCGTAACTGTGGCGATCGAACATGTCTTCGCGGTCTTCATAATAAAAGCGCACCAGGTCCACATTCTTGCTTTCGGCTTCTTCCAAAAACTTTTCGTAGTTCTCCCACTGCTTGTAATCGGCCATTTCCTTACCATACTTGTATTCGTTCCACAAGTATTCGCCGTAGGTGGCAAACGATTCGTTTAAGGGGATGTTGCTCCAGCTTTCGGTAGTTACTAAATCGCCAAACCACTGGTGGAACAATTCGTGCGATACTACATCCTCGTAGGTTTCATCCAAACGCTCGCGGCTGTGGCGTTGTAAAAATTCACCGTGTAGCGTGGCGGTCGTGTTTTCCATAGCACCGCTTACATAGTCGCGCACAATTACCTGGGCATATTTCTGCCATGGGTAATCGAAGCCCAGTTTTTGCGAGAAGAACTCCATCATTTGCGGCGTGTTACCAAAAATGCCTTTCGCATCTTTCTCGTAGTCGTGTTCTACATAATAATCAACGGCAATATCGCGCCAACGGTCCTTTACAACAGCAAAATCGCCGATGGCCATCATTACTAAGTAGGGAGGATGCGGCAGGTCCATTTTCCAGTAGTCAGTAACGGTGCTATCGCCGTTATCCTTGCTGCTTACCAACAAACCATTGCTCAGCGATACATACTTTTTAAGGTGTGTGATGTAAATCTCATCGGTCATTTTTTGGTTAGGCTTATCGATAGTAGGGAACCAGCAGGAGTTGGATTCGGTTTCGCCCTGGGTCCAAATCTGAATGGGTTTGGTAGTATCGGTGCCTAAGGGATTGATAAAGTATAAGCCTTTATCACTGTTAATAGCATCGCTGCCGCCGGTTTTGCGCTCTTCGGGTTTAGCGGTGTAATCAATAAACAGTTTCAGGGTTTCATCGCGCGTGTAGCTGCGGTCCAGTGTAATTTTAAGTTGCAGCGAGTCGTAGGTATAAGCCAGCGGTAAACGGCTGTTATCAGCCTTTACCAAACTAACTTCTCGGAACTCGAATTGTTTGGCATCTAAGGTCAATGTATTCTGCGCATCAAAGTGCGGCTTAAGGGTGATGGTTGCTTTACCAAACAGGTATTGGTGTTGGTAATCGAAACTAACTTCCAGTTTGGTGTGCTTCAGGTCGAAGTATTTAGTTTCGGAAGCGCGGTAAGGATTCTCGCGCGAGGCAGTAATGGTAAGCGTATCCAACGCTACCGTCTGCATATCATTATGTAATTTTTTGGTGTGCGAACAGGAGGAAATAAGAACAATTGCCAGCGCCGCTACGAAGCTTCTACTCAACATGCCATGGTATATTTACGAACCGCCAAAGGTAACAAAAGCCACCACCTTGGCTTTTAAGCAGATGGTTAAAAGGCCTTAATTACATAAGTATGACTGAAAATCAGGCATTTTGTTCCACAAATTCCTGTAGCAGGGCTCTTAATTCAGGTGCTGCCTGCAGGGCGCGCATGAACTCTTCTTCACTACCATAGGCCTTTAATTCCAGCACCCGGTGCAGTTGTTCCTTTAACCCATGGTGGCGGGTGTACCAGGCGGGGTTATGCATTAAAGGCACGCACCAGTTTACCAGCACAAAGTTCAACACGGGCTCGTAAATGTTTTTAAAACCTGCGGCCAGCGCCAACGGACCCAGCGTGGCCTGTTCGGCTGCTTTACGATTGCCCTTGTAGTGTTTGCGTACATAGTTTTGGTAGGCGCGGCTAAGGTCGGTAGCATCCGGGTGGAAGGGCTTGCCTTTAAATACCATCTCCATGCGGCTATCGGCCAGTTTCTTTAAAACGGGTTCGGGTGTGCGGTAGCCTTTTTGGGCGGTAATCTTTTTCACCTCCGCTTCGGCAATGGCCTTCTGTTCTTTTTCGATGGGGCGGAAACCGATGTGATGGTATAACCAAAACACACCGCTATGGATGCCGTCCTTATTATCCTTACCGATTTGATAGGGGTCGACCGATAAACGTTTGAGGCGATAGACCTGCCGGTGCAGTTCCATAACCTGCTCAAACAGGTAGCGCGATTCGCCGCCACGATAGGCGGGGAACACATTTAAACCAATACGGGCACTATCGAACAACACCCAACTACCGGCATACGACACAGGCATACCGTTTTTAAAGGCTACATAACCCATGTAGGCATCAATAGGGTGGCGACGTTCCGGCCGCATGCCGAAGAGTGCCACCGTGTAGCCCCGTGATAATTTATAATAGGCAACAAACTGCGGTGCGCTAAAGGTGATAGGGTCAATTTCGCGAAAGTGTTTGATAAGCACCATGCGGCTTACTTCGATAATGGCAGCCGCATCTGCGGTGGTTAACTTAACCTGCACCGGTTTGCTATCTGCTTTTACATCGCTCATCTTTTTTACCAGGTTTTTGTGGTAATGCGGGAAGATGAGATTAGCCGGTAGCCGGTCGGGTGTATTGAGGGTGATAGTTAGATTGATGCCGAGCGCCGTCCATAATTCATCTTTAATCTCAGGCCGAATAGGACTTTGGTCGAAGAGTTGAATGAGAGCATCCAGCAGATCTTCGCCTTCGTGTATGTTTTGCAGCAGCCAGTTTTTCCAGTGGGCGTTGCCATCCTGCAAAATTTCGGATTCAACCTTCGGCATTACTACCGAGAGGATGGAATTGATCTGGCCATCTTCGGCATCAATAGAATCCCAGGTTATAAGCGGACCGTGTACTTCGCGCAGCCATTTCGCTACTTCAAAGCTATAGGCCGCGCAAAGTTGCGTGCAGGTAACCGTGCTGTTGAACAGATAGTATTGAATGTTCAGGTCGCCTTTGATATGCTGCTCCAATTGTTGAAGGTTAGCGAAGGCGCTGTTGCTTACGGCTTCATTATCAGGGTAGGCCAAAAGGAACAATAACAGCGGGTAGTATTCCTTAATTACTGTTTTGGTTTTAGGCGGATGTAATGCAAGTGCATGCAGCAGTTTTAGTTTTTCGGCTGCTTCGGTTTTGCCGAACTGATTACGGATAGCATGGAGTTTATGTATAAACGAAAGTTGTTTGTTGGTAGTTGCCATAACAGTAGAAAATAAAAATCCAAGGTAGCGCAAAATGACTAAATGCAAGCCGGCCTATGCACATGGGTATTGCCTGAAATAAAAAAGGCGGAGCCGAAGCTCCGCCATTCTATAGCCGGTAATAATCCCCCACGGATTACCTGGCCACAACTAAACGTTGGGTAGCCGTGTAGTCGCCGTTAGTAAGTTGTATTTGATACATACCTGCAGGCCATTCAGCCACGCTGATGAATTGCTCCATATTACCCGAAGCATTCAACTCGCGTTGTAATAAAATTTGACCGGTTAAATCGGTAGCGCGCAACATTACTTTGCCGTTGATGTCGCTTGCACGTACGGTTACCTGTTGCATAGCCGGGTTAGGGAATAGATCCATTTGAATGGTGTTGGCAGTTTCTAAAATACCGCCGCATACCTGAATGGTTAATAGTGCGGTGCCGCTGTTGCTGCAGCCATTTGTATCGGTATAGCTATAATTGATGGTATAGTTGCCCGGTGCTGCATTCAACAGGTTAACAGCGTTATTGCTAACAATGCTTCCGCTGTAAATACCGCCGGCAGGTAAACCGCCCTGCAGGTTAATGATGGTATCCATACCGGCACATAACGGAGCCTGTGGAATATTTACAGTAATTTGTGGTAACTGGTTAACGGTTACTACAACTGTATCGTAACCGATGCAACCGTTGGCTGCGGTACCTGTTACACCATAGCTGGCAGTGTTTGCCGGTGTTACCGTAATAGCTGATGTGGTTGCGCTGGTGCTCCAAACATAGGTGTTGGCGCCGCTAACGATTAAGGCAACACTGTTCCCGGCGCAGATGGCGGTATCCGCCGAAACCTGCAGGGCTATAGGTGTGCCGTTAGGAATAGTGTAGCTGCCGGTATAGGTGCAACCATCGCTGTTAGATGCCTCGTAATTTAAAACACCGGCAGAGAGTCCTGTAATGACAGTATTGCCATCACGTTCCAGGCCGATTGCATCAATCTCCATCCAATCATCAGCTATGTCGGTTGAAATTTCTAAACGAACGCCGTTAATGGACATGGTTCCTGGCAGGTTGACGGTTAGGATGGTAGCAACCTGCGGGCCATTTTGTGCGGTAGCAGTATATACATTATGCCAGGTGCCGTTAGTTGCATCGCGCACAAATACGGTGTCAATTAAGCCGGGCGCATTGGTTTGGTAAACAAGTACGCGGTTGGCAACAATGGCGCTATCGTATCCAACTACAATAAAGTCGCGGCCTTCGCCATAGGTTTCTGGCGTCCATGCGGTAGATATATCACCATAATTTGGATAGGTGTTTGGTGCCCCCAGTGTTTGTTCGGCGCTCCAGTTGCCGCTGGTGGTGTATTCGGTGCTTACGTCCTCCACGGTATCAGCCCAAAATTGTTGTGCACCTACTGCATAAGTCTGGCTGTTTAATAATACCGACATAGCAGTGCCGCTGAGAGCAATTTCTGCATCGCTGCCGCCTAAACAGCTTACGCCTTGCGAAAGGGATATAACCGGTACAGGTAGTGGCGCTACAATTACATCAATATGCACTACACTATCGCAGCCGTAATACTCGTTGTAACTTCCGGTGGTGGTATAAAAATGCTGGCCTCCAAATACAGTATCGCCACCACAGATATTATAGGTATAGTCTATTTGCGTTGCGTTGTTGTAGTTTACGGTAACATACACTACGCTATCGCAACCATAATCCAGTTGGAAGTAGCCGTTCGTTACAATGGTTGAATCGTTGTGGGTTACAGGTGTGCCGGGGCACACATCGTAGGTGTAATTAAATTCGGGACGGTAGTAGTTGGTTATAACGGTATCCTTCGCTACACAGTTGTTTACATCGGTTACGGTATAAATAAAGGTGCCATTACCCCAGGCGGTGTGTGTTTCGCCGCAAAAGTTGGTATAGCCATCAAACCAGTAACCGCTTTTAACTGCGGCACCGCCGCTTGTGGTGGCGGTAAAGGTGTTTTCTACTTCTATACAACCGGGTAGTGGGTCGCTTATGCTTACGCTAAAGCCGGCACAAGGGTTTACACCGTTGTATTCCACAGCGCCAATATCGGCGGCGCCTGTGCGCGAGAAAGTATGTTCATCAGTTGCTGGTGCTGCACCGGCATCGGCTGCATCAATGGCGGCACTGCCTGCAACCAATGCATGCGAAGGCAGGTAATGGCCGTTGTTGCGCAGCACCGTATCTATTACAGCTGCGGCTGTTACACCGGTTACGTTGCCGGTAGTTGTGCCATTTAAAGTAGCACCGTTTACATCGCCTATAATGTTATGTCCGTAAGCTGATTCGAAAGTGCCCATCAGATCGTTACCACCGGTACCGGCTGTATTACCTACAAAAATGTTGTTGGCAATGTAGCAGGTGCCGCTGTTGCCGCCATTGGAAAGTCCACCGCCTGTGCTTAAGCTGTAGTTATGATAGAAGGTACTGTTGATTACTTCCATATAACCCCCTGCATGGTTTTTAACTGCACCGCCGCCACCTGTACCTGAAGCACTAACAGTGGAGTTATTACTAAAAGTACAGTTTACAATGCGCATGTAGCCGCCATTATTGAAAGCTGCTGCACCACCTTCGCCACCTGTGCTGGAGGTAGTATTGTTAGTAAATGTGCAACCATTTAAAACTATTGAATCGCCGTTGTTAAACAGTCCGCCGGCCTGGTAGGTAGCGTCGTTATCCCTAAAGATGCAATTGTTGAAGATAGAAGTGCCACCGCCGTTGCTGCTCATAAATGCAGAGCCGAATGAACTGCAACAGTTGCCTGCAAACACAATGTTATTGAAAGTAAAGTGCTTGCCGGATAACGATTGTCCGTTATTAAAGTAAAGTTGTTGAACCAGGATCATGCTGTTATCCTTTGGTCCGTTAATAACCATAGGTTGGGTTGGCAGGTAAGCCATGCCATAATCGCCACCATTGCATATTTCAATAATGTGCGGGTTGGCGTTGGTGCTGGGCACCAGGTTGGCGGCCTGTATGGCATCGCTCATGGAACCGGGACCCTGATAAAGATTGTTTGTAACCTGGTAGGTGTTAGCCCATACGAACTGCGTGAGCAGACAAAACAGCACCAGCAGTGTGGGGGTAGATGGTTTTTTCATTTTAAATGTGGTTTGTTATCGGGATAAAAATTACAGGGGCAAGTATCGCAGCTTATAAAGACGACGTCAACAAAATGGTATGAGATGCAGAAAAATGAGTACCAAATGTAGCGCAGCCTGTAACCTGTGCTTTCTATTTGCGCCAGGCAGGGAAGGTGATGGTAAAAGTTGGTTGCGGAATGCTGCTGTACGTGAGCGTGCCTTGCAACTGACGTGTTAGCTCGTTTACCATGCGCATGCCCAGTGTCGGTGACTTGCGTGCTTCAAAACCTTCGGGCATGCCTATACCGTTATCGGTAAACTGCAACGTACATAAACCTCCAAGGTCATCGGTGAAGGAGATATGAATTTGCCCACCCGGCCGGTTTATTTGCGCGTATTTTATAGCGTTTGTTATCAGCTCGTTTAGTATTACACCTAATGGAATAGACGTTTGCATATCCAGTTTAACCGATGGAGGATAAACTGAACAGGTGATTTCAATTTGATGCGCGTTGAACACATGCTTTAAGTGATTGCCCAATTGTAACACGTATTCCTCCAGCGATATCGCCGAAAGATCATCCTGCATGTAAAGCTTTTGATGGATAAGCGAAATGCTGCGCACGCGGTTGTGGCTTTCGCGCAAGGCATCCTTCGCAGCCTGATCGGTTAAGGCGTTGGCTTGCAGGTTTAGCAGACTGCTTACTATTTGCAGGTTATTTTTTACGCGGTGGTGAATTTCCTGCATCAAGGTGTCCTTCTCTTTGTTCTGTTGCTCTATGCGTTTGTTTTTCTCCTCCAGCTCACGGTTAGTTTTTTCTTTCAACTTGTTAGCCCGTACTACTAAGAACACTACCAGCGCTAATAATAATACCGCTAACACACCCAACAGTACACCAAAGCGCAACGTGTAATTTTGCAGCGAAAGGATTTTGTTCTCCTGTGTTTTCTTTTTGGTTTCGTATTGCACTTCCAGTTCGTGCTTATCCATTTCGGCGCGGCTTTGCACATTGGCTATACTTTGCTCGCGGCTGTCGTTAAATACACTGTCGCTCCAGGCGCTGTATTGCTCGTAATATTGTAAGGCTAAGGCCGGCTGGTTTCGTTTTTTTGCTACCTCACTTAATATCTTATACCCTTCGCGGATAAAAGGTTTGGTGTTGTAGGCAATGGCCGTATTCAGCAATCGTTTTGCAAACGGTTCAGCGGCAGCAATGTTGTTTTGTTGCAGGTATAAATTGCACAGTATGGCAATAGGCCCCAACACATTAATTGGTCGCTTAAGGCTATCCTGAATTGCAATTGCTTCTTTCAAATAGCTCTCCGCCTCATTTGTTTTGTTCAGTTGCCTGTAGATATCGCCCACATTGGTAAGTGCCACTGCATATTCGTAACCATGTGTGCCGCTTTGCGAAGCATAATCCAGCGAACGTTGCGCTAATAATTCGGCAGAATCTTTTTTGCCATCGCGCAGGTATTCGCCGGCCATGTTGCCTGTTATTAAACCGGCAAAGGCATTGTTGTTTAGTTTGGTAGCCTGTTGCAGTGCTTTGTTGTAATATTCCAGCGCTTGTTGGGGTTTGTAACCCGCACTGCCGTATACCGAGGCAATGTTGTTATACAAGGTGCCCATCATGCGTGTTTCGCCTGCACGTTCTGCCACCTTTAATCCTTCCAGGTAATAATGCAGGGCACGGTCGTAATCGCCCTTATCCTGATACAACCCTGCCATTAAACTATAGCACGATGCTTCGTAGATGCTGCTTTTTGCTTTGCGGGCATTTAGCAGGGCCAGCTCATATAAATCCAGTCCTTCGGC
The DNA here is from genome assembly GCA_046329495.1 of Chitinophagales bacterium. Taxonomy (GTDB): domain Bacteria; phylum Bacteroidota; class Bacteroidia; order Chitinophagales; family LD1; genus Bog-950. Next base: position 14,416 of record JAXLUO010000022.1, on the reverse strand, counting down.
AATGCGATTGTCAATAACACGTACCAGGGCCTGGGTGCGGTAGGCATCGGCTAAACGCAATGCATCGTTCGGTGCCAGTTTTAATTCTTCGGCAGCAAGTTCAAATGCTTCGTTGTTGTTTACAAATTTCAGTTCCCAGGCCAATTCACCACTCAACCTTGCCTTAGCCGTGTCGGAAGTGGCTTCGGCCAATTGTTTGCGCAGCATGGTTTCTTTTTCCGATTGACCCCATAGCTCCCCGCCCACTACTAACAACACGAGGGTCAGTACGGGCCGCAGAATTTTGTATGGTAGGGTACGGGTCATTTTAACGCAGGGCGAAAATGTGGTTTAGATGTCGGTATACCTTAATTAAGGTACAAGATGCAACGGTAAGGGTATAACTGACATGCCCATCCTTATTGCACCCGCCTTATTTTCTCAAACAGTTCATCCTTATAGTTTCTGCTTAAAGGCAGCGCGGTTTTATTGATCAGTACCTCGGTATGCGAAAACTGCTCTATCTTTTTCAGGTTCACCACATACGACTTATGGATTTGCATAAACAGGGCACCCGGCAGGTTCACCAAAAAATCGCGGAAGTTGGAACGCACAATGTGTTTGCCTTTATGGGTATTGATATAGAGGTAGTTATGGTCGCTTTCCAGCCAAAGAATTTCGTCGATGCTTACCTTTACAAAGTGTGTATCGGTTTTTACAAAAAGGCAATCGTTGATTACATATTCCGGTTCGGCAGCGGCGCTTGGTTTGTTGCCGTTGTAATTAGCCAATGCTACTTCTATACTGGTATACAAATCTTCCTCGGCAAAAGGTTTAACCAGATAGCCGTTAGGCTGTGTAGCGGCTGCACTGGCCACTGTTTGTTTATCGGCATGCGAGGTAATAAAAATCAAGGGCAGGTTATGCTTTTGCCGTATATACCGGGCCAGGTCTATACCTGTTTTGCCGGCGCCTAAATCAATATCCGCTAAAACTATATCAGGGTTTTCGCTATCCAGCAGTTCAACGGCTTGCTCGTAGTTGTAAGCAGCCGGCAATACCTCGTAGCCCAACCTTGTAAGCATATCCGCCATATCCATCGCCACCAGCGATTCATCTTCCACAATCAGTAATCGTACTTGTTGCATGCTTATATGATAATACAAAAAAACTGCGGCTCAGCTATACCAAAACAAAACGCCCCTGCTAAGGCAAGGGCGTTACTATGTATTACAATTGAATTAAGGATACTGTGCGTATAAAATGTTAGGCCATGCATAACAATGGTTATTGGTAGCAATGGTGGCCGAAAGATCAAGCACACCATACCAATCTCCTTGTGCAGGCGAAGAGGCGTTACCGTCGCCGTTAGTGTCGCCACCGTGGGCATCATCTAAATAACTGGTAAAGTAAACGCCTGCTAAATCGTGGCCTTGTATGGTGCTGTAACCTTCTTTTATATCAATACGGTTATAGCCTATAGAGGGTAAGGTTGCCACTTTAATGATCACATTCTCTGCTACGATTAATTTAAGGCCATCGCCAAAACCAATAGATCCTGTTACAACAAAAGGAACTTCCGTTTCTAACCAGCTTACATCGGTAAGAGGTTCGTTAGGGTCGGCTACAATAAAAATACCGTTTAACTGGTTTGTTTCCGACGGATTAGCCGGATTGTGAAAGGTGTTTGAGTTATCGATACTTACCGAAGGGTTAATAAGCATAGGCTTTATACAACCATAGAAGGTATTATTGGTAATATGGAACTCACTACCCTGATAGCTTTCGGCATCTACCACACCATAACCTGCATAAGTAGTTTCGCCACCGCAGTAAGCAAAAGTGCAATGGTCGATAGTGCCGTGGTAGTACGAATACTCCAATGTTGGTTGGCCTGTTCCTACATTCGGACCTTCGCCGCCATACATAAAGTTGCAGTATTTAAAGCTGCAATTGTTGCTGTTGATGATGATACCGCCCCAATCGCCGCGGGCAGGCGTACTGCCTGAACCATCGCCATTGGTATCCCCCCCATGTGTATCATCCTTACGCGAGGTAAATACAATTGGTTTGGCCGAAGTACCTTCGGCAATAATGCTGCCTGAGTTGCTTACCAAAATGGCGTTATCGCCTGTAAAATCAGAAAATTTGATAACCGCACCCGGTTGAATGGTAAGCGTACTGGTTACACTGATTTGGTTGACCGTTATTAAGTAAACGTGGCAGTCTTCCCAAACCGTCGGGGTTGAAACATCGGTGGTTACTTCTACTACGGTTGGCGTACAAGTGGTGTTGTCGTCGTTCTTTTTACACGAGTTGATAAACACAACCGACAAAACACAAATTGCTACATATAACTTCTTCATAAGATGGTTTTGAACGAAAATAGGAAAATATGTTCTTATAGCTACAGGAATAAAAAAACCGGCGAGGCTTTGCCCGCGCCGGTTCGAAATCAGCTTTTTAATGTTGTTATTTCTGTGCCAGTGCTTCAGGCATTTGTTTTACATCGGCGGGTACATCCGCAGTTAAGCTACCCAAGAAGGCGGTAATGGCATTTACCTGTGCATCGCTCAGGTCTTTATTCAGTTGCAGTTTACCCATAATTTTTACAGCTTCTTTCAGGTCGGCCACGCTACCATCGTGAAAGTAAGGAGCTGTTTTGGCTACGTTACGCATGCCCGGTACTTTAAACATATCCTTATCCAAATCCTGTTTGGTCAGATCCTTTTTACCGTTATCGGCAATGGTGCTGTGGGTAAGCGTGCGGTAATCGGCATACACACCAAATTTTTGGAACATATTACCGCCCAAATTAGCGCCCATGTGGCACGAGTTACAGCCAACGCTCATAAATTGTTTCAGGCCGTCCTTTTCTTCGGCAGTTAAGGCATTGGCATCGCCGCCTAAAAACTTATCGAAGGCAGAAGGTGTAATCAGGGTTCTTTCGAAAGCGCCAATGGCTTTTTCCAGATTGGCGTAGGTTAAAGCGTCTTTCTCTTCGGGGAAGGCTGCTTTAAACATATCCTGGTATTGGGTAATGCCTTTCAGTTTTTTCACCACAAAATCCTTACTTGGCATAGCCATTTCGGCGGGGTTCAGAATAGGCATACCGGCTTGCTCTTCTACGTTCTTTGCACGGCCATCCCAAAATTGAAATTCGTGGGTGGCTGCATTTAAAGACGTTGGGCTGTTACGGGTACCAAATTTACCGTTATCACCTTTCGAGGTTGGCAGGTTATCTACGCCGAAGGTGTTCAGGTTGTGGCAACTGTTGCAACTGTTGTTACCGGTTTTGCTAAGGCGGGTATCGTAATACAGCATTTTGCCAAGCGCCACTTTTTCGGGTGTTACCTTGTTATCCGGGTTTTCAACGGCTGCTAAAACCGGGAACATGGCTTTTGCATTTTCCATCAATTCTTTGTCGGATGGGCTTACTTCGGCCGGTTTGTTTTCGGCTGCAGGTTGCGGTTGGTTATTGCAGGCGGCTATAAAAGTTAGCGCTGCAACGGGCAGGAGGAGATACTTTTTCATACATCACTTTGTTTAACTCATTAAAATATTCGGCTGCGAAGTTAGGCTACCGGATAGGGCTAAACAATAATGTACATCAATTAGTTTTATGTGTTATGTTAATGAATAAATATTCATTAGTTGATGAACAGACCTTATTCTGCCAACCGGAAGCCCATATTTTGCTTATGATGATCGGGCACATTGCGGTTACGTGCGGTAGAATAACAACGTTCAGGTCCGCTACGCCATGAACCCCCACGTGTAACGCGAAAAATGGCTTTGCTGGAATTGCAGGGTGCCTTAGCCGGGGTTTTCTTGTAATAGCCGGGGTTCCACCAATCGCGGCAAAGTTCCCACACATTACCGGCCATGTCGTACAGTCCTAATTCGTTTGGCTGTTTTTGGCCTACCGGATGTGTTTTACCTCCGGCATTATCGCGTGTCCAGCCAAGGGCAAACAAACTATCACCACCGGGGTAATAGTATCCTTTGCTTTGATTACCGCCCCTTGCTGCATATTCCCATTCCGCTTCGGTAGGCAAGCGGTAGCGCCTGCCGCTTAGCGCATTCAAACGTTCTATAAAAGTATCTACCTGTTCGGGTGTAACTTCTTCCACCGGGCAACTATCGCAAATGGTACTGCCCGAAGGGTTGGTCTTCATCACAAGCATCCACTGCTGTTGCGTAACCTCATAAGCGCATATACTGAAATCGGCCAATTGCACGGTATGTTCAGGCCTTTCGTTTTTCTCGCCTATATTACTTCCCATTGTAAACGTGCCGCCCTTTACCTGCACCATTTTAAAGGTAGGTGCCTGTTGTGCAGTTATTAGGGTAGCGCAAAATAGAAGTGGAAGAAAAATGATTTTCATGCAGCGCAAGTTATACATCTGTTTGTTTATTCTGTTATGCTCATTTGGGCTTAAGGCCCAAAGCTGGGTTGATTCGCTGGATGTGTATGCCCGCGAAAAATTTTTACCGGCTAATCATTACCACTGGCGCTGGACAGATGCCGCCCTGCTAAACACTATGATGAAGCAATATGATTGGGCTGATGAAAAAGGCAAGGGCGTGTATCTTGATTATATAAGAACGGCCATGGACCATACCATGGCGGTAGCTAATGGCAAAACCCCTAACAGTGTTGCCAGTGCTATGGGATTAGCTTTCTTATATCGCGTAACACATGAACAGAAGTATAAGGACAAGGCGGAAAAAGTGTATGCCGATTATTTAAGGATAAGAAGAACTAAAGAAGGTGCGGTATCGCACTTAATGTTATTTACCGAGCTGTGGGATGATACCATCTTTATGATTGGGCAGTATTTGCTGGAAATGTATCGTGCCACCGGCGATGAAAAATACCTGGACGAGTTTATGAAGCAATTCAGGCTGCACCGCGAAAAATTGCAGGTTGCGGAATACGGTTTGTGGGTACATGGCTGGGATAGTAATAATAGAACCCACTGCACTTTTTGTAGTCAGATGTTTTGGGCTGATAAAACCACGCGCCGCAGTTCGCAACTATGGGGCCGCGGAAATGGCTGGATTGTAGTTACTCTTTCCGATGCTTTACAACAACTGCCACGTAGCAATCATTACTGGAACGAACTGGCAGGTTACTTAAAAGAAATGTTGGTGCACTTACCGGAATGGCAGGATAAAGCCACCGGCCACTGGAAGCAATTACCGGTACGCGCGAATGAAGCTGATAACTGGATAGAGAGCAGTTGCACAGCCATGTTTGCATATGGTATACAAAACGCACTTACGCTTAAGTTAGTTAGTGACAATGCATTTGAACAAGCCGTGGATTTAGCTTATAAAGGATTGCGCAATTACAGTATAACCTATAAATGTGCGTACTTAACCACACAAAATGTTTGCACCGGCACCTGCATTGGCAATGCGAAGTATTATTACAAACGCCACCGCAAGCAGGGTAGCCCTTATGGTATAGGTATGTTTATACAGTTTGGGCGGGTATACCGTGCGCAGCAGGATTAAACTGTTTGCTCGGCTCTTGCTTTAAGTGCTTTGTTCATGGCAATAAATCCTTGCTCGGTTTGCTGGCCTATTTGGTTCATGATTAAGCCGGCCAATAATCCGCTAAAGTTTTCGCCGTGTATGAATTTTACCTGTGAGGCCGAAATGGGTTCGATGTGGAAATAATGCTGTCCGTTAAAAATGCCGGGTATGGGCAGGCTGCCTAACCACTCAAATTTGTGCTCAGTTTCGCAAATCATTACCGTTGGTTTAAAAACCGAAACACCTTTGCCATTTTTTAATTCTACCCGTAGCTTTTCGCCAACTACGGCTTTACCATCAATTTTTTGAACAAAAGGGTTCCATTGCGGGTAAGAGCTAAAGTCCATTAATACGGTCCAAACTTTGGCGGCGCTTGCATTGATAATGATTTCTGTTTGCAGCTTTTTCATTTTCGTTGTTTTATGATGCAAAGGTGCAGCCCGGCGAACGGCTATTCATTAACAAAGGATAATTAATGCGTTGCCTACGAAATACGTTTGCGGATGCGGCTTAGGGATACTGGTGTTATCCCTAAAAAAGAGGCGATCATGTGTTGTGGCACGCGCTCCATTATCTCGGGCCGCTGTTGCAGCATATTATAATAGCGTTCTTCCGGCGAATCGAGAATAAAAGAAGAAGCACGTTGCTGCAACATAATAAAACCCCATTCGGCAATGGCCCGCGAGAATTGATGGAAAACAGGGTAGGCAAGGGTTAAAGCATCCAGCTTTTCTTTTGTTATAACAAGCAGTTCTGTATCCTCTAAAGTGTCAACACCCTGGCGGCTTGGGTTGCGGAGCAAAAAGCTTTCCAACGAAGTGATAAAGCCATTCTCGAAAATGAAATTGGCACTGATGTCTTCGCCATCTTTTAAATAATAAAGCCGTGTAGCACCCTTCACCACAAAATACGCTTCGCGTGCTACCTGGCCGGGTTCCAGCAGATTGAATTTTTTGGGCACACTGCGGTGTACAAAGGCTTCGTTGAATAACTGCCATTCGCTTTTATTCAACTTAATCATTTTGCTTACCGCCGCCTGCAGCTCAGGATGTAACATGCGGGTAAGGTAACATAAAAGCCGAACATGACTGTGTTTGCATTTGTGTTGTTTTTCTAATTTGGCTTTCCTAAAAACCAACTACCCTATGCTTGATACACCCGAAATGGAACGCAACTATGCCGGCTTCTGGCCCCGCTTTGCCGCTTACTTTATTGATGGCGCTATTGTTTCGTTTATGCTATTGCAAATATACGAGCTGATGCAATTCAGCTTGCTTACCTACTTTGCATCTCACCCCGACAAATTGAAGGTAATTGAACACTTGTTAGAGCACTCCCGCGAATTTTCGAGTAGCTACAGTAACCAGTATGAGGTAACCCAATTTATAATGTATTACATTCTTACTGTTTATAGTTTGGTTGTAACCTGGGTGTATTTTGCCGGTTTTGAAAGTTCGCCCTTAATGGCGACACCAGGCAAATGGATGCTTGGTATTTATGTTACGGATGAGGACAACAATCGCGTAAGTTTTGGCAAAGCCACCGGCCGCCATTGGGCCAAGATTATATCAGGTGCTCTGTTAGGTATTGGCTACATTATGGTAGGCTTTACCGACTATGCACAGGCCATGCACGATAAAATGGCTGGCTGTCTGGTTTATCGCAAATAAGTTCTGTTAGGGTAAGCTTGCTTTAAAAGCAGCATACTCTGTTTGCTCAACGCTTTGGGTGGGTGTGTTGTTACAACCTGAAGTGCTGCGCTGATTATGTATGTTGCTTATGCGATTATCGGGGTTAGGGTGTGTGCTTAAAAAGGCCGGAACCTGGCTGCCACCCTGTGCAACTATCTTTTCAAAAAAATCTGCAGCGCCATCCGCACGGTATTGCGTAGGGCACAAGAAGATAACCGAATACTTATCGGCTTCCTTCTCATGATCGCGGCTAAAGGCCAAACTGGTTAAGTTATGGGCAATATCGGTAAGCACGTTTTGGTTTTGACCAAGGGTAACCTCTAACAACGTGCTAATGCCGTATTCCTGCGTTAACTGCTGGGTGCTGTGGCGGCGGTCGGCATGTGCCATTTCATGACCTAACACACCAGCCAGCGAAGAAGCATTATCTAAATATTTAATTAAACCGGTATATACATATATATAACCACCAGGTGTACAGAAAGCATTTTGCACGTTATCATCGTGGATGATGTATAGTTTCCAAACAAAATCGTTAGCATGCGTAAGCTGACCGCTGTTCAAAATATTCAGCTTCATGTTCTCCAGGTAGTTGTAGGCGGCAGCATATTGGGTGCGGTCCAGTAAAGGATATTCGGTAGGGTTGGAGGCTATTTCGGTTTCCATCTGGGCACCGAAGGTTTTATCGTCTTCCAGTGTAAAAATGTTCAAGCCGCCTTTCTTGCAGCCGGGCAGGGTGCTGATGCCGGTAAATAATACAGTTGTTACCAGGGCGGTAATCATTAACTTCTTCATAGCTCGGGTTCCTTTACTTTAAAAACAATAAAATATTATGCCAAACTGCTCTTGGCCGCTTCTTGTAAGAGCTTCTGGCGGATGGTGGCTACCATCATATCAATGGCTACCTGGTTCTCACCGCCCTGCGGCACAATCAAATCGGCAAAGCGCTTGGTGGGTTCTATAAATTGGATATGCATCTCTTTTACCAGGGCATAACGTTCAATAACCTGGTGGGCCGTGCGGCCGCGTTCGCGCATGTCGCGTTCAATAATGCGGATTAACCGATCATCCGGTTCAGCATCCACAAACACTTTTATATCGCACAGGTCGCGCACACGTTTATCTGTAAAAAGCAAAATCCCTTCTACTATAATTACGTGGTTAGGTTCAATGCGAATAGTTTCTTTTAGGCGGGTGCTGGTTATGTAGTCGTAGGTTGGTTCATCAATTCCTTTGCCATTACGCAAATCGGTAAGGTGTTTTACCAATAAATCGAACTCGATACTATTAGGGTGGTCGAAGTTAATGTTGCTGCGTTCGGCTAAGGGGATGTGGCTATTGTCTTTATAATAGCTATCCTGTGAAACAATAGTAACCTGATCGCGCGAAAACGAACTCATAATGCGGTGTACTACCGTAGTTTTCCCCGAGCCGGACCCCCCGGCAATACCGATAATCAACATGGCGAATGGAAATTTGGGCCAAAATAATACCATTTGGCATTTTGCGTATATACTTTATAGCCTTGTTGCACAATAACGGGGCTATTGCGTAAATTTCAGCATAAACCGGAAGCGTATATGATTCGTCAGGTTGACACCAATAATCCTGCTCAATACAATGTGGCGCTATGTCCCCCGCGCGAAGCTGTGTTGCAGTTCCGCGAGTTAAAGGCTGAGTTGAAACAGGTAATCGGTTGGTATTCGGCCTGCAATGCCGATGCCCACCTTACGTTTGATATGTTCATTCTTACATCTGTTCGATTACAACAATTGGAAGAAGACCTGGAGCGATTTGCTGCCCAGGTTAAGGAAGGAAAGTGCACCTTTTCGGGGTTCGGATTTTTTGACGAAAGCCATACCATATTTGCTAAACCGGATGCCGAAACAGGCGATAGGTTGCAGGAATGGTTTACTACGTATAAGCGCCACCGTAGCCTGCCTGATGGTCAGGAGCTGCTAAGTCCACATATTACCGTTGGCAAAGGCATAAAACCGGTTTTATGGGGAAGGGCTAAAAGCTTGTTTGTTGATAAACAATTTGTTACGAGCTTTATTTGTGCTGACATTGCCATCCGCAGGTTTAACCCGGCTAAGCGGCAATACGATGTTTACAAGCGGTTTTCGTTTACTGGTTAAAGGTCTTTTACTTTCCCGTTGCAGCTATTTAGCTCAAATTACAATCTATCCTTTGCAGCTTTTAACCTTCGGGGTATAAGTTGAATTGAAATAAACTTTAACTTCGTTACCCTTTGCCCAAACTGATGAAGAAGTTTTTACCCCTGATTTTACTGCTTGGCAGTTTTACTGCTTTGCAGGCCACACACATTGTTGGTGGATTTATATCGTACCGTTTTATCTCTGGCACCACCTATGAGGTGACCCTTACCATTTACCGCGATTGCAACAGTGCCACGCCATTTGATGGAACCCCAGGCGCCACTACCGATGCTATTGTAGGTATTTTTGCCAATGGCAGTTCAACGCCATTTACCACGCTTAATCTTACTAATCCGGTAATTACTACAATCAATCCGCCAATCAACAACCCCTGCCTGCAAACCAATTCAAACGTATGTGTTGAGCAGGGTGTTTATACCGCCACGGTAACCCTTCCTTCGGGTAATGTGGGTTATACATTTGTACACGAACGCTGTTGCCGTAACGGGAGTATTGATAATGTAGCATTGCCCGGCGATGCAGGCGCTGCCTATGTAGCTTACGTACCGCCAACAAATCCGAACCAAAACAGCAGTCCGGTTTTTAACGACCTGCCACCTTTGTTTATCTGTGTTAATGCTCCGCTGGTGTTCGATTATTCGGCTACTGATGTTGACGGGGATGTATTACGCTACAGTTTGTGTACACCGTACGATGGTGGCACCGCACAAAACCCGGCCCCCAATCCCCCTGCTGCACCACCGTACGGTACCATACAATGGAACAGTGGTTACTCAAATGCCAATTTATTAGGCGGAGCCCCTCCGTTGCGCATTGATAGTGTAACCGGCGTTTTAACCGGAACGCCTAATACGCAGGGCCAGTTTGTTATTGGGGTTTGTGTTAGCGAATACCGCAATGGCGTGTTGATTGGCACTTATTTGCGCGACTATCAGTTAAATGTTACCCAGTGTAATATTCCTATTGCTAATATCCCGAGTACCGATATAAACCCCAACACCGGTATTGGTACGTATATAGTTAACTGCGGCGATGGCATTGTAAATTTTCAGAACAACACTTACAATCCACCACCGCAAAACATAGCCTTAAGTTATCAATGGAATTTTGGCGACCCTACCACCACCGGTGATACTTCTACGCAGTTTCAACCCAGTTATACTTACCACGATACCGGTGTTTATACCGTGCAACTGATTGTTGTAAAGGGTAGCGGCGGCACAACTTGTACCGATACTACTTATGCCCTGGTGAAAGTATATGACCCCGGTACGGCCGATTTTAACGCCCAAACAGTATGTCCGCATGTGCCTAACCAGTTTACCGATTTAAGCACCACCAACTATGGCACCATCGATAGCTGGTTATGGAGTTTTGGCGATGGCTTTGGCGACAATATTCAAAACCCCACGCACGTGTACGATTCCAGTGGTTTTTACCAGGCAACACTAATAAGCACCAACTCGTTTGGTTGTTCCGATACGGTTACAAAAACAGTAACCATTAATACCAGCGCCAGTTCCAACTTTGGCTACACGCCGCCTTGTGTTAATACGCCTGTAACGTTTAGCCTGGGTAATAACACCAACGTAACAAGCTATAACTGGACCTTAAGCGATGGCAGTACCAGCACACAGCCAACGGTTTCGTATACCTATACTACCGGCGGCACTTTCCCGGTTACGCTTATTACCAGCACACTTATAGGTTGCCGTGATACCACTACCAGGCTTATTACAGTGCAAATGCCTGTTACTGCTGTGGCTGATTCAGAAGCAAACGCCTGTGCCGGTTATCCGGTGCAGCTAAATGCTTCGGGCGGCTTGTATTACCAATGGATACCGCCCACTGGTTTAAGCGATGCGCATACTTCATCACCCGTTGCCGTTATTGATTCAAATGCCGTATACTCCGTAATTGTATCAAACGATTGTTTTAGCGATACTGCTGCTACGCAGGTATTTATCAGGCCATTGCCTACCGTGGATGCGGGCCCCGATACAACGATATACAGAGATACCTATGTGGACCTTAACGGTGCCACAGACGGTATACAATATTTCTGGAACCCGAGTACCTGGTTGGATGATCCGATGAGTTTAACCACCCGTGCCGAGCCACGCGAAACGCAGTGGTATGAACTGTTTGCTATTAACCAATGGGGTTGCAGCAAGAAGGATTCGGTACTGATTACGGTGGATTATCATACCGAGATGGATATACCTACCGGTTTTTCGCCCAATGGCGACGGCGTTAATGATGAGTTTCGCATTGTGCGCTGGTTAAACATAGGCAAACTGTTACAGTTTAGTGTTTTCAATCGCTGGGGGCAACAGGTATTCAGCACTACCAATATCGATCAGGGCTGGGACGGTACCGTAAATGGCCGGTCGAAGGCTGATATGGGTGTATATGTTTGGTTTGTGCGTGCGCAAACAGCCGATGGCAAACAAATAGTACAAAAAGGAAATGTAACTTTATTGCGTTAAAGCACGGTTTTGTTTACCCGGTTCAATAATTATTTTCGTTTAATAAAATAAGACCTATGCGTATAGTTTATAGTTTACTATTGATAGCTTCTGTGTTGTTGATGGTGCAATCCTGCAGCAAGAAAACTTCAGCGCCTACCGCTTCTAAGATGCCCGCTGTGGATAGCAAAATGGTGTTCACTAATTTCTGTGCCCGGTGCCACGGAAGCGAAGGCACCAATGGTAAAGCGCCTAATCTTGCCCTGGCTAAAGGTACACATGATGAGTTGGTAAGCACTATCACGAATGGCTTTGGCCACATGCCAGGCTTTGCCGATAAGTTAAGCAAGGCGGAGATAACTGCCGTTGCTGATTTTGTAGCTTCGCTGCGCAAATAGTGCTGCATTAAAGGGAACTACCCACCCGCTTTAAAACAATAAATAACTAAGGTGCACATTGTTTGGCGCCTTTTACTGATTGTGTCACCTTTGTGTTCCTGCGGGAATTAAACGGAGCGGCTTATGGAAAAATACAGAGCAATAGGATTGATGAGTGGTAGCTCGCTGGACGGGCTGGATATTGCGTATTGCGAATTTACTGAGGAGAAAGGCCACTGGAGTTTTAAAATATTACATACCGATGTAGTGGCGTACCCCGATGATTGGACGCAGGAATTTAAACGTCTGCCCGTGGCTACCGGTAAAACGTTATGGGAAACGCACGCCGCCCTGGGTGGATATTTCGGCGGACTTGTAAACGACTTTGTAAAAAAGTATAATCTGAAAGGGCAGGTTGATTTTGTGGCTTCTCATGGTCATACCATCTTCCACTTTCCCGATAAGCATTTTACCACGCAAATTGGTGACGGAGCAGCCATTGCGGCCAAGTGCGGCATACCCGTAATCTGCGATTTTCGGTCAACGGATATTGCTGATGGCGGACAGGGCACACCCATAGTGCCTATAGGAGATAAGCTGTTGTTTACGCATTTTAAATACTGCTTAAACATTGGTGGTATTGCCAACATCAGTGGTAAAACAGGACGCAGTATTGTGGCCTTCGATATTTGCAGTGCCAACCAGATATTAAATATGCTGGCCAACCGTGTGGGGCATGAATTCGACGCCAATGGCGCTTTAGCTGCATCGGGTAAGCTACATCAACCCTTATTGGATGCCTTAAATGAGTTAGGTTACTATCAACGTCCTTATCCAAAATCGCTGGATAACAGTTACTCGCGCGAGGTAATATTGCCCACGCTGGAGGAGTTCCATATTGGTATAGAGGATAAGTTGCGCACGTATACCGAGCATATTGCTGCGCAGGTAGCCGGGCATATACAGATGATTGCCCAAAAGGAAAAGCTGCAGGTTTCCTCTGCTGATAAACTATTGGCAACCGGTGGAGGTGCGTTCAATAAATTCCTGATTGAGCGCATACAGCAGCTAAGCAAGATTACTGTTGAAGTGCCGGGCGATGAGACCGTAAAGTTTAAGGAAGCGCTGGTAATAGCTTTTATGGGCGTGTTACGCATGCGCAACGAGGTAAATGTGCTGAAATCGGTAACCGGTGCTGCTCACGACTCTATAGGAGGGGCCGTTTACCGCAGGTAATGGCGCAGAAAGCTGATTTTTAAAGGAAAATACCACTTTTAGCGGTAGCGGGTTTGGCAAAATCGGAGGAAATTATACATTTGCCGTCCCAATTAACCGGTGCGGTAGCTCAGTTGGTAGAGCAAAGGACTGAAAATCCTTGTGTCGGGGGTTCGATTCCCTCCCACACCACTAGACAAAGTTTCAAGTTTTTTCAAGTTTCTTCAAACCCGCTACCACAGCGGGTTTGCGCTTTTATAACCATTCGTAAAGCTTCAGTTTTACACGCGAAATGTTTCACAAAATGTTTCACACACCAAAACCGATGTTTCACAATGGTTACAAAAGCTACAGTTAAGTTCTTCCCAAGGACGGATTTCATTAGGGGGGACAAGAAAATACCCATTTACGTAAGGGTAATCCTGAATCGGGAGAAATTCGACTTTTCTTCAAGACAAGTAATCTCCACCCTTAAAGAATGGGATGAGGTTACCCAAAGAGTTAAAATTTCGAAATCACCAATCAACAAGGAGCTTTCTGAAATTGAGTATAAGGTGTCAGAGGCTTTTGACTACTTAAAATATCACAATCGTCCTTTAACAGCTTATGCCCTTCGTAAACAACTGAAGGGTGACGGTTCAGGGCAAGAGCGACTCAAACTAATTGACTACATCGATGATTATTTGGCCAATCACGTCAACAATAATCCCGATTATGCCTTAGCTACTCAAAAAACTTACCGGACCACAGTAATGCACCTCAAGAACTTTCTGAACAAAACAAAAAAGAACGGAATCAGGGTATCGGAAGTTGACCTTGTCTTCGTAAAAGAGTTTGACACCTATCTTCAAACCCGTAGTATAAACGAAAAGAAGGGCGTCAATAAAAACTCCGCAAACAAGTATCACATCAATTTCAAGGCAATGCTGTTTAAGGCTGCTGATAACAAAATAATGGACAAA
>JAXLUO010000021.1:0-63305 GCA_046329495.1 Chitinophagales bacterium | reverse complement strand
CGCATCGCCATCTATGCCTCATCTGTTGCACAACTTTGCGCCGGGTCGTTGAGGATGAAGGCAGGATCGGCATTTGTAATGCGTATGCATCCAAATAATGCGACATATTTAATGCTTTTTTATAAAAAATGGAGCACACCGGGTTGATACTGATCCCCATTCTTATCCATCCATAAGAATTCTCGCTGGTTCGGAACTTAGTTCCGGACCCAACTAAAAAGGCACCCGGGTAGGAACTTTGTTCCTTCTCCGATCCATCTATATGAACTTGTTCTCCCAGGTATTCCGGCAGACTCGGAAGCTTAAATGGCAAAAAGGCTTCTGACATATTTAGCAGGGTAATGCGGTTTTGAGTTCCTTTTAAGTCCCCCATTTTTGTATTCATCCTGCCATCCTCTAATCCTACGAATCTTAGTTCAGACAACGACCAACCTGCTCCCAAATGTTAAATCTTCACCTTAGCTGCAATTAAAAGGAATAAAAATTGAAAAATAAAATCTAAATACCTATATTTATAATCTGAACCAGTTCTTTGACATGAACCGCAGCACGTAAAGTATGTAATGGCGTAGCCTTGCCGTGCGGAAAGGCTACGCCCGGCTGTATTTACCCCCCCCTTCAAAAAGTTGACACTTTTCTGTAAACTTTTTGATGGGAAAGAAGCAGTTAGGCTCAAAAGGGGCTGATTAAATAATAAAAATCAACTCTTTTGCCGCACAAACCGCTAAAATGGGCCTTCGGCCAAGTGTAAAGTTTACACGTTAATGTAAACTTTTGTAAACCTTTACCGAAGCCGCACCGGACCGACTAACAACCGGAGACGTTACCACCATGCCCGGCAACTAACACATTACAATTCCGCAGATTTGTGTACGCAAAATCAACTGCACAAATCTGCACAAATGAATACGCTGCTAATATGTCCGGTTTCCAATTAGAAGTACTAATCCGCCGTGAACAGTGAACGGAGAACCGTGAACTGTTTTATGTGTAAAGAAGTGTAAAGTTACAGCCCGCGCTAACTGCCTTGTCTGCTTTCTGACCTCTGTTTTCTGTTCGCTACTTTCAAAAAGTGTAAAGGAGTGTAAAGTCAGTTTGCGTTTATCCTGTAAATCATCCTTCATCCTGCACATCCTGGTTCAAAAAGTGTAAAGGAGTGTAAAGTTTCATAACCTCATAAGGCCTGCACAGTCATCGGATGACTTTTGGGGCAGGAGTAGTCCATTGCCGCCGATAGGCCCGCTTGAGGAATAAGTCATCCGATGACTTATTGCGCCTTTGTGTGAAGGGGTCTTTTTTATCCGTTTTAACACAAAAATCGCTCATATGAAACTTTCTGTAACTTGTGCACAAGCAAAAACTTGCACAAGCATGCACAAGCAGTGTTGATAACTCTGCCTACCCCTTTAATTTCAGGGTATGCAAAAGTCTGCTCCACCAATTTCCGTTGGTTTTAGCGTACAGCGCTTTAAACTCCTCGTTATGGATTGGTTGATAGATATAAGTATAAGGCGGTTCCACCTGCTGGTAATGTTCGGGCCGTTTGCCGAACTTAAGCTTAATGAAATCGTCCTGCGAAATGGTGTAACGCGTAATTTCGTTACTGCCTTTTTCCTGGTAATAATGGTAAAGTGCACTATCGGCATCATACAATCCAACAACGGCGGCAACCCGTTCGGTTTGCAGGGTGTTAGCCACCGAGCCGTGAATGGTAGCATTGTTAAACAGCAATGCTTCGCCGGCTTTTAAAGGCACAACAGTGCGCAACTGATGCATGGCTTCAGTTGCACCGGCATACATCCAGCCGTTACCCGGCGATGTACGCGGGCCCGTTGACATACGATGGCTGCCGTTTATAAAGAACAAAGCGCCTCCATCGGCAGGCACATCACGCAACGCAATCCAAACATGCGCCGACCAATGCCGGGGCTCTTCAACGTAAGTCCAGTCCTGGTGCGGAGGCACCTCGTCGGTAGTATGGCGGTCCTTTATTAAAAAGTTGCCGCCTATAAATTTATAATGCTGCAGGTGGCGTTGCAGGGCAGGGCCGGTAAGCTCAAGCACAGCATGGCTGATGCGGGTAATCAGCGCTTCGTTTTCCGTATGGCTGGTGCCGTGGAAACCGCCCTGCACATTTTGATGATGGGCTGCTTCGTTATCCAGGTACACCTGCAGTAGGGAGCCTACTTCGGCACTATTCAGCAGCGGGAACTTTACATAGCCCTTTGCTTCAAATTGTGCCTGCAGGGCAGGGTCTTTAAACACGTTTGCCATGGCTAACGGATAGGGATTAACTGGTCAAATTTCTCGGCCTGTGGTTTACCCATCGGCTGCCAATCCTGGCTCAGGAAAAAGTTCGGCTCCTGTTTAAACCGTTCGGCAAACAAGCCTTTGTCGCTCTTATAATAGGAGTAAAGCTTAGCATCTTTATGAGCAAGCTTTAACGATATAGCCAGGCGAATGGGTTTGTTTACAACCGGCTTTGAGGCATGTAACAGATGATTATAAAACAGCACCGGACGGCCTTTCTTTTGGTAAAGCACAGTGCCGTCACCATCCTTATATGCATGAATATAATCAGGTGTGTAGCTTAGTAAATTCAACTTATTAAACTGCCGGTGCGTGCCTTCAACAACAACCAGTTCACCATCTCCTTCATCGATATCTTCTAAAGGTATCCAGAGGGTAAGATCGGGGAACTCCTCCGGGTTGCAGAACGAAGGGTCCTGGTGGTAGCCAACACTGCTTATAGCACTGGGGCGCTTCACAAAAAAGGTTCCCAATACTAATTGGTAATCTTTAAAGTGTTCTTCTATATAAGGCTTTAGCTCGCGGTAAATGGCCTCCTGACAAACACGCCGTACATCGGCCTCTTCATGTGTAATCGATACACAGGAAATGGTATCGGCACTAAAGCGGTGCAAATGGCTTTGAAAGAAGGTGGCAAGTTTGTTAAGCGGTGCTTCGGGCACAGGTGGGAAAAACGCATAACCTTTTTCCTGCAACTTTTTTTGTAAGGCAACATCCTTTACAATAACGGGTTCTGTTGTTTGCAAAGGCGATATCTGCCAATGTAAATCAGGCACCAGTGCCCAGGGATTATGTGTTTGGTTAAAGAAGGTGTCCCATTTGTGCGGGGTGGTAAGTTCAAAATGTACGGCCTTTTTAGTGCTGCTGTAAATGGTTGCTGCACCGTCATGAAACACCACATCCACATCGTAACTACCGGGTGCAAGTGTTCGTGGCGGAAGTTTTACCACAGCGGTATAATCGCCGGCGGTATAAGCTTTTGCTGCATCAGGTTGGTAATAAACATTGCTGCTGCTAAGCAGGCGCAGGCTTTGTTGAAAGAACAGGTTAATGCTCAACCCTAATGTAGTAGCAACATTAACCCTAAAGTGAATATGAATAGCAACGTCTTCTTCAATACTCAGGCCTGCACCTTGCGGTTCGGTTATAGCTTTAAGAAGCTGCACCGGCGAAATACCGGTTTCGTGCCTGGCAGCATCTATCGGTTTATCGCTCAGGTAGCTTTCAATTACAGGAGCCGTAAAGCCTATATGCGCCTGGCCGTGTTGCAGCAACAAACATCTATTGGTAAAGTATTGGATGGCATCTAAATCATGCGAGGTAATAATGAACGAAACACCCTTCGCAACCAGTTCCAGTATCTTGTCGCTGCACTTCTTACGGAAGTTAAAGTCGCCTACGGAGATGATCTCATCCAGCAATATAACCTCGGCATCCAGGTGCGTATAAAGCGAAAACCCCAGGCGCAGCAACATACCGCTGCTATAATGTTTAATCGGGTCATTCAGGTAATCGCCCAATTCACTGAAGGCGGCAATAGCGGCTAACTTCTCCTGTGCGGCAGTCACTCCGTTTACCTTCAGGTTCATCAGCACGTTCTCCTTTCCTGTAAGTTCAGGGTGAAAGTTCTGGCCCAAATCAAGCACCGAGGCCGTAGTGCCATACTGTTCAACCCGGCCTTCGCTTGGTTTCACAATACCGGCAAGTATTTTTAGTAAGGTGCTTTTACCTGCGCCGTTAGCGCCTATTACTCCAAGCACTTCTCCCTTACGCAATTCAAAGCTTACATCGCTTAGCACATGCCTCTCCCCACCCGAAAACCGAAACGACTTTCCGATGCCACTGCAACGAAGTAATAAGGGGGCATGGTCACTCTGCATGTTGTTCTTCACTATACCGTTTAAGGAATAAGTCCTCGGTAATGTCTTCATTAATATTATGAAAACCCTGGCGCGTTTCCAACAGTTTACCCTTGGGCAGTGCTCCTTGTGCAAGGGGCTCTAAGCGGCTAAACAGGTCTTCATCGCTTAGTTCATAGGTCTCTAAAGTATTACCGTTCTTATGGTAATACAGTCGTGTTGCATCGGGGTGGCATACGGCTGTTATAGTAGCCAAACGGTCGGCAGTGGAGTGGTTGTCCAGCGAACCGTGAAACAACGAAGGATGGTAAACCACGGCAGTACCGGCCTTTACTTCAAACGTTTTAATAACCGTATTAAAGCGCTCATCATGCTCCAAGAACTTAATACCCAACGAGCCTGAACGCTGGTTGAGGAAGTAAAGATGCGAACCGGGCACGGCTATTAACGTGCCTTCGTTTGCCGTCAAATCGGCCAGCGCAATCCATATCTGCGCAACAGCATACTTACTTTCATCAACAATACACCAATCCTGATGCAGGCGGAATGCATTGTTACCTTCGGGGCGTTTAGCCGCAAAAAGCGATACCATTTGCCGGTGTGGCATCAGGTATTCGTTCAAGCCGCGTTGTTGTATGCTGTATATCTTTTCGCTGGTTTGTTTATTGCGGTTATAATCAGGCCCGGTGTGGCTTACAAACATGCCTTCACCGGTGTTAAAGTTCGAGGTGTAGTAACTCCGTAATTCGGCTATTTCATCTGCGTTCAATACATCGGGCAGCACTACGTAACCCTTCATGCAATAGAAGTTGTTGAGTGCTTCATTCTTCAAAAGCCGGTGCGCAGGCAACTGCATTCGTTCAAGAAGTAGGGAAGATTGATCAGCTCGCATGAAGGTTATTGCTTAAAGGAAACAATGCCGGTGGTTTTTCAAAGTTGCGCATTGTTTGTTCAAATGCCAACAACTAAAGGATTGATTTAACGCTAAATTTTAAGGCAATCCCAACTTTTGCTGTAACGGCAGGTACACATACCAAAAGGAAGTAAATAACCTATGAACACCGCTTATGAAAGGGTAAGGCAGATTTTTAAGTTTCGGCCATTTAGCGTAGAAGAACTTCAGCGAGAGGGCACCCAGCACATTAGCGCAAACACTGTGCTTATCGTGGGCGTACTCGGGCCGCACAATATCAAACACCAATACAAAGCGGCGTTCATCACTTTCGTTCCAGGTAGTATGGTAATGTGCATCACTAAACATCATTATTTCGCCGTTAGCCCAGCTTTGTTCTTCGGTGCCAACGCGCACGCCGCAAACAGGTAACGGTGCCGGCACCTGCAAACCTAAATGGCAACGTATGGTGGTGTTGGTTTCGCCATTATGGGGCAATACACGGGAATGGGGTTCTAATACAGTGATGCCCGCAAATATCAAATCGGGCACCTGCTGTAGCAATGCAAATGTTTTTGGGAAACGCTTGCAGTTACTGTGCTTCTGCCAGCCAAAGTTGTAGAAGTAGATATTCTTCCAGGCATCAGGCGAAGAAAGGTAGGGCGGGTTGAGATTCTTAACCTCAATTTCTTCCTCCCCGGTTATTAAACCCACTATTTCTTCGCGGATTACTTTCCAGTTCTCCTTCAAAACCTGAATACTCTTGAAATCGGAACTATTGTAAAAGAAGTTGTGCGAACCCGTATAGGTTTCTTCCTTCAAAAAATACATGCGTTGCTCGATGGGCGGATTCATGCTATTGGCTTAGGGTATAGTAATGCAATTTACCGTTATTCCGCTCAATTCTGTCCAGTGCAAAATCGCCGTTTACCCGGTTTAAATGGATGGTTTTGTGGTGCACCAATTGTAAGTACGTTGTTATAAAACCTACACGTTCCTCGCTTGAAATAAGGCAAAGGTTTGACTTTAAGCTTAGCAGGTAGTCGTAAAATTCAACCACATTGCGCGAGTTGCATTTGCACGTGGCATCCAGATAACTGCGGTATTCCGGTAAAATGGGCATTTGGCCCATGTCGTAAAATACTATCTCGCTGGCTGCATCAAAATGCCGTAAGGTAAATGGAGTTCCATGGAAAATGTCCTTCGAATCGCCGTCAAGTAATAAAACCTGACGGGTTGACAGTTGATTGATTTCTACTTCAGCTTCGGCAAGGTTTTTGAGGTTAACTTCACTGGCAGTTCGCTGCTGCCACATCGAACGAAACGAAAAAAAAGCGAGAAGCACTGTTAAAGCAAAAGCAAATTTAAATGCAGGAGTAATGCTATCAATTTGAGAAAAAAATAACAATAGCTGCATATAGGCAAACAGTTGTGCCAATCCCACATAATGGCGGTCTTCCAATTTAATGTAGTATGCCAATAAAATCATGATGAGAAAAAATGCGAGGTAGAAAAATAAAGAACGTAAACCTGTGCCGGGTGATACAAAAAAAGAAAGCAGCACAATCAATAAACTAAAAAGAACGTACTGCGGATGATTTAAAATAGGTGCTGAAGCAAGTTTGAATAGCCTTTGTGGTAGATGTGTAATATCAGAAGCAGCGCTTTGTTTTGCTGCAATGGTGCGCTCAGCAAGTTGATGTATGAAGGTAGGGGTTAGCACTTGTTCATCGTTTAAAAAAAAGCGCTTTACGGCTACTTCCATTATGCTGTCGCGGCTGTTACCGGCCGTCACATCGCGTAAGGTAGCACTACCGTCAGCAACAATAAATAGGTCCGCTTCGGTAGCCTTTAAAAATGGAACATGGTTTAAGCTGCTTGCGATAATAGCTACGCCTATTAAGGCGGGTACACCGGGTATCAACAGGCGTTTTAACCTCCACACGGGGTTGCTGCTAAAAAAGGCGTAGATACCTGTAAGTAGCCCGGTGCCTAAAACGGCCTCAAACCGAAGACCAACAGGTAGTAGAACGGCAATTGTTAAGAGTAACCAGATGAATGCGTTCAAAAACTTGTTGTTAAAGCCTTGTTGCCATTCGGCAGCCGCCAGTAGAGCACTGCCGGAAAGCAATAACGCTGCAGCGGCCACATTGGGTTGATGAAAGCTTTGAAATTGTAACAGAAAAATGCAGGGGAATAATAGAAAACCCGCAAGAAGGATAGAGCCTGACCACTTTTTAAGCGCGGTGTTTAACAGTAAGAAATTGAAAAGTGTGTTGCCTATAAACAAACAACTAATAACTAAAACTCCTGTCCATGGTATGTCAGAAAAATGTGTTTGCAACCAAATTAAAGGAGTTGATATACCGTAGTAACTATAGATGTAGAAGTTGGTGAGATGTCCTCTTGTAGCTATACCACTTACAAGGTGGGCCACAAAGCCATCGTAAAAATCCCAGGTTGGCGGACAGGCCAGCCAGGTAAGCAGAACAACAAAAAAGGTTTGCAGCGTAGCAATTACAAGCACAGCGCTACTGCCGTAAGCGCTTTGGTTCTTTGACATAACAGCCGTTTGCGTGCTCATGGCTTTAAACTTGAGGTACTTCTTGCGGAGCAAGTTGTTCTTCATTCAGCACCCTTATTTTGCTGCGTTTAATCAGTTCGCCCAATGCCATTTCCCCCCGCGATTCGAAACGGTTGGTTAGCACATTGCGAAGCGTTCGATATAAGCGTGTTGGATGAAATAAAAAGTTAGAGCTGTAAAAAATGAACAGGTAACTCAGCAGATAAAATCTAAGAAGGTGCTTGCTGATACGTTTATTGTAAAATGAATTGCTGAAGAAGGTATCTACATAAATAATTTGGTAGAAGTATTCATCGTTGTTTAGGTCAATTTTGCCCTCTTCTTCTAATCGCTTAAATAAAGCGCTGCCGGGGTAAGGCGAAAATACCGATGGGGCCATATCGTTTACCCCTTTCCAGCTTGCCTTAAGCAGGAACAGCATGGTAGTAAATATGTGTTGATGCTGTTCATCCGGAAAGCCCAGGATCATGTTAATCTTAATGTTCATCTTTTCCCTCGAAGAATAGGAAATAGAGGTAAGCATCTTGGGTAAAGAAACCTTCTTACGGATATGCTGTAACACTGCTTCGCTGCCCGATTCAGGTGCGTAGGTTATGTTACGGCAACCCGATTTATAGAGGTAGTAGGCCACTTCACGGTCAATCGCTTCGCTGCGTGTACCGGCCGGTATCTGCCAGGTAATGTTCAGGTTTCGGTTTATAAGTTCCTTAGCAAAGTCAATGATCCAACGTTTATTAATGATGGCGGTAAGGTCGTAAAAATCAAAGTTGGTGCCGCCGTAATTATTCTTCAGATACTCTATTTCATTGGCCACGTCACTAACACTGCGCATAAAATAACGTGTTCCCCACATTTGCGGACTGCTGCAAAAGGTGCATTCATAAGGGCAACCTCTTGTGGCTAAAACAGGGAACGAAACACTTTCCTGCTCAACACCCAGGGTAATGCCGTGCTCTTTGTATTTCTCCAGCGGAAAGTATTCCCAGGCCGGCCAGGGAATGCTCTCCAGTTCTCGAATTCGTTCTTTGGATGGGGTACGTTTAAATTGTCCATTAGCAGAGCGGTAGGCTATACCTGGTACTTCGTCAAGGTCCTGTTGATCGTTCAACACCGCAAATAATCTTGCAACGGTCTCTTCGCCTTCTCCAAGTATGCATACATTCAAACGTGTTGCTTGCTGCATACAAAATTCAGGTACTGCCGTTACGTGTTCACCACCTGCTATCAGTAGTGCGTTAGGAAATTGTTCACCTACATAATTAATCAGTATGCGGTGGTGTAGCCAGTTGCCGCTAAACATCAGGCTAAAGCCAATTACATCGGTATCCGGTTGAATGCGGGCGGCCACCTGCTTCTCCGTTAACCCGTTTAAAACAATGTCGTTTTTAAAAGCAACGTACTGGTCTGCACCTTCAGCCATTGCATCTATAACCTGCACTGTGTGGCCTAATTGTTTAAGCACCGCAGCTATAAATGCCAGCCCCAATGGGGGAGATGGCTTCATAGTGGCGCTCAAAGGCTTCATTAGCCTCGAAGGATTAATCAGGCAAACTTTCATGCTGAGTAGGGTGGTTTAAATATAGTGCTTGCAGTGTGAAATTCAATACTTTGCAGAGGCGGTAACTGGTAGCTGAGTTGTTAAAACAGCTTTTTACGTTCCTTAATTACAATTAAAGCACCCAATATAACTTCAGGTATAAAACAGGAAAGATGCAGCAAGGTGCCGAATAATGCATAGCTGCGGAGTGCTGTGGCATCAGGATTAAAATTGTATTGATTAGAAACAAAGAGCAAAACCAGATACATACCATAATGTATTACCCCTAAATTACCGGGTGCTGAAGGGATAAAAGCAACTACCATCATACTGACTGTAGCAAGATAAGAAGTATAGAGTGTACATATAGTTGGTGGAACCTGCGCAGCCTTTAGCAATAAGAAGTATTGAGCGCAATTTAGTGCGGTCATTGCCAAACAATAACAGATAAAGCTTTTAAGGTTTCCTGACCGGTACAAATAGCGTATGTGAAGATTAACCTGTAGATATAACTTAAACGTCCAAACACCCGGTTTTTTTAGCAAAGTAGCCAGTCCCCAGGCAAACTTCTCAAGCGGGCGCAGGCTTCTAACAATAAGGTAAGCAACCTGTAGTACTGCGGCCAGAACTGCAACGGATATTAACGCATGGTATACCGGATCATGAATAGGAGGCAGGCCAATAAACAGGGTAGCTATAAATAATAGATACAGATAGCTGTCCAGCCATTTTTCAGTTACAACCGATGCCAATGATTGTAAAAATGGGATGTTGTTTTTCCTGCTCAAATGCAGTGCCCGAACACCTTCGCCAAGGTTTCCCGGCAAAACGGCATTGTAAAAGTTGCCTATAACAAGGCTTTCATAAGTGTGTAGCGTAAGTATATTGGTATTGCCTTTCCAGAAACATTTGGTGCGTTGCGATTGAGCCAATACAGCTAATAAAAACGCAGCTATACTTCCTGTAAAATAAAGCCCCTGGTTTGTAGTCATCCACAGGTCTTTCCATGTCAGGTTGCTGCTGCGTATGGTTAACCAAAGCAGCACACCGCTTATAGCAAAACCTAAAGAAGTACGTAGCAGGGTACTGCCTGATAACAAGTTGCTAAATGGAGTGGTAGATGGTATTTTTTGCAAACCCTGTTTTGTTCTGAACTACCACAAAAGAAAACCTTATTCCTTATTTTTACCTGTAAAAGCACTACAAGTTATGCTGAATGCCATACGGGTAGAACGTATTACGCCGCCCACTCAGCAGGAGTTTGAATCTAAATACCTGCGGGCAAATCGGCCCGTAATAATTACCGGTTTGGTGGATAATTGGCCCGCGCTCAGCAAGTGGAACATGCTTTACTTCGGTTCTAACTTTGGCGAGACTAAGGCCGGTGTTGTGAAGTTGAAGGATGGAGAATGTGATCTGAATAACTTTACCGGTTCACGATTAGATTACGTTAGCATTGGCGAGACAATTACTGCCATTAGTGCAGGTAAAATCAACGACGGATTAGCGGTGGCATCCCCCTTGGAAGTCTTTCCGGTGAGTATACAACGGGACTATAGTACGCCTTCTTTCTGCACAAAAGGAAAGTTTCTTCGTTCGCGGGTTTTTCTCGGTCCTAAGGGTACAATCACTTCCTTGCATCAGGATTTGTTTGAAAACCTTTACACTATGGTGAAAGGGAAAAAGACGATAACCTTGTTCGAGCCATCGGCTCCGGTATATCCTAATTCGCGTTTTTCACGCTTACCCAACCATGCACAGGTAGATCCGCTAAAGCCTGACTATAACCGCTTTCCTGATTTTAAGAATGCGCAACCATATATCGTAGAGCTATCAGCAGGTGAAACTCTGTTTTTACCGAGTTTCTGGTGGCATCATTTGAAGAATGAGGAAGAATCAATAGCAGTTAGTTTTTGGTGGGCGCATGGTTGGAAACTACCTATTGCCTGGGCAGCGGCGATGTATAAAAAGTTGCGCAAAATTTAAGTTTATTGCCCTGTTAAGCGCATACGATATACTCTGGCATCAAGGCTCCAGGCAGGCATGGTGCTATCAAGTTCAAAATCTACAGTTACTTTATACACATCTCTGAAATAAGCTCTCAATACTTCCATTCTGCCTGGTGAGGCATAAAGCCTGTAATCTGTATTACCGGGTATGGCTTGCAAAAAAGCGCGGTAATTGAGCGGACTGTAGCCAAACAGATGGATGAATTTTTGTTTCATGTAATTATAATAAACCATGTACACGGCATCTATATAACCCAAATGTTGAAACGGACTTGGCTGACTTCTGAAGAAGATATCACGGGCAATAGGGAGATTGGTGTTAATAGTGCCAAGTAAAAGGTAAGGTTGACTGTACGTGTAAAGTAACTGTTGGTTTCTACGAATTTCGGATTCTGCTTTTTGCAGATCCCGGCTTTGGTAAAAGGTTAACTGTAGTTCTCTCGTCAATAGAAGGATAAAAACTAACATTAAAAGTAATTGCACCCGCCTACGATAATTGCTTACAATGCCAGGTATATACAACAACGCTAAGTGCACTACAACCATAGCTGTAAGAGGTGCAAATAATCTGTCTTTTAAATCGCTGACAAGGTTGAGCATTAAAGAGGAAAGAATTCCAAGATACAGCAGTAAAATAACTACCGCTTGTTGATGTGTTTTATAATCGCGGAAATGGTAGACCATCCATAATAACAACAACAGCAACGCGGCAATGAATGCAATGATATGTTCATTTATCGCGCGGGTTAATTCTTTGCTGAAGTTCTGCATGTTTTCCTTGCTTAAAAAGCCGCTTACTTCATAACGCAGATCAATGGTGCGGGCCAGATAATCCGGAGTCATTTCTGCTGAATCGGATATAACTAACTGCTTTAAGGCAACGTATTTAGCGCTGTCCTTAGCAGTATGCATGGTTGAAAGCGGATAGAGCGAGCCTTTATCAAAAAGCGCCCATTCATATTTGCTCTCTATAATCTTTCCTTGGTTAGTAGTTAAGGCTCCGTTAAGGTGGTAGATGCCCAAGGCAATAACAGTTAGCGCAAAATGCGGAATGTATTTGCGGAAGGATACAAGGTTGCGTGAACCTGTAATGCCATGCAAAAGCAGGAAATAGAATAGAATAATTCCTGCGGTATGTATCCTTATCAATAACCCTACAGTAAACAGGAAAACTGAAAACAATTTCAACTTCGGGTTTGGCTTCTCCTCGTCATAAAGGTAGAGCAAGCCTGTGTAACAAAGCAGAATGGAATTACGAACGCAGTGCTGATTAAGGATGGAACTTAGGGTTAACAGCAATACTAACAGACCAATTATAATTATGGCTGTTAACGGCAGTTGTTGCTTCTGTCGAAAGCTTCGGTATATGAAGTAAAAAAGACCGTATAGCCAAAGGAACAATTGCAACACCATCCAAATTCCATATAATGGCAAGGAAGGGAATATGCTGCTTAGCCATCCGAAAAGTGGAAGTAACAAAAAGTCAAAGTCGTTTATCCATTGATCGGAAGGCGGTGTGCCTAACTCGGCGTAAACAATGGATGCAACGATATTTTGGTTGTCTTCGTAATAAAATCCCCAAAAAGCGTAAAAGCCAATTACAAGGAGGGCTGCAAAAGATGCAATTAAGATGAAGCGCCTGGGTAAGGTATGCATTGGGTAGTGTTG
Organism: Chitinophagales bacterium; assembly: GCA_046329495.1. GTDB lineage: Bacteria > Bacteroidota > Bacteroidia > Chitinophagales > LD1 > Bog-950. The sequence continues at coordinate 50,446 of JAXLUO010000021.1, read as the reverse complement.
CATTAACAAACCGGTTTAATAACCATGTTAAACATGTGCCAGTGTATTGCTTATTGCTTTAATTGGTTCGTTAAAAAGCAGGTTAAATTCCAACATTGGGCCTACAATACATTGGTTGCAAGGCGTGGCTTTATTAAAGCTATGCTGCCACTTATGTTCCAGTAAGTTTATGCCTGTTGTTTTTCCCTTTGTAAAGGCACAAGGGTAGGCAACACCTGCTGAATCAACAAACAGGTAGCCAGTACCGGCAGCGCAACGTGACCCTTCGCTCAGCAAAGAAGAAATGCCGTAATTGGTCCAGCTGGCAATATAGTTCAGGTAGGCCAGCGAGCTGGAGATTGGTGCTCCCTGTTTTTTGAGGATAGCCAGGTGTTTCCAAAATTCAGCCATTCCTATATTGGCTTGCACAGGGGCAGTACGCTGTACAATTTCTGTGTCATAGCATTCGGGTTGAAAATGTATTTGAATATTTTCCCGGGCCGCCAGGTCTAATAAATAATTGACTGATGTATAATCTGGTTCTGTTATTACACAAATAGCGATAACCTTTTTGCCTCGTTTGGTCAAATCGCGTATCGCGTAAAGAATCTGCTCAAAGTTTTGCTTCCCGCGATTGGCAATGTGTTTATCCGGCGTGCCGTCAATACTGGTAAAAAAGTAATCAATGTGTTGCAGGTTTTCCTTGTGCTTATTATAAAGCAGCAGGTTCGTATTCATACTAATAAAAAAGTCCTTATTGCGTGCAATGTCTATTATTTCTAAAATATCGCGACGCAATAGAGGTTCTCCTCCTAATAAACCGAGACGTTTAACACCCGCATCTTTTAACCGGTCAAAAACAAGATCAATCTCGGCAAGCGTTAATTCCTTTTCATGCAGGTTAGGGAAGTTGCAGTAACTGCAATGGATATTGCAGCGGTTAGAAACTACAAAGGACGCCGAAAATGGACGTGGCAATCCATTGGCCTTGTAGGCCAGCAAACTAAGGCTGTAAGCCGTTGCCATTTGCGCCAGTTTAAAAACTTCCATAAGTTGTTATAAGCAAGGCTAACCAGCAGATGGCAAAATACAACCGCGAAGCGTGCCAGGATAAGGATATGTTTTTGCCGAAGATAAAGAAAAGAATAGGCAAACAAGCTGATAAGGACCAAAGGCCGGCAAGCTGCGTTTGTAATAGATAACCGGTAATACCACATAGTAGCGCCATTGATGCCGGCAGGGCCGCCGGCCAACGCACTGCGCTGGTTTGAACATGGTTGGCTTCATCGCAGAGTTTATCACTGGTCATCTGGTAGATGTGCGCAATGCCTGTCATAACGCCGGTAATGGCAGCCAGTTGCCAATTCAGCTTCCCTGCAAGCATTGCATAAAGCCCTCCCCAGGCAATAACTACCAATATATCGGCAATTACGAACGATTTTAGCCAGAGGGAATACAGCACATTTACAAGAAACAAGGCAAGCAGCACCAGTCCTTTGTCAGAACCCAATAACAGGTAAACCAATATCAGACCCAGCAGGCTTAGTGCTAAGTTGAGCGAAAGAAAAAGTAAAGAATTGGTATTAATTCTCTTCACGAAGGACTGATCCTTTTTGGGGTTTTTAAGGTCAGCAGCCCGGTCGATGTAATCATTAAAACCATAAAGTACGGTTATTACCAGTAAGGAGAGTATAGATTCTTTAATAGTTATTAAAACACTTTTACTTGCCCAGGCACTGTGCAATGCATTAAATACAACCAAACCTCCTTCGCCAAGTTTAACGCGATCAGTGAATGGTTTAAAGATAAACTGAAGTGTAGTGTAGATTTTGCTCTGGCTCATCCGAAGTCCTGCCTTCTTCTCAAACTTAAACAAAATTTGTTTCAGCCATGCTAACGGGCGACCTAACCTGCAACACTTCAATGCAACTATAGAGAAGCCACATAAAAGCAAAACAGGTTATGCCATCTATATTGGCAATAAATCGTACGTCCCCATAGATAAGCAGTACCAAAGCAATAAAAGCAAGAAGGAACGCTGCAGTAATTGCCATGAAATAATTTAATAAGTTCACCGGAAAGCAAAAGATGCCTAATGCAAATAGAAAAACGAGCACGAGCGGGCTATAGGATATTGGGTGCGGTAGAAACGCAATAATCGTTATGGCAATCATCATTATCGCACCGATAATTCTGGTAAACGGCCATAATTTTGAAGAGCGGCCACCCGCAAGAGGAAGCAGCACAAATAACCCCCAGAGTGCAACACAGGCGCCAAAGATTCCTGGTGTTTCACTGAAGGCATTCTGAAGTTTTGCAGTGAATATCTTTGCCGCAAGCACTGGATGTTCCATGTAAAAGTGAAGTATTTGTGAGGTGCTGCTCAGACTCTCATAGGTAGTGTTGTAATAGGAAGTGCTAATCAATTTCCATTCGGGATGAAAATCACCATCCAGGCAGTATTCATTATTTACTGACCTTAATATTTCTGTATCTACCTGATTAGTGATTAAAATGAAATGGAGATTGGTGGTATAAACTATTTGTTGAGTTTTATTGAAGTAGTCAATGGCTGCGGCGCTGTAATTGCCTTGTTGTAACAAGGAATCGCGATTGTTAACTTTTATGGTGGGGGGTAGCGTTGCAGCAAATCGTTTTGCCCAGCTCTGCATCTCACTTTGGTGTTTGCCAACCTGTATGTTTATATAAGCGGACCACGGCGCAATGAACAAAAATGCTCCTCCTATTAGGAAAGATAGATTTCTTATAAATGTAAAATTCTTTTGCCGTATACCTTCATAGAGCAGATAGAAGGTTAAAAGCAATGGTAAAAATATGAAGGTGCCTTTGGTTAATAGGAGGATACCTAAGAACACCCCGCTGATAAAAAAATCTTTTCTTTTTCTTTCACGAAAGGCGATTAAAAGAGTTAAGAAGCATATAAAGGCTATCAGTTTAGTGAAATATTCCGCGTTTATAGAACTGCTACCTTGGTTCTTGAATAACAAAAATAGCACAGCCGAAAAGCAACCCATTAATAAGCCCTTTTTTCCCCACAGCCGGTATCCTGCATAAGGCATTAAACCGGCTAAGAGCGCTGAGCAGAGAGCGCACAAAACAAGAAATGCCTGCAGGTTAACGCCAAACAGTTTGTAGCAAATTCCTAATAGTAAGGGAAAAACAGGCGGGCGACCTGTAAATAAAACAGGTCCCGCTTTTTGCAGGTCATTCAGATAAGGACGGGCCTCGGTATTCTCCTTACAAATTTGGTATTCGTCGGTGGGGCCAATAAACCCGTAAACCGGAAATTGGTTATGTAAGGCAAGGTTTGCAGCTATCAAATGATACTCGAAAGGATCGATACCATAGCCATGGTTGCAGGCGCAGCTTTGGGTATTGTTTAAGGATGCACTATGCCTGGTAACCCAAAATGCCATTAAGGCAATTAGCACTGAGGCGAGAAATGGTAAAGGTTTTCTGAGGAAAAATAGCTGCATGATCTGCTTCAATATTACCGTATTAATGGCGGATCATCAACTCTGTTAAAGTAAGATCTTAAAGGCGAATTGACACTCATTTAACTGTAACGGATTCCGTTATATTCGTGTTAACGCACTACGGACATGGTGAAGGAACAAAAAACTAAAGCTGTACCTTTTTTAAAGCGCTTTCAACACCATTTGGTGTTGCTATATGCGTTTGTGCTGTATGCCAACACAATTCCCAATCAGTTTAATTTGGACGATGAACTGGTTACAACTACCGATGAGCAATATCCCCACCGTTTAACATCTAAAGGCCTTGGTGTTATTCCTGAGATTTTCGCTGAACCTTATTACAAGGATGCTTCGGGTTATGCTTATGATTATAGACCGGTAGTGCTAACTACCTATGCAATAGAACGTGGTATTACCGGTGGTAATGTACACGTTAGCCATTTTATAAACGCCTTGCTCTACGCATTGCTTTGCCTGGTATTGTTATGGACGCTTGCGTTGGTGCTGAAAGAATACAACCCGCTAATTCCGTTAATTGCTACTCTGTTGTTTGCTGCATTCCCTTTGCATACCGAAGTGGTTGCCAGTTTAAAAAACCGGGATGAAATACTGGCATTGTTGTTTGCCCTGCTGTCAATTCGTTTTATGTTTAAATGCGTTACCGAACATAAGGGTCTGAATTTGCTTATTGCACTGGCCTTTTTTACACTGGCCTTACTTTCAAAAAGCACTATAATCTCACTGGCTGTAATAATACCGGTACTACTAATTATTCTTACCCCGGTTTCGTTAGGTATTCCGGTGCTTTTTGCGGCAGTGGCTACGGCTATTTATTTGCCCATGTCTCCGTTGGCCACCCTGGCATCTGCCGTTGGCTTCCTAAGTTTTATGATTGGATTGGTTGTTGTAATCTATGCCATCCATAATTATAAAAGTTTTCGTTTGCCTCTTTTTTTAAGGCATAGTATAGTGGATAATAAGGCAGTTGAAAAACCGTGGTTCTCCATTATCGAATTAAAATGGACGCATCTTTTAGTTATAACTTTGACACTAGCCAGTGTGTCAGGGATCCTGTATCTCTACAACCAACCATTTTATTTTGTGCCGGTTTCATTGCTGCTATTTACTCCCTATCTAACTACAAATAGCTTACGCCCTTTTTTGTTAGGGATCACTGCGGCCTTGGGGGTATTTGCCTCGTTGTTATTATGGCCTAATGATGGTTTGGTTGCTGCATTTATGATTTACTTCCTCCTGGCTACTTTCTATTTCAGAAGTGTGTTTTATATCATACTTCCTTTGTTATTTGTTGCCGGTTTGGCAGTTAAGCACGGAGTAGATGCACTTCATGTATTGGCCATTATGGCTATCATTTCAACTGTAATATGGTTGCCCAAAAAGAATATAGCCGGTTATGCAGTAGCCGTATTGGTGCTGCTGTCAAATGTAATTGTGTTGGCAGGCAATCCGGGCAAATTCGTTACAGAAGAGATTTATACGCTTGATATTGTAAATGTAATATTGGTTCTTGGCTTCGTGGCATTCCCTGTAATTCGCCGCTACTTGTGGTTGCCTGCGGCAGTTAGCATTCTTGCCATGTTGCTACTGTTTAACCGGCAGGGTTCGTTTATTGATGTCAGCGGCTCGGTGAATGCTATCGCCAATCAGGAAATTCCGCAGGTAATCGAAGTTACAAAAATTGAACGCCCTATTAGTATTGCTGAAGCCGTAACAACTCCGGCGTCTCCACTAAGCGAAAAGCTTGGAACGGCAGCACAGGTGTTCCGCCAATATTTTCGCTTAACACTGGTGCCATATCCAATGGCTTTCTACTATGGTTACAAGGAAATCGACAAGCAATCAGTGTTTACACCAGTCAATCTGCTAACTTTGGTTGTCTTTGCTTTCTTGCTTCTGCTTGCCTTATTTTATAGTAGAAAATGGCCTCTACCCGCATCAGGGCTTTTAATATACCTGATAGGCATGGGTATTTACTCAAACTATGTGATGCCTGTTCCGGGCATGATGGCCGACCGTTTTCTTTTTGTACCATCGCTGGGTTTTGTGCTTATCATTAGCTGGTTGTTGGTTCGCTTCACCGGTTTGGGTGACAGCAACAAAGCTGATTGGGATTGGCAATATTGGCCTAAGATCCTAAAGGGTATTTTAGGAGGGTTACTGGTCGTTTATTCTATAATAACAATTACGCGGAATGCCCAATGGGAAAATCACCTCACGCTTTTTTCAGCAGACATAAATCACATCAGCAATTCGGCTCAGGCAAACAACCTATATGCGGTGCAATTAATGAAATACAGCTATGCTGAAACCGACCTGGCAAGGCAACAACAAATGCGATCAACTGCTGAACTGCATTTTAAAAAGGCAGTTGAAATATTCCCGGCCTTATTTAATGCCTGGTACGATTTAGCGCGCACGCAAAATATACTTGGTAAAAATGCAGAAGCAGAAGAAACGTTTATCAAAGCAGCAAAGCTAAATCCAACATTTCCCACCACTTGGCTTAGTGCTGGTGAACTGGCGCTAATGCGCAAACAACCCGCTGTCGCCCGCTCCTACTATCAGCAGGGCTTAAACTATATCAAGAACGACCCAGCTTTTTATATCCAACTTAGTTTTACCTATTTCCAGGAGGCCAAATATGATTCAGCCAATATGGTTAATAAAAGAGGCATGGACGTGTTCCCACAAAAGGTAGATTTCCCCTCCAACCTTGCGCAAACCTTTGCGGTTATGGGGAAAGTTGATAGTGCTCTTTATTACTATAATAAAGCTTTGCTGATTGAGCCTTCCAATAAAGCTATTTTGGAGGCGGTCGCGAGAATAAAAGCAGGCATAAAATAGCTGTTATGAACTGGTTGGATAAATGGTTTGGCGCAAAGCCGCAGGTTCAGAAGAAAACTGGTTCAACACCTAATGAGGTAGGTGATTTTTACAATCGGCATACCGATAAGTTTTTAGAAGTATACGGAGAGATTATTCAGGCCTTTCGAACTACCGACATTTCGGTTTACCTTGATTATACAATCGCCAATGCGGAGTTAAAGGATGGCCAAAGGATATTGGATGCGGGATGTGGCGTGGGTGGACCGGCTGCTTATTTTGCATCCAGACTTAATGTACAAGTCGAAGGATTAACCATTTCCCCCTATCAAGTTCAAAAATCAAGGGAGATAATAGGGGTAAAGGATTTAAAAGGATCAGTTAATATCCAACAAGGCGATTATCATAAACTGGAAGAAATCTACGGATCGGACCAGTTTGATAGGGTGGTTTTTCTGGAATCTTTCGGGCATTCAAATAATAAAGCACTGCTTATAGAACAGGCTTACAAAGTGCTTAAACCCGGGGGCATTTTATACATAAAAGACCTGTTTAAGCGCGAGGCGCCAAGTGATGAAGATGCCGTTAAGATAGATGCCATTGTTAAAGCCATAGATGATGCTTATTGTTATCAGGTGGCCGATTTGTATGAGGTGTTGAAAGTTTTGCGCCGGTTAAACTTCCTTGTTTTGTTTGTAAAAACGCCTGAGGTGAAGGTTGGCGAGTTTGAACACCTCACTATATCCAATGATTTTCAAAACCTGTTCGATATAGCCAAAATCATTACTTGGGACAACTATGTTTTTCCCGTTGATTTTTACGAAATAAAGGTGATGAAACTCCCTTTCGACATCAATAGCGAAAAGCATCTCTATTTCCTGAATCGTCCTGAGAGTGAACAGCACTTTTAGCTTACGAAATTGTTTCGCTAAGTTGAATGTTTCCTGTTCGCTGTAATACACCCCAGTTTTGCAATTCTCCTTTAGCGGCTTTCAACAATGCCTTAATTAGAATATAATACATCAGCCAGCGATAAGTAAAACGTTGCAGGAGTAACAACCACAGTTTATCTCTTTTCTCCTTTTCAAAACCAAATGCCATGGCAGAAGCCAGCAAGTCTACCAGTTGGAAAAGGGAATAGTACAATACAATCTTACCAGCACCGCCCGTTACTAATCCTGTAATCATCATTAAGTCAGCCAACGGAGCAAATAGAGGAAGCAGTAATTGGAAGATCAAAATGCTCGGCAAGGCAAACAGCCCAAGCGCACTGTACTTGCTCTTAAATAATGCGTCGCGATGCTTGTATAGCGTTTGCATAACCCCATACATCCAGCGGAAACGTTGCTTGAGAAATTGAGCTAAGGTTTCCGGCGACTCGGTTAGTGCGATAGCCTGAACATTGTTTCGAACCATATAACCTGCGCGCAAAATCCTGATTGTTAAATCGCAGTCTTCAGCAAGGGTGTCTGATGTAAATCCACCGGCATTTAATACTGCTGACTTGCGGAATGCCCCGATAGCACCCGGCACTACTGTAATGCAGTTTAAAAGATCATACGCGCGGCGATCGAAATTTTGGGCAGTTATATATTCAATTGCCTGCCACTCTGTTAAAAGGTTTACCCGGTTACCTACTTTTACATTTCCGGCTACTGCTCCAATTTGTTCGTCGGTAAAAGATTCCATTAACCGGCTTATGGCATCTGGTAATAACCTCGTGTCGGCATCTATGCATACTAAGAATTCACCTTTTGCATGAGCGATGCCATAGTTTAAGGCAGAGGCTTTGCCTCCATTCGTTTTATTCAACAGTCGTATACAGGGCTCGTTACTAAACGCTTGTTCAACTACCTGCCGGGTATTATCTGTGCTGCCATCATTAACAACGATTATTTCATAGGACGGGTAATCGGCTTTTAGTAAATTCTGGAGAGTATAAACGGCATTTACGCTTTCATTATAGGCTGGCACAATTACACTCACAAGAGGCTTACTTTGCGCAATGGATAGTTTTTTGCTACGCCCCTTTTGTATGTAAGCTAATAAACCCATCAATAGCATGCGGCCCATTACCAAAAAAATGGCTGCAAAAAATAACGCATAAAGCCCATGCTGTATCCAATAAACCGATTCGGCAACAAAAAAACCTGCCTTGTTTAAAAAACGATCATCCGGCGAAGCTACCTCCGGCATTAACGCATCACGTTTTTTATTTAATAGTTCGCCTACTGTAGCGAAATGATAGCCTTGGTTTTTAAAGTAATGAATAATGCGTGGTAATGCTTGTATGGTAGCGGTTCTGTCGCCGCCCGCATCGTGTAACAATAGGATGGAGCCAAGCTTCTGTTGCGCCACAATGCGGTTAAATATGGTATCGGCATTAACCCTGGCATCCCAATCCTGCGGGTCGATTGATTCGCCCACTGTATAATAATTTTCTTCCCGGCTTTGTGCTACCGGTATAATTTCAACCAAATTTTGGGGTTCGGCATCGGCATTGTAGGGTGGTCTGAAAAGTATAGTGGAATGACCTGTTATAATTTCCAATAGCTTGCGTGTGCTGTTGATTTCCAGCCATGCTCTGTTTTGCGAAACTTCAGCCAGGTTAGGGTGAGAATAGGTGTGGTTACCTATTTCATAACCTGCCTCATATACCTCTTTTACCAACGGTATGTTATTCTCCATGTTGCGGCCAACCATAAAAAAGGCGGCAGGTACATTTTCCTTTTTTAAAATACTAAGGATGGCAGGAGTATACCTGGGGTCCGGTCCATCATCGAATGTTAACACTATGGTTGGGGCGGTATGCTGTCCGTATTTTTTTATTACATAGTTGGATGGATAACTTTGGTATTCCTCTTCTGAAATCAGTTTCTCTTTACTGTTGTAGGTAAGTTTTATGTTCCCATCACGCGGGGTAGAAAGGATGTCCAGAATCTCGCCTTCGCCAAGGTAATCTATATCGTTGTTGCCTTTAATGTGCTCCATCGATTTCAAAAAAGTAGGGATTTGTGGTAGCGAGTTATTGCGTAAATCGCTGTCATAAAAATCCCACAGTCTTGGGTCTTCGCTACCTAAGCGCCAAACGGCCACCCCGGCTAATCCGTAATTTGCCGCGCAACGCATCATGTTATAATTGGAGGCCGCATCTGCAAACCAAACTTCATGTTCCCGATTTTCATCGTCTTTGTAGGAGAAATACGCATTGTAGGAATTGCTATCGAATACAACTTTAGCATTAGCTTCTTTAGCAAGTGTAACTGCCTCCTGGAAGGTGATATCCAGGCCCGTTCCGCCTTCAAGCCAATCGTAACCATAGCCAGCCAGGCACAATACAAATTTATCGGGCTGTATTTTATCGGTAAAGATATCTAGTACTGTTTCTACCCAATTAGCACTGCTTATTGGCCCTGGTACAGTCGTTGTATTATGCTCGTCATAGGCCATTACAAAAATGTAATCATTAAATTTATGAAGTTCGCTCAAACGATAGTCTTCATTAAAAGGCGGCATACATTGGCTGGCTAACAAACCATTAGTGTGCAACGAATCATAAAGCTGCATGTGAAAGTTCACCAAATGCTGGTCGTTCTTCAGGCTATACAGATCCTCAAAGTCAACGCTCACGCCATCAAACTTGTAATGCTTAAGTACCGTTATTAACTGATGAATAAATACCTGCGATTTTTTAGTTGACGATACAATTCTTGTAACCGCTTCATGATTCCAGCGATTAGCGAAATTATTTGTTAGTAGCGGAACGATCTTTACATGCGACGAATCCATTAAGCGTAATGCCTTAGGGTCGGTTTCAACAATAATGGTATCAGTCTTAGGATCAATAAACAGCCATTCAGGCAAAACCATGTTCATTTTACCGATGTTGTTTTTAAGCGAGAAATAGGACTGCAAGTCCCAGTTTACATAAAAGCCGGCCTTAACCTGCTGTTTAGTGTTTGCTGGCATCAATTCGTGGTGCGCCTTCTTACTTGTTTTGGCCACAGCCACCTTAAAGGTTAAAGGTTTATCTGGTTTGGGTAGCAATTTAAAATTGCCCTCATACCCGATTATTTTGGGCAATTGTGGGTAGGAATGTTTTAGTATAGCAACTGCTACGGTGGCCGAACTTAACAGGGTAATTAGCAGTAGTATTCTAAACGACCAAACAATTGCTTTCCACCTGAAAGGGTTATTGGTTTGAAATATCTGACGGGTATGCATAGCCCTGAATTGTATGCGATTGCGATACAAATTTCCGCTGCTTCTTTGTGCATTTATTATAAGGGATGTTAAAGGGCTGTTTCTTAACTAGTTTTGACATTTACCAGTTACAGATGAAAAGAATATTTTAGGGCCATGCAATTTTTGTTTCCCTGGTTTTTATGGGCGTTGGCTGCACTGGCTATTCCGGTAATTATTCACCTGTTCAATTTCAGGCGGTTTAAAACAGTTTATTTCAGCAACGTTAAGTTCTTACGCGAGGTTAAAGAGGAGACATCTAACCGTAGTAAAGTAAAGCACCTGTTGGTGCTTGCCGCCAGATTATTGGCTATTGCTTTCCTAGTTTTAGCCTTCGCACAACCCTTTATCCCGGGTAAAAAACAGGATACAGGAGCAGGACGTAAAACTGTAAGTGTTTATATCGACAACTCATTTTCGATGAATGCTGTAAATGGGGGTAAAAGCTTGTTTGAAAAAGCTAAGCTGACTGCCCGCGAAATTGCCCGCAATTATTCCAGCGATGACCAGTTTCAACTGCTCACCAACGATTTTGAAGGTAAACATCAACGCCTGGTTAGTAAGGATGAGTTCATAACTATGCTGGATGAATTGGAGATATCGCCTGCTGTACGTTCACTTACCGAAATTCTGCAACGCCAAAAGGATGCACTGAGCCGTGAAAATGCAGGCGCAAAAGTGGTATACCTGTTATCGGACTTTCAGCGCAATATGGGCAATATTCAAACTGATTCAGCCCTTAGCTACAACCTGATACCATTGGCTGCTGATGCCCAGGCTAACGTATATATTGATACTTGCTGGATGAATGAGCCTGTGCAATTGTTAAACCAGCAGGTAAACTTAATCGTAAAGGTTCGTAACAGTGGCGAAAAGGCATCGGAGAATAACAGGCTTGTATTGAAACTGAACGGCCAAACAAAAACTATGGCTGAGCTAACGATTGAATCTGGTGCTTCTGTTTATGACACACTCACTTTTGTAGCCAACCAAAGCGGATGGAATAAGGCCGAACTTGCTGTTAGCGATTACCCCTTAACCTATGATGATAACTACTATCTCACCTTTAATGTAATCGAGAGGTTGAAAGTTTTGGCCATCAGCGAAAATCGCTCCAATCAATTTTTAGATGCGCTTTTCAAAAATCAACCCGAATTTGAGTATACCAGCATCTTATCCGGTAATATGCAAAGCGATCTGCTAAAAGATAAACAGTTGGTGGTGTTTGATAACCTTAAAACTATTTCACCTGCTTTAACCGCTGCTGTAAATAGTTATTTATCCGAAGGTGGGGCAGTAGCGGTGTTCCCTTCCGAGAAGTGCGAGATCGAAGCTTATAATCGTTTCCTGAATAATTTGCAAGCCAACTCAATTACCGGTTTCAGTGAACAGGCGCAGGACTTGGCAGGTATTAATCTTCAACAAAATATCTTTCGAGATGTTTTTGAGCGCATACCTGAGAATATGAATCTGCCACAGGTAAGAAAGTATTACACGTTCGCAGCTACAACAGCATCTAAACAGGAAACCATCCTGACCTTACGCGATGGAAATGCTTTTTTAAGCCGTTACCCCATACAGAATGGTTCGTTATATGTGTGCGGCTCGCCATTGGATAAAACCGCCAGCGATCTGCCTGTGCACGCTATTTTCGTGCCTATGCTTTATAAAATGGCTATGCTTAGCGTGCCTACCACGGGCATTGCCTACTTTATTGGCGATAAAACCAGAATACAATTGGAGGCACCTAAAACATCAGGAGAGTTAGTATACAAGATCAAGGGGGATAATCTCGAATTGGTGCCGGAGCAGTTTAGTGCCGGAAACAAAATATTACTGGGCTTAAATGGTCAGGTGAAGAAGGCAGGATTCTATACACTAACATTAGATGGCGCGGGTCCAGCCGAGCCATTGGCGCTTAACTTTGACCGCCGGGAATCGGATTTAGAATTTTATTCAGCGCCCGACTTGCGCAAGCAGTACGAAGGTGCCAACATCAACGTGGTGGACGGGGCAAAAACTGAAGTTGCTGCTGTAGTAAAAGAACTGGATAGAGGTACGGCACTCTGGAAACTGTGTTTGATTTTAACGCTTGTATTTTTAGCCACTGAAACAGCCTTATTGCGTTTCTGGAAAGTATAAATCATGCAGCCGGCAGAAGTTAATACAGTGGATGAACTCCGTAGCGCTTTAGCGGAGTGCCAGCTTTTATTCCGCCAAAACCAAAAATCTGCTGAACCAATTGCCTGGCAAATATTGCAAAAGGCTGTTACCCTTAAAAGCGATGAACTTATTGCAGAAGTCTATGCCTTGCTTTCAAGCATGGCCTACGCCTTTCACTTTGATGCACAAAAGAGCATGGAACTGGCAAGATTAGCAGTGCAACAATCCGATCATCTTCAGCCCGGCATCAGCAAAATTACGGCGCTCAATCAACTGGCCGCAGCACACCAATATATTGGCGACTATGCTGTTGCAGTATCCTTGTTGCACGAGTGTTTACGCCTGTTCGAGTTTTACGAGTTAACGGGGGGGGACTATTACTTTTTGCATAACCGCGTAAATAAAACCCTTGGTATAGTTTATAATAACATGGGCTTAAGTGGACTTTCGCAAAAGTATCTTGAGGCAGCATTCGACTATGCATTGAAGTTAAACGAGGAGCGCTTGTTGTTGGAGGCACGTACCCTTTTGGCCAATAACCTGATGTACAATAAGCGTTATGCCGAGGCGCTGGAACAATATCAGGTTTTGCTGAAGGAACACGAAGCTATAGGAGAGGAGAGCGACCAATTAGCCCTGGTGCACAATTACATGGGTCGTATTTATCGCGAGCAGGAAAATTATGAGTTGGCCGAAAAACATTTCTGGCGGGCAATTGTAATCCGCGAAAAAATTGGTAACGAGCTTCGCACGGTATACTCCTATTTTTCCTGGGCCTGTTTGATGTACCTGCTTAAACGTAAGCAAGAAGGAGATGCTTATTTTGAAAAGGTAAAAAATATTTTGAACCGTCATCCCGAACGTTGGGATGCACAATTGGTTAATGATATTTACTACGAAATTTATGCTGCGCAGGGCGAATATCAAAAGGCTTACGAGTATTTCAGAAAGATGGAGCTGGCCTACGTTGACCGAACTGTAATGGAAAAAGCGCTGAATAGTATTTTTGAAAACGAATCCATTAAGCAACGCCACATTAAAGAACAGGCGGACCAGCTCGCGCGGTTAAACGAAGACATGCGCGATTATGCCAAAACATTGGAATTAAGTAATAAAGATTTGAAAACGTATGCCCATACTACCTCGCACGATTTACGCGAGCCTTTACGAATGATTAGCACGTACATGACCATTTTGGAGGCTAAGCTAAAGGATAAACTTACCGAAGAAGAAAAGGTGTTCCTGCACTTTGCTGTGGATGGATCACTTCGAATGGATGAGATGATAACGCGCATTCTGAATTCTGCGATAGGAGGTAAAAGTGTTACGCTTAAACCTGTTGAATTAAACAGTATAATAGAGCAGGTTAAGGTAAACCTTACCCGGTTAATTCATGACAAAAAAGCAATAGTGATCGCCGAAAACTTACCGGTTATCATCGGCGATGATGTGCAACTGTTGCAGGTGTTCCAGAACCTGATTAGCAATGCGATAAAGTATAATAATAGTATAGTGCCCCAAGTTAAAGTAACAGCTGATCGAGAAAACGGCCTTTGGGTAATTGCTGTGGCAGATAATGGTGTAGGAATACCAGAAGCAGAACGAGAACGGGCTTTCGAAATGTTTCAACGGGTTGAGAATACCAGTGGTGCTGAAGGCACAGGTATCGGACTTTCAACCGTTAAAAGTATTGTAGAAAAAATGAAGGGTCGCATCTGGATTGAATCCAACCTTCTACAAGGAACCATTTTTAAAGTGGAACTGCCCGGTCAATAACTCAAGCAGGAACAGCTTCCGGCTTTTGGTTCTCTAATATTAACTGCTCGCCATAGCTGTGGGCCTGTAACTTGGCCAAACACCATACAGCAAGATTAAGATCGTGGAAGTAGGTGTTCTCGTTGCGCAATTCAGTGCCATACATTTCCGTAATTAACTCATACATTCTTTGTAATTGTGTCTTTGTTTCCGATCCTTTCGGACAATCCAGCAACTTGTTTAGCAAGGCAACGCACTGTTTAAGATAATTGCTTGGCAGGTTGTTCTTTTTAATGAAATATAGCGCGCTTTGCAGAGTGCTCTCAACCAAACTTGGTGAATCAAGATCATAATAAATATAGGCACACAAAATGCGGCTATAAGCCTGCACATTTAAAAAACTTGTTTTCTTGTGTTCGGCTGTTTTGTTAAACCACTCTAATGCCTTATCCGGCTCATTTACCCCGTAAAATAAAATAGCCATATAGTAGCTGGACATTAAATTGTTGTTACCTGCCGGTTCAGGATTGGTTTCCAGGTAGTGCTTTTCAGCAGCCGATACATCCTCGCTGGTATTGCCCCTTAAGCTATTTACCAGCAAATACATCAATAAATTTTTTGCATAGACCTTTTTCCGGTAAGTTTCCAGGGCGGCATCTTTAAATCGCTGCTTTTCTAATACCCGCAAAAAATGCAGAGCTTCAGCAACATCGTTCACGTTTAATGCTGTCATAATTACATTGCTTACATTGGCCAGGTAGCTATAGGTTGTACGCACATCCAGTTCCATGTGTTTGTAAACGTCATGCACCAGCTTCAAATATTTTAACGACGCCAGGTCATCCATTTTTACAGCCGAATAAATGTGAAAGATGGAATAGCACAGCAAGCGACCCCTGTTGCCAAGTTTTTCAGGCGTCTGAAGCAATGGATGTTGCATTAATATGTCTGCTCGCTGCATCAAATCATCGGTGGCAATTTCAGTTATGCCCCGTTCATCATCCAACAATTTTATAGCAAACAATAGTTCCGAAAGCGTTCGTTCATCTGCTATATTGGCAAGTACTTTGCGGATAGCTTGTTTAACTTCATTTACTTCTTCCATGCTGTACTTGCCAAGCATGCGCAGTTTAAGTGTTTCTTCCTGAATTTTAAGATTAAGCAGCCATTCGTAGTTTTCAATTTGCACGGCCTTTTGTTGGCACTCCATTATCAGGTCAAGTGCCTGGTGTGTTAACCCCCGGTCTATTAGATTTTGAATATCAAGGTAACTCTCTGTAATTTCATACATAACACTTTTACCACTGGCGTAAGAACGCAATGCGCGCAATAACTGCTCGTGCAGATAGTTCTTTTGTGCACTCAGGTTAAACTTTTTGCCGGCCTTGGCAAAATAGCCTTTCACCTTTTCTTCGTCGTACCTATCAATCTTGTCAAGAAGGTCAAATAGCTTTAGGTAGTCCTGTTCACTGGTTTTACTGCCATACCGCCCCGCAAACTTTTTGAAATAACCTTTTTCGGTCTTATCCAGGGATTTTATAAGCTCAAATAATGGTTCACTCATGGTCTTCGAGATTTATTTCATAAAACTAATAGAAGATTGGTTGTCAATCATTTAAGTCGGCATAATCCCGGCTTCTGCTGCCGTCAACTACCCGAATATACGCAAACATTTTTTTTGTCTTGATTATATAGTGAAGATATTTGAATATGTCAACCCGATCAAGCATGAGAAAATATACCCAACATGTGCTGCTGTCAGTGTTTTTCTATTGTCTGGCTATAGTCTCGTTACAGGCGCAAACGCAGGTACTAGTTAATACCACCGTTGTGCCGCCTTACTCACCCTACATTTCAACCTATGTCGATCAGCCCAATAAGGTATTGCTTACGCTGGTTAACCAAACCAATACCGAACAGCGCATTAAGCTTTGGGTGCGTATTGCAGGCGATAATGGTGTTAGCGCTACAACCCGTTCCGACTTCGCTCCATCTGCTCCAGTCATTTTACCGCCTTTCGGAACTTTTACGGCAGACTTTACCAAAGATGAAACAAGGGGTTACTTCGATCCGCATCACGTAACTCTAACCGGTATTACCCAGGCTGCATTAATTCAAAACCAGGCACTGCCGGAAGGTAACTATACCATCTGTGTTAAAGCGCTTGATTATACTACCGGTCAGCCTTTAAGCATGGATGGCTTGGGTTGCACTGCGCCTTTCGGAATTTATTATATAGATGCGCCGCAACCTATTCAACCATTTTGTGGTTCTAATCTTCAGTTAGGTAATCCGCAGAACATTGTTTTCTCGTGGACACCACCAGCCACTGCGCCCGGTACTATTCAATACGAATTTACCTTAAAACAGGTGCCTAATACGCTGAACCCTGCCGATGTTATTAAAAACGCAGCTTTCCCTGTATTATATAATACTACCATTAACGCTACCAACGTATTGGTATATACAAATGCATATCCGGCACTGGAACCTGGTAAAAAGTATGTTTGGCGCGTAAAAGCTATTGATCCTTTTACAACTATTCAATTCAAAAATGGAGGCTTCAGCGAGCCCTGTTTCTTCGTAACCGACAATGGCCCAATTACCGATACACGGCCCGATACTCTTCCTTCCGGCAATGCGCCTATTGAATTGCGCACGCCAACTAACAATGCCACGGTAGATATAGCTAAAACTTCTTCCACCACCGGCGAAGCAGACCATTATACTTTCGAATGGAAACGTCCGGCGTCTATTTCCGGTGTTGCTTTTACCGGCTATGTGCTACGCATAGCTGAGGTAAAAGCCGGACAAACTACCGCTCAGGCTTTTGCGGTAGATACACAGGTAAAGTCCATTTATGTGCCAGCTTACAACATCGCAGGTTTGTCATCTTCAACACTTACTTACCAATACAAAAATCTGGGTGATTTTAAACCCGGAGTAAAATATGCCTGGGATGTGCATGGCTCAGGTAGTGGCAGCGCAGCTTATAATAAATACTATAGCGAGGTTTGGAATTTTCAGGTGAAGAAAAACTATGGACAGTATACCGTTAGTGGGCACCTAAACTATAGCTACCATTTGCCAAAGGAATCAACGTTTGTATGGAATGGTACAGGAATTACGCCAATAATACCCGGTAGCGGCCCAACGTCTGCAAAGGGAGGCAGTTACCCTTATGCCAATAAAAAAATCAACTTTTATAAAGCACTGCTGGTTACCGAAGGTAATAGCAATGTAGTAACCTTTGATGGTACTGCCTATATGATGTTTGAAAAGGCTGTTAATGGTAAGGCAACCTTTGCCGACATCGGAGATTGGGTAGGTTCAACTACCACCGATGGTTTGGGCTACTTCGAATTTAAAACCGGTGCAGTGTTGGGCGAAATTATGGATACCACCGTAGGCGGCACAACCTATCATTACAAAAAGGGATTAAAAATAAGTGTTGCCGAGGATGGGTACGGCATTACTACTTTCGATAATCCTTACGTGAACAACCCCGATGGCTATGCCATGGTAGATGAGCAGAAGAACGTATCGAAGGATTTTTATGCCCGTGTAAAGAGCTTTAACCTGGATGTGATCTTTAAAGAATTACCTAAAAAAAGCTATTACAACAAAACACAACCTGTAGAGCCGCAGCCTAAAAAAGTAACCATCTATGTGTTGCGCAAAACAAAGTATCCACAAATTTACTCGCCCAAGCACGAGTGTGGTAACGACAATGAAAATGTACTGCAAATTGGCGGTAAACAATACGCAGTAGTAGGCCGTTTGGAAACGTCAACAAACGTTACCGCGCATTTTAAAGATCTGGTTGTAAACGATGAACAAAATCCTGCGGTAGATAAGTTTTATGTGTATGCAAAATACACGGAAGGGCTGGAGGAAATAATGACCCCGGTTGAATATCGTACCAGCGACTTTGTAAGTTGTGCTATAGGTAATATCGATCAAACTTTCCAATCGTCCAGTGATTATGAAAAATTCTATAATGCCGGGTGTTTCGATAGAAAAATTACAATTATTCCCGACCTGCTCGTTAATACTTCAATAAGCGGTATTTTAAAGGGACATTGGAACTGCAACACTAAACAAGGGGATGATCCCAATGTGAAAACCGATAAGCCTCTTGCCAATACTACCATCATGCTGGTAGGCGAATACGTATATCAAAACCCCAATGGAACCGAGACTATTGCCAAGAATTTACCTGCAAATCTCACTAAAACCAATGATTGGGGCATTTTTGATATTGCTACTACCGACGGCGCCGGTCAATTCAAGTTTAACCTGAACGTGTATTCCGATTCTTCAAAAATTGCAACAAAGCTGGGGAAAGTGGGAACCTACAATGGTAAAGACATCTACCGGGTATTACGCATCAATGTATTGAACGATTATTACTACAGCCCGGATAATAGTTTTGTAGTGGATGGTGGTTATGACTATGATATTGGCACTGTTTCGGCTAATGTAAGGGAAGCCAGATTACAGGGCCGTGTTACCAAAGTATGGACTAACCAGGATAAATGGGTGGGTTTAAATGGCCTTCGAGTTTATTTATGTAGGGGGAAAAACAAAAGGAAAACCATTCCTGCCGATGAAGGCAACAGCAATACAGTTAGTTATCCGAGTGTAAAAGACGTGGATGGTACAGACTACGATGTGGTAGCTGAAACCAATACTGATAAGGATGGCTACTTTACTTTTACCCGTTTGGCCGCTTTAGAAAGCGGAAAGAATTCGGTGTACGATGATCCGTACTATGTAATGGTGTTGCCCGATGAATTAGGCATGAACAATTATAGCACTCCTTATCCTTACGAGATAGGCTTGAATAAATGCTTAAGCTGTTATCCGCTAACTTATAACAGCCAACAGCCGGCCAGTGCCCCTGAAATGACTAACCTTTATATTGAGGCAACTGCCCTGGCTCCGCGCATTCGCGGAACATTGCATCCTGCCTCTAACATGGCCTTTACAGCTTTGCAGGATGCTAAGGTTATGCTATTTACCATCCCTGATAAAAGCGCTTACAACGATGCAGTATATGATAAGGGTACTTTTGGTGTGCAGGATGTAAGCGACGTATATGCCATGTATGGTGTAAACTTCTTTACAGCATTTGCAAATTACAAATTGTATAAAACTTTTACCACGGGAGCGGATGGGAAGTTTGATTTCCAGAATCTACCTGATAAGAAAATTTGGTTCTTATGGGTACAAAAGGCGGGTTTTCTGGATCAGGTATATTTAGTTCGCGGTGGGGCACCGCTTTTAAAAGGCCAACAGGAATCAGTATTCCTGGATTTGCGCTTGCCGGTGGAAGTAAAGGTAAAGCTTGTTGAAGAAGGAACAACCACGGCAGTAAAGGCTAAAATAATTGTGGGCCAAGGGTATAGTTGGTCGCAAACGCAAACTAAAAATTGTTCCTATAGCAGTGTTACAACTCCGGGGCCTTATGGCACTACCGGCTATGTGGCCGAAAATTGCGAGGAAGAAGCTACCCTGCTGGTGCCTTATGGTAAGGTGAAACTTTATATCTATCCCGAGAATATGAGCTTATACCGGGCCGATTCCGTTCTTGTCGATATTAAATCTACCACTAAAGTTTTAAATACAATTGAAGTAAAGCGTAAGCGGCACGAGATTGATTTCTATGTATATAGTAGCGATGAAGAACACTATATCTCATATTCGTGGGTAAGGCTCAATAATGCCAATCTTAAAAATGAGAAAAAGCGAAATGCGGTTGTTGGTAGTGGCCCCGCTCCGCTGGTGTTAAAAAATCAGGTGCCTTATCTTGAGTTTGAATCAACAGCTACTAAATACGACTTTATTGTATATGGCAGCGATGATAAGCGCAGCTATGTGCCAAAGTATGTAACGGTAACCAGCGATGCGGAAAAGGACGATTACACCTATGTGGAAGTGGCGCTTGATCCCGGAGCAACATTAAAAGGCCGTGTACTTAGTGGTGGTAAGCCTGTAGCCGGCGCAAAGGTTTATGTCGATCCACAGCATACCACCATCCCAATCGAAGCTACAACAGATGCAGATGGTAAATATGAGCTGAAAGGTATACCCATGAAGGATAACATTGTAATTCATGCTGTGAAATCACCATCCAATTACATCGGCGATAATTATACCGGTAGCTTTAAGCCATCTAATAGTTCAGGAGGTTCGTATTATTACAACCAAAGCGCAGGCCCTATAGGCAACAATTTTATACCATCCGGTAACAACTGGACAGGTAACTATGGCCTTGGTGGTATAGGCGGTAGCTCCAATAATTCAGGCAACAGCGGCGGAATAACATTAAGCGGCAATGCTGCAGGCAATCCTTTTAGTGGCGGAAATGGTTTTTACGATTACAATGGTGGTGTTTCAGCCAACCAGGGTAACCTGCAGGCATGGTTAGGAGAAGATACGTACAGCCATGATTTCGAATTGATAGAAAGCAATTTCGATTTGAGCAGTTTCCTGGGGTTCCCGGTTGAAGTTACAGGGATGAAAAATGGCAGCAACGGCAGCCAAAAAGTTACCGGCCGATTGGTAAATATTCCTTCGAACGGTGTGGTAAGGGTAGCAAGCGATGCTACAATTCCTTTTGCCGATGTGGAGGTAAAAGCTGCAACTGATAAAGGCCCGAGCGGTAAGCCGTTTATGAATCCGGTTAGTTTACCGGTATGGACGGGTTGTTTTGGTATACCTACTACACTTTATAACAAAACAATTAGTAGCCTGTTAACGCCTGATTTCTTCTCAGGCCTTTTAATCGGTAAGTCAGGCAATAAGGGTGTTATTAAAGGCATGCTAATGTTGCAGGGCAATACGTTTACCACAGGTATTCAGTTTAATCAATCGCAGATGTTGTTGGCACCTGCCAACAATCCATCCGATGCTGTTTTTGAGGCAATTACTTCCGATAAATCCTTGCCTTCTTATGGTTCTACCGGTTTCAAAGTGTTCGGTTACGCCAATGGCGGCCGTGCACCTATTAAATTCAACTTATACAGCCGTTATCCTAATACCGAGTCGGATAAGGATAGCACCTTGTTATTGAACGATCAGTTGTATTTAAGGCCTATACTTCATACGAACATTCAACACGTAGATGGCGGTGGGGATATCAATCTGAGAACAGGCTTAATTACAGCTTCGGTCAACGATATCTCATCAATATCCAATAGTACAACACCAATCACACTGGCATTAGGTCAATGGTCGTTATCAGCCAATAAATGGAGCTTGAGTAAAGAGGGCGGATTGGTTTTAAAAACCGGCGCTATTAATACCGGTATATCCGTTCCGTTTACCAATATGAGTGTAACAGAGAAGGACTTGTTGTTTGGCGAGTACCAGGTAAATAACCTGAAACTTGGAGGCATAATTGATATAAATGTGGTGCCTAAATCCGTAGTTTCTTTTGGCTACGATAACAGTACTTTTGGCGGCTGCTGGAGCATGGTAGTATTGCCTCCGCAAGGCGCATCCGTATGTTCATCCTTTGGTCCGTTGGAGGGAATGACGAGCGGTTCAACATTTAAAATTTCCAGTATCCGCTCTTTCAGCAAAGGGTCTAACAACAAAATTATGCTGGTAAACGATGCTACTCCTGTAGAAATCTATAAAGTAGCTACCTTCCAGGCTTCTGCATTGGATGCCGGAAAAGATTACGTGCAACTGGGCGGAAGCATCGATTTCCATGTGCCTCAACTGGTTTATCAAACCAACTTCGGTTTAAAATACATGAAAGACGGTAGCGGTAAAGTGGTGCCAACCTTCGATAACCCCGGCGAGTTTAAGCTCAAAACAAAAGGCATATCGGCCACCTTCCCTGCTACGACTGGCACTTATGTGTTTAAGGATAATCTGTTACAACTTAAAGGAGAGTTAAAGGATCAAGACCCTGCAGCCAGCAACTACAAATTTGATGTACAGCTTACCAAAACTTCTACCGACTATAAGTTAGAAGCTATCGGAACCGCCAACCGCTTTTATTACGAAACCGGCGGCACGCGCTATATCACCAACATCAAAGGTGCAATGGGTAAGTCAGGCGCAGGCTGGAACAACTTTGCTTTTAATGGCGATTTAGCCGGTATGGATGAAGGTGTACAAGGCGACCACAAAAAAGTGTTCATGACCATCAAGGGAGATATAGTTGCTGACCCGGGAAACCAGATTGGCGTTAAGAACGTGGAAACACCTCTGGGCAACATGAGTTTTGTATACGATGTACACCGTAAAGCTATGATTGGTACTGCTCATATTGAGTCGGCTCTCGGTGTGCAACAGGTAACCATGGATATGGAGCTTTTATTGGGTCGCGACCAATGGTATGTGTTCGGGACGGGTAACATTAAATACCCACCCGATTTCTTGTTCAAGGAAACTAAAGGGGCTATGTGGCTGGGTTATACCAAGTCGGGTTTTAGTCCTACCATTATTAGCTCTTTTAAATCATTCTCCTTGGATGGTAATTCTTTGCCGGCTAATATTTCGGGCTCTGAGTACATTGGAATTATCAATGCAGGTTCAGTAAAAATGCCGGTGCCTAAAATTCCGCAAATCGATTTGAACCTTGGTGGTATTGTGGAAGCCGGCCTTGACCATGAGATTGGATTGAATATTATCAATGCATTTAAATACGATGGATTAGCTTCTTCTATAGGGTTTCTGGCGGGTGGCTATGTTTATTTACACGCCTATGCCGGTGCATCGGTTGTGGTGGGTTGTGTGCATGCCTCTGTTGAGGTGAAAGAGCAAGTTGAAATTGCCGGTTCTATCAGCAAAGATCATATCAGCGTTGCAACTACGGCCGGTACAGGCATGTGTTTGGGTGGTTCAGCAGAAATCGGCGGTGGTTGCTGCGATGCAGATTGCGACGGACATTGGTATTGCCCTTGTATCAGCACAGGTGTTTCAGCACATTGTTGGATTCACTTTGGTGCTTCTTATGAGAACAGCATACCGCCAAGCGGATTGGGCAATTTTGATTTTAGAGTTAAAGACCCAAGCTGCGGTAAAGGAGGTTGCGAATAATCAATGAAAGCTAATAATAACAATGCGATGAAGAAGATACTGATAGCGATAATGATGATAGGTAGCCTTTACGGTGTAGCACAGGATGCTGCACACGGTGGCCCGGCAGGTATTTATATCTATACACCTTTCCAGCCTTGCTCAGCTAAACGTCCCAATCAGGATCAGGCTGTAAAAGTGAAGGTAGAACGACATAAAAAGGGTGAATCCGATTGGCAAATGGTAGGCTACTTCGCAAGCCCCGAAAGCCAAACTCAATTGGTGCAATTTTATCATCAATTGTATAAGTATGCACTTGCTCCTGAGTTTACAAAGGCTGATAACCTGGTTCCTGCCTGGGATAATTTGAATAGAAATTATTCATGGGATTCGCTGGGTATATTGTTGTTCGATCGGGGTGTAGCGCTGGCCCTTGGCAACATTTACCTGGATACCACGGCACAAAAAGGCATTACCTACGAATACCGCTTAAGCGAGGTAAAGCGCGATGGTAGCACTTTTAGCCCGCAGGTAACCAACGCGGTTTCTTATCCCGGTGCAAACCAGGGGTTATGGAAACCTAAATCAGGCGAAACGCAACAGGATCAATTTGCCATCCGTGTGGATTTTACCATACCTGCTGCCAGCAAAACCAAAATGTTTAAAATATACCGCAAGTTGGAACCGCTGGGTGATTATGAAGTAATTGAGAATAGCACACGTTACAGTTCAGACAAAAAAAGTGCGGACATGAAATTGGATGTCTGGGATAAAGCCATTGGGGCTAATCTTGCCTATTCGTATTTTGTTGTTGCTTACGACGCTTATGGCAACTACTCGCAAAATAGCGATACCGTACTCACCAAAACCTACGAAGCAAAGGATGTTTTAACGCCACAATATCTTATTGCAAAATCCATCGCTAACCCAAAGGGTATTCAATTGAACTGGAAACTCGTTAACGAAATGTCTGTTTCGGGTATTCAAATATTCCGTAGCGAAGACTATGAAGGCGAATTTACGTCGGTAGGTTTTGCCACTCCACACGATACAAGCTTTTTAGATGCAAACGTGCAGCCCGCTAAATTGTACTATTACTACCTGCAACTTACCGATCGTTTTCAGAAGAATTCCTTCCGCAGCGTGCGCGTTTTTGGTATGCAGGAAGATATTAATGCCCCCCGCCCACCACGTTACGTAACTGCCATCTCCGAAGGTGGTAAGGTAAAAGTGCAATGGACTACCGGCGATAAAAATATTGAAGGTTACTTTGTATACCGCGCCATCGGTTTAGATACCAACTACCTGCTGGTTTCGGATATGATTGCGGCAGGCGATTCACTGACGACCTGGTATGATGCAAGTCCTGATTTAAATTCACCTTACGGATATAACTACATTGTTCGGCAACAAAATACCAGCCACGTGCTTAGTCGGCCATCACAATACGCTTATGTGGAGTCTGTAGTTAAAGCCGACCAGGCCCCCGCCGTTTTGAAAGTTGAGGCAAAGAGCATTCGAGGCTACGCCCAACTTTTCTGGGAAACACAAAGTGGTCTTGCTGCTGTGGATGGATACCGCATCCTGCGTCGGATAAAGAATCAAGGTGACTTTAAGCCAATCACTTCTGATCTGTTACCGGTATCAACTAACTTCTATTTCGATACTACGGTGCAGGTAGGCAATGTATATGAATATACCGTGCAAACAGTATTGAACTCGGGCGCTACTTCTGCTAATGGCGGCATAGCCGAATTCAGCCTTTCGTTTTCTCAACCTTCTGCACCTACAGGCTTGGGCCTGGCAAAAGGTAAGGACGGCGTTAACGTAACATGGAACCGCGGTAACGCAGCACCGGTGAAGGAGTTTCAACTTTTCCGCGCCGAACAGGGCGCAAAAGCAGAAGAAAAACTGGCCACCATTCCTATTACGTTCAATGCCTATACCGATGCAAAAGCAAGTAAGGGCAAAGCTTATTTCTATTATTTGATTGCCGTAGGCTTTGATGGAAAGGAGAGCGAGAGATCGGAAGTGAAATTCATTTTAGTTGATTAATACAGCGGCATGCTATTAAACAGAAAAGTTTTTGATGCCGTTCGTGTAAAACAACTAACGGTCTTGGTAATGGCTGTGCTTTTCTCGGTTGGGGCCGGTGCACAGGATATAGGCGAAATAACCAAGCAAAAGCCCTTCGAAATTCACGGGGCGGCAAGTGCTACCGTAGGTTATTACCTAAGCAGTGGTTTTAATAACACACGCAAGCCTTATACCTATTCCATAATGGCGGCACCTACTATTTCCTTATACGGCATTCAAATCCCGTTCAATTTCACGTTCACCGAAGGTTCCAAATCACTGAAAAATCCTTTTGCTCAGTTCGGTATTAACCCATACTGGAAGTGGATTAAAGTATATGCCGGCTGGACGAACATGAAATGGAGTCCTACCACTTTAAATGGCAAAACATTTTTAGGTATTGGTGTAGAAATAAACCCAAGCCTTTTCCGCTTTGGTGCCATGTATGGGCGTTTTAATCCAGCTATCAAGGAAAACCTGTTTGGCCCGGCACCTCAACAACCACAATACAAGCGCCGTGGCTTTGGTTTTAAAATTGGTGTGGGTAACGAGGCCAATTACTTCGACCTCATTTTCCTGAAAGCAAAGGATGTGGCAGGCTCTATTCCTGTGCCTACTGATACCTTAAATCAGTTGGATTATAACCCTATGGAAAATGCCGTGTTCGGCATTATGAGCTACCAGAGCTTCTTAAAGAAAAAGCTTACCTGGCAGTTAGATGGTAGTGTTTCTGCTATTACACGAAACCTTAACTCACAATTGCTCGATTTAGGCACCGGTATAGGCACACGCTTTCTAAAGGTGGTGATGCCTCCGCGTTTAAGTACCAGCTATGCCTGGGCTGCACACACCAACATTTCATATAAAGGAGAGAAGATTACGCTTTCGTTCGATTATAACCGCCTGCAACCCGAATACCAAAGCATGGGGCTAGATTACATTATGAACGACCAGGAAAAGATCAGTCTGGTGCAGAGTTTTCCGGCAGCAAAAAAGAAAGTATTCGTTAGCCTGAACGAATTCTTTCAGCGTGATGATCTTAATAACCGCAAGGCGGCAAAAACTAACCGCACCGGTTTAACTGCGGGGGTAAATGTAAACCCCACGCAAAAATTCGGCATGGCTATTAACTACACCAACTACATCACCTTCCAGCAAAAAGGTTTAAAACCTATTAACGACTCTACCAAAATTTTTCAGTTGCAGCAAACGGTTGTTTTTGCGCCGCATTACCTTATCGTAAATGCAAAAATGGTGCATAATATCAATGCTGCGCTTACCTATTCGCGCATGGATGATTTAAATAAGGTTACCTCTAAATATTCTAAAAACTCAACAGTAAACGCCAACCTGGGCTATTCCCTTTCGGTCAACAAAATTGCATTGGCTGTATCACCTTCGTTCAATGTGCTTTACAGTAAAGGAACTTCTTTTGAATTGCTGAACGTTGGGCCTACCATTGCTGTCAGCAAGTCTTTTTGGAAGAACAAAATCAACACGGCGGTTTCCTTCACCTTCACGGCGGGTCGCAACAACGGCCAGTGGAACAGTAAAGTGTTAAACAACAGCATTTCACTGGGGTACCGCATCGATGGCCATCACTCACTCAAACTTACCAACTACGTAATGGCCTCCTTTGCAGCAACCGGCGATCGACGCGAATACAAAGGCGATTTAACCTACTCTTACAGCTTTTAACGCCGGGATAACTTGAAACTTTAAATTTTAAACTCGTACCTTTACGGTATGAAAATTTCAGCCGTTGTTGCCGTAGCCGAGAACAATGCCATAGGCAGGGGGGGAGACCTGATGTGGCGCTTGCCTAACGATATGCAGCGCTTTAAGGAAATTACCATAGGCCACCATGTGCTGATGGGCCGCAAAACGTACGAAAGTATTCCTCCCAAATTCCGGCCGTTGCCGGGCCGTGCCAATATTATTATTAGCCGTCAGCCCGGTTACGCAGCCGAAGGTTGCAAAGTGGTCAAAACAGTTGAGGAAGGAATTCAATTTGCAGCCGATAATGGGGAAGACGAATTAATGGTAATTGGTGGCGGAGAAATTTACAAGCAGATATTCGAACGCACCGATTGCATCTATCTTACCAAAGTACATCAACCTTTCTACGATGCCGATGCTTTCTATCCCGAAATAAAGGAAGTAGAATGGAAGGTGCGCAGCCTCGAACACCATCCTGCTGATGCGAAACATGCCTATGCATACGATTATGTTCTATTAGAGCGCAAGCCGGAAAAAGGCCTTACGTACCCTGATATAGAATAGAGACGCTACATCTTACGTCTACAATTGAGGCAGTATATTAATTGGCCTTTATCTCCGAAATCAACTGTTGTAATACCTTCTTGGCATCGCCAAACAGCATCGAAGTTTTAGGCTGGAAGAATAACTCGTTCTCAATGCCCGCATAACCTTTGTTCATGCTGCGTTTATTTACCAACACGTTCTTGGCATTTTCAACTTCTAAAACAGGCATACCGTAAATTGGTGAGCTCTTATCATGCTTAGCGGCCGGATTTACTACATCATTAGCACCTAAAATCATCACTACATCTGCCGTGCTGAATTCAAGGTTGGCCTCTTCCATTTCCATTAACTTCGGATACTCCACATCTGCCTCAGCCAACAGCACATTCATGTGCCCGGGCATACGTCCGGCAACAGGATGGATGGCATACTTAACTTCCACGCCTTTTTCTTCCAGCGTTTTTTCCAGTTCATGGCAAGTATGTTGGGCTTGTGCCACAGCTAAACCGTAACCCGGTACAATCACTACTTTTTTAGCATAGCTCATAATCATAGCGGCATCCGTAAGTGTCATTTCTTTTACGTTACCCTTCTCACCCGCTTCTGCTGAACTTCCGGCTGCTGCGTTTGATCCAAACGAACCTATAATCACATTCAATAACGAACGGTTCATAGCCTTGCACATCAAAATGGTAAGGATAGTGCCGGCAGAACCCACCAATATACCGCCGGTAAGCATTACTTTGTTATCGTATAAAAAGCCGCCACAAGCTGCCGCTACACCGGTAAATGAGTTCAATAACGATATTACAACCGGCATATCAGCACCGCCTATCGGCATTACAAATAATACTCCGTAGGCAATGCAAAGCCCTAATTCAGCATAAATCAAAGCAGGGGCCGCTTTACCCGCAATTATTACCACAGCACCGGCCAGTATAACTGCCATTAAACCGATATTGATAAACTGCTGCCCTGCAAACGAACGGTCCTTAATACGGCCATTCAACTTGCCCCAGGCAATCACCGATCCCGCAAAAGAAATAGTACCTATCACTAACCCGGCAACAATAGCCAGCATTTTCATGGGTTCCTCAACACCGGCGCGGTTAATCTCAACCAAACCAATTAAAGCAGCACAGGCGCCGCCCATACCGTTAAACAACGACACCATCTCAGGCATTTGCGTCATTTGTACGGTTCGCGCCGCAAAGGTGCCTAACACACTACCTAAAATCAAGGCACTAAATATCCAGATCTTGTTACCGAGAAAAGTGCCCCCCTCGTTGTATAAAAAGATGGTGCCGAAAATAGCTACGGTCATACCAAAGGCAGCTATCAGGTTCCCCTTACGCGCTGTTTCGGGCTTGCCCAGCATTTTTAAGCCCAGCACAAACGTGGTAGAGCCAACCAAATAAATAATCGCTAAAATATCCTGTAAATAATCCATATCGGTCGTGTTACGTTCCCTTATTTCTTTTTAAACATTTCAAGCATGCGGTCGGTTACCACAAAGCCACCCACTACGTTAAGCGTGCCTAACAGCACCGCTAAAAAACCAAGTGCTAAGGCCAGGTAATTGCTGCTATCGGCCTTGCCCATAACTATAATAGCACCAATAATCACTACCCCGTGTATGGCATTCGCTCCGCTCATCAGCGGGGTATGCAATATCGAAGGCACGTGCGATATCACTTCTATTCCTAAAAAGATCATCAGAAGCACTATATAAACCAACTGAATGGTATCGTATGATATATTTCCCATAATATAATATTCTATATAAAACGAAATCGGCTGCCCTTAGTTACTTGCAGCCAATCCTTTTAAGCGTTCATGAATAATTTGTCCGTTATTGGTAATACAAGAACCCAGCACCAAATCATCCTCAAAATTCAGGTTAAGGGCTCCATGCTCATCAATAATCAGTTTCAGGAAGTTATAAGCGTTTTTGCCATACATTTTGCTGGCATCAACCGGCACTGTTCCCGCTAAGTTCGAGTTGCCTATAATAGTAACCCCGTGCTTTACTACACTGGCGTTATTTTCTGTCAGTTCGCAGTTGCCGCCTGTGGCCGCGGCCAGGTCAATTATTACTGATCCCGGCTTCATGGCCATTACCATTTCTGTAGTAACCAGCACCGGTGCTTTTTTACCCGGTATCTGAGCCGTAGTAATAACAACATCAGCTTTTGCAATAGCCTGGGCAATACGTGCCTTTTGGCGTTGCTGGTATTCCTCTGTCTGCATTACAGCATAACCACCCGCTTTACTGGCGTCGGCGGCTCCTTCAACTTCCACAAACTTGGCACCTAAACTCATTACCTCTTCTTTGGCAGCCGGGCGTGTATCAAACACCTCTACTACTGCACCCAAACGGCGTGCTGTAGCAATGGCTTGTAAGCCTGCTACACCTGCTCCTAATATCAACACTTTAGCCGGCGGAATGCTGCCCGCTGCCGTAGTCAACATCGGGAAATAATGCGGATACACCGAAGCCGCTAATACAACGGCTTTATAACCTGCAATATTGGCTTGGCTGCTTAACACATCCATGGCCTGTGCACGTGTAGTACGTGGCAACATATCCAGCGAGAAAACAGTAAAGCCTGCTGTTGCATACCTGCCCATTACGTCAGGGTTAAACAGCGGTTGGTATACTCCTAACAGAACAGCGCCATGCTTCAACGAAGCAAGTTCACCATCTGCCAGGTTGTGTATGCCTAACAGTATATTCGAAGTGGATAATACATCTGCACGTGTTGCAATCTTTGCACCAACGGCTTCATAAGTGGCATCTGCTGCCGAAGCCTTTTCGCCCGCACCTGTTTCTACCTTTATTTCTACCTTAAGTTTTACCAGTTGTGCAACAACTTCCGGCAAAGCTGATACCCGATTTTCAAAGCCGGGTTCTTTTAAAATACCTATCTGCACGCTCTAACTATAATTTAAGTCAGCTAAGATGGTACATTTATCCGGTGGCACAAATGATTTATAGCAGGTATTAGCGATTGTTAACCAATCGGATACCTGTAAAAAGTAAGGGGAATTTAGAATGAATAAGATTGCTTAGCTAACCAGAAAGGTGCCGAAATCAAGCACTTCGCCTTCCTTATGGTCCAGTTTGGCCAGTTTGTCGAAATCCACGTCTTTCCATACGCGCGATTCAAAATGAACCACATCGCCATCAAAAAGCAGGATATAAAGGTCCGGCAGGTCCTCAAATAGCGAATCAAGCGACCGGATTTGGTGCGGATAAAAGGTAATATGCGCTTCGCCGTTTTCGTTCAGTTCACTTTTGCCTAAATAATCATCATCAAATATATCGCGGTCGTATAAGCGGGCAACGTATTGTTTACCGTGTAAGGGGGTGTCGCTTCCTTTTTTAATAAAGCGCACTTTAACGGTCAGTTTTATTTCAGGGTGCCAATTCTTAAGGGTATCAATAAACTCCTGTTTCATGGTAGATGCTTATAGCTGCGAAGTAGCAGAATTTTACTGACTTATAAGAATAAGCCCGTTTTCCGTTCCCTCAAAGTTCTGCTGAGTTTCATCAGTTAATGCTATAAGCAGCCTCATACACTGCCGGTACTTGGCAGCCTACCTTTACGGCATTAAATCTATACGTATGCAAGATCAGGTTAAGCAAAAAGTCACCCATCCGGGTAGCGCCGTTTACGGGATGGGTTTTATAGGTGCTGCCGTTTACTTCATTCAACACGCCACAGGTTTTTGGATGGGTGTGCTTGGTTTTTTAAAAGCAATCGTATGGCCCGGCTTTATAGTCTACAAAGCGTTGGAGTATTTCAAGCTTTAGCCTACCAGGGTAATACAGACATTGATTTTTGTATTACCGCGTAAATCATCATCCATCATAATAAATCAGCGTTCTTTATAACAAAAAAGGGAGGCCTAAACCTCCCTTTGTAAAACTGTGCTGATCATAATAAGCTTATAAGTCAGCCTTCTATGCTTTTAGTATGCTCTTGCAAAAATCACACGTTCTTTGCTTGGCTTACCGCTAAATACACATACGCCTTCCTCTTGCGGATTATCTAACGGTATGCAGCGGATGGTAGCTTTGGTAGCTTCTTTGATCTTATCTTCTGTTTCAGAAGTTCCATCCCAGTGTGCGCTGATAAATCCGGGAGTTTCTATCAATTGCTTAAACTCTTCCCAACTATTTGCCTGGCGTATATGGCTATCGCGGAATGTTTTGGCCTTGGCAAAAATGTTGTCCTGAATGTCGGCTAACAACCTCTCTACATAAGCACCAATGCCCTCAAAAGGCTGCGACGATTTTTCTTTGGTATCGCGGCGGGCAACTTCTACCGTACCGTTCTCCAAATCGCGCATACCCATTGCTAAACGCACAGGCACGCCTTTCATCTCGTATTCAGCAAACTTAAAGCCGGGGCGCTTGGTTTCGTCATTATCAAACTTCACCGAAATGCCTTTTGCCTTCAGTTCCTTCAACAGCGGCTGCACCTTATCGCTCAATTTTGCCAGGTCTTCATCGCTTTTATAAATAGGCACAATTACTACTTGCAGCGGTGCTAAAACCGGAGGCAACACCAGGCCGTCATCATCGCTATGCGCCATAATCAAGGCACCAATTAAACGGGTCGATACACCCCAACTGGTGGCCCATACATATTCTTGTTTGCCTTCTTTATTCAAAAACTGCACGTCAAACGCCTTGGCAAAGTTTTGGCCCAAAAAGTGCGAAGTGCCTGCCTGTAATGCCATACCGTCCTGCATCATAGCTTCAATGCAATAGGTTTCTACGGCACCTGCAAAACGTTCGTTTGCAGTCTTCTTTCCGCGTATTACCGGTAAGGCCATCCACTGCTCGGCAAAGTTGGCATACACATCCAGCATCTTTTCTGTTTCCTCAATGGCTTCAGCAGGCGTGCTGTGTGCCGTATGACCTTCTTGCCATAAAAACTCAGCCGTACGCAAAAACAAGCGTGTACGCATTTCCCAGCGCACCACATTGGCCCACTGGTTAATTAGTAAAGGAAGATCACGATAACTCTGTATCCAGTTTTTATAGCTGTTCCAAATGATAGTTTCGGATGTAGGACGTACTATTAATTCTTCTTCCAACTTAGCCTCCGGGTCCACAATAACACCTTTTCCGTTCGGGTCGTTCTTTAAACGGTAGTGGGTTACCACGGCACACTCTTTAGCAAAACCTTCCACGTGGGCAGCTTCTTTGCTTAAAAAGCTTTTGGGGATAAATAATGGGAAATAAGCATTCACGTGCCCTGTATCCTTGAACATTTTATCAAGTGCATCACGCATTTTCTCCCAAATGGCGTAGCCATAAGGCTTTATAACCATACAGCCACGCACACTGCTGTAATCGGCAAGGCCGGCTTTTATCACCAGGTCGTTATACCATTGTGAATAATCGTTAACCCGCGAGGTAATTTCTTTTGCCATAACAAAAATTGGTACGATGTTTAGATACTGTTAAAACAGCGGCTAAAATATCAAAATCATCCGCGGTTAAACTCTTTCGGAATAAATTTGTCTCAACGAAAAACACAAAACACCATGAAAAGGATTTTGTCCACGTTGTTTTTGCTGATACTGGCGGTAGCCTATACCCGGGCGCAGGACGATAAGCCTTACGATCCCAGTCAGGATCCGGCCTATCAAAACCAGTATAACCAGCAGAACAACAACCAACAATACAATAACTCCTCGCAGGTACCGCAGTATTACAGCGGCCAGCAGCAATCCGGTCCGCCACAACAGCAGCAGTATAGCAACAGCAATACGCAGGGTTCGCAAAACGATGGTTATAGCAATCCTGCCGATCGTTACGACAATGCCGATAACAGTTCAACTTATAGCAGCGGAGGAAATACGTACGTAACCAATAATTATTATGGCGACGAGTACGACGATTATTACTACACCAATCGCCTGCGCCGGTATTATACCAGCAATTACGGTGTAAACTATTACAGTTACTGGTTTACCCCAAGCTACTATTATGGTTGGAATAATTGGAACACCGGTTATTACAGCAGCTACGATCCCTGGTATTACGATAGCTGGTGGAGTTGGAACCGCCCGCGTTGTCACGTGTATAGCTACGATCCCTGGGCCAGCAGCTATTATGGCTATTTCTGGGGTTGGAACAGCAGTTATTATAACAGTTGGTATTATCCTACTTATTACAACAGTTGGGGCTTCTGCAGCACACCTTATGTATGGGGCGGCTTTGGTCATCACTGCGGTTACTACGGCTACGGCAGTAATTGGGGGTATGGCGGCTATTGGAGTGGCTATAACCACGGATACAACAATGGCTATTATAATGGTTACTGGAATGGTTATTACGATGGCTATTACAGTAGTCCATACACCTATGGCAATACCGGCAATTATTATGGCAACGGTTATAATTATGGTGGTTACTATAACAGCGGCCCAAGCTTTAAAGCCGAACCCGGCACTGGGCCTAATGGCAAACCTACCGTTCAACTTACACCTATCGAAATACCTAAAACAGGCGTAACCCGCCCATGGATACCGAGCGATAATGCAGGTAAAAATATTCCGCCGCAACAGGGTAAGAATAATGTGGGTACCGATAACGTAAAGAACAGCACTGTGCCTATGGGTAGCACCATCGGCGATAACGGTAGTGGTAAAGTAAACAACGCAGATAAGTACAACACCAATGGCAATGCGCCATCTAAATTTAATGGCGGCGGAAACACTACCATCAACAACGGCGCAACTACCAACAACGGCAACTGGGGCAAAACTAACAATGGCAATAGTGCCGATAATAAGCCTGCTACTCAAACTCCGGGACAATGGAATGGAGGCATGGGCACTACCCAGCCGGGTAATAACGAAGCACCTAAAACCGGCGGAAACATGCCACGTGGCTGGACGCAGCAGGAACAGCAGCAATGGAACCAACCTGCGCAACAGCCCCGTACCAACGCACAACCGCAGCAACAGCCCCAGCAACAACCGCAACAGCAGCCTAAAACCTGGAACCAGCCACAGCAGCAGAATCCGCAGCAGCAGCCTCAGCAATGGAGCCAGCCGCAGCAGCAGAACCCGCAGCCACGTGGTTGGGGTAACCAACAGCCGCAGCAGGAGCAGCCGCGTCAGTGGAATCAACCTTCACAGGAACAACCTCGTCAATATTCGCAACCCCAGCAACAACCGCAGCAGCAACCACAGCCGCGTGGTTGGAGCAATCAACAGCAGCAACAGGAACAGCCCCGCCAGTGGAGCCAGCCGCAACAAACCCAGCCACAACCTCGTGGCGGTGGTTGGAGCCAGCCACAACAGCAAAGTCAACCTCGGCAGGATTTCAGTCAGCCTCGGCAGATGGAACAGCCAAAGCAAAACTTTAGCCAACCGCACCAGAACTTCAACAGTTCTCCTGCGCCGCAAAACAGAAGCTTTAGTCCTGCACCTCGCGGTGGAGGAGGTAACTTCGGAAGACATTAAAAAAATCTGATGGCTTTTTTAGTAGCGGAATCCCCAAAAAGGATTCCGCTTTTTATTTTGCTTTGGTGCTGTTATGAAACTGCACTACACCATTGCCCTTTACTTCCTGCTGCTTTTAACGGCCTGCGCTCCATCCGCTAAAATGAAGAACTATGATGCTTATCGCTATAAGCCACAAGCAAATACTGCGGGTAAAGTGCAGGTTACATTTCTGGGTGTGTCCAGCATGCTGATTGATGACGGCGAAACACAGTTGGTAATGGATGGCTTTGTTAGCCGTCCGGGCTTATTTAAAACGGCCTTCGGTAAAATCAAAAGCGATACTAACCTGGTTAAAAAGGTCATTGCTCAATTAAACATGCACAAGGTGCGGGCTGTGTTTACGGCCCACTCGCATTACGACCACGCCATGGATGCTCCTTATGTAGCCGCACTCACAGGTTCAGCGCTCTATGGTTCTCCATCTACACTTAATATAGGCAGGGGTGCAGGACTTACGGAGAAACAGTTATATATCTACCAGCCGGGTAAGGAGCTGCACTTTGGTAAGTTTACAGTTATCGTTTTAAACAGCAAGCATACACCGCCAATAAAGGTGATGGGTAAAAGCAACGACGACCTTGGTGTGGAAATTAAACAACCCTTGCAACAACCTGCCAAGCTGGAAGCCTACAGCGAAGGTGGAGCGTTTGATGTGCTTATAAAGCACTACGGCAAAAGCATGCTTATTAAAGCAAGCACCAATTTCATTCCCGGTGCGTTTGATTCGTTGCGGGTCGACTACTTGTTTTTAGGTATCGCCTCTCTCAGCAAACAAGGCGAAGCTTTTCGCGATAGTTTCTACAGCCAAACAGTAGCGGCACTTCATCCGCAACAGGTGGTTCCGGTGCATTGGGATAACTTTTTTAAACCTCTCAGTAACCACTTACCTGCATTGCCAAAGCTTGCCGGCAGTGTGCGCAGCGATATGGATTATTTGATAAGCAGAACAAAGGCAGATAAAATTGAGTTGCATATAATGCAGGGCTTCGACCGGATGGAATGGTAGATTAATCAATTTTGCCTTTAAGGCGTTCTACACCGCCTTCATCATTCCGGTATTTTTTCGAAAGCATGCCCAGCCGCAGTTTAAATCCTGCATTAAACAACCTGCCCTCCAATGGCGCATATATTTCCGAAAAAGTGGGGTGGCTATACGTAGGGCCCGGTTGCACAATAGGGCCAAAACTTGTTTGCCGTATATCAAATACATTTTCAAGATTGGCAAACAGCAGTAAAAACTTATAACTGTATTGGGTTACAATCCCGAACTCCCAAATGCCGTGCCCGGCATTTCCATTGCTTAGCTTAACCGGGCTATAATAGTAACAATCAATACCCACGGCAAAATTCTTAATCTCATAACCAACCAGCATCGATAGAATGTGTTTGCTGGTTAATGGAGCAATGCTGCGTACCTCGTTTACTTTAAAATTATTATCGGTAAGTGTATAAGTTAACGAAGCATCAAATCCCCTATACCCGATACGTAAACTGGTTTCTACCCCTAAACTGCGCTGCCAGCCACTTACATTCATATAATACAGCGCCTGGCAATCACCCGTAATGCAACCTTCAATGTTTTTGGTTTGCGGTAACATGGGTTTAAAAATGTGCGTAACAAAGTACATCTGGTTAATGCTTACATTAACACCGTTGTTCGATGGTATTTTTACCAACAGGTCTAATGTTCCCCCAAGGCTTAACTCCGGCCTTACGCTATCACCTATACTGCGTACATTTATAAAGCGGGCTTCTTCGCTTTCATCTTGAAAAATGGTTGGTAGTTTATAACCCATAGCCACATTCAGGCGCGTTGTAAAAATGTCGTTCCATTTCTGTTTCCAGGCTAAATGCGGTAGCGCATAAATTTTATAGCGGTTGTTATAGTCAAGGCGCATACCACCTTCAAATGTTGCTCTGTTATTATAGGTATAACTGTACTGTAAAAACAACCCACTGGTATAAAAATTGTAATTGCGTGCTATACCGGCTGAATCAGGCGCTTCGCTGAATTTATCCGTTCTGAAATCTAAACCCACTACCAGGTCGTGCTTAGCTCTGAACCAATGGTAATTTATTTCGGAAGCCGAGCTTAGCTGTTGCCCTTTAAAAAGATAGTACGGTAATTGCAGGTCGCGCTTAAAATAGTTAACCGAATTTTTTAAAGTCAATTTGCCCGCCCCACCAAAACCATACTGAAACTTAAGGTTCGTAGCCAGGTGGTTCGATAAATTCCGCTCGTAATAATTATAGGTGGTGTCACTCTTACCTGCAATGGCAGCTATGGCGCCGCCGGTGCGGTTTTCATGGGTGTACGCTGCGCCAATATTCAGCTTAACATTGGGGCGTATGTCGAAATACAATTGCGGGTTTACCGAATAACGTTGCAACCGTGGTGTTTCGCTGAACTGGTCACCATTCCAGTCCTTTTCTTTCTGCCACCGATAGAGCCCCATTACTGAAAACCCGAACCATTTAAATTTTTGACTGGCATAAGCTCCTGCATCTACAGCCTTGCTGCTTTCTGCGTTCGCCATAATATCATACACCGGTTTTTCGCTCGGCTCTTTGCTGATAAGATTTATTACACCGGCAATAGCATCGCCTCCATACAGCGTTGATGCAGGGCCCTTAATGATCTCCACCTGCTTAATATCCAATGGGGGTATTTGGGTTATACCTATCACATTGGCAAAGCCACCAAATACCGGAAAGCCATCCTTCAATACCTGCACATAGCGGCTACGCAAACCTTGTAAGCGTATGCTCATGGTGCCACCGGTGGCCGATGTGCGCTGTACCTGCACGCCGGGTTGCTCGCGTAACACGTGCGATACATCGCTGGGCTTATCGCTCATCCGCTCATCAACCTCAGCCTCGCTTATTGCTTCTACACGGGTAGGTAAATCTTCTGTTTTCTTTTCATTTCGGGTGCTTACTACAACCACCTCGTCCAGTTCCTCTTCTATCGATTCCAGCTTAACTGTTAAGGGCACCGTATCTGTTCGCGGGAAGGTTTGCTTTATCTTTTTTCGGTAATAACCAATCAGGCTAAATACAACACTTTGTTCCCCCGGTGGTACTCCTTGCAATGTTATTACTCCGGCTGTGTCTGAAGATGTTGCCAGATTGGTGCCCTCTATAGCAACAGTAACACCCTCTATGGGTTCTTCGCTTTCTTTATCAATAATCCGGGCAGTAAATACGGCAGTGCCGGTTGGCGTAACCTGTGCAGGCAGGTAACAGCCAATCGCAAGAAGGAGTAATATGAGCAGGCCTTTTCTCAAAGCGTTCAGTAAACTAAAATAACACAAGCCTTGCCAATTAAAAGCGCTGCTTTGGGTGTGGTGCAGAAGTTACCCCGGAAACTCCCCGGCTCCTTCGCGTACCAATATTGGTTCGTTGCCGGTATAATCTACTATGGTAGATGGAACATTACCTCCGGTACCGCCATCAATTACTATGTCTACAGTATGGTCGTAAAGCTCATATATCTCCTGCGGGTCGGTAATATATTCAAGTATCGTATCCTCGTTTTTTATGGAAGCCGAAAGGATAGGAGCACCTAAGGCATCCACAATAGCCCGGGCAATAGCGTTATCCGGTACGCGTATACCCACGGTTTTTTTATTATAACCGTAAATTTTACTCAGGTTATGGTTGCCGTTTAAAATGTAGGTATAAGGGCCGGGCAGTGTGCGCTTCATCATTTTGTAAACCGGTGTAGGCACATTGGTGGTAAAATCGGTAATATGGCTAAGGTCGTAACATACAATCGAAAAGTTGGCCTTGTTGGGTCGCACGTCTTTCAAGCGGCAAAGCTTCTCGTATGCTTCGCGGTGCGTAAGGTCGCAACCAAGGGTATAAACCGTATCGGTGGGGTAAATAATTACTCCACCTCTCTTCAAGCAGTTTATCACCTGGTTTATCAGGCGGTCATCAATATTATCAGGATTTATGCGCAGCAGCACTTGACTGTGGTTTTACTGTTTCAAAATTCACAATTCTTTCCCGCAAATAGTCAGGAATCAAGGTGGTTTTGTTCGTTTTATAATCAAACATCACCATCGTGGTAAACCCGGTTGTAGTTATCTCTTCCTTTCCGTCTACAAAGCTGGTAATCATATACTGCAACTCAAAACTTTTGGTGCCCATTTTACTGGTGCGCACGTATATATAGGTGGGGTTAGGAAATACCACCGGACGCAGGTATTCCACATGCGCATTCGCTAAAATGGCACCGTCCATTTTCCAATCCCACTGGCAGCTTTCATGAAAGTAATACACCCTGGCCTGCTCAAAATAGGTTAGGTAAACCGCATTGTTTACATGCCTCATCTCATCCATATCGCTCCAGCGTATATCCACTTCACGCTTAAAACGGAAACCTTTCTTCATTTCATCCAAATACATAACGCTCTTTTAACCGGCTTTGTGCCATTTTTATTAAACAAACTTCATAAATGCAACAGCAAAAATAAAGCTTAAATCAAATCCCAAAGCCCTTATCTTCGCCCAAAATTTAAAAAGCATGGTTGCACTTTCCTTATCTGTTCTGGCTCTGGCTGCCGGTGTTTTCCTTTTAGTAAAAGTTAAAAGCCAATACCTGGGTAAACTGTTCGAAGGCCTGGCCTGGTTAGTAATTGTGCTGGCACTGGTTGCCATAGGTGCTGTTGGTTATCACGCCCTGCATCATTGTGGTGGTGGCGATTGCCATAAAGAACAATGCAAAGTTGAACAGAAGGAGGTGATCATTAAGGAGGATGGTGCAGGACATTGTAACATGGGTGATATGGCCGCTTGCTGTAAAGCCGAAGGCGATAGCATGGTAATGGATGCTGCTTCATGCGAAAAAATGATGGGCAAAGAGGCCTGCGAAAAAATGATGAAAGAACGCGGCCGTTGTATCATGAGTAAAGACGAATGTGCTAAAGCCTGCGAAGCAAACGGCGGTAAAAAGGATTGTTGCGCTAATGCCGGTGGTCATGGCGGTTGCCAAATGGATATGGGCAAAGGCGAATGCCCGATGATGAAGGCGGACGGCGAAAAGCCTGCCTGCTGCAAGAAGGATAAATAACCCCGGTTAGCGATACCGGTTGGACTAATGTTATACGATGAAGGACTTTGAAATTTACCTGCAACCAACACATTTTATTGATTGCGATAACCCCATGGTTATCGAGTATGCCAAAAGCAAAACGCAGGCTACATCCGATAAGCAAAAGGCTATAGATCTCTACATGGCTGTACGCGATGATATTTTGTACGACCCCTACCACCTTATTCTAAATCCCGATCTTATTTCTGCCTCTATTACGTTGAATCGCGGAAGGGGATATTGTGTAGAAAAATCTTTGCTACTAGCGGCTGTAGGCCGCGTGCATGGTATCCCTTCGCGCCTCGGCTTTTCTATTGTGCGCAATCACCTAAGCACACCTAAGTTTGTGGAGATGTTACGTTCAGATAAGTTTGTTTTTCACGGTTATAACGAGTTTTGGATTGATGGCAAATGGGTGAAATGTACCCCGGCTTTCAATAAAACACTATGCGACCGTTTTGGCGTGGAAGCGCTGCCGTTTGATGGCGAACACGACTCTATTTTTCATGCCTACGAAGGCGGTAAAAAATACATGGAATACCTGCACGAATACGGCCAGTTCGATGACCTTCCTTACGAACTTTTTGTTCAGGAGCTAAAGGTGCATTATCCCCATCTTTTCCAGGGCGATAACCTTAAATCGTGGAGCGAGCAGGGCTTTTAATTTTCAACCTATACGCATAAAAAAAGGAGCATCAAGCTCCTTTTTTTTATGACTTCATCTGCCCGTTATACGTAGTAGGGCGAAATAAGCAGGTAAACGATAACGCCGGTAACCGATACATACAACCACAGCGGGAAGGTGTAACGGGCAATCTTCTTGTGTTTACCATAATCACCCGATAAACTGCGGTAAGCAGTTAAAAGGATGAAGGGAAGAATGATAGCAGCAAGTATAATGTGTGATGCAAGTATGATCAGGTAAAAAGTGCGTAATGCACCGGTGCCTTTATATGAGGTTTCACCCGCAAACAGATGGTGTGCTATATACGAAACCAGGAATAGTACCGACAGCAGGATGGCAACAAACATCACATTCTTGTGGGCTTCAATCTTACGTTGCTTTATCAACACAAAGGCGGCAACCAGTAATACTGATACAGCGGAATTGATAACAGCATTCATCTGTGCAAAAAAGTGCGGGTTAAACCCAAGGTTTACTTCCCATTTAAATTTGCTGAGGATTACCACAGCCGCAAATACTACAAAACTTACAACGCCAATAAACTGGTAAGCCAGCTTGTCGTTTTTAGGAACCGTAATGTTCATTTGAATACTATTGAGAATTTAGAATAATTTCTTTGTTGTCTGTTTCTGCTTCTTAAAACTAAAGCCCTGCGAAGATTCGGTAATCAGCAATGCAATATCGCCTTCAAGCTTCTTCACACTCATCGAATCTACACCACTGTAAAAGCCACGTATTACACCCTCGCCATCCACCAACACAATTTTCTCGCTGTGTACAAAAGCTTCAGGTCCGCCGCCATCGTCATCCTTAGCTGTAATGTGAAATCCCTCCTCCGCAAGTTTAAAAATATCCTGCTTGCTGCCGCGCAAAAAGAACCATTTGCCGGGCACGGCATCATGTTCTTCGGCATACGCATGCAGGGCTGCAACTGTATCGCGCTCAGGGTCAACCGAAAACGATACGAGCTTAAAGTTTTCATCCTTAATAAAGTCCTTCTGCACCTTCTGCATACTGCCGCTTAACTTAGGGCAAATACCGGGGCAACTGGCAAAAAAGAAATCAGCTACATAAATCTTTCCCCGCATCGAGTCCAACTCCAGCGAATCGCCATTATGCGTTTGAAATTTATAATTGGGTATCTTTTGGTAAACCGTATCGCTGTAGTGTTTGCCTTCTCGGTCAACCGTATCAATTACACCAATAGGGTACAAATGTGGCGGGCTTTTAGGCCTTGGCACCTTGCTCAACGGCCTGAATAGGAAAAAGAAAAATACCGGCAGAACCAGCACTATACTCAGGGCAAAAATCCGAAGGCGTTTATCTTTCATGTCTTTTTATAAGCGGGCGCAAAGTAAAGCCATCCCGCCCTATAAAACTATAGGCAGGGTATTTTGTTTGCCAAATGTGCGTTAAATCTCTCCTCAAACTCCTCCTTGCTAAAACAACGTAGGGCTAAAAAAGCAAGAAGCCGTTCCTTGCGGGGAACGGCTTCTCTTTGCGGGGTAATCAGTCCCAAAAATATTAACGCACCAGGTTAAACTTGGTCAGCGAAGTTTCGCCGGCGTTTGTAACGCGTACAAAGTATAATCCGTTGCTAAGGCTGTTAAGGTCGGCAGCTATAGTTTGCTTGCCCGCAGCCAGCGTTTCGTTTACAATGTTCTGAACTACTTTGCCATTCAGGTCAATAATATCAATACCCATCTTCTCGGTTCCTTTCAGTTCAAAGTTCAAGAACAGTTTACCGTTCGAAGGATTTGGATAAATACGCATGCCTATTTCGTTGGCAAGGTCGTTTACTGCAGTATATTCAGGTAAAGCTATGAATGGGCCACCTGCCGAAGTAATCAGGTATAAACCAAAAGCTTCGCCGTTGTTGTTAGCTGCAGGGTTCAGGAAACCAGAAGCCAGGATTGTTCCTGCCTGGCCCGCCCGGCTGGTTAAATCAGCTACGTAACGTTTTAATGTGGTAGTGCCGGCACCATCTTTCAGATCAAGGATATAATTATCAGCAGGCACTGAAATATAACCGGTCAAGTCATTGTATTTAGCATCGTTCACCAGGTTGCTGCCGCCGCTTACGTCAACATCAACAGTTGGGGCGTCGGTAGCGCCATGGTCAACAAAAAACTGGAAGTGCGAAGGGTTGGTAGATGATACCTGACCCGGATTTTTTACTTTCAAATCAAAGGCGGTGTTAACACCATCCGGGTTAGCAGCAAAGCCGGTGCCTACTAAACCTTGTACAATGCCCACATAAATCTGGCCTGGGCTAAAGAACATAGTCTTGCTCCAGAAGGTATCAGTTATAGATGTAGAGTTGCCCGGTGCAAATGCAATCTGAATCGGGAAATCGGCTGTCATAATACCTAATGCAGGCGAAGCATTACGGAACTCAAAATCATTAAAATAACGGGCACCGTTAATATATACGTCTACGCTTGCACCGGCAGGGTCAGCACAGTTATGTACAAACTGTACTGTTGCAGTTTGGCGGCGTGTGAATTCAACAACCTGGCCGCTTGGCAGCGCACCAAATAGTTTTAAACCGGCGCCATTATTGTTGTTGGCAGGATTCTGGAAACCCGATGTAAAGGCAAATACGCCCGAGCCACCATAGTTGCTCAGGTTGGCAATCCAGGTATCATAAAGGGTAGCAGAATCGCCTGATGAAAATTCAAATGCATAGTAATAAGCAGGGAAAGGCAGGTAGCTGCTAACTTCTTTATACTTCGCATTGTTTACCAAAACTGGTCCACCGCTGCGGATACGGAAATCTGCTGCGCCAATATCACTCAACCCTTCGGCAAAAGCTACGCTAACCTGGCCGGGGTTACCATTGCTGATTACAG
Organism: Chitinophagales bacterium; assembly: GCA_046329495.1. Lineage (GTDB taxonomy): Bacteria > Bacteroidota > Bacteroidia > Chitinophagales > LD1 > Bog-950. The sequence goes on along the minus strand of JAXLUO010000021.1, from coordinate 6,418 downwards.
CATTCGAAGTAACTACAACATCCAGGCCGGTTGAAATGCCATCAGGGTTAGCGGCATAACCAGTACCCACTACACCTGTAGCCATAGCTACATAGTTGGTGCCTGGTGTAAAAAAGTAAGTCCATGTTTTAATAGTATCAGCCCATGAGGTTGAGTTACCCGGAGCAATACCTACAACAATTGGATAGTTTGCTGTAATAGGTATAAACGGTGTAGCATTACGGAAATGCAGGTTAGGGAAACCTAACTGGCCATTCACATAAATGTCAACCGAATCAGCTGCCGGGTCCGGACTGTTATGTATCAACTGCACATTCGCTGTTTCACGCACCGGAAGGGCAACTACAGTGCCGTCATCCAGCACAGCAAACAAACCAAAAGCAGGTCCGTTATTGTTAGTCGATGGCGTTAAAAAGCCTGATGCAATTACCGTAGCCGCACGGCCACCTAATCCGCTCAGGTTAGCTATCCAGGTGTTAACCACAGCCGATGAATCTTCAGTAATTACCTCTAACTGATACCAGGTTGGTGGCACGGTTAAGTAACCGGTAATGTCACCATATTTGGCGTTGTTAACCAATAATGGTCCGCCGCTACGCACGCGCACGTCTACGCCGGGCGCATCAGTAGCACCATGGAATACGTTTACGTCTATCAAACCGCCGTTGCTGCCGGTTGAGTGCGCACCTGCAAACACTTTCAGGTCAAAGTTAATGCCGCGGCCATCCGGGTTAGCGGCAAAACCGCTGCCCACTACACCACTGGCAATTATGCTGTAAGTTTCGTTAGCGGCAAGCGAGTCAAACCAAAAAGTTTTAAGTGTATCTGCTTCAGTAGAAGAATTCTTAGGGGCAATACCTATGCGCAAAGGCACACTTGCAGGTAATTGCATAAAAGGGGTAGCGGTTCTAAACGCAAAATCGTTGCCTACTAAGCTGCCGTTCAGGTAAACGTCAACGGTATCCGCTGCGGGGTCGGCACAGTTATGGATAACCTGTACCGTGGCTGTGGGGCCACCACCGGCAAAAGCGGCGCCTGCAAACAACAGGCCGGCTGCCAGGGTTTTCAGTTTAAGTAATGGGTTTCTCATGTCAATTTAATTTTTGTTTAATAATTGCAATCCGCAAGTTAAACATCTCAACCGAAAAAAGGTTCATAAACACCTAAAATAATTAACATTCAGCTAACGCTTCGCAGGGTGCTTCCTACGGTTCGGGGGGCAAAATTTTCACATAGTTAAAATGCAGTTGTTTAGCATGTTCCCGAACCTTTCTTTTGTATCCGCTAATTTTCAGGTAATGAAAAAACTCTTTCCCGCTTTCCTTTTTACAGGTTTGGTTCTCATCGTTTTATTGTTTGCGCAGTGCAACCGCTCTAAAACCATTCATGCCCAACACAAGGCCATTACCGAAGCCGTTTATGCCTCCGGTTTTCTGGTGCCTAAAAACGAGTATAAGGTATATGCATTGGCCGATGGTTACATTACCGAAAAATACAAACAAGCCGGCGATGAGGTAAAAAAGGGCGAAGCCATCCTGCAGGTGCAAAACGATGCTACGGCCGCTAAGCTTAGTGCTTCTGGTAGTGCTTACGAATTAGCTAAACAAAACGCCTCCGATAACTCACCGGTGTTGCTCGATCTTAAAAACAAAATAAAAAGTGCTGAAGCCAAATACCGTAACGACTCGCTCAACTACCAGCGGTATAAAAATATGTTTGATGCCAATGCGCTTACCAAATCGCAGCTCGACCAAGCAGCTCTGGCGCTCGAAGTTTCCGGCAACGATCTGCAAAGTGCCCGCGAAATGTTCCGCAAAACCAAAGACCAGTTACAGGTAGAACTTAAAAACGCACAAAGCACCTACGCCGCTTCCGGCATGGAGGCCGGCAACTTTACCGTTCGCAGTTTAATGGATGGCGTAGTATACGATCTTACAAAAGAACTTGGCGAAGCAGTTCGCCGCAACGATATTATTGCCGTAATAGGAGAGAAGGGAAATAAACTCCTTCAACTCCAGGTCGATCAGCAGGACATCGACAAGGTAAAGCTGGGTCAGGAAGTGGCCCTTAAAATGGATATCACCGGTAATAAGATTTACAAAGCAACGGTTACCAAAATCTACCCTAACATGAATCAGAACGACCAAAGCTTTAAGGTAGAAGCCGAGTTTACAGAGCAGTACGAAATGCCCTACGTACACACATCGTTAGAAGCAAACATCATTATAGGTAAAAAGGAGAATGCACTGGTAATACCTAAAAATGTAGTGGTGGGCGAAGATGAGGTGGAAGTAAAGGGTACTGCTGTCAATAAGAAGGTGAAAATCAAAAAAGGCATGGAGAACATGGAGTATGTAGAAGTGCTGGAAGGCCTTACCGAGAAAGACGAGTTGGTAATGCCTAAAGCAAAATAAATTAAAAGGAACTGCGCCATGTTTGCTGTAAATTTCGAAATAGCCAAAACACACCTGCTGGCCAAAAAACGCCAAACTTTTATAGCCATGCTGGGCGTTACCTTTGGTATAGGCATGTATATCCTCATGATCAGTTTCATGTCGGGCTTTAACGAGTTTCTGGAGGATACCCTGCTTTCTTCAACCCCCGATATACACATCTACAGCGATATACAAACCGATTATTCTCATACTATTCTTGATGAATTGGTTGATACCGGCAAAGTACTTACGGTGGTCTATCACCCCAAACCAAAGGATATAAATCCTAACATCCGCAACGCGGGTAATATCATCGAAGATCTGAAGAAGGACGACCGCATTATGGCTGTATCCCCGCAGCTAAGCACACAGGTTTTTTATACCAGCGGACCCGTGCAGATTAACGGCACTTTAAACGGTGTTGATATTGTGCCCGAATCAAAACTTACAGGCCTTGCCGATAAAATGAAAACCGGCCGCATCGAGGATCTCCTTACTATGGATAACGGCATCTTAATGGGGCATGGCCTGGCCAACAAACTAAATGTTCGCGTGGGCGACCTGGTAACCCTGGCAAGCCCCAAAGGAACTGCTATGCGCTTTAGGGTGGTAGGCACCTTTCAATTCGGCATAGGCACCCTCGATAACATCCGCAGCTATGTAAATGTTTCGAAGGTGCAGCAATTGTTAGGAAAGGATAACCAGTATTATACCGATATCAACTTGAAATTAAAAAACTACGAGTTGGCCACCGAAATGAGCAAGGAGTTTGCCACCAGGTACGGTTATAAGGTCGATGACTGGCAAACGGCCAACGCTTCCTCTATGGTGTCTATCAATATTCGTAATGTAATGACGGTCGTAGTATCTTTTACCTTACTGGTGGTAGCCGGTTTCGGTATTTATAATATTATGAGTATGACCATTCAGAATAAGTTGAAGGATATTGCCATTCTTAAAGCCCAGGGATTTTCCGGCGGCGATGTTCGGCAGATATTTCTTACTGAATCTATTACCATTGGCGTTTTGGGGGCTATTTTAGGATTGTTGCTTGGGCTGCTGATGAGTTATGGGGTGTACACACTCCCCTTCCCTAAAAACGAATTTATAAGCATTACGCATTATCCCGTTGTCTTTCACTGGTATCATTATGCTTTCGGTTTATGGTTTGGTATTATAACCACGCTTATTGCCGGTTTAATGCCCAGTGTAAAAGCCGGTAAAATTGACCCCGTGGCCATTTTGCGTGGATAATGCGGCATTGCTGCTAAAACAGAAGTATGAGTGTTGTATTAGAAACTAAAAAGCTGAATAAATACTTCCATGAGCCGGACGAGTTTCATGTGCTCAAGGATGTTTCTTTTGCCGTGCAAAAAGGCGAATTCGTTTCTATTGTAGGTAAATCGGGCTGTGGCAAAAGCACGCTCCTATACCTTATTTCAACACTCGACACCGACTACCAGGGCGAAATTATCATCAACCAAAAAAAGGTAACCGGCCTAAGCCAAAACGATCTCGCAAAATTCCGCAATGAACATATCGGCTTCGTATTCCAGTTTCACTTTCTATTGCCCGAATTCACTGCTTTAAAAAATGTTATGATACCTGCCGAAAAGCTGGGCAAGTATTCAAAAAGCGAAATCGAAGACCGTGCTTACGAAAAACTGAAGTGGCTGGATATGCACGATTTTGCCAATAAACTCAGTAGCAAACTTTCAGGTGGTCAGCAACAGCGCGTGGCCATTGCACGTGCACTTATTAACGACCCTACCATTATTATGGGTGATGAGCCCACCGGTAACCTCGATAGCAATAACACCAAAATTGTGTTCGATATCCTGCGCGATCTTTCTAAAACCAAACACCAAACTATTATTTCAGTAACACACGATACCGAGTTTGCAGCTAACAGCGACCGGGTTATTGAAATGAAAGATGGTGAAATTATCAGCGGATGAAATTGAAGCAGGAAAATAAAATCGCGCTTTTTTCTATCGGCATTATCTTTTCGGTATTCAGCCTCATTAAGTTTTTGTTCTTTCCCGATCAAAGCTTTCAGTGGCACTTTATTACCGGCATCATAGGCCTGGTGTTCATCCTGTTCTTCGGCTTCATCGTAAGGGTAATAGATATCTATCTCGACCGCGTATTTCCCTTTGAGCGCAACATATTCAAACGCATTGGCCTCCAGTTTCTCATTACCCTTACGGTACTGTTTGTGTTCCGTTATGCAAGTGCATATCTGTATCTCGATAAAATGCATATGCAGGTAAGCCGCGAACTTTGGATTGTATCGTTCGTGATTAACACCTTCATGGTGCTGTCTATCATACTATCTATTTTCGGCTATCACTTTTTTTCGCGCTGGAAGGAAGAGAAAATTCGTGCGGCAGAATTAGACCGGGAAAAAGCTTTGGTGCAATACGATAGCCTGCGTAATCAGTTAAACCCGCACTTTTTATTTAACGCGCTCTCATCGCTCAACTCGTTAATCTTCGAAAATCCGCAACTGGCTTCCGATTTTTTACAACAGCTATCCAAAGTGTACCGGTATGTGTTAGAGAACAAAGAGAAAAACCTGGTTCCCCTTCAAACCGAAATAAACTTTGTAAACCACTACGTACAGTTACTTAAAACCCGTTTCGATAGCGCTGTAGAGATAACCTATAACCTAAGCGACGAATGCCGCGAGCTGAAAATTGTACCGGTAACCCTACAGGTGTTATTCGAAAACGCGGTGAAACATAACATGCTTTCAACCGCAGCCCCCTTGCGTATCGTTATCCGGGATGAAGATGGCATGCTGGTGGTAGAAAATAATGTGCAGCGCAAGCAACGGGTTGAAACTGCCAATGGGCAGGGCCTCGAAAATCTAAAGAATCTGTATAGGTACCTGTCGGTGCGTAAAGTAAGTGTGGAGGAACTGAACGGTATCTTCGCAGTAAAAATTCCATTGCTCCCTTAAATGCAACGCATATGAAAATTGTATTGGTTGAAGACGAACCGCTGGTAGCAAAAAACCTGCAGCGGCTATTAAAGCAGATTGATCCGGCTATGGAAGTTATAGCCGTATTAGATTCTGTATCCGGCGCTGTTAAATGGTTACAGGAGCACGAACATCCCGATTTATTCTTCTTCGATATTCAGTTGTCCGATGGGGTTAGCTTTGACATCTTCGAAAAGGTGAAGATCGAAAAGCCGGTAATTTTTACCACCGCATACAACGAATACGCCATCCGCGCTTTTAAGGTTAACAGTGTCGATTACCTGCTTAAACCAATTGATAAGGAATACCTGGAAGCTGCAATCTCCAAGTTTAAAAAATACTATAGAAGCAATACGGCTTATGTGGGCGAGCAAATGCAGGCTTTGCTGGCGAATATGCAACAACGGAATACACCAAAATTTAAAGAACGTTTTCTGGCACACTATAAATCGGGTATGGTGCCGGTGTCCGAAAATCATGTAGCCTGTTTTGTGAAGGATACAATTATCTATCTGGTAACAACCGACAACGAAAAATTGGTTACCGATTATAATACCATCGATGAGATAGAAGAAGTGGTTAATCCGGCCCGGTTCTTCCGTGCTAACCGTCAAACCATTATTCATGTTAATCAGGTTGAAACCTACCGCAAACACGATACAGGCAAAATTGAAGTACACCTCCAATGCGATAAAAATCTACGTATTGATGTAAGCCGCGAAAAGGCAAACGAATTCATCGCATGGTTGGAAGGGGATAAATGATGAACCGTGCCTGTTACTCCCGGTTTCCATGCCCCGGTTTGCAGGAAAGTATAAGCCGGCCTGGTATCAGAAAATTGGATGATTAAGCATGTTTTGGGGCGTTCGTCTGATTATGGACACAGCACCGGTATCAACTTCAAAATTCAAAAATCCTGCTGTTTTTAATCCTTCACAATGCACCAGCATATACAGCGATTTGTTGCGCACCAAAAAGAGATGGCGAAGTCTTTTAT
>JAXLUO010000020.1:0-65566 GCA_046329495.1 Chitinophagales bacterium | reverse complement strand
GATGCGTTCGCGTGATTCATCGGTGAAATTTTGGCGGTTGCTGTTGATGTAATCGTCAACATGTTTAACGCCCGCATCGGTATAATCTATGTTGAATTTATCCTTTACGTTTTCGGCCAGGCTTTTTAACTCGGCAGCCAGGTTGTTTTCCATACCAAACGAAAATAGAAATTTAGGTTGTTAAAAGCGGGTATACAATTTTGTGCACAGGTTCGGATTTATTAACCGTATGTGTTTGTGAACTGTAACGCTGGTTGGTTATCTTCGGTAACAGAGAATCCCCCCTCTCATGAAAAAAGTGATGACCATGGCATTGCTCTGTACCGCGTTGTTGGTGCAGGCAGCAGATTACACAGGCGACAACCTGTTACGCGTATTGGGCCAGACTTCCAATTCGGCCGATTTTAATTCCTTCCGCGATTTTTGGTTATTGGATAAGAAGCTGGAAAGCACCTTTGGCGGATTGAAGGTAATGGTGGCGAGAAACAATAGCCGTGTTGATACACTAATGGTAGCAGGTAACGGTTGTGTTTGTAACGGCACCGGTTTTATGCCATGTACTTCGCCACTGCCTTTTGGTTTACAGTTGAATGACAGCAAAGAAGTGATGGCCGATAAGATGCAGGGTGTAGCTGCTGCGCTTGGTAGAAACTACGTGATAAGCACCGGCACAGTGAGTGTATTGGTGCAGGTAAAAGAATCGCAAACCGAGTGGATTAAGTTTTTTAATACTACCAAAGAGTTGCAGGAAAGTTTGAAACCTAAAACGGCAGAGGTAAAAAGTGATCCTGCCATTGCGGTTACCAAAATAGTAACACCTGTTACCGCTACGATAAGTGAGACGCCGAAAAAGGAAAACGCCGGTGTGACGGCCGTTAGCGCTATTACAGAAAACGAAAGCGTAAAAGTAAAGCAGGTTGAATATTATACGGAGCGGCCGGCTGTGAACGCAAAGTTAGAAGCAACGCGACGTGCGTTAGAACAGGAGGCATTTAACAGCAATGCTGCCACTGCCGGCACACCGGTTACAGGGGCAACCGCTGTTACTGCATTAGTAAGTACTGCTGCCCAAAGCAGTGTGAATAATGAAGTGGTTAGGAGCAACACGCATGATAAGTGGGAGCAAACGAGGAGGGAAGTAGAGGCAAGTTCGTTTAACAGTAATGCTGTACCACGGGGCATGAGCACGAATGCTGCACCCGTTAATGTGGCCACTAATAGTAAAGTAAGCAAAACAAAAGCTGCTGCTGAAGCAACTGTATTTGTAGAGGATCCGGCGCTGAAGAATGCCAGTGCTTTTAAACGGGGAATAATGAATGTGTTTAACTCGTACCGGCAGTCGGCGTTTAGCAATATAAAAGTGGCTAACCGGGGCACGGGTAATTTCTGGAACTATAAATACACCTATAGCACCCGGCTTAAAATACCCGGCGAGAAATTTAATATGCTTTACAGCTTTCCATTCCCTACCTCGCAGTTGGATTTTGTGAGTGTGTTGGCGGAGGGCGACGGATTTGATGAAAGTTTCCGAACAACCTACAAACAAATGGAACAAAGGCTGATGGAGAATTTCCCGGCGAGTGAGGGTTGGGTTACGTCGTGCCTGCCGAATAAGGAATCAGGCTTGCTATCTGACCTGGAAGTGAAGAATGAAAAATACGGCTCGATAGTGCTGGATTATTCCAAGAGCCCGAAAGGAAGGCATGTGTTGTATCTGCGCTTTTTGTTGTATAGCAATTAGGTTATCTTGGTCGGCGTAATACCTGCACATGAATTTGTTTTTACGCCTTCGCTATTTATCGCTTCCTCTTTTTTTATTGATTGCCTTTGTTGAATTAACCAATGCGCAAAGTGTTGCTGAGCTGCGCTGTGCAGCCTTTGGCAAAGGGCAGAATTTAAGTAACTGGTTAGAGGCCCGATGGCAGACCAATTACCCCACGCCGGATGGTTACACGTTTGCGGATGTGGTGAAGATGAAAGAAGCGGGCATACAATCACTGCGCTTGCCGGTTTGCTTTGCAGCGCTGACTGATTCTGTAGCGCCTTATGAGGTAGATACAGCGAGTGCTGTATGGGAGAGGATTGATACGGTGATAAGTTGGGCTGATGCCCTGCAGATGAATGTGATTATTGATAACCACCACGAGTGGGATATTTTTAACCAGAACTGGCGCACCAAGTTGCCTCGGTTTGCACATTTGTGGAGCGTGGTAGCGCAACGGTATAGTTATCTGGACCCCAACCGTTACACGTTTGAATTGCTGAACGAACCTGCCTTTGGTATTGCTATTGATAGTTTGAATGAGGTGTTCCGCGTAACGATAGATACCATACGCCAATACACCACAGCGCATACTATAATTGTGAGTCCGAATTTTAGCAGTAGCGGTCAGGCTTATGAGGGCTACCAGCCTTTTGCCGATACCAATTTGATTTACACCTGGCACTCGTACGATCCGTATCAGTTTACGCATCAGGGTTTTTCGTGGGCCAGTCCGTCGGTGCCGTTGGGCACTACTTTCCCTTCTTTAATGACGATGCTTGAGAATGCCTGGTATCAGGTAACTAACTGGCAAGCTACGTATCATAAGCCCGTGTTCTTGGGAGAGTTCGGAACGGGCGTGTTTGGCGATGATGTAAGCCGTTGCAACTGGATAGAATACTTCGGTACACGGCTGGATAGTTTTAATATGCCCTGGTTTTACTGGGACTGGCGTTGGGACTTCAGCATGTTTAATTCGCATGTAGTAAGCGGCGATAGTATCATTCCCTGTTTTAAACATGCCCTGCATTTGTATGGCGATACGTTGAGCGGTATTGGCGAAACGTCGGTGTTGCCGTTGCAGGTTTATCCTAACCCTGTTAGTGATGTTTGTACGGTTAGCACAACTAACAACGAGCCGGCTACTTTAACCTTGTTGGATGCAGAAGGAAGACGATATTTCACTACCTCGTTTACCGGCGTTTACCAACTGCCTTTAAAGCAGTGGAGCAACGGTATATACTTTGTGCAGGTTAGCAGCAAAGGCCGCTATGGCATAAAGCGGTTGGTGGTGCAGCATTAGTGTTGCTGCTTACTTTTAGCGCTGTAATAATACCCCATACATTTATCAACCCAGTAATCGGCATCGCCTTTGGCATCGGTGATGGTTAGGCTTTGTGGTATTGCATTAAGCGGTTGGATGGCTGTGCTGCCTTTTAGCTGTATATCTTTATCGCGTTGCAGGTATTCGTTTTTGTAAGCGGTGAGTTTGTGCAGGCGGATATCGGTAATGATGGTGTAGGTGTTGCCGGTAAATACAAAGCACAGGAAAATGAGCACGCAAACCGACATGGCTACAATTGGTTTGGTGAGCGGTGCTAACCAGGTATGAGCAGTGTGGCCTACATTTAGTAATCCCCATAACCAGAGCGGCAGAAAGAAGAAGAAAGCATAATTAATAGTGCGGTGCTGGCCAAGTATGCCGGTGCCTATATAAGGCAGAAAAGCCGCAGTAAATAGCAATAGTAAAAAGTAGAACCAGGGTAGTAGGCCAACCCGTTGTGCCCAATCAGGTAGAATGGAAGGAGTATAGGCAAGCGTGAGGATAGAGATAAGCCAGAAGGCGGGTGATAGCATCCATGTGCCTAAAAAGCGCGCTGTTTGTAAACCGGCATATAATAAGGAGTGCGACCATTGGAAACTTTCGGTGAATTGGCCACTGCGGGTAAAGTTGCCGGGTGAGAGGATGACAAAGGCAGATGCGATAACAGCGAGCAGCAGCATGTTGCGTGCTTGTTTTTGGTAAGCGGGGAATTCGCGTTTGGCAATGAAGAGGATTAAAAGATAGAGTGCAGGAATGGTGAGTGCGGCCACTTCGTTACAACCTATTGCCATAACTAAAGTGATTGTTGCAAAGACGTTGGTGAAGGTGGATTTACGAAACACCAGTATAAAGTGTATAAGCAGTAAAAAGTTGCCCAACAAATAATTGCAGATGCCGATATACCAGTAGATGCCTTCGGCGAGTTGAGGCATGTAGGCCAGGAAGTAAATACCGCACACGGCTGAGCCTATTGCTGCATTGGTTTTGTTGTGGAGGATGCGCTGCAATAGTTGGTAATACAGCGGTGTAATAAGCAATACTGATAAATAAGAGATGGTTTGGTAGAGCTTAAAATCTCCGGTTAGCAAGGGATGCAGGTTAGCCAGCGCATCGGCGGTGTAGCGGCCGTTCCAGTGCAGGTATTGATCGAGCCAGTGATAAAGAAAGGTGCCGGAGGAAGCGGAGGTCCAGGCGAAGCAGAAGTCATCGGCAAACGGAAAGGCGAAACCACAGAGAAGCAGATAGGGCAATAATAGGGCTGCCCAGAGTATGCTGATAAAAGTGGTTTTCATGCGTGGTTAAAGGTAGGAAGAATGATTAATTGGACGAATGGAGTGAATTGGACTAATTGAACCAATGCGAATAGAACGCTGATGAACACTGATGATTATGATAGAGGATGATGGTGTTGGATGAAAAGGAATGATAGGCTATTGGAAGTTAATAGATGATTGAGGTAAATAAAAAAGGGCGGATGAACCGCCCTTTTTTATTGTTGTATGTGTTGTTGGTTATTTAATGCCGAAGGCTTTTTTAACGGTAGCAACAGCGTTTAGTTCTTCCCAAGGGAACAACTTAACGGTAACCGTTTTTTCGTTTTGCTTGCCTTTGTTGAAGGTTTTCTTTACCACTTTGCTTTCGCGGCCTACGTGACCGTAAGAGGCAGTTTCTAAGTAAATAGGCGAGCGCAGGTTAAAGCGTTTTTCGATGAAGTAAGGGCGCATGTCGAACTCTGGGAGTTTAGACATTACCTTAGCTATTTCGCCGTCGCTTAATTTAACCTTAGCGGTGCCATAGGTGTTTACAAACAAACCTACAGGCTGTGCAACACCGATAGCGTAAGCTACTTGCACCAGTGCTTCGTCGCACACGCCGGCAGCAACCAGGTGCTTGGCAATGTGGCGGGCAGCGTAGGCAGCAGAGCGGTCAACTTTAGAAGGATCCTTACCACTAAATGCACCACCACCGTGGGCACCTTTACCACCGTAGGTATCAACGATGATCTTGCGGCCTGTTAAGCCTGTATCGCCGTGTGGACCACCGATAACGAATTTACCGGTTGGGTTTACGTGGTATTTGATCTTATCGTTGAACAATGCCTGCACACGTTTAGGCAATTTCTTCATTACACGCGGAACCAGGATTTTGATAACATCATCCTTGATCTGCTTCAACATAACGGCATCTTTGCCGAAGTCGTCGTGCTGGGTAGAGATAACGATGGTATCGATACGCTGAGGCTGGTGGTTATCGCCGTATTCGATAGTAACCTGACTTTTTGCATCGGGGCGCAGATACTTCATTACTTTGCCTTCGCGGCGGATGGCTGAAAGTTCGCGCAGCAGGGTGTGTGCCAGTTCCAAAGGAAGCGGCATGTAATTGTCGGTTTCGCGGCTGGCGTAACCGAACATCATACCCTGGTCGCCGGCACCCTGTTCTTCGGGCTTTTTGCGTTCAACACCCTGATTGATATCAGAAGATTGTTCGTGGATAGCTGAAAACACGCCGCAGCTGTTTGCTTCGAACATGTATTCGGCTTTGGTGTAGCCTATTTTGCGAATCACTTCGCGGGCTATGTCCTGCACATCGAGGTAAGCTTGCGATTTAACCTCACCGGCCAATACTACCTGACCGGTAGTTACCAGGGTTTCGCATGCTACCTTACTTTGTGGATCGTAAGCCAGGAAATGATCAATAAGTGCATCCGAAATCTGGTCGGCCACTTTATCGGGGTGTCCCTCCGATACCGACTCTGAGGTAAATAAATATGCCATATCGTTTATTGGTTTTAAGCGGGGTGAAAATAAAGAAATGCGGTAAACGCCAAAATAGGGTGTGGAAAGATATTAGCGGCAAGGAGATAGCTAAAACCGGAATTTGTGTTCAGCTCATTATGAGGTGGGTATGAATGCAAATTGTTGCTTATTGGTTATTGAAAAAAACTATTTTCAACTTGTAATTTGTAATGCCGGCGCACGGAACTGCCCACCTATAGCCGCGTATACAGTAAGTGTATTATACCTATGAAAGCCGTTGATTTCCGTAAGCTGTTTGAAGCAGCCCCCAGTTTGTTTATGGTACTGGATGCCAATTTGAACCTGGTAGCCTTTAGCGATGCCTACACCCAAGCCACCAAAATTGTAAGAGAAAATGTTTTAGGGAAACATTTGTTTGAGGTTTTTCCTGATAATCCCAATGATTCCGGTGCTACCGGTGTGGGTAATCTGCGCAGTTCGTGTTTGCGCGTGCTTACACAGAAGGAGCCGGATGCTATGGCCGTGCAAAAGTACGATATTCAGAAACCTGAGTCGGAAGGCGGAGGGTGGGAGGTAAGATATTGGAGTGTGGTGAATGTACCGGTGTTGAACGCGGCGGGAGAGGTGGAATATATTCTGCATAAAGCGGAAGATGTAACGGAGTTTATGCGCTTGAAGGGTAAGGAAGCCGAAGCGGAAGAGTTACAAGGCAGGGCAGCGCAAATGGAGCTTGAGGTTTACAACCGGGCGCAGCAGTTGCAACAGGCAAACCAGCAATTGCGGGAGGCCGAAAAAGGGAAAACGGAATTATTTGCCAATGTTTCGCATGAATTGCGGACGCCTTTATCGTTAATCCTTGCACCGCTTGAAACCCTGCTAAGCGGTACAAAAGGAGCCCTGAATAATGAGCAAACCGAGTTGTTACATACCATGCATAATAACGGTGTTCGCTTGTTGCAAATGGTTACCGGCTTACTTGATTTTACAAAAACGGAGGCCGGTAAAATGCAGGTGCACCGTGAGGTAGCTAATGCTGCAGAGCAGGTAGCTACGCTGCTTAAAGATTTTGATCCGCAATTAAAGAGCCGACAGCTTACAATTACTACCGATTTAACGTCGGCTTCAAAACCCGTATTCCTGGATAGATATCTGTTGGAACGTATACTTTTTAATTTGCTTTCGAATGCCATAAAGTTTACACCTGCGGGAGGATCCATCAGCGTGAAGGCTATGGTGCAGGCAGGCCGATTAAGGCTTGAAGTTAGCGATACGGGTATAGGTATTTCGGAGAAGGAACTGCCTTTACTGTTTCAGAAATTTAAACAAGTAGAAGGTTCGTCGGTAAGGCGGTTTGAAGGAACGGGGCTTGGCCTTGCTATGGTTAAAGAATTTGCTGAATTACAGCAAGGGTTTGTTGAAGTGCATAGTGTGCAGGGTAAAGGAAGCACCTTTATTGTAGATATTGCCGCACCTGAAGCCGGCGAAGCGGTTGTTACGGAATCGGCAGTACCGCGTAACCACTTAAGTGCCCAATTTAAGGGGATTGAACAAGCGGAAGCGCAGCCTGAAGACACAAAACAATCCCGCATCCTGGTTTGTGAGGATAATGAGGAGTTGAGTGCTTATATAACTTCGGTATTAAAGGATTTTTGCCAGGTAAAAACTGCTGCGAATGGCAAACTGGGATTGGAATTGGTTAGGACCTGGAAACCGGACCTGGTGCTAAGCGATGTAATGATGCCGGAAATGGATGGTGTTGAATTGTGCCGTGCCATTAAAGCCAGCGAAGAGTTTTCGGGAATTACGATTGTGCTTTTAACGGCCTTAAGCTATAGGGAAGCTATGCTGCGTGGATGGGAAGCCGGTGCCGATGAATACTTGTTTAAGCCGTTTCATCCGCAGGAGTTAACGATTCGCATTCGTTCCTTGCTGGCCTTGCAGGCTGAGCGGAAAAGGTTAGCTGCTGCCATGGAACAAAAAAACAGGGAACTGGAACTTGTAAATACCGAACTGGAAGCCTTCAGTTATTCTATTGCACATGATTTAAGAGCCCCGCTGCGTGCCATTAATGGCTGCTCGAAAATAGTTAGCGATTTACTTCGTGACAAGATAGACAGGGAAACTGAGCATTTGCTGGATGCCATAGCACATAACTCCTCTTCTATGGGTGTTTTGATTGATGACCTGCTCACTTTTTCGCGAATGGGTAAGCAGGAAATGAAGAAGCGGCAAATAGATTTGAATGAACTGGTTAAGGAAGTACTTGCAAATGTTCTGCGCGATAAAACAGTAAAACCAGTGGTATATCCGTTACCTTCCATTAAGGGTGATGCCAGTATGATGCGACAAGTGTATATTAACTTAATTGGCAATGCCGTAAAATATAGCAGCAAAAAGGACAACCCAATCATTGAAATAGGCGTAGAAGAGAAGGAAGGGAAACCTGTTTTTTATGTTCGTGATAACGGAGCAGGGTTTGATATGCGTTACTACAATAAGTTATTTGGCGTATTTCAGCGATTGCACGGAGCCGGCGACTTTGAAGGCACAGGTGTAGGATTGGCACTGGTTAAACGCATTGTTACCCGCCACGGGGGAGATGTATGGGCTGAAGGCAAAGTGAATGAAGGGGCAACTTTTTATTTTACGCTAAGTAATTGTGATAAAGAAAACTAACCAACCCACTATTATATGACTCAGCAATTTATTGAAGTGGTGCTTGTAGAGGACAATCCCTACGACGCCATGTTAGCCCTTAGGGCTTTGAAAAGCAACAATCTTGTAAACAACATTGTGCACCTGGAGGACGGTGCATTGGCTTTGGATTATTTCTTTTCGACCGGCGCCTACGAGGGGAAAGAACTTAACTCAAGACCCAAGGTGGTGTTTCTTGATTTGAAAATGCCCAAGGTGAATGGGCTGGAAGTGCTGGAACGTTTGAAAAGTGATGAGCGAACCAAATCGATACCCATAGTGGTGCTTACTTCCAGCAACGAGGATCCGGATATACAACGCTGTGCGGCGTTAGGTGCCAACAGCTATGTAGTGAAGCCGGTGGAATTTGAAAATTTTTCGAAAGTGGTGAAAGACCTTGGTTTTTATTGGGGTGTGCTGGACAGGCTTTAGTAGTTCAGCAATTCCTGCATAGCTTGTGTTACCAGGTCAACATTGGGCAGCATGGCTTTTTCGAGGTTTGCATTTAATGGTACAGCCGGTGTATTAACTGACCCTATAATTTTAACCGGGGCGTCTAATTGTTGGAAGCATTGCGAGGCTATGCGGCCTGCTAATGCTTCGGCAAAGGAGTGTGTGATGGTTTCTTCGGTAAGCATTAATACTTTTCCATGCTTTTCTACGGCATCAAATATGGCTTGTTCATCAAGTGGATTAAGTGTGCGGAGATCTATGATCTCTACGCGGCCTTCAAAATTTTTAGCCGCGTTTAAGGCCCAGTGTACACCCATGCCGTAAGTAATTACGGTAATTGATTCGCCGTTTTCGACAGCTTCCGCGCTTGCTTGTAAGGCAATTCGTGCTTTGCCAAGTGGGACCAAATAGTTTTCGTCGGGCTCTACACACTTGGCTGCTTCCGTGCCTTTTACCTTACTCCAGTATAGGCCTTTGTGTTCAAATATTACCACCGGGTTAGGGTCGTAGTAGGCGGCTTTCAGCAGGCCTTTCATATCGGCAGCGTTGCTGGGGTAGGCAATCTTTACGCCCTTAATCTGCAATACAAAACTTTCTACACTGCTGCTATGGTAAGGTCCGCCACTACCATAGGCACCAATGGGTATGCGTATTACAGCGCTTACCGGCCATTTGCCATTGCTTAAGTAGCAACTACGCGATACTTCGGTAAACAACTGGTTAACGCCGGGGAATATATAATCGGCAAATTGAATTTCTACGATCGGTTTGCAGCCCGTGGCGCTCATACCTACGGTGCTGCCCACAATGTAGGCTTCCTGTATAGGTGTGTTGAATACACGGCGGTCGCCGTATTTTTTAGCCAGCAATGCTGCTTCGCGGAATACACCACCCAGTTCGCCACCTACGTCCTGTCCGTAAAGAAGTGCTTCGGGATGTTTGCGTAAAATTTCGTCAACAGCATGCAGGGCTGCATCTACCATTACAACCGGTTGGCCGCCTTCGGGACTGCGGTTGCCTTTTTCTTCCGTAAAAATAGCAGGAGCAAAAATGTGTGTCAGCAGGTCATCGGCTGTTGGATCGGGTTCTAACAAAGCGCGTTCAAAATCTTCGGCAACCAATTGCTTTGCTTCATCTTCAATACGGTTCAGTTCATCGGCATGCGAAACTTTATCGTATAGTAATTGCTTTTTAAAGCGGTTGAACGGGTCGCGCAGGTTATCGCTTTCCAGGTTTTCCTTCGGGCGATACCATTCTTTACGAACGCCACTTGTATGGTGATTAAGCAAGGGCACTTTAGCATGTACCAGATAAGGCACACGGTGTTGGCGCACGTAGTTTACTACGCGGCTCATAGTTTCAAAGCACTCGTTAAAATCAGTGCCGTCTATGCTTTCAACTTTCAAGCCGTTAAAACCTTTGGCATAATCAGGAGCATCCTGCGCGCGAATTTCGCTGCTGTGTGCGCTAATATCCCACTCGTTATCCTGCACCAGGTAAATGATAGGATATTTGTGCAGCACCGCCATTTGAAAGGCTTCGCTTACCTCGCCTTCGGTTACCGAACCATCGCCTAAACTGCAGAGTACGATAGGCTCTTCAAAGCGTTTGTATTCGGCCAGTTTAAAATGTTCGCGGAATTTAAGGCCCTGTGCAGCGCCGGTTGCAGGAATAGTTTGCATGCCGGTGGCAGAGGACTGATGCGGTATTTTAGGAAGATCGGGACGATTAGAGGAAGGATGCGCATAATAGGTGCGACCGCCGGAAAAATAATCGCTGCGCTTTGCCAATAACTGCAACATTAAATCAAACGGGGTAAAACCCATGCCCAACAACATCGAGTCATCGCGGTAATAAGGGAAGGCGAAGTCCTGAGGTTTTAGTTGAAAGGCGGTAGCCAGTTGAATAGCTTCGTGCCCGCGTGAGGTAGCATGCACGTATTTGCTGCAGATATCCTTGCGTTCTTCGTACAACTCTGCCATAGCCTTGGCTGTGCAGAAAAGGCGGTAGGCCTTTAGTAAAGTTTGTTTATCGGGTTTCAAGCCTTGTGTTGTGTAAGGCAAATAAAGCAAATTGGCGCGATTGCAGGGGCTGAACTATATAGCCCACCCGGGTACCAAAAAAAGAGTCCCCGAACCTGAAGGAACGGGGACCCGCTTGTAAAACGGATGGAGAAAGTTAATGCTTAATTTAAGGCTAACTCATCCTTGCCTATCATGTGGCCGTTTTGATAAACTTCCACTTTGTAGGTGCCCGGTTGTTGGATTTGTTGGCTGAGGTAAACATTTACCTTTTTGTTAGTTTGATCGTAGTTGATGTCAGCTTCTTTGGTGTATTGTACCATTTCGCCGGTTTCGGTTTTGATGGTGCCTGCACCTTCATCGGCTACTGCAATTGTTTCGCCTTTAGGATTGATTACGCGCACATAAATTGGCACTGTACCCGGATCAATCACATGGTTTTCGCCGGTTTCGAAACTGATCTTAATTGCTTCGGCGCGTTTTGCCTTTTTTACTTCACGTTCCTTACCGTTTAGGGCGTTGTCTTTTACCGCTACCACATCCAGGCTTTTCAGTTGCAACAAGGAGCCCACTTCTACCTTTTTATTCAATCCGGCAATCATTTCAGTTTGCTGAGAGGTAACTGTTTTTTCGGCAGTTAACTGATTGGTAAGATCGGTATTGGTTGTAGTAAGCGCCAGGTTCTGCTGGGTTAACTGATCTACCTTACTTTGCATTTCGGCAATAGAGGCCTCGTATTGGGCTACTAAAGCACGGGTTTTGTTTAACTCGCCGGTAGTTAATTTACCTTTGTGCAACAGGGCGGTAATTTCCTCCTTTTGCTTTTGAATTTCTTCCTGTTTGGCGGTAATCTGCTTATCCAGGTCGGCGTTCTTGCCTCTGAATTCCTCCAGCTCTGCGGTTTTGGCATCCAGTGTTTTGCTCAGGTCGTTAAACTCGTTTTGCAGTTGCGTTTTTTCAGCGGTTACTTTTTTGTTCTCGGTGTTTTGTGAGGCAACAAAGTAGATGGCTGTACCTGATATTAGTAGTAGTGCAATGATGATGGCGATTCCGGCCTTCTTTTCTTTGCTGCTGCTTTGGTTGTTCGTTTCCATGTCATTCCGTTTTTTAGTTAATTAATAAGCGACTAGCCCTGGTTTTAAATGGCAACAGGCAATGAATCGCTGTGTTGAATTGAGAACGCGGTGTTTACAAAAATTGGTATGGAAGAAATTGCAAAAAGTGTGTGCCAAAGGCTATAGGTATTGCGCAACTTATTGATTTTCATTTACAAAAAGTGATTGTCATAAAACGGTCATTTGCGTGTGGAGGGCATGTTTACCAATTAATTTGAATTCAAAATTTGTTAAGCAGCCTATTTAAAAGCCGTATTTGTTTTAATTCGTAACCATGTGTTTTAGCACCAAATGGATGCCCGCAATTATAGCGTTACTGCTAAGTATAACTGTGCATGCACAAAGTGTAAGCTACGAACAGCAACGGTTTTGTACCAATCTTGAAAAGGTGTTGGAAGATGGCAGAAAGGAAAACTTTGAAAGCATTAACGGCACCGGTGCCAAGCAAAGTGCGTTTTTAGTTGTGCCCGGCTACAGTATTAAGCTTGACCCCTTTGGAATTATATATGTAGATAAAGACAACCGATTTGTAGGAAAAACCAACCAGAATTTTGATTCGCTGAGTGCTTTGAAGAAACTGGAGGAGTTAAAGCCACTGGTGAATTATTGTTTAGATAGCACCATGTGGTACTGGACCAACGAAGTTGGAGATGACAGCACTACTGTTTTCTTTAAAGAAGAGCAGCAACTACAGGCACACGGTGCTGAGTTTATCATAAGCCTTGCCGTGGATAAGGTGGCCGCAAAACTTTATACCGTTAATTTGTATATAAAGCGGAAACGCAGGTAAATTACTTCGCAGGATAATCGTAAAAGCCCTTGCCTGTTTTTTTGCCTAAATGGCCGGCGTCTACCTTTTGTTGCTGTATACGTGAAGGACGGAATTTAGGATCGTTATGGAAGGACTCGAATAATGAAGAGGTTACAGCAAAGTTGATGTCGTTGCCTACCATATCCATTAGTTTAAACGGACCCATTTTAAATCCGGCACTTTCCATTAAGGCATCAATAGTTTCTTTGGAGGCCACTCTTTCTTCCAGCGCCTTTAAGCTTTCAACATAATAATGGCGTGCTACACGGTTTACAATAAAGCCCGGAGAATCGGTACACATTACCGGAATTTTGCCTATGGTAACGCAAAGCTGTTTTAGTGTTAACGCAACTTCAGGGTTTGTTTCGGCACCTTCAATAACCTCCACCAGTTTCATGATATGCGCCGGATTAAAGAAGTGCATACCAACTACGCGTGGTGCATTTGGTATACCGCGGGCTATTCGTGTTACAGGTATAGAAGAGGTATTTGTAGCCAGAATGGTTTCGGACGAATTAATGGCAGCCAGTGCTGAAAACAGTTCGCGTTTGGGCTCTAGTTTTTCAATGATAGCTTCGATAATGAGGTCGGCTACCAAAGCGTTGCGGTCGGTGGTAAAAGTAATACGGGTTAGCGTATTGGTTTTGTCGGCTTCGGTAGCTTTGCCGCGGGTAATGGCATCTGCCAGGTTTTTTTCGATACCGGCTTTCGCCTTCTCTAATTGTTCGGTGCTTAGATCATACAGGGTTACGGCAAAACCTGCTGCTGCAAACACCTGTGCAATGCCGGCACCCATAGCACCTGCACCCGCCACTCCAACTTTCTTTATACTCATCATAATCTGATTAAATGCAATTCTAAAATACCGTTTTCATTCTATGTTAGGGAAGTTGAATTTCGCGCATAAAGTCTACGGTAACTTGTATATCACCGTAAAGTATCCGGTCTTTATCGTAAGCAGGTACAATTTTACGATAAGCCGTACGTATCTTTTCAATCAACGGTGAGCTCTTTAACGGCCTGCGAAATTCAAGTGCCTGCATAGCAGTCATAAATTCTATGGCCAGCACTTTTTCGATGTTGTAAACTATCTTATAGGTTTTTACAGCGGCATTGGCACCCATGCTTACATGGTCTTCCTGCCCATCGCTGCTGGTTATAGTATCTACACTGGCCGGTGTTGCTAACTGTTTGTTCATAGAAACAATAGAGGCTGCTGTGTATTGCGGAATCATAAGGCCGGAATTGAGGCCCGAGTCCTGCACCAGAAACTTAGGCAAGCCGCGTTTGCCTGAGATAAGTTGAAAAGTTCGACGTTCCGAAATACTTGCAAGTTCGCTCATGGCAATACCGAGGTAATCGAGCGAGATAGCTAATGGCTCGCCGTGAAAGTTGCCACCGCTGAGGATGAGGTTTTCTTTTTCAAAAATCAGCGGGTTGTCGGTAACTGCGTTTATCTCGCGTTCAAACACTTCGCGTACCTGGCTTACGGCAAACTTAACCGCGCCGTGCACCTGGGGCACACAACGGAAACTGTAGGGGTCCTGCACATTGTTTTTGGGTTGCTTAGCTATAGCGCTGCCCTTTAAAAACTTTAGCACGTTGGCTGCGCTTTCAATTTGCCCTTTATGATTACGCACCTTTTGAATGGCGGGATGATAAGGCGATAGCTGGCAGTTAAACGCATCGGCAGAGAGGGCGGCTGTGAAGTCGGCCAGTTTAGCTACACGCTCAGCTTCTATTATACTGTAGCATCCCCACGAACTCATAAATTGGGTGCCGTTCAAAAACGCCAAGCCTTCTTTAGCCTTTAGCTTAATGGGTTTAATTTTCAATTCGCGGAAAACTTCTTCGGTTGCCCGTTTTTCGCCTTTGTAGCGTACCCAGCCCTGTCCCATTAATGGCAAAGTAAGGTGCGCTAAAGGGGCAAGGTCGCCGCTGGCGCCAAGTGAACCCACTTCCCAAATAATGGGGTATACTTCTTTATTATAAAGCTCTACCAACTTTTCTACCGATTCAACTGTAACGCCTGAATAGCCTAAGGAGAGCCCTTTAATTTTAAGGAACATCATCAGCTTAACTACCTCCGGTTTTACTTCATCGCCCATACCGCAGGCGTGGCTCATTACCAGATTTTCCTGTAATTGCTCTAATTGATCGGGCTTTATTTCAACATCGCATAAAGCGCCAAATCCTGTGTTGATGCCATAATAACGAGCGCCGGGTTCAGCAATTTTTCTTTCGAGAAAGCGGCGGTTGGCTGCAATTTTTTTGCGGGCATCGGGGCCCAGTTCCAATTTGGCAGTACTGCCTAAAAATGCTTTTAAATCCTCCAGGCGTAATTGCTTACTGCCGATTGTAACTTTCTTACTCATACCCACGGTTTTAAATCGGGGTTAAATGTATCGGAACTTTCAGAAAACTAAAGCAGGCCGGGGATAAGGGCTTTGCGCTGTTGTGGGTAATCGGGAAATTTCTCCTTGTACCACTTATGATGGTCCAGTGCGCGCGGGATAAGGTTAACCATGGTCCACAACGGAAAACTAAAGCCGGGCAAGGTGCCAAGCAAAATGCCAAAGCCTATCCATTCCACTATTTCGCCGAACAGGTTAGGACAGGAGATGTAATTGAATAAAAAGCCCTGCGGAATTTTGTAACCGGTTTCGCCGGGCTTACGCAGGTTAATGAGGATGTTATCGCTTTTGATATTGATGAATGCCCCGCTAACAAAGATTACCAGGCCGATTATAAATTGTGGGGAGGTAAAATAAGTATCGGCATAATTGCCGCCCAGGTTGCCCAGATAATAACCCAGTATAAACGTGTTACATAAGTTAAAGAATACGGCTGAGGTGGAAATAAGCAGCGGCATTTTTTTGCCTTGCGTGCGGGTGCGGAAGGGAAAAATGTAACCGCGGTAGATATAGTCAGCATGTAAATGCCGTAAAAGAAATAGCTGGTGTTGGTTTTTTGCAGGTTGCCGGTCCAAAACCACAAGCTAATTAATATAGGCGCTACACCTTCCATAATTAACCAGCCGAGTTGGTTAGATATCATAGGGCCCCAACTGTTGCTGGTATGGCGGCCATAGGGTTGTTTTTGGTTAACAGATACGGGAAGGAAACCAGGCCAAGGCCAATCCAGCCGTATAAAATGTATTGATAGGTTTGGGATGATATAAGCATACGTTGTATTAAATAGTTAAGCCGCCATCAACACTAATAGTAGCGGCAGAAATAAATTGCGCCTCGTTACTTGCCAAAAAAGCGTAGGTGTTCGCAACATCTTCGGGTGTGCCCAGTTTTTTTAACGGCACTTTTTCGGTCATCATAGCAATTACTTTTTCGGGTATGGTTTTAATCATATCGGTAGCAATAAAACCCGGTGCCACGGTGTTAACCGTAATGTTATACTTACCTAACTCGCGTGCCCAGGTTTTAGTTAAACCAATAATGCCGGCTTTTGTTGCGGCATAGTTGCCCTGGCCATAATTGCCATAAAGCCCCACCACCGACGAGGTATTAATAATGCGCCCCCAATTCTGCTCAATCATATGCGGGGCAATGGCTTTTGTGCAGTTAAAAACACCGGTAAGGTTTACATCCATTACCTGCTGCCATTGTTCGGCTGTCATTTTTAATAAAGATGCATCGCGGGTAATACCTGCGTTGTTAATGAGGATACTGATTTTACCAAACTGTTTGATTACCTGTTTTGTTGCGGACTCTACTTCGGCAAAATCGGCGGTGTTTACTTTGGTAAAATGTGCGGCAAAACCCTCGTTTAGCAGTAGCAATTCCAGTTCTTTGCCGGAAGTTTGGTTTACATCCCAGATGGCCACAGCAGCACCCTCGCGGGCAAATTTTTTACAGGCCTCGGCACCAATACCAGCGGCCCGCCGGTGATAACCACCACTTTATTTTCGAACCGTAACATAAGGCACACCTTTTTTGCAGGTTAACAAGATTACCACAAAGTCGTTAAGCACACAAGCAGTTGGGTTTTAAAGTGGTAAATTATGCGATGCGCAAATAGTAGATACAACAATTATGGCCAATTATAATTTTATAACCGTTTGGAAGTTTGTAGCTCCGCTTGAGCTTATTTATACGCGTATTTATAATGCCGATGAGTATCACATTTGGTGGAAAGGGCAGGAGCCGGTTAAAACCATTTGCAGTGGGAATGAATTGGGTATTGGAGCGGTAAAAGCCTTTTGTACCCGAAGTGCTCTGCCGTATAGACTTAACTATACAGGCACAGTATTGCAAGTAGTGCCTTACCGTATGATAGAAGGCACTACTACCGGCGATTTACAAGGGCATGGTAAATGGTTATTTGCAGAAGAGAATGGCGTAACTACAGTAAAATATGTTTGGAAAGTGGAAACAACCCGTTTTTGGATGAATCTGTGCGCTCCGTTACTGCGCCCCCTGTTTGAGTGGAACCATGATGTGGTAATGAAATGGGGAGGCGAAGGTTTAGCCTCGTATTTAGGGATTGAATTGGCGGGATTAGAAACGAAAAAGGGAGTAGGGCTTATACATTAATGGTAAAGTAAAAGGTGCTGCCCTTACCCGGCGTGCTTTCCACCCATATGTTACCATTGTGCATGTCTACAATTTTTTTGCAATGGGCCAGTCCGATACCGGCACCGGGGTATTGTTGTACATTGTGCAGGCGACGGAAAATGATAAATAACTTATCCAGGTTTTTCTCCTCGATGCCAATGCCGTTATCCTTTACTGAAAACAACCATTTATGCCCTTGCGGTACAGCGTTTATTTCTACCACGGGGGCAACGTCTGCATGTTTAAATTTAATGGCATTGCTTAAAAGGTTCTGTAATAATTGGGTGAATTCTAACTTGTAAACGCTTAATACGGGCAGATGGCCGGCAAATACTGATGCACCGGTTTCCTTCATCAATTGTGCCATGTCTTCGCAAACTGTTTCAACCAGTTGGTTAGTATCTACCTGTTCTAAGTGTCGCTCTTTGCCAATGCGGCTGTAATCGAGCAAGCCTTTTATTAAATCGCTCATACGATTGGTGGAACGCAGGATGGCGTTTAGATAACGTACGCCATTCTCATCCAGTTTATCCTTGTATTCAAGCGCCAGCAAATCGGCATAGCTGCTAACGGTGCGTAAAGGTTCCTGTAAATCGTGCGAAGCGATGTAGGAGAACTGCTCCATCTCCTTGTTCTTGGCTTCTAACTGGGCATACTTGCGGCGCGATTCTTCGATTTCGCGGCGTTCGCTGATATCGGTTGCCACACCCATAAAACCGGTTAGTTTGCCTTCGTTATCCCAAATGCCGGACACTACCAATTGTACCGGAAAAGTGCTTCCATCTTTGCGCACATAGGTCCACTCGCGCGATTCGTAGCCGCCATGGCGCGCATAACCTACAAAGGTGTTGAAGCCGGAAACGGAATAACCCAGACGCTCGGACACTTCTATGGCATGGCTCGAAATTTCTTCGGTGCGGTGAATAATTACCGGTGTTTCGCGGCCTATCATTTCGGCAGCAGTATAACCCAGCATGGTTTCGGCCCCACGGCTAAAGTGGGTGATGATGCCGTTTAAATCGGTGCAAATGATGGAAACGTGATTGGCTGAATTAAAGATGGTGGTCAACTCGCGGTTTACCTTTTCAAGCGCCATTTGCGCATGTATCCGCTCGGTTATATTTTTTAGCTGCGCCACAAAATGCGAGGCATTTCCCTTGCTATCGCGTACCAGCGAAACACTAAGTAACACCCAAACTACATGGCCGTTTTTATGAATGTAACGTTTCTCGAGATTGTAATAGTTGATCTTTCCTTTTAATAGCTTCTCTACATTGTCCAGGTCAGCAAAAAGATCATCGGGATGTGTTAGGTCCTGGAACGTTTTGCCTAACAGTTCTTCCTCTGTATAACCTACAATTTCGGTAACCTGAGAGTTGACTTTCAGCCATCTTCCCTCAATAGAAACAAGTGCCATGCCAAAGGCAGAATACTCAAATGCATCGCGAAAGCGTGCTTCGCTTTCCATAAGCATGCTAACGGTGGTTTCGAGGTTTTTGGTGCGGTCCTTAATCGTGAGTTCCAGATGTTCGTTCAGGTTCAGGAGTTTCTTTTCTACTCTATCGCGCTCGCTATCTAACTTATTAAGTGCGCTGGCGGTAGTGCTTAAGATGATGATTACGACGACCAGAAAGGAAGCAACCAGTAAGGCAGTGTTGAATTGCCGCGAAAGTAAGCCGGTATTTTCTAACTGAATGAAAAGATAACCCAACAACAATAGAGCCCCGAACATTAAAGGGAAAAGCCAGCGTGCTACAATATTGCCTGTGCGTGAACCTGTAAACAACCCTGTTAACCCCAGGTAACTGTATTGCAACGATGCAAGCACCGACAGGGCAATAAATGTTAGGGAACTTTGTAGTGCCATGGAACTTAAAAAGGTTAGCCGGTAGAAAACGGGCACACCATACAAATAACCGATGAAGGCTACAAGGGCCGTAAAGGTTACAAGGTTAAAACCATATTGAGCAATTAGCCGGAGCTGCTTAATTTTTGTATGTAGCAGTAATAGCGCCAGGTTTAGCAGAATGAAACAGCCGGATGTGCTTGTACCCATGCGGCCGGGTGTAGGTGATGTGCCACGCAACATTGCATCTTTTAACCACCATTCGTCGATGCCGGCCGAAAAATGAAACACATCCTGTGCAATTGATAAAGATGCGAAACCCACTACCACTAATGACAAAACAATAGCTGCGGGCGTTTGCCATTTGCCCGGTTTATGTAAAGCTGCCAGCGATAACGTACTTAAGATGAAGCAAACAGTGGTGTTAAACTTCATGATAACGATATTTGAAAACAGCAGTTGAAGCGGATGATAATTGATAAACCAATTAAACAAGGTTGCCAACAAGCTGATGAGTATCAGCAACAAGGCTATAGTCCGGTATTTTTGATTTTGGCTGATGACCATTTTTCGGGGGAACGAATAGAACCGGCAAAAGTAATTAAAGAGCTAAAGGTATGTTAAAGTGCGAAACTAACTTACCAGTGCATCAATTTGTTGCAAATGTTGTACCGTTAAAGGTTTTTCGAAAAAGCCTTTAACATCTTTGTGTTTTTGCGAAAGGGTACGGTCTTCCTGCAATATAGAAGAGGAAAGAATAAACACAGGAGGCCTGCCCTGGGCCAGATGCATGAGTTCGTATTCATTTAAAAAATCATAACCACTTACCACAGGCATATTCAGATCAAGCAAAATAGCCTGCGGCATATTTGCGGGCTCCTGCAGGTGCTGTAGCGCTTCCTGACCGTTTAGAACCACATGCACTTCACAATCAGGGAATTGCTTCCTTATAACTCGCTTTGACAGAAAGTTGAAGTTCTCGTCATCATCAACGAGCAACAGTTTTCTTAGGGGCATACTAAATAAACGTGCAATTTACACGAAGTTCTATTTTTTGTAATAACAAAACGCAATGATATTAATTATCTTTTGATAATCAATCATTAGCTATTAGCTACAAATAACAGGCCGTTATTCCGGTTGTGGGTGTTTCCGGAAGTATTAAAACATAATTATTTACGGTCGCCGATACCAACGAATGGGCGATGGGTAGCACCGTTGTAGATTTGACGCGGGCGTCCTATATCTTCTTTACGCTCGCGCATTTCTTTCCACTGCGAAATCCATCCGGGCATACGGCCCAGGGCAAACAACACCGTAAACATAGGGGTTGGGAAACCTAAGGCTTTGTAGATGATGCCGGAGTAGAAGTCAACGTTTGGATATAATTTTCTTTCAATGAAATAAGGATCATTCAAAGCAACTTCTTCCAGTTCCTTGGCAATTTCTAACAACGGATCGTTAACCCCTAATTTATTCAGGATGTTATCGCAGGCAGTTTTGATGATTTTAGCGCGCGGATCGAAGTTTTTGTAAACGCGGTGGCCAAAACCGTATAACAGACGCTTTTTGTCTTTTGCTTCAGCAACGGCTTTTTTCACGTCACCATTATCGCGGTCGCGGATCTCTTCCAGCATTTCCAGTACTTCCTGGTTAGCACCACCGTGGCGCGGGCCCCACAGGGCTGCAGCACCGGCTGAAACAGATGCATACAGGTTAGCGTGCGATGAGCCTACGATGCGTACGGTGCTGGCAGAGCAGTTTTGCTCGTGATCGGCATGCAGTATCAGCAGTTTATTCATGGCATCAATAACTACCGGATCGGGCTGATAATCGTCGGTTACGTCGCCAAAGGTCATGTATAAGAAATTAGTAACGTAGTCGAACTTATTTTTAGGATATACCACCGGATGACCTTTGCCTTTTTTATAGATCATAGAGCAGATGGTAGGCATTTTAGCCAACAGGCGTATAATCGTCAGGTTTACTTCTTCGGGGTTGATGTTCGGATTCAGTGAATCGGGATAGAAAGAAGAAAGTGCTGAAAGCAGGGTCATTAGCTGGCCCATAGGATGCGAACGGGTAGGGAACACTTCAAAAACCTTATACAGGTTTTCGTGTACCAGCGTATGCATGGTCAACTCATGTTCAAACTTTGCAAGTTGGTCGGCTGTTGGCAGTTCGCCGTAAAGCAGCAGATACATTACCTCTACAAACGAAGCTTTTTCGGCCAGATCTTCGATGCTGTAACCACGGTATCGCAGAATACCTTGTTCGCCATCGAGGAAAGTGATATTAGAAATGGTAGCGCCCGTGTTTTTATAACCTTCATCGTAGGTTACTAAACCGCTTTGTCCGCGCAGTTTGCTGATATCAATAGCTTTTTCGTTTTCTGTTCCGGTAATAACGGGCAGATCGTAGCTTTTTCCGTTGTAGCTTAGGGTTGCTTTTTCTGACATAACATTCCTCAATTGAAGGTAATTTCCAAATTGGCATTTTAAAACCGCGCCAAATGTAATAAAACCGATAGAAGTTAAAACACGCTTTTAGACGCAGGCGGTGCAGAAAAGTTGCGTGGCTTAAAGTAGCTAACCTGAAACGTTAAAGCCGGGGTAGGGAAAAGGGTATGTACGCGGAAACCGTATATTCGCTTTTCATCAAATGCAGGGATTGCATGAGCAGCACAACAAATTTTCATCAGGCAGATATAGACCAACCACATCCGCAGCGCACCCGGGAGATTATGAAAAAGCACCCGGAGGTGAAGCAGTTGATGGGCAAGAATCCTTATACTTTTCTAATAATGCTGGGGATACTTGCTTTGCAAACCGGACTGGCTATAGGTATGGGCCTGCTTGGTATAAAATTCTGGTGGGTGGCGCTGCTAACTGCCTATGCCATTGGTGCATTTGCTAACCACTGCATGTATGTTATTATTCACGAGGCCTCGCACAACCTGGTTTTTACCAGCAAAAGCTGGAACCGGTGGACGGCCATGCTGGCTGACCTGCCTAATGTGTTTCCGGGTTCTATGGGCTTTTTTGTGTACCACTTAAAGCACCATGCGCACCAGGGCGATTATGATTATGATGCCGATTTGGCTAACCGTTGGGAAGCCCGCCTTATAGGTAACACGGCGATAGGTAAATCTATTTGGCTGCTGTTTTTTCCGGTGTTTCAGTTAACTCGTCCCCCGCGTTTAAAGTCTATTATAATGTGGAGCAAGTGGAGTTGGTTTAACCTGGGCCTTGCCCTTGCCTTTGATATAAGCCTGACTTACTTTTTTGGTTGGAACGCGTTATTGTATTTGACCGCCAGTTTGTTCTTTTCGATAGGTTTACACCCGGTGGGAGCCCGCTGGATACAAGAACATTATACACCGGAAGGCGGCCAGGAAACATTCAGCTATTACGGACCTATAAATATTGTAGCCTTAAACGTGGGCTACCATAACGAGCACCACGATTTTCCGAGTGTGCCCTGGAATAATTTGCCGAAAGTTAGGGCGCTTGCACCTGAATACTATGATAACCTGAAATACCATACCAGTTGGGTAAAATTGTTGTTTACCTGGTTGTTTGATTCGCGTTATTCGCTGTTTTCGCGCGTGGAGCGGGTAAAGGATGGGAAAGTGGATTTAATGAAGGCGCAAAAAGCCGCGTAATTAAAAGGCTGTTTGGCGTTATATTTGTTTTATTGAGATATTATGAAAACAATCCGATTACTTGCACTAACCCTGTTATTGGGATTGCTGGCCCCTAAAGCCCATGCTTTGGGTGGTTATGCTATTATGCGCGTATTTGACTGCAACAAGGCCGTAGGCCTTGGCGGGGGCTACCTTAATTCCCGCATCTTTATCATTTATGAAGATGGTAAAACAGAAGAAATAGAGTTGTTGCCGTTCAGCGAAAAAAATGAGATTGAAAACCTGAAGAAGGCTGCCGAAACCCTTAATAAGTTAAAGCAGAAGGGCTACTTCCTAATTTCGCAAAGTACCAGCGGCGAACAGGGCAGCATGGTTACCGAATATACCCTGCTGAAACAGCAGTAAGCTGATTTTGGATTTTAGAGGGATGATTTTTGATTTGGTTCAGTGCTTGCTTTTAAAGATGTGCTTTAACGCTGCATTGATGGTGCGGAACCTGAATTGGTAACCGGCATCGGCTATTCTTCTATTACTGCAACGTTGACTATTCAATAACATGGAACTCATTTCGCCCATGGCCAGTTTAATGGCGAACGGAGGAGCAGGTACCACCAACGCGTTTTTACCCGAAGCCTTTACAATTTCTTCCATCAACTCTTTCATAAGTAAGGGCTTGTTGCCTGTGGCATTGTAGGCACCTTCCATTTTTTCGTTTTCGACGGCAAGTGCCATCATGCCTGGTACATCATCCACATGCACCCAGGGGTAGTACAAGTTGTTTTTGGCGAAATAGGCAGCTACGCCTACAGGTAAGGTTTTGGTTAGCTCCGGTAGTGCGCCGCCATCAGGGGCCAGCACAATGCCAATGCGGAAACGCACTTCGCGGATACCCAGTTGGGTGAATTGCTGAGCAGCCTGTTCCCAGGCAACACAAACCTGGGCCAGAAAATCGGTGCCCGGTAAATGATCTTCTGTAATTACTTCATCTCCGCCATCGCCATAATAGCCAACTGCCGAGGCACTGATAAAGGTTTTTACTTTGTGGTTGTTGGTTTTCAGGAAGTTAAACAACAGATCAGCACTTTTTACGCGGCTATCTATAATCTCCTTTTTACGGTCGTCTGTCCAGCGTTTTTCGGCCACACCGGCACCCGCTAAGTGAATGATGGTATCAACACCATCCAGGGCTTTGGGGTCCATTTCCCCTTTTTGAATATCCCAGGCAAAGTGTTGTGCCCCGTTACCCGCATCCGTTTTTGTGCGGCCCAGGGTATTAACCATGTAGCCCGAAGCAGTAAGCATATCTACTAATTGCTTACCAATTAAACCCGAGGCACCTGTTATTAAAACTTTAGCAGCCATTTGTTGAAGTTGTATAGTGTGGGAAGTTAAACAAGGGTTTCTTCATAAGGTTCAACAGAGCGGTTAAATCCATAACCAGCTGCTGAAAATGCAGCAATAAGCCGGTTTAGGGTCACTAAAATAGCAGGCTTAACGGTAGGGGTTACAAAAAAGCCTGTGGCCTTCCTTCGGTGGAAGTTTATTTTATTTTTGCCTGTCTTAAAATAACCCCTGGATATGAAAAAAGTAATCATCCTATCGCTGGCAGCTTTGTCGTTGTTGGCCACTCTGGAAGCTTGCAAAGGCAAAAAAGCCGGTGGTTCGGCAAATGCCAACGTAGTAAATGCACGTAGCATGAGCGACCCGGATATGCTGAATCCCATTAACTTATCATCAGCCGATGGCCGTAATATCGCCGGTTTAATTTTTGGTTCTCTGCTGGGTACCGATCCTGATGATTACCACGTGACAGCGGTGTTAGCTGTGGCACGTCCTACTGTTGCCGAAGTAACGGAGGGGCCTTATAAAGGAAACGTTAGTTTAACTTTCGAAATTCGTCCGGAAGCAACCTGGGATAACGGCACACCGATTACAGCCGATGATTACATCTTTACTTTAAAGAGTATCCTAAACCCTAAAACCAATTGCCAGCCATTAAAGCCTTACTACGAGTGGTTGAATGATGTGGTTGTTGACAGCGCCAACCCTAAGAAATTTACGGTATACGCCCGCGACAAATATTTTAAGATTGAAGAGTTTGCAGGTGGTTATGTATTGCCTGAGTATGTTTACGATCCTGAAAAAATTATGCGCAAGTTTCCTGTAACTGCGCTGAATACCGAAGCTAAGCGCAATGCACTGAAAGAGAACGCCGACATTATGAAGTTTGCCGACCAATTTAACTCGGAGAAGTTTCAGCGTGAGAAAGGCGGTGTTGTAGGTGCAGGACCTTATAGCTTTGAAGGCTGGGTAACTAACCAAACCATTACACTGGTACGTAAGAAAGACTGGTGGGGAGATAAAATTAAAACCCGCGACTTTTTAGCGCTGCCCGAAAAGATTGTATTTAAGGTAATTAACGACCCTAATACAGCCACTACTGCATTGAAGGACGGACAGGTAGATGATTACCACAGCATTGAGGCCAAACAATACGAAGAACTGCTGAAGAATGAAAAAGTGAAAGAAAAGATTCATTTAGAGCACCCTTCTATCTTTGCTTACTCGTTCATTTCGTTTAACCTGAAGAACGATAAGTTAAAAGACCATGCTGTGCGCGAAGCTTTTGCCCACTGTGTAAACAAAACCCAGATTAATGATGTAATTGGTTTTGGCCGCAGCACGCCGGTTGAAACGTTTGTGCACCCAAGCCAAAAGCAATTTAACAGCGACCTGAAGCCTTATGCTTATGACCTTGACCTGGCCCGTAAATTATTAGACGAAGCCGGCTGGAAAGATTCAGACGGTGATGGTTTCCGCGACAAAGTGATAAACGGCGAGAAGAAAAAGCTGACACTTGACTTCCTTATCCCTTCGGGTAACAAAGGCCGCGAGCAAACCGGTATTCTGTTAAAAGAAGATCTGAAGAAAGTAGGTATAGAACTGACAATTACCGCTAAGGATTGGAGCGTATACCTGCAAGCCATGGATAAGAAGGATTTTGAAACCACTTACGGTGCTTTCACTATGAGCTCTACCATGAGCGATCCTAAACAATTGTGGCATACCTCTGCAGCAGTAACGGGCGGATCTAACAGCAGCAGCTTTGGCAATGCTAAAACTGATAAGCTGATTGACGACTTACGTGCTGAACTGGATGAAGACAAGCGTGTGGCTATGTATAAAGAGTTAGAGCAGATTGTGCACGACGAAATACCCTGCGTATTTATGTTTATACCTGCTAACCGCTTAGGCATTAACAAGCGCTTTGAAGTAAAAACAACCCTTATTGATCCGGGTTATTTATACAACGAGTTTAAGGCTGTTAATACCAACACCGCCAATTAATTTTCTTTAATTCAGTTGAATGTTTAAATACGTAATAAAGCGTTTGGTAATTTTTATACCTACGCTTATTCTCATCTCGGTACTTACGTTCGCGCTTAGTAAAATGACGCCCGGCGACCCTGTTAAACTGGCATTAGGCAACCGCGAGCAAGGCGAAAGCAATGGCAGCAACGAAAAGATTGCCGGTGAGAAGGCTTACCGCGAAATGGCGGAGCAATTGGGCCTTACATTACCAACATTCTATCTGGATTTTAGCAATGCGGCTACCCCCGATACGCTTTATAAGTTTATTAAAAAGCCGGAGCGCGACAACCTGGAGCGCCTGATAAACGAGTATGGCAACTGGCCGCAAATTGAGAAGTACTACCAGGCCATTAAGAAGCTGGATTATGCCGTGGTGGATGCCCCGCAGGACTCTACCACATTTGAGCCCGGCCGCTTAATTCGCGATGATTGCGGTAAATTGTATATGGAGTATAAGGATAACCTGATAACCATCTACTTAAAGGAAATTAAGGAAGCGGCTCATAAATCGCCAAACTTCTCGAATGTTTTACTGGCGGTAAATGATTTGGAGGCTGCTTATGGCAATATTAAAGCTACGGCTACCCCATCCAAAAACTATATTCCGGCGATACATTGGTATGGATTAAAAAATCAGTATCACCGCTGGTTAACCAACTTTTTGAAGCTGGACTTTGGTATATCGTATATTGATAAGCGCCCGATATGGAGCAAGATGAAAGATGCGCTGCCATGGACGCTGTTGGTTAACTTTATTGTTATCATCCTTTCGTATGCTATTGCCATTCCGCTTGGTGTGGCCAGTGCCCGTTCGAAAGGTTCGCTGGGCGACAGGATTAATACTGCCATCCTTTTCATTTTTTATTCGCTTCCAACATTCTGGCTGGCTACCATGCTTATCATTTTTACCACTACCGATGAGTATGGCATGAACTGGTTCCCGACTTTTGGCCTTGGCGATGTTAGCCCCGATATGAGTTGGTGGGATGTGTTTACTGAGCGTGGTTACCACTTGTTGCTACCGTTAATTTGTTTGGTGCCACGAAGCCTGGCCTATTTATCGCGGCAGATGCGCGGCGGTGTTTTGAGTGTGTTCCGCCAGGATTACATACGCACGGCCCGTGCCAAGGGATTACCTGAGAACAAAGTGGTTTGGAAACATGCGTTCCGCAATTCGCTTATTCCTATCATTACTTTGTTTGCCGGTATTTTTCCGGCTATGATAGGCGGTGCGTTTATCATTGAAATTATATTCAGCATTCCGGGTATGGGCCGCGTGGCATTTGAAGGATTAGTTGCACGCGATTACCCGATGGTATTTACGGTGATGATGTTTTCGGCTATTTTGACCCTGATAGGTACATTGGTAGCTGATATGATGTATGCCGTGGTAGATCCCCGTATTTCATTTAAATAACCCGGTTAGAAATGAGCAGCAAAAGCGCTAAAGAGAATAAAGCAAAAGAAGGCGAAAGCTACTGGGCTATCGTTGGCAAGCAGTTTCGTAAGAACCGTACGGCGGTATGGTCGTTACGCATATTGGCTATCATTTTTGTATTGGGTATGACGGCCGATTTTATTGCCAACGAAAAACCATACTACTGCGTAATAAACGGCAAAACGTATTTCCCTGTATTTAAAGGTGTAGGCGTTGATATGGGTATTGCCAGCTGGCCGCCCGAATTATCGAACGTTACCTGGAATGAACTGAACTACGAAAAAGTGGTTTGGGCCCCGGTACCCTACGGCCCAACAACACTGGATTTAAAGAATAAGGATTACGCCGATCCGTTCGGTGAGCAAAACGTGCCCTCTGCCCGGTGGAAGCACCGCCTGGGGAACTGATAACCTGGGCCGTGATGTATTAGCCGGTATGGTGCACGGTGCCCGTATTGCTATGCTGGTTGGTGTAATTTCGATGAGCATAGCGTTGGTAATCGGGGTGTTTTTTGGCGCATTGGCCGGATACTTTGGCGATAACCGCATGAAGGTTTCGCGTGCAAGAATTATCCTGAACCTGTTGTTTTCTACGCCGTGTTTTACGCCTTCTCGGTGCGTTCGTTTGCCATTACTGATGCATTAAGCGTATCCTTCTTCGGTTTTTTGTGGCAATTGATAGTTGCCTTGCTGATCTTCAGCGCAGTAATGATCATCCCCAATTTACTGGCAATACCTTTTAAGAAATTACCATGGTTAGGCACACAGGTAGAAGTGCCGGTAGATATTCTGGTATCGCGCTTTATTGAAGTATTGGAGAGTATCCCCACCTTCCTGCTCATCATGTCGATTGTGGCCATTGTAGAGAAGCCTTCGATTTTTATAGTGATGGCTATCATCGGTTTTACGGGATGGACCGGCATTGCCCGCTATATCCGTGCAGAATTATTAAAAGTACGTAACCTTGAATACATTGAAGCAGCACAAGCTTTAGGTTTTCCGGAATGGCGCATTATTCTGCGTCATGCCATCCCTAACGCTTTAACACCCGTATTGATCTCGGTATCATTTGGTGTGGCTTCGGCTATCTTAACTGAATCGAGCCTTTCGTTTTTAGGTATCGGTGTACCGCCGGAGCAAGTTACCTGGGGTAGTATGTTATCGCTGGCCCGTGGTTATCCGCAGGCCTGGTGGATCGCTATTTTCCCGGGCTTCGCCATCTTTGTTACTGTTACCATCTTTAACCTGATAGGTGATGGTTTAACAGAAGCGATGGATCCTCGTTTGAAGCAGTAAGCCAAGAAGACATCCGCTATTTATCCTGCATTAACTGTTTGATGGTAAGGTATAAACCTGCGCCCAGAAAGAGCGTGCCGAACAACAGCGCAAAGTAAGGTTTGGTGGTGTGTAACCATTGGTCGAGCTCGTAACCTATAAACACCCCTAACCCAATGGAGGCGGCCAGTTGAAAGCCAATGCCGCTATAGCGCATTACATTCTTTACAATTTTATTCGGCTGTTGGCTGTTTGGCATAAAAAGTAAAGCCGGGCATTTTAAAGGCACCGGCTTTTATAGGATGTGCCCATAAGTAAAACGGGCGGTTGTATTGTTTGATATTAAACGGCGCTTGTAAGTTTTGGCTTGGGGGCCGGTGTGTGTACCTCTTCGTTACGGGCTACGCTCATACCCATGGTGCACTTGCCATTAAACTTGGCACCTTCTTCCACCACCAGTTTTTTAAGCATCAGGTCGCCGCTGATGTTGGCGGTTTTGCTCAGGATCAATAACTCGCCTACCTGCAGGTTGCCGTTTACGCGGCCATCAATGTAAGCGTTCTGGCAAATAACATCGCCCTCAATAACGCCGGTAGTGCCGATAACCACTTTGGCTTTAGAAATTACGTTGCCGGTTACTTTGCCATCGATACGGATATCGCCTTCGGTTGTAACATCGCCGTTAATAACTGTGCCGTTGCCAAATTGGTTCATGGCATTGGGGCCAACAGGTTTGTCTTCCTTTTTGTTAAACATGTGCCTTAGTTTTTAGGGGAGGACTAAAATACGATATAATCGGCAGGATTCAAACTGTGGCCATCGTGCCAAAGCTCGAAATGTAAATGCGGGCCGGTGCTGTTTTCGCCCGTATTGCCCACAAAACCAATAACATCGCCGCCCTTTACGCTATCGCCGGCCTTTTTGGTAATGCGCGAATTGTGTTTGTATAGCGAAACCAGATTGCCGGTATGCTGAACGGCAATTACATAGCCGGTTTCGAGGGTATACGTTGCTGAAACCACCCGGCCGTCAAAAACCGCTTTTACAGGCTCATCGGCCTTTGAGGCTATATCAATCCCGAAATGCTCTTTTGCCACATCGTACTTATCCGTTACATAGCCTGTAACCGGGGCTATCAAGTGCATTTGCTTTACCTCGCCTACGGCCTCGTTGTTTTTGCGGGCTTCCATACTTAGCGAGAAGTTTTCCTCTTCTTCTACCGTTTTACGCAGTTCCTTCTCCGCATCGGCTACTTGGTGGAGGTCGATCTTTGATTTATCGATGTTGCCGGGTGCTTGCTTGGGTGGGCGAACGGAATCGATATTTCCTTCGGCTACATTCATCAGATTTTCCAGCCATAACTGGCGGGCCTGTAATTCGTTGGCCAATGAATCGGTTTTAACCTGAAGTTTAAGGATGTCGCCACGGTAATTGTAGTCGCCAAAGCCGGGGATGAAGTATTTTAAAGGGGTATAAACTATGGCCGCTGCGGTTAAAAAAACCAGCGAAAAAGCTACGATACTGAAGAACACCCATACGTTGGTACGGGTAAGCACCAACGAGAATTTTTCCTCAAACGTTTCGTCGTTCAGGATTACGAACCTGAATTTTGATTTCAGGTTTGTGCTGCGTTGGGTAATATTCTTTTTTGCCACCGGGCTAATCTTCTTTAAAAGCTGCCAAAAATACCGGCCTGTGGATGTTTCTCAACAGGCGCTGTGTCCTTTTACCTGTTATTAACAGGGAAGCAATAGGCAACGCTCTTATACAGCTTTTTATAAGAGGCTGATAAATTGCTTTTTACGGTTACTTTTATGCCTTTCTTTTATTTTCTCCAAAACAAAATATTTTTGTTCGGAAGGAGTTAAATACCGGCGTAAACTGTACCCGCTTTGAGGCTGACAAAACTATCAATATTTTCTTTTCTTGCTGCTTTGCTGCTGCTGTGGGGCTGTTCCACTACCAATCATGGCACTTTGCCTACTATGGCTTACCATGATATTACGTCGCATTACAACGCTTATTTTAATTCAAACGAAAAACTTACCAGTACCATCCGTACGGCTGAAGCGCAACACCGCGATAAGTTTGATTCGGTGATACCGGTTTATGCCCACAGCGATAGTAAGGAGTTTGCCAGCTACAGCGGCGATTTGGATGATGTAATTAAGCGCAGCACCATGGGCATACAGTTACATAACGTAAGTAACTGGAGCGATGACCATATGTTATTGATCGGCAAGGCCAGCTATTTGAAAGGTGATTACGACAAGGCCGCCGGCAGCTTTAAATACATTACTACGGAGTATAAGGAGGGGGTTGACTATGTAAAGGTTATGCGCACCCTGGGTAAAAGGCCGGGCAAGTATGTAAAGGTGAAGAAGAAACCAAAGAAGCCGGAGTTTAAGGAAGTAACCCAGGCGGATGGCAGCAAGAAGTTGGAGAAGGTAGATAACCGTCCTTCGTTTTCGGTATGGATACATACACCGGCCCGCAGCGAAGCGCTGATTTGGTTAATTAAAACCTATACCCGCACCGGCCGTTTTGATGAAGCTGCCTCCGTAATTACCTATGTGCGGAGTGATGACAACTTCTACAAAAACTACGACCCGCAATTAGAGTTGGCAGATGCCGATTTGCAGGTAACCCGTAAAAATTACAATGCAGCTATTGAGCCACTGGAGAAATACCTGGCGCATAAAAAGATAAGAAAGCGCAAAAAGTTAAAAACCCGCGCACTGTTTGTATTAGCCCAGTGCTACGAAATGAAGGGCGACTATCCAAAAGCCACATTGAACTACAAAGAGGTATTAAAGAGCCGCCCTAATTACGACATGGAGTTTTACGCCAAATTAAAAATGGCGAAGCTGGGCCGTGGCGGTTCGGATAATAGTTCGGTAAAGGCGTTGCTGGCCAAGATGGCCAAGGATGGCAAGTATAAAGACTACTACGACCAGATTTATTATGAGTTGGCTATGATTTCGTTGCAGGAAAACCAGCGCGATGAAGCCCGGAAGTTTTTGCATAAGTCGGTTGATAACAGCACTACAAACGATGACCAGCGTGCTTTAAGTTATTTGAAACTGGCGGAATTGGATTACCAGGATGAGGCTTATGTAACATCGAAGTTCTTTTACGATAGCACCTTAAACTTTATGGCGAAGAACGATGCCCGCTATCCGGATATTGAAGAGCGCGATAAACTGCTGGATAACCTGGTGAAGCAGTTGAACATAATTGCCGAAGAAGACAGCGTGCAGAAAATTGCTGCCATGCCTGAGGCGCAGCGCCAGAAATATATACGCGATGCGATAGCACGGAAGGAGCAGGAAGAAGAAGCCAAGAAAGAAGCAGAAGAAACTGCCAAACAGCAACAACAGTTGGAGAATTTTAAGGGCAGCGGACAGCAAAGTGGTCCACAGCAACCCGGCGGTGCACCGGCAGGTTCCAATTGGTATTTCTATAACACTGCTGCGCGCGCAACCGGCTATAACGATTTTATAAAGAAATGGGGCCGTCGAAAGCTGGAGGAAAACTGGAGAAGGAAAAACAAGAGCTCGAACAGTGACGAAACTGATACGAATACAGCAGCCGTTGACAGCGCAAAAACCGATGACAAGAAGGATGTAGCCACAGGCACACCTGAGGAACAAATGCTGGCCGGCATACCAACCACCCCTGAAAAGCTGGATAAGAGTAACGAGCGCATGATTGATGCGTATTATACCGCCGGCACTATTTATAAGGACGGTCTGGATGCTTATGACAAGGCGCAGGTAATGTTTGAAACCTTGAATAGCCGTTTTGCCAAACACAAGTTATTACTGGAAAGCTATTATTACCTATACCTGATTGCGCAGAAGCGCGGCATGAATGCCATGGCACAGGAATACAAAGGCAAGATATTGGCGGAATTTCCGGAAAGTGTAATTGCCAAAGTATTGCGCGACCCTAACTTTGTGAACGAAAGTAAGCAGAAGGAGCAGGAGGTAAATAACTATTACGAAAGCACCTATAGCGACTTTGTAAATAACCGCCTTGACAGTGCCTGGTTAAAGGCCAAATTGAGCGATAGCCGTTTTAAGCCAAATCCGCTTTCGGCGAAGTTTGAATTATTGTTAGCATTGATTTTAGCCAAGCAAAACCGTTTAGAAGATTACGTGCAGGCGCTTAATAAGTTGGTGAATAAGAACACCGATATGGAGGTTAAGAAAACCGCCAGCAATTTGCTTACGGCACTGAATAAATCGAGCCTGCCGCAAATTGACCTGAGCAAAGACAGCCTGCGCCGCGATTCGCTGAACGCGCTATACCGGTACGAAGCAACAGGCTCGGGCAAGCCAGATAGCGCTACCCTGCAATTGCAGCAGCAGTTAGAACAGGCCAAAGATAAAGCCAAGCAACAAGGAGTACAGGTGAAAGTTGACACAACGGCAAAAACAGTAGAGCAGCCTGCAGCTAAAAATGATACCGTTAACAAGGCGGGCAATAATGTAACGCCCGGCAACAATGCACCTGCTAACAATGTGGTAGCGGAAGATACCAGCTCGCCATTTAAGCGCAGCGATGATGCCGTT
Organism: Chitinophagales bacterium; assembly: GCA_046329495.1. Taxonomy (GTDB): domain Bacteria; phylum Bacteroidota; class Bacteroidia; order Chitinophagales; family LD1; genus Bog-950. Next base: position 31,906 of record JAXLUO010000020.1, on the reverse strand, counting down.
CATTATTTCATTGTATACATTAAGGATCCTACGGTGAGCGCGAATGCTACTACCAGTGTGCTGGCTAAACTGAACGCCTTTAACAGCACCCAATATGAGGTAAAGCACCTGCAGGCGAAGCAGGTAATGATTGACAGCAAGAATAAGCTGATAAATGTGCGGCAGTTTAAAAACCGCGCCGATGTAATGGAATATTACAACGTAGTGCGTAAGCAGGAGCAACTTTATGATGATATGATGGCCGGGCAGTATGTAATAACCTGCATCTCTACCCTTAACTTCAGCACCTTGCTGGATACCAAGAACATTGATGAATATCAAAAGTTCTTTAATCGCGTATACGGCAAATAATTCCCCGTTTTTAGCCTCATTATCAATGCAATCGCTGCTAACAGCGAGATGAAAAATTTATTTAGGTTTGTATCAAAACAGAAGCATGGCAGAGGCGATTAGATTAGGCCGCATGACGGATACCATGGAAGAAGGCTTTATAGCTGAACTGAATGTAAAGGTTGGCGATAAAATAAAGTCGGGCGATACTATTGCAGAGGTAGAAACAGATAAGGCTACATTACCCCTGGAGAGTTATTATAACGGTGTTATACTGCATGTAGCTGCTAAAAAAGGCGATACATTGCCTATAGGCGGCTTAATTGCCATTATAGGTAAAGAAGGAGAGGACTACAGCGCCCTTTTAAGCGAAGCGCCTAAAGCTGATACAGCTAAGAAAGAAGAACGCACAGCGGATAAAGAAGAAGCAAAAGTGCCTGAGGTGAAGGCGGAGGAAAAAGAAGTGAAGGCCGAAGAACCTGCGAATACAAGCAGTGATGCCAGAGTTAAGGCATCGCCGCTTGCGAAAAGTATAGCCAAAGAAAAGGGCATAGACCTTAGCCGTGTAAAAGGCAGCGGCGAAGAAGGACGTATTGTGAAGCGCGATTTGGAGAAGGTTGCCTCAGGCGGGGTAAATGTATCTGCCAAACCTGCCTTTGTTGGTAAGGAAGGCAGCCGCGATGTGAAGGTTAGCCAAATGCGTAAAGCCATTGCGCGGCGCTTAAGCGAAAGTAAAAACGGTGCGCCGCATTTTTATTTAACCATGGATATTGCCATGGATAATGCAGTGGCACTTCGTACGCAATTAAATAACGTGCTGCCGCAAAAAGTATCGTTTAACGATATTGTGTTGAAGGCCGTAGCCCTGAGTTTGCGCCAGCATCCGAATGTAAACTGTAGCTGGTTGGGCGACACCATACGGTATTACGACCATGTGCATGTAGGCATGGCTGTTGCGGTAGAAGACGGCCTGCTGGTGCCTGTAATAAAGTTTACGGATGGCAAAACGGTACAAGAGATTTCAGTAGAAGCGAAAGCACTGGCCGAAAAAGCCGTTACCAAGAAACTGATGCCGGAGGAAATGAGCGGTAATACCTTTACCGTATCTAACCTGGGCATGTTTGGTATCGAAGAATTTACGGCTATCATTAATCCACCCGATGCTGCGATATTGGCCGTAGGGGCCATACGACAGGAGCCTGCATTTGTGAACGGCGAACTACGTAATACCAACAAAATGAAGGTTACACTTAGTTGCGACCATCGCGTGGTGGACGGTGCTACGGGTGCTAAGTTCCTGCAGACGCTCAAAAACTTACTGGAAAATCCGGTGAGTGTTTTACTCTAATTCCACATGGGCAATTGCCTCTAACGGAATATAGTTACCGCCTTTCAATAATATAAACTGCTCGGTTGTAGCCCACACTGTGGAGAAAACCTCGCGGTAGCCATCCAGCGTATTGAATACGATGCGCACTTTACTATGAAAGTTATTGCCAAGCAACATGGCTAAATATAAGCGGCGGTTGCGTTCGCGTAACTCGTAATCGGTGAAATGATAAATCGGTTTTTTAAACTGACACTCCTTCAATTGTTCCTTCTCGATTTTCTTAACAGAGGTCATACTTAATTAGCTTGTTCTCGCCTTCTTTTACGAGGATAATTGCCAAAATGTTACCGGAGGGTGAAAAAGAAAGCCAGTTGGCCGGGAGGGTATTAATATATCCTTACTTCTTCAATGCAGGCTACAGGTATGCGTAAACCGCCTTTGAGTATCACAAATGCATCGGTAAGGGCAAACAGAATTCCTTCGATTGATTCGATGCCTTCGGCGGTGTGGCAATTCAGGTAACTAACTTTATTGTAGTTGTTGCCAAGTATTAGGGCCATATACAAATTGTCCTTTCTCCGTTGAACTAACTCAACTGAGGGCAGTACTTCGTTGGCAAGAAAGGTGTAATCCACCTTTGTTAGCATGGGGTAGGGTATTTGGAATTACGGGTGCAAAAATAAAATCCTTTGTGTGCCGTGCACGCACGATATTTGCAGTGTTGATAACTGGAGGTAATATGAAAACTGTAGTATTAGGAGCAAGCACACATCCCAGCAGATATTCTTTTTTGGCCGTTAATCTGTTACGCAGGCATAAACACGAAGTTATTGCCGTTGGCCGAGATACCGGTACTATAGGTGATGTTACCATTGTGCCTACGTTCCCTGAAGGGGAGGGCATAGATACGGTAACCATGTATTTAAATCCTTTACATCAAAAGGGTTATTACAATGCCATACTGGCCGCTAAACCCCGTAGAATTATCTTTAACCCCGGTGCAGAAAATGAGGAATTAATTGCACTGGCCAATGCCAATGGCATTAAAACGGAAGAAGCCTGTACGCTGGTGTTGTTAAATACAGGTCAGTATTAATTATAATCTAATTACAGCGCTTGCCCACATAAAGCCCGAACCAAAAGCTGCGAGCCCTACCAGGCTGCCTTCTTTTATCCTTCCCTGATCTATTGCTTCGCAAAGTGCCAAAGGAATAGAGGCTGCTGTTGTATTGCCGTATTTGTGAATGTTGGACATTACCTTGTCTTCGGGCAAATTAAGCTCCTTAGCTACTGCTGCCGTAATGCGTGCATTGGCCTGGTGCGGGATTAATAAGTCCAGATCTTTTTCGGTAAGGTTACATTCGGTTAAGGCTTCGCGAATAACTTCGGGGAAATACTTAACGGCATTCATAAACACCAGCTTGCCATTCATATAGGGCAGCAACTCGCCTTTTTCGATCATATCGGGCGAGTAGCGCTGCTTACGGCGGCTACCGGGATGTTCAAGAAACAATTCTTCGGCAAAGCGGCCATCGCTGTGCAGTTTGGTAGTTAAAATGCCTTTACCGGGCTCGTCGGTAGCTTCCAGTAAAGCAGCACCAGCACCATCGCCGAAAATAACCGCCATGTTACGTCCGCGGTCGCTCATTTCAAACACATTGCTTTGCACTTCCGAACCCACCACCAGGATGGTTTTGTACATGCCTGTTTTAATGTATTGATCGGCTACCGACAGCGCATAAATAAAACCCGAACACTGGGCTCTTACGTCTATAGCTCCAATTTGCCTGAAAGGCAATTTGCGCTGTATAGCACACCCGAACCCGGGAAATTGTAATCGCTGCTGAGCGTGGCAAAAACTATAAAGTCAACATCGGCAGCTGTTTTACCGGCACGATCAAGCGCCATTTGTGCGGCATGAGCCGCCATGCTGCTAACGGTATCCTTTCCTTCTTCAAAAAAGCGGCGTTCCTTTATGCCGGTGCGCTCGGTAATCCATTCGTCGGTAGTATCCATTACCCGACTTAAGTCGTTATTGGTTACTACGTTGGAAGGCACGTACATGCCAACCCCGGTAATTTTGCTGTTAGGCATAAATTATTGTTTTGGTGAACCCTGCGCTTTGGCAAGGTAATCGGCTTTACATTCCTTACTGCAAAAGCCGTAAAGTTTGCCATCTACAGTAGCAGTATCGGCAATACTGCCATCTTCTACCGTCATGCCGCAACCCGGGTCAACATTGGTTGAAAGCTGAGCTACTTTAATATCTACGAATTCGGATTTAGGAGCGGGAGCGCTGGCCTCTGGTGTATTGGTTTCGGCAGGTTTATTGTTGCAAGCGGTTAAGGCTACCAAAACAGCAGCACTCATCAATAGTTTTCTCATACTTCCTTGTTTTGTAATGCTAAAATAAGCGTTAATCTCAGAAAGCAACGGCCGGCAGGCCTTTACTACTAATAACTTTTTGCTATGCCGCTGATAACCAATATAATGAGTGGTAACGGCAGATCGCCATCCACCTGCCATTCCTTTTCGGGATGCACATTACTCCAGGGTTTTATTACCCCGTTTTCAATAGTATACTGGTTAGCCCAATCGGTATCCCAGGTAGGTTTAAATATGCGGCCATCGTAGGTCCATTCCGCAGTGCGGCTGCTGCGCCAAATGGGTTTAAAGGTTTCGCCATCCCAACTATATTGTTCGTAGATGTTATTGCCGTAAAGAGGTTTTACCGTTTGCCCGTCAAAGGTCCAGGTCAGGCGGGGATCTACATTCCAGCGGGGCCTGAAAACCTGCCCGTCCCACATCCACTCGTTGGCGGTAACGTTACCCCAACTGGGCTTAAGTGTTACAAAACCCTGATTGCTATAAGGCAGGCTTTGCTGTTTAACCTGCAGTTTTTCCTCCAGGTTATACTTTTTAGATAAGGTATATGCTGTAAGCACAGTAATGGCCCCCGGAGAGAATCGGCAGGGTAGTAGGCCAGCAGCGAATCGTTGGAGGAAGCGTACAGGGCTATCCATTTACCGGCACGGGTTGCATACAAAAGCTGACTGCGCTCGCGCAGGTCCTCACTTTCTAACTTGCCCGCATAAAATTTATTATCCATAAATGAATACGAGGGGTCGCGGTTATCTTTTTCTATCAGCGATTCTAACTTATCGGAACCGGGATTAAGGCTGGTAGCCATCAGGTAAATATTCTGCCGTTCGTCGGCATTTCCGGTAAAGAAGATATTGCCTTTACGGATGTAGAGCAATTGTTTTTTATCGGGGCTGTATACCTCGTTATCTTTTACAAAAAACAGTTTGGTGCTATCGGCCAGCGTTACAAACCCTTCGCCGGCAAAGCAAGGCACTGCCACCAGTAACAAAACAAAAACCGCTATTCCCTTGCTCATATAATTCCGGACTGCTGTAATAACAAGTGCAGGTTGTCGCGTTCGGTAAGTTGATAAGCATCTAACCCCACCAGGCGGGCACTTGCTACATTCTCAGCCAAGTCATCTACAAAGAACGTACGTTCGGGGTTTAAATTTTCGGCGCGTAACACTTCTTCGTAAATTTCCTTTTCGGGTTTACGCAGGCCCATTTCGTGGCTGTAGTATGCCTTATGGAAGAAATCGGCGAAAGCGCCGGCGCCTAACTGTTGGGCGGCCACACGGTCCAGTTCACGCACATGTGTTTCGTTAATATTGCTCAGCGCCAATACACGATACTTACTTTTCAGCTCATCCAGCAATAGCAGTTTGCTTTTGGGATATGCAATGAGAATGGAGTTCCAGGCATCTAATATCTCCTGATCGCTAACGCCGGGGCGCAAAAAACGGCGTAGCTCATTGTGGAAAGCTGCTTCGCTCATTTTGCCTTTTTCAAAAGCATCAAACAGTTTATGGTCGCGGTTGTAACTGGCTATTTCAGCAAAATCAACCACCGTTAATTTTTGAAACTCGGCCACGGGGCGCATGTAATCAATATCTACAATTACATTGCCTATATCAAATATTAATGTATCGTATTTATACATGCGGCTAATGTAAACAGGATTGCCAAGGCTTAGGGTTAAAAAAATGCAAGGGGCCACTGCTAATTATTGTAAACCTGCAGGTTGCAGCCTGCCAAGCACAATTTTTTATGCAGGCTTTTGTTAGTTTAGCAGTAGTGAAAAACGGTTTGTTGCTTTTATGCTGGTTGTTGCCTTTTTGGGCCTTTGCCCAGGTGGTAGAAATTTCTAATCCGGGCAAATTGCCGGCCAAGGCAAGTAAGTTTAGGGTGGTTGGAAAGAACAATGACGGCATTATTGTACGTTTATATGGCTTAGAGGATGTTATAAATGTTTACACGGATGATCTGGTGCTTAGCTCGTCCAAAACCATCGACTTTAAAAACAAGGACGGCCTGTTGCAGTATATAATGCTGAATAAAACGGGAGCGGTGATTTTTTATCTGCAACAGGACAGGAAGTATTCCGTTTTGTTTGCACAACCCGTTAATTCAAAGTTTATTGAAATAGGAAAACCTATAAGTGTTGATACCATTTACGACCGCCGCGACATGGTGGAGCAAAATCTCCGCTTTAAACCATCTACCGATCAGAACTACCTGTTTATCTATTATCATTTTTTGCCGGCAATAATGTTCAAACGGTTCGTTATATCTGCTTAGACCGCGGGCTGAATAAGGTTTACAATACCACACTGCCGTTTAGCCGCGACGAATCGGAGATGGAAACGGCAAAAACGCTGGTAGATAATAACGGAGCCAGTTACATGATTTTGCGAAAACAGGATAAGGAACCCGGTTCTACCTTTGACGTTTATTCGGTAAACAGCAGCGGCGAACCGGTTTATTATAGTTTGCATACCGATAAAAAGGTTTTTGGTGATGCTTACCTTGATATTGATAACAAGAACGGGAAGTTGTTGTTGACAGCCCTATATGATGATGAACTTAAAAGAGGCGAAGCTGTGGCGAACGGATTATTGTATGCTACTTACGATCCCGTTAGCGGCAAACCGGATCAACAGGCGGTTATTCCTTTTCAGAAATCGTTTATTAGTGAGCTAACAGGTCGCGAAGTAAAGGACCAGGGCAGCTTGTATACATTCAATATTAAACGGGCCATGTTGCGTAATGATGGGGGTATGTTGCTGTTGGCCGAATCGTTTATAAAAGATACCCGCGAATCGTCGGTGCCTTTAGGATTGCAACCGGGCTATAGCAGTTTTCAAACTACCAACCTCTACCAGTTTAATGATATCATTGGTTTTCGGTAAACCCGAAGGGCGAGATAGACTGGAGCGCTATTTTGCGTAAAAAGCAGGTGAGCGAAGATGATAATGGTGCTTATTCTTCGTTTTTAATTATGAATCAAAAGGACAAGTTGCGCCTGCTTTACCTGGATGATGTTACTAATGCCGGAGCCCTGAACCAGTATATTAGGCAGCGATGGTATTAACGAACGCAATACAATCCTTAATCAGGAAGACCGGGATATTATGCTGCTGCCTAAAACAGGTAAGCAAATAGCGCCCGATGCCCTGGTGCTGCCCAGCTACAAAAACGGTGTTTTGCGTCTGGTAAAACTTACCTTTTAAACCGGACGCTTTGCTTGCGTTAAAACTTTATTTCGTGTAAAGCGGCTAAGTGCTTTATTTGCATCAACGGCCAAACCATGCTGCAACTATTTAAATCGAACAACCCCGGCGTAGTAGTGTTTTACCTGCTATACCTGGTTGTGTTACGGGTATGCCTGTGGTTTGTGCCTATTGAGCCAATGAGCGTGGCCGGGCACCACGAGCCTTTAACCCTATTGGTGTTTGGTTCGCTCAACTCCCTTGGTAAAGCTTATCCGCTGGTTAGCACCCTATTGGCTGCTACACTTACATTTATACAGGCGTTGGTGATAAACGGTATAGTAAACGGTAATAAGATTACAACGCGTAAAAACTATGTGGGTGGCTTGTTATACCTGTTGGTTGCATCCTGGCTTCCGCAACAACTTTTTCTTACGCCGGCAGGCATCTCCCTAACCTTTATAATACTATTGACCAGCCGGATATTTAGCTTAATACGTAACGAGAAAGCCTATGGAGACATTTTTGATGTAGGCTTTTTGGCTGCGTTGGCTGCCTTATTCTACTTCCCTGCAATTGTTTTCATTTTATTCGGGTATATAGGTCTTTCAACGGTACGTTCCTTTGTTTACCGCGAATGGATTATTGTATTACTGGGGTTTGTTTCGCCGCTTTTTTTGACTTTTACCTATTATTATTTTACCGATACGCCCATGCCCCAACTGTTTAGCGGGGGATGGTTGCAGGGACTTGATCTTTCGACCTTTACAGTGCTTTGCGTTGGAATTTTAACCGTATTAACCATGGCCTTGTTGCTGGTGCTACCGGCGGTGCTATACTCTACTCTTATCCAGGTGCGGAAATTTTCAACCCTGCTTATTTTCTCTGTTTTTGTAATTGCCGGAGCGTTTTTTCTGCAATGGACGGCCAGTTGGACCCACCTCGTTTATCTGGCTTTACCGGTATCGGTACTGGGTACCATGTTGGTAATGCAGATTAAAAACGAAACGGTATCGGAAGTCATTCATTTAATGCTAATTTTGCTGTTACTGGCAGGACAATACGTTCCTCTGCTTCACCTCATTTAATAAAAGCGCACGAATATGAAATTTGGTATAGTTGTTTTCCCGGGTTCTAACTGCGATAAGGACATGTTTCACGTAGTAACCAATGTGCTGGGCTGCGAAGCACGTTATGTATGGCACAAGGACACGGATTTGAGTGATTTTACAACCGATGATTGCATCATCCTGCCCGGCGGATTCAGCTATGGTGATTATTTGCGCACAGGAGCAATTGCACGTTTTTCGCCGGTTATGGAAAGCGTAATACAGTTTGCTAACAACGGCGGCAAAGTTTTGGGTGTTTGTAACGGATTCCAGATTTTGTGCGAAAGCCATTTACTACCCGGAGCACTATTGCGCAACGACAACCAAAAATACGTTTGTAAGAACGTTTACTTAAAGCCGCAAACCACTAAAAACCTGCTGACCTGCAAGGTAGATGCTGAGGCGGTGTTGCGTATTCCTATCGCCCATGGCGACGGACGCTATTACTGCGATTGGGAAACCCTGAAAGGCTTATACGATAATGACCAGGTGTTATTTAAATACTGTGATGAGAATGGCGAAATTACGGAGGAGGCTAATCCCAACGGCTCGCTTGATAATATCGCGGGCATCTGTAATGCAGGCAAAAATGTATTTGGTATGATGCCACATCCTGAACGCGCATCGGAATTAGCCCTTGGCAATGCCGATGGTAAGGTGTTGTTTGAGTCGCTGATAAGCAAGGTGCTTGAAATGACTATTCTGTATTCGTAAGACATACCAGTTAAATATTGGAAAGCAAGGCCATGGCGCCTTGCTTTTTTATTTATGTTATTTTTAACCTGCATATGGATAGCAGCGAACGCAAGGCATTAATTGAATCGTATGGCAATGCTTATGCGGTGTTGGTTAAAGCGCTGGAAGAGTTTCCACAAGAGATGTGGCAGTGGAAGCCTGCGCCTGAAAAATGGAGCATTCATGAAATATTGATTCACCTGGCCGATAGCGAAGCGAACAGTTATATCCGTGCCCGCCGCCTTATTGCTGAACCGGGAAGTGGCGTATACGGATATGATGAAAATGCCTGGGCTTCGCGACTCAATTATCACCACCTGCCTACCAGTGAATACTTGGAGTTATTTAAGTGGCTTAGGATATTAACGCATGAATTACTGAAAAACCTGCCGGATGAAATATGGAGCACTGCCTGGGTGGTGCATTCCGAAAATGGGAAGGTAACGATTGAAGAATGGCTTAAAACCTACGAGGAGCATGTGCCGGTGCATATCCGGCAAATGCAGCGCAACCTGATTGCCTGGAAAAATTTACAAGATGAGAGAAACGCTGCTGTTTAAGATCCTGCTTTATACGCATATCGTTAGTGGCATGATAGCCCTGGCAAGCGGAGCTGTAACCTTATCGCTGGCAAAGGGCGGCAAACTTCATCGCCGTATCGGCCTGGTATTTTTTATGGCCATGCTGTTGGTTTCCTTTTCGGCCCTGGCAATTTCAATTATTACGCATAATAATTTTTTATTGGCTATTGCCGTATTCAGCTTCTATATGAATTTTACGGGCTATCGCTTTTTGCAGAATAAGATTTTTAAATACCAATGGTTTGATTGGGCTGTATTGTTGAGCGGCGGATTAATTGCAGGTTTTATGGTTACCACCTTAAATACCGTATTGGTGGTGTTTGGTGCCTTGCTAAGTGTTATGGTAGTACAAGATGTGCTGAAACAAACAAGAGGGGAGGAGGTAATTAAACAAGCCCGCCGGCGGAAGGTGCTTGACCACATTGGCCGCATGGTAGGCACCTATATTGCTACCTGCACTGCTTTTTTGGTAGTGAATGTAAAAAATGTTAACCCTGCCTGGCTTCCCTGGCTGCTGCCAACCTTTATCGGCACCCCTTTTATCTTCTATTGGGTAGGTGTTTGGAAGAAAAAACTGAAATTGAGCTGATTTTTCCTGCAAGGTTATTCTTCTATTTTCGTCAGATAGAATTAAGGAGTATGAAACGACTATTGTTAACGATGGTGGTGAGTGTGTTTTACTTACTTGGTACAGCACAAGCCCTGAAACCGGTAAAATGGAGCTATGAAGTAAAGCCCGCAGGTAAAGGCGTTTACACCCTGGTATTTACGGCTACTATTGCCCCAACCTGGCATACCTACTCGCAGTTTTTAGCCGATGGCGGACCGGTACCTACCAGCATTACCTTTGATAAGGATAATAAGGATGCCACACCCAATGGCCGTGCCCAGGAAAATGGTGCGAAGGTGCATGATGGCTATGACCCGGTGTTTGATATGAACCTGAAATACTTTGAAGAGAAGATGGTGATGGAGCAAAAGGTAACGGTTACAAAAAGCACCAAGCTGAAGGTAACGGTAGAAAGCATGGCCTGCGACGACCATCAATGCCTGCCTCCGGAGCAAACCGTGTTTGAAATTGAACTGAAATACTAAGCGTTGACTTGTGATAATTGTTACAGCCTATGTGCTTATTTTCATAGAACATTGTAGCAATATTTTAGGGCCACAGAGCCCGTTTAATAGTTTCGATAATTGGTGCGAATGAAAAAGTTGAATCTTCTTGTTGTTGGTGTGTTGCTTACACTGTTGGGATTTGCCCAGGCACCCAAGCCGGTTAAATGGACGTGGAAGGCCGAAGTGATGGAGCCCGGCATGTACAAGTTGATTTTTAAAGCCACCATAGATGCCCCCTGGCACACCTATTCGCTGTTTATTGGCGATGGTGGCCCTGTACCTACCGCTATAGTTTACGATAAAAATAAGGATGTAGCCTTAAAAGGGAAAGCAGTGGAGAGCGGCACCAAGGTGTACGACGAACACGACCCCGTTTTTGACATGCGCCTGAAATGGTTTGAAGGCAGCATGACGGTAGAGCAAAAAGTAAAAGTAAAACGCGATACCAAACTGAAGGGCCACCTGGAATTTATGGCCTGTAACGACAAGGAATGTTTGCCTCCGGATTATGACATGGCGTTTTCATTTGATTTGAAAGGCGGCGGAAATGAAGGCGTTGGTGTGGTAGATTCCGACTTTATTGAAACGGCTATAGACACCCCGGCAACTGCCACAACTGTTGATACCAATAAAGCTGTTAATACCATTATTACGGGCCCCTGCGATTACGGCAACAAAGGCTTTGACGCTGCCCATTATGGAACGTCCTACCGCGATTGTGGTAAGCAGATAGAAACTATCTCGGTTATAGATGTAATTCTGCAAGGTTTATTGTGGGGCTTTATCGCGGTGTTTATGCCCTGCGTATTTCCTATGATACCGCTTACGGTTAGCTTTTTTACCAAGCGGGCCGAGAGTAAGAAGAAGGGAATGATAGAGTCGCTACTGTATGCCTTCTTTATCGTATTTATCTACTTCCTGTTTTCTACACCGTTTGTGTTTTTTGGTGCCAGCAGCGATTCGCTGAACATATTTGCAACCGACCCTTATCTTAACATAGGGTTCTTTGTCATCTTCATCATTTTCGCTTTCTCCTTCTTTGGCTTTTACGATATAAGCCTGCCGAACTTTTTGGTAAATAAATCGGAGACTGCATCCAATGCAGGTGGCCTGATAGGCGTGTTTTTTATGGCACTTACGCTGGTGCTTATTTCCTTTAGCTGCACCGGCCCCCTGTTAGCAAATCTAATCGGTAATGCGGCAGCCGGCAGCGGTGGTAAAATACGCCTGATGGTAGGCTTTACCTCTTTTGGTTTTGCCATGGCCCTGCCTTTTGCCTTGTTCTCCCTGTTTCCTCAGTTGATGAAAAAACTGCCACGCTCGGGCGGTTGGATGAACACCTTTAAAGTGGTGCTTGGTTTTGTTGAATTGATATTGGCGTTTAAATACCTGGCCAATGCCGATAACGTAAAGCAGTGGGGCTTAATGAAGCGCGAGATATTCCTGGGTGTGTGGGCTGTGCTGGGCTTTGCCTTGTTTATGTATTTAATAGGTGTTTACCGCTTTGCGAAGGAACATGCGGATGAAAAGAAAACACCGGGCCGTTATGTGGTGGCGTTAGTTGCACTGGCGTTTAGTGTCTACTCGGCTTACGGTATGTATTGTCATCCGGTTCCATTATTCAGTGGTTTCCCTCCTCCAAAAGAATATTCATCCTGCAAAGAATGCGGAGAGCAGGATCCAAAGTCGCTGAAAATTTACCGGGATTACTGCGAAGCCTTTGCTGCCGCCAAACGCGAAAACAAAGCGGTTATGATAGACTTTACCGGCTGGGCCTGCATTAACTGCCGCCGTATGGAAGAGAATGTATGGACACAACCGGAAGTGTTTAAACAATTGAATGAACATTACATCTTGCTTTCGCTGTATGTTGACGACAGACAAGTGTTGCCGGAAAGCGAACAGTATTTCTCAAAGTTGCTGGATAAGCAGGTAAAAACCGTAGGAAATAAGTGGAGCGATTTAGAAAATACCTGTTTTGGGCAGCCAAGCCAGCCGTACTATGCCCTGGTAAGCGCTAACGAGCGTTTACTGAACGATCCGCGTGGTTATACGCCCGACGCTGCTGAATACCTGAAATGGTTGCAATGCGGTGTTACTGCAAACGAAGAGTTAAGTAAATAAAGCAGCTTTATGCAATCAGGCTGATAGGCAGGTTAACCTTAAATACGGTGCCGCCTGTAGGGTTGTCCTCAATCGTAATTCTGCCGTTCATACTTTCAGCAATTTTACGGCAGATAGATAAACCTATACCCGAACCGCTATACTCTTGCGTGGTATGCAGGCGTTTAAAGATTTCAACCTTTTCGCGGAAATGCTCCGGTATGCCAATGCCATTATCAGCAAAGGTTAGCTCAATTTCATTAGCGCGCAGGCAGCCTTTTACTTTCACCAGCGGCCGTTTATTCTCGTTGTATTTAATACCGTTACCTATAATGTTCTGGAACAGTTGTAAAATCATGGTCCTGTCCGCCATAATATCAGGCAGGTCCGATGAAATGATGATGGCGTTCTTATCGTTCAGCAACACATCCAGATTAAGGCGTATTTCATCTACGATATCCAGCAGACGCCTTTGTGCGTGGTTGGCGTCACCGCTTTGTGGAGCGTAATAGTCCCTTATCAAATTGTTCTGCGCTGCAGCGCCGTCGATGCAAAACCTGTGATTGGTTCGTTGCTCGGTAATGTCACCGTCCACGCCTGCGGCGCGTGTAATTCAATACTCCAGCGCCTCGTAGCGCAGAATGCCGCCGTCGTGCGAGCCCACCACTCGATATTAATATTGTTGATTCCAGTTTTAAAACGTAGTGACGGATCTGCTCATTCTTCTCGCGCAGCAACGAAGCTTCTTTTTCTTTTTGCTCGGTTTCAAATTCCTTTTTGGCCCGGGTAAGTGCGTTTGTTTTTTCTACATCAAAAAAGTAACGCAGGCTTTCGGTTAGGCGGGTTTGATATTCGTAGGCCTTATCGTAAGCGCCTGCTTTGGCAAACAAGGGGCTAATCTTCTGATAAATATTGCTCAGCTCGTTTTTATTGTCAAGCCGCAGAAACATTTCTTCTGCCGCAAGCAAATCGTTAATGCCCTCCTGTAGCTTGCCAATTTCGGCATATGCCTCGCCCATATTTACTTTTACCATGGCCATTTCATAGGTCATGTTGTGGGCCTGGTAATATTTTAAGGCTTCGTTTAAGTAGTTGAATGCATGGTCAAAGTCGCGTGTGCGCAAGTGTAAAATACCCAGGTTGGCACGTGTAAGTGCTAAACTGTAGGCATCGCCGGTGCGTTCGTCTAATTCCAGGGCTTTGTATAATAGCTCAATTGATTTGGAGTATTCCTTTTTGGTTTCAAAAATGCCCGCGTAAGCCACATAGCATTTCGAAAGCTTGAACCACTGTTCCATTTCCGTGTAAATGGCAATGGCTTTTTGCAGGTAATCTTCTTCAACCAAAAACAAGGCCGTAGTACCTAACAACAGCGATACGTTGTAATAAAAAGAAGCTAAAAATCCTTTTTCACGCCCGCTTAACTGAGGTTTGGCTTCTAACTGCTTTAGGCCTTTCATATAAGCCTCCTGTGCCGAAAATAGCTCACCTTTTAGCTGGTAAGCGTTGCCCAGGGTCATATATAATTTGTAAGCTACCTCTTCGTAATCTTCGTAATCCATTTTCTCTGTCACTTCGTGGCACAGCTCGATGGATTTATCATAATCGTTGGCAACCAGGCAATGATAGAAGGCCAGGATGTATTTGGCATAAGCAAGGGCACGTGGGTCGCCGTTGTGCTCAGCCATGCGCATGGCTTTATGGGCCAAAGGGAGGCCCTCAGGGTTGCGGCGCTCAATAAATTGCTCCGCATCCTGTATTACCTTTTCAATACTAACCTCATCCTCGGTTACTATACGCATGTTGCTATTACTTCAAGTTTCATCTACGTAAAAATCGGCCGCTTGGTTGCGTGCTTTCCAGGCAATAAGGTAACTTACCTATGTTTTTAGGCTCATTTGGCATCAAAACCAACTTTTTGAGTATAAAATACTACAGGGGTTCACTCGTTTATTTTAATAGCGCCCATGGTTACCTACTACGCACTTATCATCATATCGATACTGATAATCGTATCCTACTTCTTTGATTGGATAGCCAGAAAAACCCGGTTTCCTTCGGTTTTACTATTGATTATCACCGGTGGTTTAATGCAACTGGCTTGTGGTTATTTACAGCTTGCGTTGCCGGCCTTAGATGCCATTTTACCTACTTTAGGAACTATAGGACTTATTTTAATTGTATTAGAGGGGGCACTTGAACTGCAATTTGCCCCATCAAAACTACCGGTTATCCGCAAATCGTTTTTTGCGGCACTGGTTATTTTATTGATTTCGTGGGCCGGCATAACGGTACTGATTCATTATATCTCTAATGAAAACTGGCGACTTTGCCTGCTAAACGCAGTGCCGTTTGCGGTTATAAGTTCGGCCATTGCTATTCCTTCAGTATCCGGACTAACTGAAGAAAGGAAGGAGTTTATTGTTTACGAATCGTCCTTCTCCGACATTCTGGGCATTGTACTCTTCAACTTTGTGTTGTCGAATTCTGAATTTACGGGCACCTCGTTTTTACATCTGGGGATAGATGTTGGCGCTGTTTTGTTATTGGCTGTGGTATTTAGCCTTGTATTGTTGTATGCCATGGGTAGTATTACACACCACGTAAAGTTCTTTCTGCTTATTGCCATTTTGGTGTTGGTGTATGCTATGGGTAAAATTTATCATTTAAGCACCTTAATTATTGTGTTGGTTTTTGGCTTGCTGGTTAGTAATGCCTCCCTGGTTAAAAACTCATTTTTCAGAAAGCACTTCTTGTATGATAATCTGGAGGCAGACCTGCACCAGTTCTTTAATTTGACGGCTGAAAGCGCTTTTTTGATGCGTACCTTCTTTTTTGTATTGTTTGGTTTTACAATGCAGCCGGGGGCCTTGCTTGAATTTCAACCTTTACTAACCGGTATTTTTTTCTTCGCATTACTATTGGCTGTACGTTTTCTTTATCTGCGTTTCTTTTCGAAAAGGGAACTTTTTCCTGCGGTTTTTATTATGCCGAGAGGATTGA
This sequence comes from Chitinophagales bacterium, assembly GCA_046329495.1. Classification (GTDB taxonomy): domain Bacteria; phylum Bacteroidota; class Bacteroidia; order Chitinophagales; family LD1; genus Bog-950. The sequence goes on along the minus strand of JAXLUO010000020.1, from coordinate 16,024 downwards.
TCAGCATCCTATTGTTCTACAGCATTCCCGAGGCCGACCGCATTGCATCTTCCGGTCAACCGGTGTTGCTGTTTATAGTTATTGCTACCAGCGTTTTAATGACGGCCGGTTTACTGCAAAAGCACGAAACTGCCGAAACCTAATTTTGAAAGTCTATTTTTGTTGCTGTGAATCTATTTGTACCCATTCAGTTATTCGGAATTGATTTTGAGTTCTTCCTGTTTGCGCTAACCCTGGTTGGCGTGGCGGTGTTTCATCACAAAACTTTGCAGGTTGCAGCCACCGGCCTGGCGCTGGTGGTAGTATACAAATTGGTTTTCACCACCTTTAGTATTCCGCATCACCTGATACACGAATGGAAGGATTTAGTGAATCTTTTTGGGTTGCTTATCGGCTTCGCTATCCTCGCAAAACATTTCGAACACTCGGGCATTCCTGCCAAACTTCCGCATTACCTGCCCGATGACTGGAAAGGCGGCTTTATGTTATTGTTGCTGGTATTCGTGCTCAGTAGTTTTCTCGACAACATTGCTGCGGCCATGATCGGCGGCGGTGTAGCGCATGTGGTGTTTCGTAAAAAAGTGCACATAGGCTTTTTGGCTGCCATTGTAGCGGCCAGCAATGCCGGTGGCAGCGGAAGCGTACTGGGCGATACTACCACTACGATGATGTGGATTGATGGCGTAAATGCCACCGATGTGCTGCATGCTTATATGGCGGCCATTCCGGCTTTATTTCTGTTTGGCATTGTGGCTTCCATTCAGCAGCACCGTTTCAATCCTATCATAAAGGATGATATCCCTAACGTGCACATAAGCTGGAAGCGCCTGGCTGTAACAGGTTTGATTTTAGCGGGTGCTATAAGCGCCAATATATTATTCGAATTTCCGGCACTTGGTGTTTGGGTGGCTATCTTAATTGGTTCTTTCATCATCCGCACCGAATGGAGCGAAGCCAAACATGCATTACCCGGCAGCATCTTCCTGCTTTCGCTTGTATTAAGCGCCAGTATGATGCCCGTTGAACAATTGCCCGCAGCAAGCTGGATAACAGCGCTTGTTTTAGGTTTTGTATCAGCCGTGTTTGATAATATCCCATTAACTAAACTGGCCTTATCGCAAGGCGGGTACGATTGGGGTGTGTTAGCCTATACCGTGGGTTTTGGTGGCAGTATGATGTGGTTTGGCTCCTCGGCAGGTGTGGCAGTTAGCAATATGTTTGAGGAGGCTAAAAGTGTTACCGCCTGGGTTAAAGGTGGCTGGCATGTAATTGTTGCATACGTGGCAGGCTTCTTTATCCTTTTTGCCTTATTAGGCTGGCATCCGCATGCGCCACATAAAGAATCTCCGGTTCCTTCCACAGAACAGTCGCATTGATCCCGTCATCTTCATAGGTTATTGTAATACGGCCTGTTAATAAGTAGCATCTGCTAAAACGCAGCACTACCTTCCGTGCGCTTATTTTTGCCCGAAACATACGTACATGAAGGATACTGCCGTATTTGGCTTAATTGATAAAGAGTTGCACCGCCAGCGCGAAGGTGTTGAGTTAATTGCTTCCGAAAACTTTACCTCAGCCGAAGTAATGCAGGCGATGGGTAGCTGTTTAACCAACAAATACGCCGAAGGCCTACCCGGCAAACGTTATTATGGTGGTTGCCAGTTTGTAGATGAAATAGAAAATCTGGCTATTGAGCGCTTAAAGAAACTGTTTGGTGCTGCCTGGGCCAATGTGCAGCCACACAGCGGTGCACAGGCGAATGCGGCTGTAATGCTTGCATGCTTAAAACCCGGCGATAAAATTTTAGGGTTTAATCTTTCGCATGGTGGCCACTTAACGCATGGTTCTCCGGTTAACTTCTCGGGTAAATTGTACGTGCCAAGCTTTTATGGTGTAGAGAAGGAAACAGGAAGAGTAGACATGAACATAGTGCGCGAAACGGCACTGAAAGAAAGACCAAAGCTGATAATTTGCGGTGCCAGCGCTTACTCGCGCGAATGGGATTATAAAACTTTCCGCGCCATTGCCGATGAGGTAGGTGCGCTGCTGATGGCCGATATTGCTCACCCGGCAGGCTTAATTGCCGTAGGCTTGCTGGATAACCCACTTCCACATTGTCATATTGTAACATCAACCACCCATAAAACCCTGCGTGGACCACGTGGCGAATTATTATGATTGGCCAGGATTTTGAAAATCCCTTTGGTGAAAAAACACCGAAAGGCGAGTTGAAAATGATGAGCGCTGTGCTGGATGGTGCGGTGTTTCCGGGCACGCAAGGTGGCCCGTTAGAGCATGTAATTGCTGCCAAGGCAGTAGCTTTTGGCGAGGGCTTAACACCTGAATTTAAGCAATACCAGCAACAGGTTAAGAATAATGCGCAGGCGTTGGCTGCCGCTATGGTTAGCCGTGGCTACGAAATAATTTCAGGTGGAACCGATAACCACCTGATGCTAATTGACCTGCGTAACAAAAACGTAAGCGGCAAACAAGCCGAAAACGCATTGGTGAAAGCGGATATAACCTGCAATAAGAACATGGTGCCGTTCGACGATAAATCGCCGTTTGTTACCTCCGGTATCCGTTTAGGCACGCCTGCTGCTACATCGCGTGGGATGAAGGAGAAGGATATGGAGCAGATTGCCATTTGGATTGACCGCATAATTGCCGATGTGGAGAATGAAGCAGTAGTAACAAAAGTGAAGGCTGAGGTGAACGCATATATGGAACAGTTCCCCTTATATGCCTAATAAACCCTGCCTGCGGGTACGGAATTTTCTGGTTTAAACAGTTGAATGCGTAAACTGTGGTGTTTAGTGCTGATAATCTGTTTTCCGTTTTTTGCGGAAGCGGAACTTCATCCCCTGTTTATAGAAGGCAACCGGCAGTTTGCCAATGAACAATACGATTCGGCCCTTATTAGTTTTAATGCCCTGATACAGGATTGCCCCGATAAAAAGGAAGCCTACTTCGATCGCGCTATCTGCCTCTATAAAACGCACCGGTACTCCGAAGCCATTCAGGACTTTGACCTGTGCCTGGATATGGACTCGCTTATGTATGATGCGAAATTCCTGAAATCGCTGAGCGAGCAAAAGGCAGGTAATTTACATGCAGCCATGGCAGGCTTTACCTGGTTGCAGGAACGCACTACAAATTATCCTTTGTTAAATAAACGTATCAATAATTACCATTTGGCCGTATTAATAGCAAACAGGTGGTATTATATGATTGCAATGGCCGTGATAGTTTTAGTGCTGATGGTCCTGGTGACCGGCCTTGTTTCAGGCAAAAAGCATCTGCATTAAGCAGATATCTTTTCTCCCGAATGTTTTTTTAGCCAACCGGTAAAATCAAAAATACCGATGGCGTTCATTTCGTGGCGGTTAGTTTTTAATCGCTCCAAATCGCTGTACAACATACTGAACTCCTTTTGTTTTTCGTTTTTGTGTGCGAGCGCAAGGATAGCTTTCATGCGGGTTAAAAAGGCCTTTTCAAATTCAAATAGGCGGCCCTGCTTTTTAAAATATCTTTCTGTATTGCGGATCAGATAACTGATTAAATCGTAGTTCTTCAATTCGTAATGCAGTATTAGCAGTACTACTCTGCTTACTGCAGCCATATTTTCGTCCACTTTCTGTTCGCTGCAAAATTTAAAGTAGTCAAGGGCTTCGTCATACCGTTGCAGCATGTATAACAAGCTGCCGGTATTAAAATGAATGGGCATTAAAAAATTTACGCTTAGTAAAGGCCTGTAGGTTTGTAATCCGCTAACGATACCAGGAAGCATTTTTTTGCCATACGACAAATCGGCCATTCCAAAGCAGTAGTTCATTTCAAGATTGGCATACATTAAAAACACACGCGAGGCCATCCCCGGTTCCAGTTGGTGGTAATCGCGCAATGCTGCAATGTATTTTTGATAGATATCGAACCGGTGCATACGCAGGCAGATGTTCAAAAAAGTATTAAGCGTGCTGTAATAGCGCATACGGTGCGTCCTTAATCTTTCACCTTCTCCTTCCATATAATCAACGGCCTTCTTACGCCACTCAAAGCTACTTTTCATGTCGCCAAGTGCATAGTAATGGTGGCCTAACACCGTGTAATACAAGCAGCGGGCAGTAAAGGTTTTACAGTTCTCCTCGGTAAAATGCGGATGCTCCAATAGTTGCTCAAGCAATAGTTTGTGGTGCTCACTGCGTACGCCCTCGAAACTTAGCTGCTTTAACAATACAAACTGCATTTTAGATATGGCCGTTAAACTGTTTTCGCTTTGTAAATTTTGCAGCATGTCTTCCATAGCTGCATTTAGCTTTTGTAGTTCTTCGGTTGTTTCTGCTGTAATGGGTAGGTAAGAGAATAAACCCGCAATTGTGTTTGGCATTCGTATGCAAGAGAAGGGTAGTCTGCCTCTGTTGCAGCTTGCAGGGCTTTTTCATAACTTTTTCTGGCTTGTTCGTACAAACCTTTTTGGTTTAATACCTCCCCTTGTAACAGGTGATGTTGAATAACTGCATGCGACGATTTTTCGGCATTAAACTGTACAAGCGACTTTAAAACTGCCTTATAGAGATAATTTTTACTAACCGAAAATGCAGTGCCCTGTCGTGTAATTTTTAGCTTTTTCAGCAAGGCTGTTTCGTCGTATTCCTTCATCGCATCCAGCGCGTCAAACAACTTTAAATAGCTACTTGGACCTCTATCCTGCTCCGGTAAATTTTTTCTGAAAAAGGCTTTCTCTGCCTTGCTTAATGACTTAACAAGCTCAAATAAATCGTTTTGACGGGCCATGTGCAGCTAAATAGGTATAGTTATAAGTAGTTGAATTACACAGGGTTGGTGCAATAATCGTGCATCTGCATTGCTAAAAAACAAAAAAAAATGGTTTTAACCCGGCTTGTAGGCTTGGTTACTTCGCAATACAAAACCAATCGCACATGAATATGAAATTTGCATCAATGGTTGTTTGGCTGTTACTAACAGCAGGCATGGCAACCGCACAAAGCCTTTCACCTACCGTTGTGGCCAGCAGCGGAGGATTTGCCAGCTCGGCTAATGGAACCCTGTCCTAAACCACAGGAGAGATGACCATGGTGAAAACCTTTTCCGGCGGTTCAAACATATTAACCCAGGGTTTTCAGCAATCCGATTCGGCGGTGGCTATCGGATTTATTGACCCTGCCAAAGGGTTAGACGGAGCAGTGGCGCTCTATCCCAACCCTGCTTCTGCTCAGGTTTGGATTGCTTTTGAATTTGCCTCAGCAGGCGATGTGGAAGTGAAGTTATTTGATCTGCTGGGTCAACAGTTAAGCGTGGCTTATACCGGTGCTTATACGGCAGGTAAGGAGGCGCATGTACTAGACTGCCGTTTGCTTACTGCCGGCAATTATCTGCTTAGTGTAAGCTACAAAACAACCGGCGCTGCTTTCCCTCAACTTATCACACGTAAATTCCAGGTAATACATTAATAAAATTAATACTAAAACCAATCTACCATGAAGTCAAGCATTCATTTATTTGCCACAGTGTTGCTGCTAATGCTTACACTTGGCACCCGGGCACAAGCCCCGCAATCATTCAATTACCAGGCAGTAGCGCGTAATGCGGGCGGTCAGGTAATTCAAAACCAAAACGTAGGTTTGCGCTTTACCATTCATGACGGTTCAGCAACAGGCACTACCGTTTACCAGGAAACACAAAGCAAAACCACTAACCAATTTGGTTTATTCTCAGCCGAAGTAGGTCAAGGTACGGCTACATCCGGCACGTTTGCGTCCATCAACTGGTCAAGTGGTGCTAAATACCTGCAGGTAGAATTTGACGCTGCAGGCGGCAGCAGCTATGCCGATATGGGCGCCGCGCAGCTATTAAGTGTGCCTTATGCCCTGTATGCTAACCAGGCTACTACCTCAGGTCCTGCAGGGCCAACCGGTCCAACAGGGCCTCAGGGTCCAGCCGGTACAGCAGGTGCTAACGGTGCCCAGGGGCCGCAAGGTGTAACAGGCCCAACCGGTCCTGCCGGTTCAGGTGGTGGTGCCACCGGAGCAACGGGTCCTACCGGCGCTAAAGGAGCTACCGGTGCAACCGGTGTCACCGGGGCAACAGGTGCAGGAGCAACAGGCCCTACTGGGGCTACAGGAGCAACGGGCCCTGCCGGCGCTGGCACGGTTAGCGGCACGCTGAATTATGTAGCCAAGTTTACCCCTAACGGAACTACAGTTGGCAACTCCTTAATTTACGATAACGGCACGCGTTTATCTATCGGTAACACCACAGGTATTAATGCATCGTTTGAGAAACTTGCCGTTACAGGTTCTGCTGAAAACGTGGCCAACTTTAATGCACCTTCAAACACCTGGATCGGTATTTGGGAAGGCGGTGCTTACCGTGGTTATATGGGTTCGTACTCAGGCAACCATAATGAAGACGTTGACTTTGGTACCGGCTTAGTTAATACAACCGGTAGCGTACACATTGTAACCGCAGCAAAACCACGCATGACCATTACTGCTGATGGTAAAATAGCGTTGAATGACACTGTGCCCGATAACCTGATTGATGTGAACTACACCAGCACCAACAACTTTGGTGGTATTGATGTGATGAACAAGGGCGCAGGTGTATCGGCTTTATTCTTTGGCACCAATAATACCTTCCGTAACTTTTTAGGTACCGATTACTTTGACGGTAATAAATTCAAAATTGGTACAGGCGCAGTGGTTAGCAGTGCCAATACATGGATGACTATTGACGGTGGTAAAGTTGGTATAGGCACGGTTACACCTTCATCGCGCTTGCATGTAAGCGAAAGCAATTCTAACTCTTCAGCGCAGGTGTTGTTCGTTGAACAAATCAATACAGCTCCCGGCGCATTTAATGCTGCTATTAAAGGAAATAACGCAGGAACAGGCGGTAACGGTATTGGTGTATGGGGTAACCAGGACGGAGGCGGTTGGGGTGTTTACGGTACCTCTTCCAGTGGTGCCGGTGTATACGGCAGTGCTTCGGGTGGTAATGGTGTTTATGGCACAGGCACTGTAGGTGTTTATGCAACCACTACGGCTGCTGCCGGCAATGCCCTTGAAATAAATAACGGTTTTATTAAAGCAAGTGGCGCAAACAAAACAGCCTTTAAAACGGCTGCCATTGCCAATGCCACTACCGGCAACTATACCCTAACCTACAGTGGTGCGGCTTCTACCGATGTGGTAATTGTTACCGCACAAACTTCAAGTTATGGTACACCGGCTTACACAGTATACTGGAGCGGTGGCGCCTGGGTAGTCGGTACTGCAACTGCCGGCACCTATTTTCCTAACGGCACCATCTTTAACGTATTGGTGGTAAAACAATAATAACAGCAAGCTGCACCCGCGTATTCGTGGTGCAGATTGGTGGGGCGGTGAGTAATCACCGCCTTTTTTATTTTAAAGAAGAAGAAATTAAACAGCAAAGCTCTCGCCGCAAGCACAGGTGCGCGAGGCGTTCGGGTTCAGGAACTGAAATCCTTTACCATTCAAGCCATCCGAAAAATCGAGGGTGGTATTGCATACGTATAAAAATGAACGCAGATCGGTAACCAGTTTTACGCCTTTATCGGTGAACTCCTGATCTTCGGGAGTTAATTTATTATCGAAGTCCATTTTATACGAAAGTCCCGAGCAACCGCCGCCTAATACACTTACGCGGATGAAGTAATCATCCCCGTAATTTTGTTCTTTTTTCAGTAATTCAATTTTGTCCTTGGCTGAATCCGACACAAATAACATATCGCTTACTTTTAGTTCTGCAAATTTATACCAATAATCGTTCCTTTGTTAGCAATAGGAAATTTTGACAGTTATGCTGGATAAGATAGAACATATAGGCATCGCCGTGCGCGACTTGTCGGCTTCTAATGAATTGTTTGCCAAATTGTTGGGTAAACCGCATTATAAGGTTGAAACCGTGGAGAGCGAGCACGTCGACACGTCATTTTTTAACATAGGCGAATCGAAACTCGAACTGCTGCATGCCACCGGCCCGGATAGCGCTATTGCTAAATACATCGAAAAGAAGGGGGAAGGTATCCATCACATCGCTTTTGCCGTTGAAGATATAGAGAAGGAAGTGGAGCGCTTAAAGTCAGTAGGGTTTCAACCCATTTCCGAAAAACCAAAAAAGGGTGCCGATAATAAACTGGTGTTTTTCTTTCACCCTAATAGTGCTAATGGCATTTTGATTGAATTGTGTCAGGAGATTAAATAGCAGAATAAGCATAAGCGAAATACAGGTTTGTTGAATATTCCTGCCATATTCGCCCCCCTACGATGAGTAAGTACGAACACATCTTTTTTGATCTTGATCATACCCTTTGGGATTTTGAAACAAACTCGGCGAAGGCCTTGCTTCAAATTTTTGAAGCGGAGCAATTGCTGAACCGCGGCATCGCAACTTTCGAGTCCTTCCATCATCGTTATATGCCCATTAACGACCGCTACTGGGCACGTTACCACAATGGTTTGGTTAATAAGGAGCAAGTGCGCGTTCATCGTTTTTACGATACCCTGCGCGAACTGGGAATTGATGATATGGCCCTGGCATTGCGCATGGCGGATAGTTATGTGGAGCTAAGCCCGAAAATGACAGCTTTGTTTCCACAAGCGGTGGAGGTTTTACAATACCTGCAAACCAAATATAAAATGCACCTTATTACCAACGGCTTTGCCGAGGTGCAATGGATAAAGATTGAGCATTCGGGGTTAAAACCGTTTTTTGAGCATATCATTATTTCGGAGGAAGTTGGAACACAGAAACCGGATAAAAAGATTTTCAATTTAGCGGTAGAGCGTGCCTGTACGCAGATAGATAAATGCATTATGATTGGCGATAATTTCAATACCGACATTATAGGTGCGAAATCAGCAGGTATGGACCAGGTGTTCTTTAACCCGCGCCGTAAGCGCAAGCCTGAGGAGGTTACTTACGAAGTGTTCTCCTTGCCCGAGTTGAAGAACTTCCTGTAAACGTTTTATTTGATTTTTTCGAGCAGCGAAAAGCGCAGTCCGTCCAGTTTATATTTTATGCGGCGCAGCAGCCCTTTGCCTTCCATTTCTGTTACCTGGTGTGTACGGAATACAGGATTCAGGGTCCATTTCATCATACGTTTATAGAAAGGAAGTTCGGCGTAAGGGAACTTACGGATATCCAGTTGATCTTTGATAAAAGGATAAATGTTGTTCTCGTATTCGCTGCGGTTGTGGCGGTAGTATTCTTCATCTACCGGTGGCATTACTTCGGTGCCTAAATGGAAAGTGAGATGCAGGTCATCTATCAGTTTTAAATTGCCGGCACAGGCAATCAGGTTGTGCACCAGGCTAACTTCCAGAAACGGAATGCCGATACAGATGTTACCGAGTTTCAGTTTCGAAACCAGTTCGCGTTTAAAAACAAAACAATCAAAGCCGGGATGTGGTTTGCCGTAGTCGCTGTACATCAGTGGCAGTTGATCTACACTGCTGTAATTAGTAGAAATTCCGCGCCGGTTAATCAATAAGGCGTCGTGGCCCTGTTGCAGCAAACTGTTTACTACTAAGTAAAATTGCGGCATAAGGGCTATATCTGCATTGGTATAAATTAAATACTCGGCGGTGGAGTTAGCTGCCAGACGTTCAATTAATTCGGCAATTAAAGGCAACTTTCGTTGCTTAATAAATGTGCCTTTATCCAGCACCGAATGCTGCAAGGGTTCGCAAACCCTAAAGCCTTCGGGCATGGCAGAGGCGTCTTCCGTATAACCAACAGCCAGCAAATCAACTTGCGCCTGTGCGCCGGCAAAATCCCGCGCTGCCAGTATGCTCTTAAACGTTACCTGCTGCATAAAGGCAAGGTTGCGGCCCGCAGGAACCAGAAATGGATTTACAAGATGCGCGATGCTCGGCATAGGGTAAATATACAGTTAAGCCTTAAATGCCGAAACGGCGCTATATTCGTAGTATGAGTAAAACGGTTTACGATTACAAACTTACCACCATTAGAGGTGAGGAACTGGACTTAAGCACATTTAAAGGCAAAAAAATATTGCTGGTAAACACCGCATCCGAATGTGGCTTTACACCTCAGTATAAACAACTGCAGGAACTATATGAGAACTTTAAAGACCGTTTGGTAATTATCGGCTTACCCTGCGATGATTTTGGCGGGCAGGAGCCGGGTAGCGAAAAGCAGATTGAAGAGTTTTGCGAAGTGAACTTTGGTGTTACGTTTCCGCTTACTGCTAAGGTACGTGTATTGGGCGCGGAGGCGCATCCGCTTTACCGGTTCCTTACCAGTAAAGAATTGAATGGCTATAAGGACAGTGAGGTAAAATGGAATTTTCAGAAATATCTGATTGATGAGAAAGGAGAATTGATGAAAATCTTCTCGCCGCAAATAGACCCCATGAGCGAGGATGTAGTGAAGTATTTAGCCCCCGATTTATTTTCAGGAAGTTTGAATTAAGTATGAAGGTATTATTCGTTTGTTTAGGCAATATCTGCCGCTCGCCCATGGCGCATGGTTTGTTGCAGCATAAAGTAGAAAAGGCAAAATTAAACTGGGAAGTAGATTCGGCCGGCACCAGCGACTGGCATAAAGGCGAATTGCCTGACCATCGCGCCATGGCCTGTATGAAACGCCATGGAATTGATATTTCCTATCAGCATTCACGTCCCTTAGTTCGTGCGGACTTCGACCGTTTTGATTTGATATACGTGATGGATAAGGCCAATCTGAGCGATGTAATGCAGATGACGCGGACCGATGAAGAGCGCAACAAGGTTAAGCTGATGATGAGTTTGGTGTACGAAGAAACGCCGATTGATGTGCCTGATCCTTATTTTGGTAAGGAAGACCAGGGGTTTGAGAATGTATACAAAATGCTGGATGAGGCAACTGATAACCTGCTGGAGCAGCAAGGTGTGAAATAGAAAGGGTATTCAGGAATTTGTATCTTCCCCTTAGTATGAAACTGCTGGCTCGCTTTATTTTTTGGCTCACCGGATGGAAAACCGCCGGCACAGTTCCTCCTTTGAAAAAGTTTGTGGTGATAGCAGCCCCGCATACCGCCGGCCGCGATTTTATATACGGCATGTGCGCCCGTTACCTGTTTGATGTTGATTTTAAATACTTTGCCAAAGCAGAGGTGTTTCGTCCACCCTTCGGTTGGCTGTTTCGTGCATTGGGAGGCATACCTATTGACCGTAGCAATAAACGTAATGTGGTGGACGTGGCGGTACAGAAGTTTAACGAGAGCGATGCCTTTATACTTGCGCTGGCTCCTGAAGGCACCCGGGAGTACGTAGCCAAATGGCGTACGGGTTTTTATTACATAGCTTTAAATGCACGGGTGCCAATTGTATGCGGCTATTTGGATTTTGAGCACAAAATTGCAGGCATAGGTCCAACCTTTTACCCTACCGGCGATATTGAAAAGGACATGGAAGAGATAAAAGCCTTTTATCGCCCTATTAAAGGCAAATACCCTGAAAAGGGCGTGCGATAGCAAGTATTAAAACTTTTTTAATTTCTGTTTGTTTTAACTAAAAAGGACTGCGATGAAACTATTCTTTACCTCTGTTTTTTTGTTGCTGGGGATTGCATTCATACCTGCACAACAAACCTTTCACGATTATAGTGCGGTTACTATTGCGGGTGATACCATCAGCCTTGCACAATACCAGGGCAAAAAGGTAATGGTGGTAAACACTGCAAGTTACTGTGCGTTTACACCCCAATTCAGCGATCTGGAAGCGCTGTATCTGCAGTATCATCAGTATAACTTCGAAATTCTCGGTTTCCCCTGCAACGACTTCGGCAATCAGGACCCTCACAACGATAGCACGATCAATGATTTTTGCACCAATAATTACAATGTTACATTCCAAATGATGTCGAAGGTGGCTTGTGTATCGCAAGATACGTCGCCGGTATATAAGTGGCTGCAACGCGCCGATTTAAACGGCGTGCAGAATGCCCACGTAAGTTGGAACTTCAACAAGTTTTTGATTGATGAGGCAGGCCATTGGGTGCGCCACTTTGAAAGTGCCACCTTGCCGGATGATACTGCCATTACCAACTGGATTTTATCGCCTTCGGTACTGCCCAATGCTATCAGCGAAACACAATGGCAGCAATTGTTGCAGGTAAATGCTAACCCAGCAAGCAATTATTTAACCATTAAACTGGATGACCGCGATAAGCAGCAGGTAATACTGGAAATCTATTCGGTAAACGGTGCGCTGGTAAATACTATTTATAACGGCATTACTACCGGCAACATGGTTATTAATTATCCGGTGGCTGATTTGGCCAATGGCCTGTATCTGCTGAAAGCTCAGGTGGGCGATAACCAGAAGGTGATTCGTTTCCCGGTTGTAAAATAGGCATTTACTGTTGCTGTTTATCCTGCTTTGCAGCCCGTATCATCTGTGCATATCCCATACCCTTTAAAAAACCGTTAACCGACATGGCAATGCGTTTGGCTTTGGTAGGTTCGGTTTTAGCGCTTTCAATCCAGCGGCTATAGTAATTCTGTTCCGCTTTACCCAGGCTTTGGAAGAATGCCTTTGCCTTAGGCTCATCTTCTAAACAAGCCAGTAAATCAGGCGAAATTTCTATGGCCGATTCGTCTACTTGCAATTGCACATGTATGGTGGCCCCCTTTCGCTTGCCGGTTCCTTTACGCATGGCAGCGTTCAAAGGCATAATAAAATCGCCATCGCCCATGGGCATTAGTGCCACCTGCTTAATAGCATAGGTGTCCAGCTTTCCCTTTACCCGAAACGATTTTTTGTTTCCGGGTATTAATTGCTGCGCTAATTCGGCGGGTATTACAAAATACGTCCAGCCGGTTTTTTCGCCTTGCTCACCAAATTTTAAAACAGGTGCGGTAAACTTGATCATAATAGGTGCTGCTAAAATAAGCAATGAGGCACATCATTTTACAAGTTGTAACCCGACAGTTTATCTTTGTTCGATAAACCCGGTAGCATGCGTAAATACCTTAGTATAGGCACCTTTGTTGTAATGTTATTCATCGCTTCGTGCAGTAATAACGGAGCACACAATCATAACCCCGTACCTGATGTTAGCGAGCAAAGCGGGGGAGTAGACAGCGCTGTTGCCCCTCATCCGGAAGAGAATGTTGCCCCTGCGCCTGAAACTTTAACTGCGGGCGAAGCAAAAGATCAGGCATCCACGAGCCCGGTTACGCAAGGGGAGAAGAGCCCTACCGCCGATACAAAGGATAAGGCGCACTAAGCTTTCAGGAATTTTTCAGCAATAAAGTAAGTACCGGTTGAGCATGCTGCTGTTAAAGCCATGCCCCAGATAATATCTATCACTACTATACTAAGCGGCCATTTAGCAATGGTAGCCATATTGGTAAGGTCGTAGGTGGCATAACACAAGCCGCCGAGTATGGCACCGTTTAAAAATGCCGTATGCCATTGGTGGAGTTCTACTGCGGGTACTATGGCGAAGTATTGCATGCCGGCAATAAACAGCAAGTAAAATACAATTGCTGCACCCCAATTCACCTTATCACTCAATATAAAACCCAATTTCTCGCGGTATAGGTTTTTGGCAATCAGACCAAGCCAGGTAAGGTCCAGCGCAAAAAACAGCACCAGAGTTACGGCGTAAATAAGCAGGTAGCGCAGCATATATCAAGTTTTAATCCTTAAAGATACCGATGTTAAAACAATATGCCACGGCCTTTGTTCCCGCCTTTTCTTGTATGGATGGCTTTGTTACATTTAGTTTATGAAACACCTCCTCCCCCTGTTGGCGCTGCTTGGCTGCCAGTTTCTCTATGCTCAAAAAGATTATTCTTCCTATGTGGATCCCTTTGTAGGAACGGGCGGACACGGCCACACCTTTCCCGGCCCTACCTTACCGTTCGGTATGGTGCAGCTAAGCCCCGATACCCGCTTGAAAGGTTGGGATGGCTGTAGCGGTTATCATTATTCCGATAAGCGCATTTATGGTTTTACGCATACCCACCTTAGCGGCACAGGCTGCTCCGATTATGGCGATGTATTACTGATGCCAACCACCGGCAAGCCCCGTGTAAACCGTAAAGGTTATGCCTCGGTTTTTTCAAAGAAGAACGAACGTGCATCGGTGGGTTATTACTCGGTGTTGCTGGACCGCTTTAATATTAAAGCTGAATTAACTGCTACGGCCCGCACCGGTTTACACAAATACACCTTCCCTAAATCGCAGTCGGCAAACATTATACTCGATTTAACGCACCGCGACTTTGCCAAACAGGGCGAAATAAACATTACCGGCGATAACGAAATAAGCGGTATGCGCTTAAGCAAGGCCTGGGCCGATAATCAATACATTTATTTTGTAATCCAGTTTTCGAAACCCTTTAAACGATTTGGTATAGCAAAGGCTGACGCTGTTCGTCAAAATGCCAGACACGATACCGGTAGTTTTCTTAAAGCCTTTGTAAGTTTTGAAACGGCAGAAGGCGAGGTGATCTATGCTAAAGTAGGCATCTCAGCGGTAAGTATTGAGGGAGCGCGCAAAAATCTGGAAGCTGAGCAACCGGGTTTTGATTTCGAGAAAACCGAGCAAGCAGCTAAAGATGCATGGAACAAAGAGTTGAGCAAAATTGAAGTGGAAAGTAAGGATGCATCGGTTATGCGTACCTTCTATTCGGCCCTTTACCATACCATGATATGCCCTAACCTGTATCAGGATGTGGATGGCAAATACCGTGGCCGCGATTTTAAAATACATGAATCAAAAGACTTTAATTATTACACCGTATTCTCCTTATGGGATACCTACCGGGCGCTGCATCCGTTATTAACCCTTATTGATCGGAAGCGAACCGGTGATTTTGTAAACACCTTTGTTACCCAATACGAGCAGGGTGGCCGCTTACCGGTATGGGAACTGGGCAGTTGCGAAACCTGGTGTATGATCGGTTACCATTCTATACCTGTAATTGCTGATGCATACTTGAAAGGCATAACAGCTTTTAATGCCGATAAAGCGCTGGAGGCTATGAAGTTCAGCAGCATGGAGGACAAGAATGCTTTAAAGAGCTATAAGGATAATGGCTACATTAAGTATTTCGATAACTCGGAAGATGTATCGCGCACGCTGGAGTATGGTTTCGATGATTGGTGCATCGCCATGATGGCGAAGAAAATGGGTCGTGACGAGGACTACCGCTACTACCTGCAACGTTCGCAGGCGTATAAACATTTGTTTGATGCTGAAACTGGCTTTATGCGTCCGCGCAGTGGCACCTTCCTAACGCCGTTCGATCCTTATGAGGTAAACAACCACTATACCGAAGGCAACGCCTGGCAATACAGCTTTTATGTACCACACGATTTAAGCGGGCAAATGAAACTACTCGGTGGCAAGGAAAAGTTGGCCGCATTTTTAGATACTTTGTTCACTACCAGCAGCAAACTTACCGGCCACAAACAACCCGATATTACCGGGATGATTGGCCAGTATGTACATGGTAATGAACCGAGCCACCAGATAGTATATGAATACGACTATGCCGGACAACCCTGGAAAACACAAAGCATGGTGCGCCGTGTAATGAATGAAATGTACCGCGACCAACCGGAAGGATTGGCGGGTAATGAAGACTGCGGACAAATGAGTGCATGGTATGTGTTCAGCGCTTTAGGCTTTTACCCGGTTTGCCCCGGCAGCGACCAATATGCTTTGGGTTCGCCAATGGTAGACAAAGCGGTAATACATCTGGAAAACGGCAAAACGTTTACCATTAACGCTAATAACAACGCCCATAACAACGTTTACATTCAATCGGGTAAATTGAATGACACTAACTATTCAAAATGCTATCTCAACTACAAGGATATTGTAAGCGGTGGTGTGCTGGATTTGAACATGGGTAGCGAAGCCAATAAAAGTTTTGGCAGCGGCGAAAGCGAGGTGCCGGTTAGCAGCATTGAGTAAGCAGCAATTCTGTGGATTTGGCAGAGAAGATATTTATATC